>CAXBJF010000076.1:0-2283 GCA_963976005.1 uncultured Flavobacteriales bacterium | reverse complement strand
ATACAGTTTGTTTTATTGAATATCAATCGTTTATACTAGAATGAGGAGACCCTAATTATTATGATTATTTAAGTTTTAAATATTAAAACCTAAAGAAAATGTAATGTTTGAATTTTTTGCATCAATCAAGGCAGCATCTGTTAAGCCCACATTGTATAATTGATTTTGAGATTTTCTTTTGGCCTGATCATATGTAATATCAAGTTTTGTATTTCCAAAATTGAAACCAATACCAAAAGAATACCCATTTAAATCACCAACGGTTAATCCGTTTTTATAAGGACTTTGTTCAAATCGATAACCACCTCTAAAACTAAATTGTTTTTCCCTGATTTCAGCACCAAATCTATACGTTGAAGCAGACACCAAATCACTGTTAATAATATTATTTTGAGTTGTAAAAAAGGGATCTGTGGTTGGTTTAAATTTAGTTGAACTATAATCCTTCCTTGAATAATCAAAGCTAAACAAGCCTTTATCACCAAAAATGTACGCAAAACTTCCGGTAATTTTAGCCGGTGTTTGCAATCTATATCTGGGATAAATATTAACCACTTGCGGGTTGATTTCTATAAAACCGTTATCTTCTCCATCTGTGGCTAGATATTGGGAGGTTTCCTCATCTATGGTGTACCAAGTAGGGGAATCATAGGTAACACCAACTCTAAATTCTGGGCTTAACTTTATTATGCCTCCCAATTGAAAGGAAAATCCATTTCCGGTAGTTGATAAATTGTTATCAAAATTAATATAGTTTAAAGATGGGTTTTGGTTTGTTTCTATTAAAGAAGTAGAGCGGTCATAATTTATAAAATGTGAATTTAAATTAATCCCTAAATATAGATTATCTTCATACTGCGTAGCAAAATTAAAGGTCATTTTACCATTATATCCAGTTGCAACATACGAATAATTCTGGTTGAAATCTCCATTTGAAATATTGGCTGAATACAATGTGTTATTGTCATCATCAACAACGGGGTCCAAAATATAAGATTGGTATCCTAGAAAGGCCTGTTGGGGCCCAAAGCCAAAAACATTGCCAATATCAGAATATGCCTGGGAAATGGATTCTCCGTCTAAAAGAGAAATATCCCCTAACCTTACACCATCTGCATAATCATAAAAGTAGCTGGCAATGGAATTGCTGAAATTATTGTCGTTATTGGTATTGGTTCCAGAAGCAAACCAGTTGTCATCAAAATTATTGGTCTTGTCATAAGCAATTCCCAATGTAAATTTTTTCCAAGGGTTACTACTGCTTTGATTCCCAAACACAAAAACAAGCCCTCCTTGATTAATATCAAATTTAGTCTCTGATGAGCTATTGAACCCATTAAAATATTTGGTATCACTATTTGTCTCTAAATTAGAAAGCGTGAATGACGCATGGCTTTTGCTAAAAACAGCTGAGCCTGCTGGGTTTAAACTAACAGCGCTCATATCGCCTCCTAAAGCTCCAAAAGCACCACTTAAGGCTCTGAAACGGGCAGTTCCTTGAATTTCATTTTGCGAATATCTTAAAGCATCTGTAATGTCTTGCGCATTTGTTAAGGATACACTTAGTATACCTAAAACTAATAAGTTTAACTTTTTCATATGGGGTATTTATTTTCTTTTAAAATTTTAACGACCTCTTCTGCCTGAAGACCCAGAACCTCCACTACTTCGTGAACCACCACCTGAAGATGACCTTGAAACACCAGAACTACGGCTGTTGCTTCCAGAGCTATAACTTCGTGACGGAGTTGAACTAGATTTTGAATAATTGCTGTTTCGTACTCGGTTATAACTAGGGGAGTTATTAGAACTTCTTCTAACTGTAGAGGACGATCTTGTTGGTGAATTTGATGAAGGTGCACTTACCCCCGATACTCTTCGTTGTGTTGAATTGTAAACTCTCGTGTTAGCACTGTTATATCGGTTTGTTGTATTTGAATTGGTATAAGTACTTCTTCTTGCGGTATTGTATCTTGAATTGTTTACAGCATTACTTCTTGAACCAGCTGTAGAATTTGAGTAAGTGCCTCTTCTTGCGGTATTGTATCTGGAATTATTTACAGCACTACTTCTTGAGCCAGTGTTTGAATTATAATTTGATGCTACACTGCCCCGTCTTGTAGCACTATATGAATAACCTCGTCTTCCATAAGTATTACTGCCATAATAATTGCCGTAATATGGGTAACCATAGCCATAACCACCATAGCCATAACCACCATAGCCATAACCACCATAGCCAAAACCACCATAGCCAAAACCACCATAGCCAAAACCACCATA
>CAXBJF010000075.1:0-3220 GCA_963976005.1 uncultured Flavobacteriales bacterium | reverse complement strand
GGACCCAAAAATTGAATTTATCAACAAATTACTCCACTTACCGACCAGACACTATCTATTAAACTCTGAAAATCAAAACAATACTAATATTTTTCAGTTTTTGTCATGTACTTAGGATAAATAGTTAACGAAATACCTAAAAAATCACCTGACTGATCAAAGGCTCCTTTAACATCTGGTGAGACTTTCAGGTTTTTAAACTCGTACGTTCCCGTTCTAAATGATGTATAACTCTTTTTATAAATCAAGCTGGTTTGCAGCATAAAGCTTTTTCTTTTTAAATAAATACTAGCTTGTAAGTGGTTGCTAAGGTAAAAAAGGGGGTAGTCTGTTCTTTCATAAGCTTCAAAGAGTGTAACATCATTAATAGCCAACCCACTTGACCCTTCTATATCATAATGCCAATAATAGGTTAGCCCCAACCCCCCACCTATGCTAAAGCTAAAACTACCTGTATTTAAAAACACATATTCTGCGGTTAGAGGTAAATATCCTGTTTTATCATGTTCTGTTCTTGATAAATCTTCATAATTAAAAGGAACTATATTTTCTGGCTCTAAAATAGTAAGCCCCTCAAGATTGCCAAACCATTGCAATTGTAGTTCTGCCTTAAAATTCCAGTTTTTGTATTGATAAAAATTATAGGCAATTCCAAGGGCAAACATTTTGCTTTTAAAAATTTCATAATTAATGTTGGGGTTGTTTGTTGGGGTTATATTTGCAGCATCAAACACATTATACTGAATGACCACGCCCCATTTATGGTGATTATTGAATAGGGTTTTGGCATGCTGTGCAGTTATCTTTTCCGTTTTTAAAATAGCTATGAGCCCAAGGCTCATAGCTATTAGTTTTGCATTAAATTTTACCATGTTAAATTTAATTCTTTTATCACATTATTATGTCTATATAATCCCGTCATGCCTCCATTCTCTACCTTATGACTGCCAAAAGATTTATCCCGGAATATATAGATTCGTTTCTTTTTTCTTTTTACCCCTTTCCATTTATTTACGTAAGTAGGGGAGTTGTCACAACTAGTATTAAAAACATCACCTCGAGCACCAACATCAATTTTTGTACGCCATTTTCTCCAACCAAAAAACCCTTTTTTATATGATACAATTTTAGCTTTTACTTTACCATTCCAACCTAAACTTGGGCGTGGTACTTTAATTACTGCTCTAAAAAACTTTTTTGAATCTATCAAAAAATCTTTTCTCACTTCCTTGGCATATTTACAACTTGTGGCTGGTGGGTTATTAGTAACTGTTACATTCGGGTTATTAATTACAGATACATCTCCATTATTAAAATCTATTAACGCATCATAATCTGAATTTTGAATAACTAAATATTTGTCTTCGTAGGGTACTGTTAATAAATTTTTCCCCGTAGTTGACTTAAGAATACCTTGAGCTTCACTGATAAGTGTAATTTCTTCTAAGTTCAATTTTTTAATTATTGTTGTACCTATTTGTACTTCGGCCAAGGTATTCATAACTGCCATTTCATTATCCTCAAAATCATAAATTGGCTTACTATCTGGATCCGTTGATGAATCTAAAACATCATTATTTAACCAAGCCTCTTCTGCCATTAAATATTGCTTGCGTAAGGATTGTAACCCAATTTGGTTTTCAAAGTCACTTAATGGCTTTTCACTATCAAAATTAAGCTCATCCTCTTTAGCGTTTAAATCATCATCGTTTAGATGACCCCATTGCGCTAAAAAAGCATTTTCCCAATTTTGTACTTGATTTTCTAACGCTTCAGTATAATTTTCATAAGCTAATTCATCACTAAAAACAGCTATGCGTGTCCCATTAAAACTGCTTTTGTTACTATCTGTTTTAGAACTACTATTTTTACTCCTTTTATAATCTATAACTGTTAGTCCCTTACCTTCTAAAACAGATGTATCTTCTGTGTTTTCAATTGTTTCTTTATTACAACTAAAGAATATCAATGAGCTATACAGCAATAACCAGATGAATTTAAATGTTTTTTTATAATATTTCATTTTTTATATTTTAAAATTTAGTATTTTTGATCTGTCTTGAAAATCTTTTGTTCTTTTCCACAGAGGCTTTTTCTAACCAAAAAAATATTATTTCTCCTCTAATAATTTGGCTTATTGGCTACTTCATAGGCAATTTGTTTTAAAATTAATACTCAGCATATTTTTATATTAACAATTTATTAGAGGTTTTTTAAAACTCTCTATTCTTAATTATCAACTAACAATTTTTAGAAATAAATTTCATTCAAAATGTAAAAAAAAAAAAAACGGTTTACACAACTTTTTTTATGTGCTTTTTGCCCTATTTCTTACTTTAACACAAAAAGCGCTGCGGTTTTACCGTAAAAAGAAAAAAACTGCGATAAAAAAATTGAGCAGTTAAAAGCAGAAGGCTATAAACCAAGAAAAATTGGCATTAATAAATATGGCCTGCATGAAGTTGTATATGCCAGTTATGACACCGGTGAAGAAGCCCTTGTTGCGCTTCGCGAGATTAGAAAAACCAGCAATAAAGATGCTTGGTTATTGGTTAAGGAATTGAACTGATTTTTCTTATATATTTCATTATTTCTTTAATTTTAAGGAAGCTTTTTAGTTGATTTAATCTGCAATTATATTAAAACCATGCTTCAATAAACCCAAAATCGTTTTACCTTTGCATCATCATAAAAAATCAGCTTGATGAAAACAAAAACGCCTGAACAATCAAAAACCATAATGACCGATGTGGTTCTACCCGGTGAAACCAATCCGTTAAACAATTTGTTTGGTGGCGAATTATTGGCACGCATGGACAGAGCTGCCAGTATTGCAGCCAGGAGACACTCCAGGAGTATTGTAGTAACAGCCTCTGTTAATCATGTGGCTTTTAACAAAGCGGTTCCTTTAGGTAGTGTGGTTACGGTTGAAGCTAAGGTGTCCAGAGCTTTTAAAACATCCATGGAAATTTTTATTGATGTTTGGGTTGAGGATCGGGAATCTGGCGCTAAAACAAAAGCCAATGAAGCTATTTACACCTTTGTGGCTGTTGATGAAATGGGACGCCCAATTGCAGTTCCAGAATTGATCCCAGAAACCGATTTGGAAAAAGAACGTTTTGCTGCAGCCTTACGCCGGAAACAATTAAGTTTATTACTGGCCGGAAAACTAAACCACTATGGACTGGAAGTCCATAGGTTTGGGCTGGTGACTTAAAGT
>CAXBJF010000074.1:0-3637 GCA_963976005.1 uncultured Flavobacteriales bacterium | reverse complement strand
GGAGCATATTCTTTTTCTGGCAAATGGGATTGGTTTTGTTTATCTCCAAAGAAAACAAAATTACCTTTGGCAGAAACTTATAAAGAGGCTGACGAATTAAAAATAATTATTTATAATTTAAATGATTTTAAATTTGCTGAAGAGCAAGCATTAAAAGTTAATGAAAATTGTGAATTATTTTTACAACCAGAATGGAGTAAAAGAGAAAAAATGATTCCTGAAATTGTAAATTATGTAATGAAAAATCCTAAATGGAAAATTTCTTTACAAACACATAAATATTTAAATATTCCTTAAATAAAAAAGCAGCCAAATGGCTGCTTTTTTATTTATAATTTTTCTCTAACAAATTTTAAAATTAAATCGAATTGTTCTTCTTTAGATAGATTTGAATTGTCAATCTCAATGGCGTCATCAGCTTTTACTAAAGGAGAATCTTTTCTAGTTGTATCCATTTGATCTCTATCAACTACGTTTTTATAAATTTCTTCATAACTAACATTGTCACCTTTTTCAATCAACTCATCATATCTTCTTTTCGCCCTAGTTTCGGTTGAAGCAGTCATAAATATTTTCAACTCAGCATTAGGAAAAACAACAGTGCCAATATCTCTTCCGTCCAATACAATACCTTTATTTAAACCCATTTCTTGTTGTTCTAAAACCAATTTTTCTCTAACTTTAGAAATTGCTGACACCTTGCTTACTAAGTTAGATACTTCTAATGAACGTATTTTTTTTTCAATATTTACATCATTTAAATACACTTCAGCAAAACCTAAATTTTTATTATAAACAAATGAAATTTTAATATTTTTTAGCTCGTTAATTAATTTATGTTGATGAATAAAGTTTAAACCTACAAAATCATGTTGCATTGCAAATAATGTTACTGCTCTATACATTGCTCCTGTATCAACATATATATAACCCAAATAATTGGCTAATTGTTTCGCAATAGTACTTTTTCCTGTTGATGAAAATCCATCTATTGCGATAGTGATTTTTTTATTCATTATCTTTTTCTATCTAAATTTATTTGTAAACTAAAAGTACTAACATTTGTTGCAGTATGCACCTTAGAATATGCATAGTTAAGTTTAAAATTATTCATTTTTAATCCAAAACCAAATGATAGTCCTCCAAATGTTCTAACGTTTTGTAATTTATATTCTTGAAACTTTCTAAAATTATATCCCAACCTCAAATTAATTGCACTTTCTGGAAATAATTCAACTCCAACTATAAAGTGCCTCAATGCATTATTTACAAAAGAAACGTTTTCTTCAGTAATATTTCCCTCAATATCAGAAATTTGATTTGATGGATTGCTAACAGAAACATTCCATTGTTGTAAATTATCAATAGTTAAATACCATTTAACAGGAACATTTTCTAATTGATATGAACCTCCCAATAGAATTTCTAATGGCAATTTTTCTAATTCATTATCAAAAGCAGAAATTTGTGTACCAATATTTCTAACTACTAAAGTAACAATGAATGGTTGATGTGGACTGTGATATAAAAATCCAATGTCTGAAGCGATTCCAGTTGATGAATAATTACTTATTGATGAATTTATCAATTTAATACTTGCTCCTGCATATAAGTTTGTCCACGGTAAATTCACAGCATAACCAACAGAAACTGCTATATCACTTGCAGAAAAACTCCCAGTAATATTTCCAAACTCATCTGCTTCAGTTAAACTACCATAATTAATATATTTAGCACTTCCATACAAAGTACCAAATCTCCTACTAACTCTTTTAGCAAAAGAAACCGAGCCAATATTAATTCCAGATAAATATGAAGAATAATTTACAGCTAATTGATTATCTAAATTTTCATTAATAACAGAAGGATTCCACAAAGGTTGATTAACATCATCAATCAAAGTAAGTATTTTACCACCAAGTGCTATTTGTTTAGCTGAAGTAGAAATATTTAAGAATTTATATACAGATTCTCCTCCTACTTGAGAACATATCAAGTTTGGAAAAATCAACATTATAAATAAACTTTTAAATATTTTCATAAACAAGCTGCAAAGAAAAGACAATTAATAATTAGAACGAAAATATTCTCTTTTATTTTAGTTTTAAACCAAAAAAAGTCCTCAATCTAACGATTGAGGACTTTAGCATTGTACATTGATTATTATCAATATAAAGAAAGGCAGCGACCTACTCTCCCACCATAATGGCAGTACCATCGGCGCAAATGGGCTTAACTTCTCTGTTCGGTATGGGAAGAGGTGAGCCCCATCGCTATAACCACCTTAAATCTTTCAGTTGCACTAATTGTCAACTGTATAAATTAACATACTGGTCTAATAATATCATTTAAATCATCTAGTCTTTTAAAAAAAGAGTGTCGCCACGCCCGAAGGCGTGGACATACATAAGCTTATGGGTTATTAGTAATACTCGGCTATGACATTACTGCCTTTACACCTGTATCCTATCAACGTGGTAGTCTCCCACGACCCTTTAAAGAAATCTCATCTTGTGGTGGGTTTCGCGCTTATATGCTTTCAGCGCTTATCCCTTCCAAACGTAGCTACTCTGCAATGCTCCTGGCGGAACAACAGATACACCAGAGGTTTGTCCAACTCGGTCCTCTCGTACTAGAGTCAGATCCACTCAAATTTCTAACGCCCACAGTAGATAGAGACCGAACTGTCTCACGACGTTCTGAACCCAGCTCGCGTGCCACTTTAATGGGCGAACAGCCCAACCCTTGGGACCTTCTCCAGCCCCAGGATGTGACGAGCCGACATCGAGGTGCCAAACCCCCCCGTCGATATGAGCTCTTGGGGGAGATCAGCCTGTTATCCCCGGCGTACCTTTTATCCTTTGAGCGATGGCCCTTCCATGCGGAACCACCGGATCACTATGCTCTTGTTTCCAACCTGATCGACTTGTAGGTCTCTCAGTCAAGCACCCTTATGCCATTGCACTCTGCGCACGGTTACCAAGCGTGCTGAGGGTACCTTTAGAAGCCTCCGTTACTCTTTTGGAGGCGACCACCCCAGTCAAACTACCCACCAAGCACTGTCCCCTTAATAAAGGGTTAGACTCTAGACAAGCAAAGGGTGGTATTTCAACAATGACTCCACAGCGCCTGGCGACGCCACTTCAAAGTCTCCCACCTATCCTACACATTACTTGTCCAAAACCAATACTAAGCTATAGTAAAGGTGCACGGGGTCTTTTCGTCCCACTGCGGGTAATCGGCATCTTCACCGATACTACAATTTCACCGAGCTCATGGCTGAGACAGTGTCCAGATCGTTGCACCATTCGTGCAGGTCGGAACTTACCCGACAAGGAATTTCGCTACCTTAGGACCGTTATAGTTACGGCCGCCGTTTACTGGGGCTTCATTTCAATGCTTCTTCTTGCGAATAACATCTCCTCTTAACCTTCCAGCACCGGGCAGGTGTCAGGCCCTATACTTCATCTTACGATTTTGCAGAGCCCTGTGTTTTTGATAAACAGTCGCCTGGACCTCTTCACTGCGGCCCCCCATAAGGGGGCGACCCTTCTCCCGAAGTTACGGGTCTATTTTGCCTAGTTCCTTAGCCATGAATCTCTCGAGCACCTTAGAATTCTCATCCCAACTACCTGTG
>CAXBJF010000073.1:0-3741 GCA_963976005.1 uncultured Flavobacteriales bacterium | reverse complement strand
CAGTCGTGCCTCCTTCGTAATGACGGCTCATATTAAATAACTGAAAGATTACGTCATCGTGCCTCCTACTAATGACGATAAGGTTGATGTGTTCCGTCATTGCGAGAGGAACGAAGCAATCTGTTTGTTAAATTGTTCTGAATTTCAATTCATGAGATTACTTCAGTCGTGCCTCCTTCGTAATGACGGCTCATATTAAATAACTGAAAGATTACGTCATCGTGCCTCCTCGTAATGATGCTTTACTTTATCAATTCATTCGCCTTTTCATACACCAAATGTGATTCCCAGCCACGGTATAAAAAGTAATCAACAAACTTCTTTTTTTTCTTTAATTTGTTGGTTTCCTTTATAGTATGCGCCACTTTTTCGGCTAAATCATTAAAAACACCGATATACTCCTCGTCCGAAATTTCTTCAAGTGCCTGGTTTATATTAAATTTGCTTACGTCTTTTTGCTTTAATTGAAAAGCCAAACGGCGTCGGCCCCAAGCCTTAATTTTGAACTTACCCCTTACATATGCTTTGGCAAAACGTTCTTCATTCAGAAAGTTATGCTCTAACAGATGTATCATAATCACATCTATAGCTTCAGGTATCATATGCATACTTACAAGTTTTTGCTTAACCTCTTGATGACAACGTTCTTGATATGCGCAATAATGCTCCAGTTTTTTGGTAGCTTCTTGCAGCGTATATGTTTTTTTGGTTTGCATAGCATAAAAATAACCATTGAAACAGTAACAATTAGTAAAATAATTTAAAATAGCAAATCCACCGTGCTGAGCATAGTTGAAGTATCCATTTTAAACTTAACACTATGAAAAAAATTACTTTCGTAAAATACTTACCGTTTTTAATCACTCTTTTTTGTGCGGTGAATTTTGGGTTTGGACAAATTGTTGCTTGGGAAATGGATCCTGTTTCAGGTTCTAATACAGGAGATGAAGTTACAGTTAATGCGACAACTCTTGCTGGCGGACTAAATATGTCTACACTAAGACGTGGTAATGGAATAGAACCAAGTGCTCTTCTAAGAGCCTTTTCTTCTAATAACTTTACTTTAAACGGTATGCAGTCTGACGCTATTAGTAATAACGATTATATACAATTTGAAGTTTCTGCTTCCAGCGGTTATCAGGTTTCATTAAGTACTCTTGATGCTAATTTTAGAAGGTCAAGTACAGGTCCAAAATCATTTATTTGGAAATATAGTACTGATGGCACTACTTTTACTGATATTGGAACTGTGGTTTTTTACGATGTTAATCCTACCAATGGCACAGCCCAAGCGCAAATTAACTTATCAGGTATCCCAGCATTACAAAATGTAGTTTCTGGAACAACAATAACTTTCAGACTTTATGGATGGGACTCAACGAGCATTAATGGGAGTGGATCTTTTGCTATTGGAAGATTATCAGGTAATGACCTTAGTATAGGTGGTGTAGTAGTTTCTGCTTTACCTTGTCCATCACCAACTGTTACTTGGAATGGTACTTCTTGGACGCCTTCCGCACCTACATCAACAAGTCCAGCTATAATAAATGGAGATTATGATACTGCTACTTATGGCAGTTTCAGTGCTTGTAGTTTAACAGTAAATGCTGGTTTTACATTAGCTATAAATGATGTTGACAACGGTGCGCTTTCAAATACGTATGTAGAGATAGCTAATGACGTCACTATAAACGGTACTATATTAATGAATGCAAAAGCAAATTTTGTACAATTAAATGATAGTGGTTCAGTTAATGGTACAGGAACTGCACAGGTTGAAAAGAATACGGCACCCATGAATGCCTGGTATGAATATACCTATTGGAGCTCTCCTGTTTTTGAACCGCAAATAGAAGTTGCTTTAACAGATTCTGAACCTAGTAGACGTTTTGAGTTTTATGGCCAAAACTATTTAGATGCCACTGCTGAAACCAATAATAATGGAGCCACTGATCCTTGGCAAGATGGGATTGATGATAATAATGATGCCTGGCAATGGGTTAGCGGTACTACATTAATGGAGCCTGGCAAAGGTTATGCAGCCACTATTTCAGAATTTGCTTATAACACTCCGCCAGTAGTACCAAATAAGCGTTTTAAATCAACATTTATTGGTCTTTTTAATTATGGAGTAATTGGTGTCTCTATTTATAGAAATGATTCTGAACGGAACGATGATAACTGGAACTTAATAGGAAATCCATATCCATCTGCAATAAGTGCTGACGAATTTTTTCTTGAAAACGCTTATGTTGATGTTGCTAATGCATCAGTATCTTTCCCAGTAAATACTGCTGGTACTATAGATGGAGCCATTTATCTTTGGTCTCAAAACACACCTCCTTCCAGTACAGCAAACGGAAATCAAGCATATAATTTTTCATCCTCCGATTATGCAGTGATTAATTTATCGGGAGAAACTCAAGGTGGAGACGACATTAATGAAGATGGTGTTGTTGATATACTTGATAAACCAAATCGTTTTATCCCTTCTGGTCAAGGATTTTTTGTATCTATGTCAAATGATGCTACAGCAACCCCAATTACAGTACCTGATTATACTAAAGTTTTTACAAGTACTGTTACTTTCAATAATGCCATGCGTGTAAATGGTGCAACAGATAATAGTCAGTTTTTTAAAAACACAAATACAAAAGGGAAATCAACTACTTCTGCAGCGAATAAAATATGGGTTAATTTAACTTCAGACAACGGGGTTTTTGGTCAAATTTTAGTTGCTTATGTAGATGGTGCTACCAATGGCAATGATGGTCTGTCTTATGACGCACCAAAATTTTCTACGGATAATGCCAGTGTTTTATACACAACCATTGAGAATTCAAACAAAAAATTTGCAATACAAGGTAAAGCCATAAACAGCATCAATAAAGACGAGATTATCAATCTTGGGTTTAACACCAGTATTGATGTACCAACACTGTACACCTTATCCATAGCGCAATTACAAGGCGATTTTTTAACTGCCCATACCATCTATTTAAAAGATAACCTTACCAATACCCTGCATGATTTATCAGCCTCTGATTATACCTTCACATCAGAAGTTGGTGAGTTTAATACCCGGTTTCAAATAGTGTTTAATGCGGTTTCATTATCCACTGACACATTTGATTTTAACGCAAATACGGTAAGCATTTTGCAGGTTGATGAGACCCATGTAAACTTTAGGGCGTCAAACAACCAAACCATTAAAACGGTCACTATTTTTGATTTACTGGGCAGAACATTGTATCAATTAAAAGGGCAAAACAGTGAAGAAACATACAACCTTTCTAAATTGAACCATGCCATTTTTATTGCTAAAATTGAACTTTCAAACGGGGCTTTAATTACCAAAAAAGCGATTAAAAAATAACGTCATTGCTTTTGTTACCGTCATTGCGAGACTTTTGATAAAAAGCCGTGGCAATCTGTCCATCCTTAACGTCATTGCGAGAGGAACGAAGCAATCTGCCCATCCTTAACGTCATTGCGAGGCACGAAGCAATCTGCCTAACGTTTTCCTAAAAATATCTTGAACTCCAATTAATGAGATTACGTCGTCGTGCCTCCTCGTAATGACGATAGTTTTTTAATGTTCCGTCATTGCGAGAGAAACGAAGCAATCTGTTTATCGCTTACCTTAAAACATTTTGAACTCCAATCATGAGATTACGTCGTCGTGTCTCCTCGTAATGACGATAGTTTTTTAATGTTTCGTCATTGCGAGGCACGAAGCAA
>CAXBJF010000072.1:0-4556 GCA_963976005.1 uncultured Flavobacteriales bacterium | reverse complement strand
AGTTTTAGCAAAAATACAAAATATAACGCCAATTTACAAATGACATGACACTAGTGATGATTTGATTAGAATTCATCATTATGGAGTTAAGAAATTTGGAATCACACAAGCTGACAAATATTTTGATTCATTTTTTGAGTATTTTGATATTAT
This sequence comes from uncultured Flavobacteriales bacterium, assembly GCA_963976005.1. Taxonomy (GTDB): domain Bacteria; phylum Bacteroidota; class Bacteroidia; order Flavobacteriales; family Flavobacteriaceae; genus Yeosuana. The sequence continues at coordinate 4,403 of CAXBJF010000072.1, read as the reverse complement.
TGCTGAAAGTCCATTCTCATTTGAATCAGTTGATTTTATTAAAACAGGATATAGACGTTGTGTTTGTGGTTCTGATAGTATTTATTATAAAGTCAATAATAATGTTGTTGAAATTATGACTATAATTGGGAGACAAGATTTGGATACTATTTTTAATTAAATAAAGACCAATCATTAAGTAGTATACTAATTAATTACCGCCTTAGCAGTAATAGAATGCTTTTTTTGTCTTTTCACCCTTAAAAAATTATGAATCTTCTTTAATTTACTGCTATAACAGTAATAAAATGCAATTTTATACAAAATATATGTCTTTAAATATTTAAATTACGTATTTTTACCGCCTAAACAGTATAAAATGAATGATTTTGATTTAGGTGCTTTGATAAAAGACCACCGAAAAAAAGCAGGACTTACCCAACTGGAACTAGCTAATTTAGCAGGAGTTGGTAAAACAACTGTTTTTGATATTGAAAAGAACAAAGAAACGGTACGATTAAATAATCTATTTGCAGTACTCCAAGTACTCAACATTAAAGTAGAATTCAAAAGTCCATTAACTAAATAATCATGAGACAAGCAATAATATTGGCTCACGGAAAAAGAGCTGGAATTTTAACAGAAGTAGCGGCTAACGACTATCATTTTGAGTACGATCAAAATTATGAAGGTGAAGCAGTATCATTAACTATGCCCACTAACCACAAAAAGTATAGCTACAAATCCTTCCCTCCTTTTTTCGAAGGGTTATTGCCCGAAGGTGTCATGTTGCAAGGTTTATTACACATTGCCAAAATTGACAAAAAAGATTATTTCTCTCAACTAATTGCTACAGGAAACGATTTAGTAGGATCTGTAACAGTTCAATTATTGGAAAATGAATAGATGCCCCATTACATACAAATTATGCGGTACGAATATGTATAGCGAAAAAGGAATACGTATGATTGCTCCTAAATTAACGCACTTAAACAATTTACCTTATACAGCAGTAGAATTACGTCAAGAAGCCGCCAATAGAGCCAAAAAGCTATCCATTCAAGGAGTACAACCAAAGCTTAGCGCATCTGTTTCTATAGTGGATCAAGAATTTAAAATTGTTGATCAATTTGGAACCTATATCATAAAGCCACAAAATGATTTATTCCCACAATTACCCGAGAATGAAGATGTAACCATGCGAATGGCAAAAGCATTTGGTTTAGAAGTTCCTTTTCACGGAATGCTTTATGGCAAAGATGGTAGTTTATCCTATTTTATTAAACGTTTTGACCGCTATGGTAAAGGAAAAAAATGGGCTACAGAAGATTTTGCTCAATTAACTGGAAATACCAGAGATACAAAATACCGTTTTACAATGGAGAAACTTATTCCGGTTCTTGACGACTATTGTACATTTCCTGCTATTGAAAAGGCTGATTTTTTCAAAAGAATTCTTTTTTGTTATCTAACAGGAAATGAAGATATGCACTTGAAAAACTTTTCATTGATTACTAAAAACGGTAAAACTACCCTCTCACCTATTTATGATTTCCTAAATTCTTCTATCGCTATTAAAAATCCCGATGAAGAAATAGCGCTCCCCTTGAAAGGGAAAAAAAGTAATTTAAAATCAACAGATTTCATTGACTACTACGCAATAGAAAGGCTGCAACTCAACGAAAAAACAATAACTATAATTCTAGAACAAATGAAAAAAGCAATTCCTTTATGGAAGGAATTGCTTGAGATATCTTTTCTTTCTGATGAAATGAAAATAAAATACTTGAGACTATTGGAAACTAGAGTAATGATGTTTGAGTAATTATAAATTACTGTAATGAATAAAAAAATCTCAAATTAAAAATTAACCTGAGATTTTAAAACTTACACAGTTTATGAGATAATGCCGATGCCATTTAAAACCTGTAATAGTTGCTAGATTGTTTTGGTTTATGAAATTCTTCTCTGTCGTTATCATTTAGTAATTCATCTTCTTTATTTATAAAAGGATCAAACCAATCTGCTTTTTCGTTTGCCCATTTTATCCAATCTTTTAGCTGTTCTGTAAGGATGTTTTCATTGATTGCTTTTTGCTCTGTTGCTACTATAAAGTTTCTGTAAATTGTTGCTTTGTCGAATTTCTCAGCATCTGAAAACAGCTTTTTAGTTTTGACTATTTCTTTTTCTTTACGGGCTTTAAATTCTTTTTCTATTTTTTCTTCTTCGTCTCTTTGAATAGCATGTAATCTACATTCTTCCTTCCAAAGGACTTCTTTATCGGCTTCTAACTCTAATTTAGCTACTATTTTGGCTAACTGATTTTCTAATTTAATACGGCCATCTTTCCATTCTATTGCTCTATAGCTTTCACCAATTTTAATAAGAAGAATTCCAGTTGGGGCAAAAGTTGAAGTGTCGTATTGTTTAACTAGCGGTATTCTTTTTTGTACTTCGCGAATTTGAAATGGGAATTCAATTTCTTTTATTATAATATGTGGACCCCTATTATTTCTATCTCTTTTGAATGAATGCCCTCTATATCTAAGCAGTTTTATGAACGTATCCATTATTAATAAGGCTCTATTATAATTTACTTCTTCAACATATATTCCAATCCTATCTATTTTTTCATCACGATAATACGGTTCTTTTTTTCTTTTAGAATGTATTTCTTTTGTGTTTTGTATTAGAATATCTGGCTTGATTAGTTTCTCGGGTACTATTAAGGGTGCTTTTGGATCGCTTTCGATTTGTTTTGTTAGAATCGTTAGTGGTTTTTGGTCTATGTTTACAGAATTACCAACTTCTCTTATAGGCAGTGATATTTTATCTTCACCTTTAAAACTGTTGTTTAGATTTTTTATGCGTACTTTTTTATTGTATTTAAATTTTGACCAATAGCCATTTTCTGGAATTGGTATTTCAAATTCTTTGCAAAGTTTCTTTATGCCTTCAGTAGACAAGGCATATTCATGTGATAATTTAGATAATGTGTTTGACCAAACTAAATCGTACACTTCTTTTCGGGTTAATTCAATAGTTGTCATAGGATACCTTTTAAACACATATAAAGGTAAAATAGATTCATGAGTAAAATAATAACTGAATGAAATAAACAATTAGTTGAAGCGAAGAATACTTGCAATAAAATCGATTATTTCAGATAACTGAGGTCTTAATTCTTTATCGTTTAAGTATAATTAAATCGAAATACATTAATCTGGTTGCAAGTATGGCTTCAATTGGAATTCCTGTGTATTCTTTTTCTTGTTCGTCTGAACTGAATAATGGAATGAACTGGTTTTCTGTATAATATCTAAGTGGGCTTACGTCGTTATATGAATCAACAACTATAAAACGACACCCTGTTTTATTAGCTCCATCAATAAACCAAGATTTAATAAAATCCATTAATTGTTTTCCTGTTCTTTCAGTTTCTCCTTCTATAAAACGATATTTCTTATTTACTCCCAAACGACCTATTAATACCGCTGGATAGGATTTCATTGTTTTTTCTCGTGGAATATCTTTTATAACTTTTTTCTTCCTTGCATTTGGTAACAAAAAAGTTTTTATACTGTCATTAGAAATGGTAAATGCACATACAATTATTTCAGGATTTTCATCTAAAGTAAAAGCAGTATGTTTTTCCCAATAATTCATCATGATACTTTAAAGAATCGTTATGAAAGAAGTCATTTAAATCGGGATTATCACAATCGAAAGGTTCGCAGGAATTTATAAGTTCACTATTGTAAACTTTGAAAGTGCACTTATTGAGTAGGAAACCCAATTTTAATTATAATTTAGCTTTAGCTAAAATTTTAGATGCAATCGTGGCTTGCTTGGAAAAATCTACGCTAGATTTATTTGCTGTATTAACCCTAACTGATTCAGTGAAAGCTTGTGCCGCTCTATCCTTTAAAACAGGTATTGATTTAATTGCAATTGCCATAATTTAATTAGTTTTATGATGCAAATATAGAATATTGCTTCATATGTTGTATGTCATTTAGTAACTTATTAACTAGCATTTAATGATTTACTAAGTTTTTAAGCATTAGTTTCGTTAATATTATCTTTATAAGTTAGACGTTTTACATCCTTAAAAGTTACATTACTATTACTAAATGTTTCATTTAATACAACCCTTGGTTACTTTTATGAGTTTTACCAAGTAAAGACAATGCTGTTTTCCTCCTCTACATGAATGCTCAATTTTGCTTAATCTTGCAGCGCATTCAATGCACCTTCATAAGTAGGTTTGTCGCTTACTCGCATCCGTGCACCTGTTCCTAAGGAATAAAGCCAGTTACTCTTGTTATAGTGATTTAATAATTGAGTTGAAAACCCATTTTCTGATAACCACGAACTTAAGTATACAAGTATGCTCACTTTTACGTTGCCCTCACTATCTAATA
>CAXBJF010000071.1:0-4817 GCA_963976005.1 uncultured Flavobacteriales bacterium | reverse complement strand
TTGATGTTAAAATCCTAAATATCAAATGATTATATAGTTTCTAAGGGTTGACTAACTATCGGGAGGTCAGGCTTTCGGCTTTATCTTTTTTTCGTACCTCAAAAAAGGATATCGCTTCAATCCTTAACGCAAAATTGTGTAACTTCAAGAAAAGGCCGAAATTATAATTTTTATTCATGTTGACCACAGGTAGGCACCACACAAGAAACTCAAAAAACAAAAGGCTTTATAACCAAAATTATGCGACCTCTCACTTGCGTTAGAGGTAACAAGGGTTAGTCATGTCGAACAAAGAGAGTCATCCACCTTAGGTACGCTACCGCTAAGCTGTGCTTAGTGGCGGTATGATTAAGAAAACAAACAAGAAAAACGTTTTTGGTACTGTTGATTTAATTATTTTTGTCCAGTAAATCTGTATAGGTTTTTTAGGATGACACATCATTGAAAAAAGCCAAAATTTTCTTATTGTTCTATATACAAAACCCCATCCCTTTTAATGTCAATTGTGCCACCTACATAACCGCAAACCCCCATACGTGGTGAATTAACAATAGGCATAGAAGCATAATCATCAAAATCTCCACATGTTTTTGAATGTTTTTTTCCACATTTTTCACAAAAAAAAGCATCACCTTCATAGTCACATGCTGTACAAATCACTATGGCCGGTTTTTTGCCACATGTATCACAAAGTATATTTAAAGGCTCGTTCCTAGATAACAACACAATTTTTTTATCTGCTTTAACTGGATAATCTTCTATAACTGTAATGGACAGCTCTGTTGTGCTCCCATAGTCGTATTGATACTCTAATTTTAAATCTTTCAACAAAACTTCTTTTGCTTTTCTTGTCATAGGTATTTCGCCCTTTAAATCTTCCATCATTTTCCCGTACTCTTTTATTTTTCCTTTTTCAAGCAATTCACCTGCCTCAAAAAAATTGAACATTTCGCTACCTTGCCTTCTGTTTTTAGGATTTTTAAAAGAACTTAAATGCCCACAGCATTCCAACCAAATACCCCTTAGAAAATTATCTAAATCTTTCATTTTAGTGTCTCCATCAATCCAAAGAGATAAAAAATAAGGTGTAGTGCCCCAATATGGATTTGTTTCTACTTTTACGTGAAATGATTTACCAGGTTGACTGTGAATAACTTTCTCTGTTAAATGTTTTTGTAAGTGCCTATTGATACCTGCTTTTTTGAATTTTTTCTCACAAAAAACACATTCGCCCTCAGATTTAATTTTTTCTTTCATATGTTTGTTTTTATTGTTTTTATTGTTTTTTATCGGTCACACCTGTCTGCCAATAGGCAGGTGCAACATCCATATAATCATTTCCTTATGTATCTAGAAACCGTTATGGATGTTTCATTTTTTCAATTTTTAATAATATATTCTATTTCTATGTTCTACTTTCCAACAAAATCAGAATATCTCCAAATTCCCTTTGCCTTCTCTAACCACAATAGGTTCACCTTCTGATAGATCAATAATAGTTGAAGCCTCATTACCTCCATAACCAGCATCTATAACCAAATCAACCAGCTTATCCCATTTTTCTAAAATAAGTTCGGGGTCGGTAGTATATTCAATGACCTCATCTTCATCATGAATAGAAGTTGAAATTATGGGGTTTCCAAGTTTTTTTACAATTTCTAAAGCAATATTATTATTAGGAATTCGAATTCCAACCGTTTTTTTCTTTTTAAAAGGATTTGGTAAACTATTTGACCCTGGTAGAATAAACGTGTAAGGCCCCGGAAGTGCTCGTTTTAATATTTTAAATGTTGCTGTGTCAATATGCCTTACGTAATCACTTAAATTGCTTAAATCATGACAAATAAATGAAAAATTAGACTTTTCAAGTTTAATGCCTTTAATTTTAGCAACACGATCAAGGGCTTTAATATTGGAAATATCGCATCCCAATCCATATACGGTATCAGTTGGATAAATAATCAATCCACCCCGTTTTAAAATGTCAACTACCCGATCAATCTCCTTCGGATTTGGGTTTTCTTCATAAATTCTAACAAACTCAGCCATAACATTTAATAACTATCCTATCACTTCTAATTTTGCAAAACGCAATAATAATTTTTTAATACCTCCATGCTGAAAATTAATTTCAGCCTTCATATCGGCGCCTGCACCTTCTAATTTTAAAACTTCACCAGTGCCAAAACGGATATGTTTTACAAGGTTACCAACAACTAATTTACTGTCAAACAAATTGGTGTTATTATTAGATTTAGAAACCGGTTTTAAGTTTTTAGGGGTGGTAACCTGAAATTTAACTGGTTCCTCTTTTGTTGAACCACTCTTTTTAAATACGGCTTGTTTAGCAGGTTTAAACCGTATTTTATTGGGGTTCTCCCGATAGCTATCGGGATCACCAAAAATATCAGTGTCCAACATAGGGTTAAAACGGCGTTCTTCAATTGGCGTTACAATTTCTAAATACTGTTCGTCAATTTCTTCAATAAAACGACTCGGATCAGAATCAATTAATTTTCCCCAACGGTACCGTGAAAGAGCATAAGTTAAATAGGCTTGCTTTTCGGCACGTGTTAGTGCCACATAAAACAACCTTCGCTCCTCTTCCAGTTCACTACGTGTTCCCATACTCATAGCGCTTGGGAATAAATCTTCTTCCAACCCTACAATAAAAACATAGGGAAATTCCAAACCTTTAGCTAAATGGATGGTCATTAAAGCTACATGATTTGGATCTCCCTTGTCGGCATCAATATCTGTTGCTAAGGCAACATCTTCCAGAAATTCTGCTAATGACCCTGTAGTGTCTGCCAACTCTTTTTGGCCCTCCACAAAATCCTTCATACCATTTAAGAGTTCTTCAATATTCTCCATTCTAGTAACACCTTCCGGCGTACCATCTTTTTTAAACTCCCTTATTAATCCACTGGTTCGTGAAACATGATCTGCTAATTCAAAAACATCGGCTGTCTGGTTTAAAACTTGATAACTTTCAATCATGGCAACAAAATCTTGAAGCTTTGTTTTGGTGCCCGAATTTATTTTAACATCGGTTTTATCAATGTTCTTCATCACTTCAAAAATGGTGCGATTATAGCCGTTTGCAGCCACTATTAATTTATCTATGGTGGTCCCTCCAATACCGCGAGGTGGAAAATTTATGATTCGTTTTAGAGCTTCCTCATCAGCTGGATTAATTACCAATCTTAAATATGAGAGTACGTCTTTTATTTCTTTTCTTTGATAAAATGATAATCCTCCATAAATTCTATAAGGTATATCGCGTTTCCTTAAGGCGTCTTCTATGGAACGCGATTGTGCATTGGTTCTATATAAAATGGCAAAATCACTATTTTTTACATGATGCTGTATTTTATTTTCCCAAATGGTACTCGCAACATAACGTCCTTCATCACCATCAGTCAACGACCTGTTTACTATAATTTTTTCACCTTCATCATTGGCCGTCCAAACTACTTTATCAAGTTTTGTCTGATTTTTTTCAATGATGGAATTCGCCGCATTTACAATGTTTTTTGTAGAACGGTAGTTTTGTTCTAACCTGAACACTTTCACATCATCATAATCTTTCTGAAAATTTAAAATATTATTGATGTTGGCACCACGAAAGGCATAAATACTTTGAGCATCATCACCCACCACACAAATATTCTGAAATTTATCAGATAGCGCTCTCACAATTAAATATTGTGAATGATTGGTATCCTGATACTCATCAACCAAAATATATTTAAACCGGTTTTGGTATTTCATTAACACCTCCGGAAAACGTGTTAGTAACTCATTCGTTTTTAATAATAAATCATCAAAATCCATGGCGCCTGCTTTAAAACAACGTTCTACATATTCCTTATAGATATCACCCATTTTAGGGCGTCTTGCCATGACATCAGCTTCAATAAGTTCTGGATTTTGAAAATATGCCCGAACCGTAATTAAACTGTTTTTATATGAAGAAATTTTGGAACGTACCTGTTTGTACTTATAAATATCTTTATCAAGGTTCATTTCCTTAATTATGGAAGCAATGAGTCTGTCAGAATCTTGAGTGTCATAAATGGTGAAATTACTTGGATACCCTAATTTATCAGCTTCAATGCGCAAAATTTTAGCAAAGACCGAATGAAAAGTTCCCATCCATAAATTCTTGGCTTCACTTGTTCCCACAATTTTGGCAATACGGTCTTTCATTTCGCGCGCCGCTTTATTGGTGAATGTTAATGCCAAAATATTAAATGGGTCAACACCTTGATTCATTAAATACGCTATACGGAAAGTAAGGACCCGGGTTTTTCCTGAACCCGCACCTGCAATAATAATCATGGGTCCATCTTTTTGTAAAGTAGGTTCTAATTGTGCTTCATTTAATTGACTTAAATACTTCTCCAAACTTCATTTTATTTATGTTGTGAAAATAACCATTGTTACGCTTTTAATGAATCCGATTTATTAATAATTATAAACAATCTTGTTGTAAATAATATTTTAATTACTTTTTTGGCTACCTGTCATAGCACCTAGCAATCCCACTTTTACATTAAGCCATATAAAGTTAAAAACCGACTTGGTTTTATCTCGTGTAACCTCTTCTTCCGAGCCTGATCTAAAATTATCTGAAGCCTGACTACTGTTTTTCAATACAAAAATGTTTAAAATATTAGATAAGAGTTTGTTTTTCTTTTTGCCATCGTTTTGCAGTGCGATAATATCAAATTCTTGATATTTAGTTTTTAAATCAACCCTAGTGTCATGTCAATCTTCATATGACGGATAAAGCCTTTTCAGTTTTATTCGTG
>CAXBJF010000070.1:0-4991 GCA_963976005.1 uncultured Flavobacteriales bacterium | reverse complement strand
ACACCTAGAGCTGCATAATGCAGTTTTTGAATCATTTTTTGCGTAATGTGAGTAAATAACGAAAATGCCATACCGAGTGTTTTATATCACGGGGTTGATGACAAAATAGTTCCATATGGCAAGGGAGCACATCATTCTTGTAATTCAAAATCTAAAGGGTATATACAAATTGAAGGATCAAAAAATATTGCTAAAAAATTAGAAGCTAATAACAGCAGTTTTATGCTTTATAGCTATTTAAATAAAGGTCATGATATATTTAATTTACCTAATGAAGATTTTTATCAAGCGTTTTTATTCATTAAAAAAGTGATTATTGAAAATAAATTCTTCCAAGCCAAAATAACTGAAAACTAAAATTCTATATTTTCATCAATTTTAGTTTTAAATTTTTCCATAAAATTAATAGGAGAGACACTTAAAAAGCTATATCCAAATTTTTATCTAGTGCTTCAAATGTGCTTAAATCTTCTTTATTTCATTTACATATCTTAAAAATGAGTTAATTTTGTTTAACTTTTATTATATATTGTTAAACATTATATATCTTCGTATTCAATTTCAATATTATGGCAAAAAAGAAAGAGATTACCAAAGATGAAATTATAGGTTTATATATGAATTATATTTTAGAACATAATTCAAAACCAAAATCCGTTTATAGTTTTGCAAAATTAAATAGATTTGAAGAAGCAACATTTTATATCTATTTTGGATCATTTGAAGCTCTTGAAAAAGAGGTGTTTAGTAATTTTTTTACTAATACTATCGAAATTTTAGAAGCAGATAAATCATACGTAACTTTTGATGCCCGTAATAAATTACTCAGTTTTTATTTTACCTTTTTTGAAAATTTAACTGCCAATAGAAGTTATGTGGTTTATGCTCTCAATGGTAATAAAAATAATTTGAAAGGTATACTAGTCCTTTCAAAATTAAAACAACATTTCTCCAAATATATTGCAAATTTAGATATTGAAACTTTAGATATCAAGCAAGAAACCTTTGAAAAAATTCAAACAAAAGCGTTACAAGAATCTGCTTGGATTCAATTATTAATGGCAATGAAATTCTGGTTTGAGGATACTTCTTCTGGGTTTGAAAAAACAGATATTTTTATTGAAAAATCAGTCAACACTAGCTTTGATGTTTTAAACGTTGCGCCTTTAAAAAGTGTCATAGATTTTGGAAAATTTCTTTTCAAAGAAAAAATGCACATGAATTAATTTTACTCTATGAAAACCATTGATAAAATACCCGTAACAAAAATTCAACGTGCTACTAAATTAGTTTCTACAGGTGCCAAAGTGGGTGTAAACTATTTAAAATACTACGGTGATAAATTAGTAAATCCTGAAGAAGAGGCTAAAGAACGACTCAATAAAAGCAATGCAGATGATATTTATGACGGTTTAAAACAGCTTAAAGGAAGTGCCTTAAAAGTGGCTCAAATGCTTAGCATGGAAAAAAGCATTCTTCCACAAGCTTATGTTGAGAAGTTTTCCTTAGCTCAGTTTTCGGTGCCTCCGTTATCACCTCCATTGGTTTTAAAAACTTTTAAAAAATATTTTGGTAAATCACCATTTGAAATATATGATTCCTTCAACGCAACTTCTGTTAATGCTGCTAGTATCGGACAGGTCCATGCAGCAGTGAAAGATGGGAAAAAACTTGCTGTGAAAATCCAATACCCGGGAGTTGCTCAAAGTATTGCCTCAGATCTTGCCATGGTTAAGCCTATTGCAATAAGTATGTTTAACATAAAAGGTAAAGACTCTGATAAATATTTTAAGGAAGTTGAAGGAAAACTTATTGAGGAAACTGATTATATGTTGGAAATAAAACAAAGCAAGGAAATTGCTTTGGCTTGCTCTCATATTTCCAACATCATGTTTCCCGAATATTACGAGGACCTTTCTTCTGAGCGTATAATTACCATGGATTATATGGAAGGTGAGCATTTATCTGAATTTACTGCTTATAATGACAATCAAGAGAAAGCAAATCAATTGGGACAAGCGCTATGGGATTTTTATATGTTTCAAATTCATAAACTAAAAAAAGTACATGCAGATCCGCACCCGGGAAATTTTTTAGTTTCTGAAGATGCTAAATTAATCGCCTTAGATTTTGGTTGTATGAAATCCATACCTAATGAATTTTATATCCCCTATTTTGAATTGGCAGTTCCAAAAAATATTAATAACAGAGATTACTTTGTTTCCAAATTATATGAACTGGAAATATTACGTGAAGACGATTCTAAAGAGGAATTAGAGTTTTTTACAGATATGTTTTATGAAATGTTAAGCTTATTTACGCAACCGTTCCATAATGAAAGTTTTGATTTTTCTCATGCTGTTTTTTTTGGTAAAATTGCCGAGTTAGGTGAACGTTATTCAAAAAGTACCGATTTAAAAAAGATGAATGGAAATAGAGGTTCCAAACACTTTATTTATATCAATCGAACATTTTTTGGCCTTTATAATTTAATGTTCGATTTAAAAGCAAATAACATAAAGATTAACAATTTCAAAACGTTTTAGTTAATGACTCATTTCAATCAGAAGGATATCAATGAAATGCATCATTTATACAAAATAAATCTTATCAATAGCTGTTCAGGATATAAGTCGGCAAATTTAATTGGCACCAAATCAAGTGAAGGAATAACCAACGTAGCTATTTTTAGTTCTGTAACACACATCGGTTCTGCTCCTGCCATATTAGGTTTTTTTTTAAGGCCTAATACTGTCACCAGAAACACCTATGACAACATTAGAGAAACTGGTTATTATTCCATCAACCATGTTCATGAAAATATTCTTATGGAAGCGCATCACACGTCTGCAAAATATGACAAAACCATATCTGAGTTTGATAAAACAATGTTAGAAGAAGATTATAAAGGCAATTATTTAGTACCTTTCGTAAAAGATGCTCCGGTACAAATAGCCATGAAATATATTGAAGAATATCCTATTAAGGTTAACAATACTATTTTGGTTATTGGTGAAATTCAAGATCTGTATTTAGCTGACAACCTTTTAGAGCCAGATGGTTTTATTGATTTATCAAAGGCAAATGTGGCTTCTATTAATGGTTTAGATGGTTATACCATTCCGAAGTTAAAATCAAGATTAGCATATCAAAGACCAAAAATCTAATCTAAAATTCAATTATAATTTAATGCCATTTGACGCATTTTAAGAACATCGTATGAAAATTCTCGTTACAGGAGCAACTGGATACATAGGAAAACGTATTATTCCCATGTTAGTTAATGAAGGCCACTTTGTAGTATGTGCTGTGAGAGATAAATTACGTGCAGACAAACATTATTTAGAAGAAGAACATATTGAAATAGTTGAGGCCGATTTTTTAAATGCTGAAACCTTAAATAATATCCCTAAGGATATTGATGTGGTATATTACTTAATTCATTCCATGTCAAATACCTCAAAAGATTTTGAAAGTTTGGAAACACAATGTGCTATCAATTTTAAATCTTATATTGAAACAACACAAGTAAAACAAGTTATTTATTTAAGTGGTATTACCAACGAAGAAAAACTTTCAAAACACTTACGTTCACGGAAAAATGTGGAACAAGCCCTAGCTTCAAAAAAATATGCATTAACTACTTTTAAGGCCGGAATTATTGTTGGTTCAGGCAGTTCATCATTTGAAATTATTAGAGATTTAGTTGAAAAATTACCGGTTATGATTGCCCCAAAATGGCTGCACACTAAAACCCAGCCACTAGCTGTTCGAGATGTACTTGCCTTTTTAGCAAATGCAAAAGGAAATAAAGCCCTTTATAATCAGTCTTATGATATTTTTGGTCCTGAAATTCTCACCTACAAACAAATGCTCTTGCAGTTTGCCGAGGTTAGAAAACTAAAAAGATACATTTTAACAGTTCCGGTAATGACGCCAAAATTGTCATCTTACTGGTTATATTTTGTGACATCAACATCCTATAAACTGGCATCTACTTTAGTAGACAGTATGGGTGTACAAATTGTTGGCAAACCCAGTGACATCAATCAAATTCTAGATATACATCCAATATCTTATAAAGAAGCTGTAAAGCTTGCTTTTGAAAAAATTGAACAAAATAGTATTATATCCAGTTGGAAAGATTCCTTTATAAGTAGCGGACGATTAATGAATAGTGCTCATAAATATATAAACGTTCCTACATACGGCTGTTTTAAAGATTATAAAGAATCACCTGTATTAAATGCTGAAACAACTATTGATAAAATTTGGTCAATTGGAGGCACAACAGGATGGTATTACGGAACTTTCTTATGGAGAATTAGAGGCTACTTAGATAAACTTTTTGGTGGTATTGGATTACGAAGAGGTAGAACACATCAAACAGATCTAAATGTTGGAGATGCTTTAGATTTTTGGCGCGTCATTTATGCTGATAAATCACAAAAAAGATTATTACTCTATGCTGAAATGAAACTCCCGGGTGAGGCTTGGTTAGAATTTAAAATTGAAGACGGATTACTCAAACAAACTGCAACCTTTAGACCACGCGGATTAGCAGGTAGATTATATTGGTATAGTGTATTACCGTTTCACGGGTTGATTTTTAATGGATTAATTTCTGAATTAGTAAAATCGTAAAATTCATCGAATGTTAATATTTGTTTAATGTTTTTAATAAAATATTAAACATTATGTAATTATGTGTATCTTTATACTATGATATTAGATACCACATATTCAAACAAAGAACATAATGAACTAATCAACGATTTAGTTGGTCGTCCATACAGTTTATTACAATCTTTCAAAATGAAAGGTATTGGATCTAAACGTATGATTATTGAAGATGCAAGCCCTAATTTTCAGCCTTATTTAAATATAGTATCTGACGTTAATTATGCAAACCTAGAAATGCGTCCAAAAGGGTTATTAGTGTCATGTCAATCTTCATATGACGGATAAAGCCTTTTCAGTTTTATTCGTGC
>CAXBJF010000069.1:0-5097 GCA_963976005.1 uncultured Flavobacteriales bacterium | reverse complement strand
TTGATGTTAAAATCCTAAATATCAAATGATTATATAGTTTCTAAGGGTTGACTAAATAACGTTTTCCTGTAATTGGCATATCAATAAGTATTGTGCAAAACTATTAAAAATAAGGAATAGATGTTTACTAAAAAATTGGTATGAGGCTAAAATGTTATGACGCTTATCGGTCTTGTGTATGGTTAGATATGTTGGCTAGGACTAAAATAGCAAAAGAAAATGAACCAGAGTAAAACCCGTAGGATTTTCCGAGTAAGAGAGAACCAAGCAATCAATTATAAGCGTTGTTAGAAATAGTTATATTTACTCTCTAGCAGCCTTAAATTCACTTCCATCATACCATTTCGGAAAATAATCTTCATTAGATAATTTCAATCCTACATTAAAAAATAGTTGTAAATCTAATTGCACGCCACTTAATTCAGTTGTTTCAGGATTGTATTCATCTGAAGGTTGATGGTATTTATTGATGCGATAATAATCATTGTACGCTTTTACTTCTTCAATATTTTTATCAAATCCTTCATAAGAACCACTTGCGTACAATGCAGGGATGCCTATTTTAGCAAAATTAAAATGATCTGATCTAAAGAAATAACCTTTTTCAGCTTCTTGGTCTGGGATTATGTACCTATTTTGTTTAGTAGCTTCGTCTTTAGCATATGCATCCATTTCAGAATGGCCATAACCAGTAATCGTTAAATCTTTCATTTTTCCTGGACTATCAAGCGCATCTATATTAATATTTGCTACTGTTTTTTTAGGATTAAAAATGGGGTGTTCTGCATAATATGCTGAACCTAATAAACCTTGTTCTTCTCCTGTAACGGCTATGAATACAATAGAACGTTTGGTAGGATTACTTTTCTTGAACGCTTCTGCTATGGCTAAAAGACCTGCAGTACCAGATGCATTATCTACAGCTCCATTGTAGATTGAATCACCTTCAATAGCTTTGCCAATACCAAAATGATCCCAATGAGCAGAGTATATAATAAATTCGTCTTTCCTGTCTGTACCGGGTATAAGTGCCACTACATTTTTTGAAACGTCTCTTTTAATTTTATTTTTAATTTCTACGGAAACATTTAATTCCAGCGGAATTGGCTTAAAACCTTTTTTTCTGGATATAGTTTTATAATCTTGACCATTCAAAGCTGAAGCATCAAACATTTTTTTGGCACTTTCACTACTTATCCAAGACTCTACATTTAAAAGAGGTAAATCATTTTCAATAATTAATCGGGCACCACTCCAACCAGATTCAATGACGTTCCAACCATAAGCGGCTGGTTCAGTATCATGAATAATAATAAGTCCATCAGCACCTTGTCTGGCAGCTTCTTCATATTTGTATGTCCAACGACCATAATAGGTCATTTCGTTCCCTTTAAATACCGTTGAATCACCAGATTTAAAACCCGGGTCATTAATTAAAACAACAGCAGTTTTTCCTTTCCAATCCATACCTTCATAATCATTCCATCCATATTCAGGAGCAACAATGCCATATCCCGCAAAAACAAGTTCGGAGTTTTCAAGACTAACATCTGTTACTACTTTGTTTGTAGTGGCTACAAAATCTTTTAAGAGTTCTAAATTAAAACTTTCATTTTTTCCAGAAATAATCATATTTTCAGAAGGAGTTCCTGTGATTTCTACCATGGGAACATCTTGAAAATAGCTATCCCCATTTCCTGGTAAGAGGCCTAGTTTTTCAAACTCATCTTTTAAATAATTCACGGTTTTTACTTCACCTTCAGTAAATGGTTTTCTTCCTAGAAACTCATCGGATGCTAAACGCTCAATATGATGACCAATAGTGGTTTGGTTAACTTCAACTAATATTGGGGTGTCTTTTTTATCATTTCCGCAACTAATAAATAGTACTATCACTAAAATTTTTAAGTAATTCTTCATAAATAATATTTTTATTAAATTAATGTTTTTATATCTACTACATGCTTCATTATGACCAACCAATAACCAGTGATAAAATTCTTTAGAAAAATCTGTTACAACCTTATGAAAATAAATAAATCAGGCATAAGCCTTTAATCTTCTCTTGGCAAACGGGAGTCCATTTCTGCAATTTGATAAACAAGTGCTGCAATTACAGTGGCATTAATCATCATATCACGTTCTGGAACATATTCTAAAACATCTAAATTGGTGTGATGCGTTACGGTATCATAGTTTAACTTGTCTTGAATAATCTGAAATCCTGGTATTTTATAATAATCGAAAACATCATGGTCAGTAAAATTGGTGTTTTGGATGGTAAGATTATTTACATCTAAATACGCATAGGGTTCTAACATGTCTTCAAAAATTGGTTTTACAGCTTCGTTTCCTTGCAAATAGATACCTCGCATTTGACCAGCACCATTATCCATATTGATATAGGCCGAAATTTTTTCAACTTCTTTTTTTCTAGTCGTTTCTTTTAATTTTCCATAGTGATTTTCTGCATACGCTAAAGAACCTAAACACCCTTGCTCCTCGCCACCCCAAAGGGCAATTCTAATAGTTCGTTTTGGTTTTAAACCAGAGGCTTTAATAATTCGCATCACTTCCATCATCACTGCAGAACCCGCTCCATTATCTGTTGCTCCAGATGCAGGATGCCAAGAATCAAAATGGGCGCCAATCATTACAACTTCTTCTTTTAATTTTGGACCTGAACCTATAATTTCTCCTATGATATTCACATTATTTTCAGGCTTTAAATAAAGCTCAGAATCTAAATGGAATTTGATTTTTGGATTCATTTCTCTATCTATTAATCGTTTTAATTTTCCGAAATTTTCTGGAGAAATAGCAAAATATGGAATTGATTTTACATGACTTTCTCTCAAATTATAAGTACCACTTGGATGAATAATGCCTGGAAAAAAAGGTGTCGTTCCTAAAATACTTAAAGCTCCTTCTGCTTTTAAGAATGCAAAAAAGGCATCATCCTTTTTCATAAAACTTGCTAAAATAACCTCTAAATCTTTAATTAAATCAATATTTCCAGCAGATGGCCCTAAAGGATTACTCGGTGCAGATACAATTGATTTTTTAGCTTCCTCAATTTGATCTTCAGTAAATCGTTTTGAAAGAGCATCAAATAACATGTTTTGTTCTGGAGCAGATCCTATAAGTATTATCTTTCCTTGTAATTTCCCGCCCCATTGTTTTTTTACTTTTTCTAAATCAGTATGGCTTTCAATCCAAACCATTTCACCTACTTGCACACCATTAGAGCTTTCTGTCCACGCGTAAGGATAGGCTTGTATTTTCATATAAGCAGGTTCTGTCATTTCTACATTAAATGATTTTACTTCCCAACCCATGCAATCATCGCAATAATTTTCAAAATACGCCTTATCCATTCCCCAATTTTTCATGGTTTTCTTTGCCCATTCTGCCGCCATATAATATTGATTTGTTCCTGTTAGCCGAGGACCATAAACATCTGATAAGTCAGAAATTAGATTCATGACTTGCGATTTCTGAAAGCCTTCCGTGTTAATTTTAGAAAGCGCTTGAGATTTTGTTTGGCTGGTTGCACAGAATCCTACAAAAAGAAATGCTGTAATAAAAATTTTAGAAAAGATGTTCATAATGTGAATAATGATTTATTTGGTTACAATGTAGTGAAAATAATATTCAAACTTAAGATATACATAAACGAGAAGCGAAGTTAGTTTTTTGAAAATAAGGAAACAATACGCAATGATGCGTATTTATAAACATTAGTATCTTTATGAAAACTTTGAAATAAGAGGAGTTTAACCTAAGACTAGAATTAATTTATTATCGGAATTTGGGGCATATTACCTATCTGACGCAGCATTTTACCATGAGCCCAAATGGCAGAAAAAAAAGTTTTGTTGGAATGATATGGCATGCCATATTCTTCCGCAGTTTGTATCACAATTTTAGATAGTTCTTTATAATGAACATGGCAAACACCTGGTAATAAATGGTGTTCAATTTGAAAATTCAATCCGCCTATTAACCAGGTAAAAAGTCGGCTACTTGGAGAATAATTACTGGTGGTTGCAAATTGATGCGTGTACCAATCTCCGGCAATAAGACCATTTTTATCAGGAAGCGGAAATTCTGCACTTGGCATAATATGAGCTACCTGAAATACAATACTTATTAAAAGTCCCGTAACAAAATGCATACTTAAAAAGGCTAATAATATAAGCCACCATGGTAATGGCACCACAATAAGTGGAATTATCAGTGCATAAGAATAATACAATAATTTCCAGCCTATCATACTCATTAAGGCATTTCTAAATTCGTTTTTCTGATCTAAAAACCCCATTTTATGATAACGGTTCAACCTAACAAAATCTTTGGTTGTAACCCATGAAATGGTGGCTAAACTATAAAAAAACCAGATATAAAGATGTTGATATTGGTGCGACCAGTATTTTTTAGCGTGGGGTGAAAATCGTAAAAAAAATGGTGCATTAATATCATCATCTGCGTGTTCAATATTTGTATATGTATGATGCAAGATGTTGTGTTGTATTTTCCAAACAATGGCGTTGGCTCCAATAAGATTAAAAGTGTAACCCAGTAAGGTATTGATATGTCGTTTATTTGAGTAAGACCCATGAATAGCATCGTGCATAATACCCATGCCTATACCCGCCATTCCCAAACCACTCATGATGTATAATAAAAAAAGTAACCAAGGACTTGAAATAACCCCAATATTTATAATAATTAAGGGAACAAAAAATACAGTTAGCATAAAAAGGGTTTTACCAATCATACTATTATTCGCGTTTTTGCTTGTAGATTTGTTTTTGAAATGGGACTTTACCCTTTTTCTAAGCACTTTTGAAAATTCAGCACCTGTTTCTTTAGAAAATTTTGGATGTATAATATTTATTAATCTTTATTTTATTGGTACAAAATTAAAACTAGGGTGTTTATTATTTTTGTCAATAAATGGTGTAATGCACTATTGCTATTAAATTACTTGGAAGAGCAAAAATTTAATTAAAACTGGAAAAGATTAAAAAAAAGAAAGCTATCTAGTGTCATGTCAATCTTCATATGACGGATAAAGCCTTTTCAGTTTTATTC
>CAXBJF010000068.1:0-5499 GCA_963976005.1 uncultured Flavobacteriales bacterium | reverse complement strand
ATGAAGAACTTTGAATAAATTGTTAATAACCATAGAACTTCCGCTGAATAGTTACCTTTTTGATATCTGACAAGCTTTTGAGGAAAATTGAGTTTTTCCAATCTGACTTTTTCATGGTCTTGGACATGACGTATTTTGTGACATCATTGATACCGGGCCATCCGTTTTCATGCTTTGGCCAGTAACTAGCAAAAATCTCAAATGTTTTTCTTCCCAAAAGAAGGTCTGCAGGTTTCATTTGTTTTTCCATAACCTTACCACCAACTTCGTCAAAATATGGTGCAACCCAACCACCATATTTGAAACCGCCCGATGTGTCTTCTTGAGATCCACCAGGTGCTTGCATGATGCCATCTAATGTAATAAATGATAAAACGATTATTTTTCTCATATGTATGTTGTTAGTGATTATGGTTCTGACTCCGCACTTTTATGTTTGTTATTCAGTTTCCCCGCCTATTTTATTATGTATATTTATTATCTAGTTAAAGGTTAAAACCCTGCTCCCGATAGCTATCGGGATTAGTTTATATAAACTTTTAAGAGCATCTTGTCATTTCGACAGTTCCGATAGCTATCGGAAGAGGAACGAGCGACGAGAAATCTTATAATAAAGGGATTCCTCTTCGATTGCTCCGCAATGTACTTTCAATCAAAATATATTTTGATTTCAGTAACATTCGGAATGACAAGCTAACTTTAAAAAGAATTTCATTCTTTTGTTTTAAAACTATGGATTTCAAATCCATAGTGGTTTATTTTAGTCATTCTCAAGTTAGTAGGTCGCTCAAGCTTAAAGTATAACAATAGCGAATATAATTCAGTATTTATGAAGTACATTCGAAGTTAAACTAAGTTATTATTTTTTTGGACAAATTCAAAAAAATAATAAAAAATTGAAGTTAAAGAGATTGCTTCGCTAAGTTCGTAATGACATGAATCTTATTAAGGAAACGTAATATGCTGATAAGCACCTAAATCCGGAGATGCTGTTCTGTTCACGTTTAAAATATCAAATGGTACCTGGCTTGAAAACGTAGTGTTTCCTTGATTATTGGCTGCAGAATCATCACCAATAATCAATTGATTTAAACCGGTATCTTTAAAATTTGGATCTAAATTAAAAATGTTTCCTTCATAATGAGTTATGTCATTTAAATCATAATTGGCTCCGGTAAAATTGTTGTTGCTATTTTCAAAACGAATCAAGCAGTTCGTAAATTTAAAATTGAATAAAACGGTTGGGTCTTCAATTTCATCCAGCAAAATTTCAGGGTTATCATTGCCATAAATAATACAGTTGTTAAAATTAGCCTCGGTTAAATCAGCCAGTACTGCATTATTTTCTGCATCAACCACATAATTATTCAATAAAACAGATGGAAATTGCCTGAAACCACTATTCCAATAATTGGCAATGGTACAATGTGTAAAGTTATATGTGCCACCAAGCGTTCCAGCAAATGAAGATTGACCGGAGTTGTTAATCACTATATTTTCACCTGTAATGGATGTGTTTCTTCCCAGGATTCCAAAGGCGCTTGAATTATATATCTGGGAATTGGTAACTTTAAGTTTTTCAGTAACCAGATCAGGATTTCCATCACTCAATATGCCAACCGTTGCATTTTTTATAGTGGTATAGTTTATAGAGTTGTTGATGCTTCCATCTAATAACCAAATAGTGTTCCATTGCCCCGGAATTTCAGAAAAATCAGGTTCCAAGCGATCCCCTTCCAGAATGACTTCATTTTCCAATAGGTCCGGATCCGTGCTTAAACTGCCGTTAATATTAATAGATGCACCATCAGAAACTATTAAACCGGAATTGGCATGAAAATGTAATCTGGCGCCGGCATTAATGGTTAATGTTTCACCACTGGGAACCGCTGCAAAACCATAAATAACATAAGGTTTATCATTGGTAAAGGTAAATTCTGAAGGTGATAATTCACGTCCTTGAAGATCTGTAACAACTTGTTCTCCCCCAATACTTAGTGTGAGCGTATCAATAATTTTTGTGGTATTATCCCGGTTTGGGTAAATAAACACTGCATCTTGAATAAGTGTTACCAATTCCACTTTTTGATAATTAGTATTGGAATCAAATTCAATTTGGTCTGTATATAAATAATTCATGGCATTTGAAACATTATTGATGCCAACCGTAGTTTCAATAAAAATATACAAGCTGTCTTTGGCAAGAATTTGAACATTTTCAAAGATTTTCCCCGGCATGCCATCAACATTTAATCTGTAGCCAGAAGCATCACCCATGGCCAGTTTTACGGATGGTATCACAATGTCATTATTACTACGGTTATACACTTTTAAAGTATAGGTGCTTGATCCTATATTTGTGAAAACCGTATCCAGATAAACGGTGTCTTTTGAAAACTGTAAACTGCCCGTGCTTGGTGAAAACTCAAAATCCTTTCTACAAGAACTCCAAAGTAGTACTATAGAAAAAGTGATTATAAAATATAAGAGACGCTTCATAAGACAAATATAAAAGTTACCTTTTAATATCAATTATTTTTTCAATATAGATTACATGAATAAATCTGAAATTTCCGTTGTTATTCTGGCAGGACGTTTTGTTTGAGCATTCATCAAACACCATTTGGTCTCAGATTTCGCCAATAGGGCATTACTTTGATTATTACTTATTTCAACAACACGGGTACAAGTGGCACCTGAATATTTTTTAATATAGGTTTTAAGTTTAATGCGGTCATTTAATAAAGCTTCATTTTTATATTCAATGCAATGATTTAACATGACCCAAAAATAATTTTCCAGGATGTTTGCAGGTGCATGTGATTGCCAATGCATTTTAGCCACATCTTGAACCCATTGCACATAAGTGACATTATTGACATGGTTTAGGTCGTCTATATCATTTTTATTCACGGTAATAATGGTTTCAAAAGGGATCATTTATATGAATTTTAACTACAAAAATAACTTAATTTATTTATTATAGATTAAAGGCTATATGGAAAATTAAGATTAAATTAGGGTTGATTGTTTACATATAAAATCAAGAGCAGTTCAAATTAAATTGAATGAAATCCATGCTACTTTGTAATATATCATCACTATGTTTCTATTAATTTTTTTTGAAGAGTCTATCAAAGAATGATTTCTTTTTAGGTTTTGTGTATTTTTTATCTTCAACATTTTTCTTAGGTTCATTTTTAAACAATCTATTGAAGAACCCTTCAATGCCTGTTTCTCTATAAGGTTCACAATCCAAATTGGAATAAATATCATCTGAAAATTCAAATGATGTGAGATATTTTTTTCTTAGCACCTCATCCTTTTCCATTCCTTTTATTACTTCGGCAACAATTGGCAATGCCAAAGAAGACCCAGAACCATTACTACTGAAAAAGTGAACATCTGGTGTACTGGCGCCTACCCAAGTACCTACCACCAAATCTGGTGTATAGGCAATAAACCACGCATCAGAATAGTTTTGGGCTGTTCCGGTTTTACCAGAAAGTTCTGTTTTAATTCCGTATTGGTTCCTTATTCTAGTGCCAGTGCCTTCATTGACTGCTTTCTGTAATATGGTTGTAATTACCTGCGCGGTTTCCTTATTAAAAACTTCTTTAGATTCCTGGGCATTTCTAAGGTACAAGATGTTTCCATTAGCATCCGTAATTTTATCAATCATAAATAGTTCATTACTTTGGCCTTGATTAGCGAAAGCACCATACGCTTTGACAATCTCGTTAAGTGATAAATCCAACGTGCCCAAAGCAATGGAGGGCGCATCGTCTTCGGTTTGTGGAAAATTTAAATTAGCACACGTATTAAGGAGATTTTCTCTTCCAAGTTTAAAATATAAATCGACTGTTGGGAGATTCATGGAATGGGCTAGTGCGTACCATAACGCAACTTTGCTTTTAGGGGTAGAAGTATGGTCAAAGTTTTGTGGCTCCCAATCACCGAAATCTTCATACTTTTTTTCTTCATTTTCAAGATAGGAACAAGGTGTAAAACCATTTTCAAGTGCCGTGGCATATAAAATAGGTTTAAAGGCTGATGCAATTTGTCGATGCGAAAGAGCCATATCAAAAGGAAGCGTTCTGAAATGATTCCCTCCAATCCAGGTTATTACTGCCCCATTTTTAGGATTGCTAATCAGTACCGCAGCATTTAACATTTTATAATAATGCCATAAACTATCCAGTTTATTGATATTTCTGGTTTGCAAACCTTTCCAATCAAATACTTCAATTTTCTTTATTTCTAAATCTTTTTCTTGAACTTGTCGCTTTTGTTTGGCATACCATTGTTTTTTAAAATGGTGGTTTTCTAGTTCTTTATCAAGGAGTTGTTGCATTTTGGAAAGCTGTTTTTTGATAGCTTCTGAAGCTAACTCTTGAACTTCCATATTTAAGGTAGTATATATTTTTAATCCGTTTTTTTTCAAATCATATGCTTTGCCGGTATTGATTTTGATGGTTTCCAACAGCTCCAACGCTTTATTCTGTACCTGATACATGAAATATCCTGTTGTAGCTTTTAAATCAACATCTTCATAATCAAGTTTGAGGGGTAATTTTTGCAGACTATCAGCAACTTGGGTTGATAAATAATGCTGTTTTTCCATCAAATTCAAAATTAAATTTCTTCGATCTAAGGAATTTTGAGGATTTAATCTGGGATTGAAATACGTATTGGCTTTTAATAATCCTACCAAAACCGCAGATTCTTCAATCTTTAATTTTTTCGCTGATTTGTTAAAATACCTTTGTGCTGCTGTTTCTACTCCATAAACGTTTTCACCAAAAGGCACAGAATTAAGGTATAATAATAAGAGTTCTTCTTTGGTATAGATTGCCTCAATTCTAGAGGCAAGAATAAGTTCTTTTATTTTGTTTACCGGAAGACTTAAAAAACTATAATTATTACGACCATAAAGATTTTTAACTAATTGTTGGGTTAGTGTACTCCCACCGCCACTGTTAGAATCACGAAACAACAAGCTTTTCAAGAAAACACGGAAATAACTTTGAGTGTCATATCCTTTGTGGGTAAAAAATCGTTTATCTTCAGTTGCAATCAGGGCGTTTTTAAGATGCTCCGGAACTTCATTCCATTGAATGTTGGTACGGTTTTCCGCAAAAAATTTTCCTATCAAGATATTATCAGAAGAAATTACCTGAGATGCTTCTTCATTGTTGATGGATGCCAATGCATTTTTATCAGGTAAAGACCCAAAAACACCAAAATATACCAGTAAAAATAACAAACCTATAGCTAGGATTAATGAGGCTATAAGTATTCCTAAGTATTTAAGAATTTGCTTTATCTGATATTGATATTTAAGGTTCATAAATTTGATTCTAAGATAATTGTAAAAAAAAGAATTACAAAAAAAGGACAGGGATTATTCCGTGTCCTTTTTTTATTCAAATAATGTTCTATTATAAATGCGAATCAAGGGTTGAACCATAGTAAAAAACAAGCTTAATTTGTTGAAAA
>CAXBJF010000067.1:0-5985 GCA_963976005.1 uncultured Flavobacteriales bacterium | reverse complement strand
TTTAAGTCACCAGCCCAAACCTATGGACTTCCAGTCCATAGTGGTTTAGTTTTTTTTAAACAATTATCCTTTTTTAAATTGACTGGACAAAATATTATAAAAATTCTTGGCTGTAGAACCAAAATCTAAAACAAAATAACCATGTATAAATGAACTACCTCGACCCAAGGGTACGAGGTATCAAATAGGAATCCCATTTTTATTTCGACGCAGAGCGTCGGGGAATTGAACCCTAAAACGATTAACCAGTTTTTATTAGCGCAGTCAGAGCACTTTTTTAATTATTGTAGTTAGCTGTTATCGTATGTTGTCAACATTATAACAAAACCTGTTTAATAGGTTAAACTTAATGAGTACAAGATATTTCATGATATCTACTGATCGATAATGATTGAAAATGATCGATTAAAATAACTATTTCATAGACTATTAAAATAACACTATAGTGCTTCTATCTATTTTCACTCCTTTTGTAGTTGTAATTCCGGCAGTATTATTTTGACATCTAGATTAGTGTCTTCTTTTTGCCAATAAACTAAATAGTTAATCACTGCGCTTTTCAAATTAAAGCCTTTACTATTAAACGCAATTATTTTTTCCTTAAAACTATTAGAAAACTTAACAAGAATATTTCCATTATTGTCTGTGCATCCATCGCTATTTACTATTAATTTATCCCCGCTAACTAAGTCAGAAAGAAGATGCTGATTCGAAATGTAATAGTCTAACCAAATATCTTTATGTGTTAAATGTAAAACCAACAGATTGGAATCTTCATAACGATTTTTGGCTATTTTATGTTCTAAACCGGTGCAAATAATATTATTTAAATAATTACCATTTAAGTGAATGGATAATTTTTGTTTAGCACGAGTCATGGCTACATAAAGTTGTCTTTTTTTCTCATCGGATTCTGGGTTAAAATGATCCAGCATCAAAAAAACATTGTCAAATTCTTTTCCTTTTGCTTTGTGTATTGTAGATACAAATATTGTTTCGCCGTTTGTGTTTATGAAATCTTCAAGTTTTGATTCTCTAATAAACACCTCAAAATCTGAAAGGTACTTTTTCTTTGGATTACTTAATTCAAATTCCTTAATCAGATTAATACAAATGTCAATTTTTGTGCTTCCCTTGTAATTATTCCACAGCTCTCTTTTTGCCTCTTTCCAATTATCGTCACTAATTATTATCGTGCTGTTTGTAGAACTTAACTGTTCTATGAAACACCTTACTTCTAACAAATTACACAGACTAAACCCATCATTAGTTTGGATTAGTTTAGCAGGTAGTCCATTATTAATTAGTAGTCCCGTGATTTGTAATGCTTCATTATTTGTCTGCGTTAAAACACAGGTTGTTCCAGAAAGGTCTGAAGTCAAAACATCTTGAATAGTAGGGTTTATTAAATAATCACTAGAATATTGTGTTACTTTAACCAATCCATTGTCCTTTTTATGTGCAATTATAGGAGTTTGTTTTAGTCGATGATTTATTGTCTCAACAAATTGATTCGTGTATTCTACCAAATTACTTTTACTTCGGTAATTTTCATTAAGCTCATATTTTTTAGCTTGATGTTGCATAATGAACCTTTCGAGGTATTTTGAACTTGCTCCTCTAAATTCATAAATATTTTGGTCATCATCACCAACTGCGATAACCCTCATTTCATCATTTTGCTCCATTAACGTCTTAATAAGCTCAAATTCATGCCTATCCATATCTTGAGCCTCATCGATAACTAAAACCATTTTAGTTATCTGATTAGATTCAATGTCATTATTCTTGATCTTTTCGATGGCTTGCTTAATAATGGTATCTGACTTTTCTATTGATCCAACTTTGCCAAGCAAATCAAAACAATACGAGTGAAACGTTTTTATTTCAATAAAACTCGCGGCATTTCCAATTAATTGAAATAGTCTTTTTTTAAATTCAGAAGCTGCAGCTCTTGAAAAAGTTACCATTAACAACTGTTCGTGTTTTATGTCTTCCATTAGCAAAAGGGAAGCTAGTTTATGCACGAGTAGTTTTGTTTTTCCACTACCAGGTCCAGCAACTACTGCAATATATGGGGAACTATTATCTTTAACAATATTTAATTGAATAGGAGAAAGTTCACCGAACAACTGTCTGAATTTTGCTGGGGTGATATTCCTTTTTATTTCATTTTGTCTACTTCCATTAAAGTATTTATTCAAAAAAGACGCGTAGTTCAACTGAAAATAATCTTCAACAAATTGCAAAGCTTCTTTGTAATCGCTAATCATTTTTTTAGCGTACTCCCCAACAATGTGAATTTGTTGGATTTTATTTTCGTAAAATTCTTTTAACTTAGTATAGTCTTCCGTTTTATACCGTTTTTTATTATCCTTTTCTAAACGTTCAAAACTCAGTTTATTATAAACTACTAAAAATCCTCCTTCTATTTTTAAGGCATCAATTCTTGACAAGTAGAACAATGCGTCTTCAATATCTGAAATTTGAATATCCAATTTAAAAAGAATACTTTCAAGTTCATATTCTTGTTTTAATTCATGTACCGAAAACTCAACAAGTATTAGTTCTTTATGTAAATCAGACTCAGCTAGATTTTGACTACTTTTATTAAATAAGAACTTAATAATAAACTCAGCTAATACATGTCGTTTCTCCAGTTTGTTTTTTAGTTCACTAATAGGATGATTTGCAACTATAGTAAAATGGTTGTTTGAATAACCATCATTATTTCTTCTGATCCAATTTTTTATTGCCCAATAGTTAATTATTGTTTTAAGTTTATTTGGAGAAACATCCCTAAACCCCTCTTCTTCTGCAAGTTCATTAAGATTTTTTAAATGAAAAGATTTTTCCTTTTCTTCTATTTGTGCTAAAAAAAAGTTTTCAATTTCACAAAAAACTAGAACGATCCCAAGTGAACGATTCTTATTTTCACCCCTTTTAATAAAGGCTGTTAAATCCTTCGTGTCTGCCAATATATTTTCTTCTCGAAGCAAATTAACCACATTAATTACTTCTTCTTTGAAAATCCCAAGATGATCAGAAATATAATCAATTCTTGATTCAGCTGCTTCGTCATTTCCTTGTTTTCGACTTTTACTTGAAAACAACTTTTTGATAATACGAACACCTTGCTGCTTTTGTTTTTCATTGAAATGCTCTGACGCATTAATCTTTTCAATGGCCTCTTGTGCATTTTTAGATAATATACTATTCGCAAATATTCGTGGCATATTTTGACCACGTTTAAGATATCCGGCTTCCTCCAATGCTGCAATAGCAGTGGTAACTCTTGTTTCTATTTCAACAACAGTATCATCCCAACCTGCCTTTCTAGCTATTTCTAATGCTGAATTTGAAGCAGTAGAACGAAATTTCGTAATGTCTTTAATTGCTTTCCAGATTTGCTGTATCTCTTTAATATTGAGTTTCGTCTGATTTAATAAAATAAAGTGTTTACTTAAATCTTCTTCATTATAAAGAACATAACATTCTGCTGTTATATTTTCGTCTCTACCAGCTCTTCCTGCTTCCTGTACATAGTTTTCTAGTGAATCTGATATTTCATAATGAATTACCATTCCTACGTCTTTCTTATCTACTCCCATTCCAAAAGCAGATGTTGCCACCATAATCTGAACTTCTCCTAATATAAATTTATCTTGATTCTCAGACTTTTCTTGTTTATCCATTTTACCATGATATGGTTTGGCTAAATAACCATCATTCGATAGTCTTTCTGCTAACAGGAATGCCTTTCTGGTTCGGGAAACATATATTATTGTAGGGCATTGTTTGCCATCTATAAGATTACGAACAGTATTGTACTTCTCCTCTTCAGTATCCTTAGGAATAACTTTATAATTTAAGTTTGTCCGTGAAGCTTTTGAGCTAAAAGTCTCTAATTCAATTGACAACTTTTCCTGAAAATAGTTTTTGATATCTTCAATTACCTTTTGTTTAGCTGTAGCAGTGAAACAAGACACAGGAATATTGCCCTCTATATTTTTCTTTTCTTGTAACAGCTTTATGAAATCTCCAATATAAAGATAATCCACTCTAAAATCTTGACCCCAAGATGAAAAACAGTGTGCTTCATCAATCACAAAACGAACTACATTTCGTTTAAGTAATAGATTTTCAATAGTTTTAGAACGTAAAGATTCAGGTGAGATATATAGAATAGAGGCCGATCCATTTTCAATTCTTTCAAAAGATTTTGCCCTTTCAATTGGGTCAAGTAATCCATTAATAGTAACAGCTTCGGTTATACTTAATTTTTCAAGATTATCAACTTGATCTTTCATTAACGATTGAAGTGGCGAAATAACAACAGTTAAGCCTTTCGTATTTTCCCCACACATTAATGCTGGAACCTGAAAGGTAATAGATTTTCCTCCCCCGGTTGGGAATACCGCTAAAAGAGATTTATTGTTAATTGCTGCATTAACAGCTTCTTCCTGCAAAGGTTTGCCGTTATAAGTTCGATAAGATTCAAATCCAAAATATTTTTTTAAACCAATTTTAGCATCCAATGAATGATTACAATAATGGCAACCAGTAATACATGGATTATTTCGCAATAAAAACATCACCCGCTCGACATCTGGGTAATTTTTGACTACCCAAGGAGGCGTTATTGAATATCGACTGTTTGTATTGATTAATGCCAAACAATATGCCAATTCAACAGGATTTTCTCTTACAAGATATTCTAATGTAGCATTACTGCAAATTTGAGATACAAACCTTGCTTTTATAAGCTCAACTATTTTTAAATCTTGAAAAAAACACCCAACGAATCTAAAAAATGAAGAAAACTCTTTTATATCTCCAAGTAGAGCAAATAAGATTTGTTTTAAATCATTATCCATGTCCATAAACATAGAAACTTCATCGTAAAAAAGATCTTTTGCTTTAATGGCATCATTCAAAGGATTATTTTGTTCTTCCAATTGTAATTTATCGTCTTTAAGTAGTGCGTGATAAGGTGTTTTCGGAAAAAGGAGAGGAGAGAGGTGTAATGTATCAATCGCGTAATTGCTTGAAAAATCAATTTTTAATGACTTTTCAAGATATGGTATATCATGTTTTAAAATATTGTGTCCACACACGTATTTACTGCCATTGATGTACTTCTTTAAGTCATATATCGAGTTCGAATGAAATTGTTGCCCTTCTTTATTAACAGCGCCTATATCTGTTATATTATTACTTTTTGGGTCAATTTCAATGTCGATAAAAACTATGCCGCTCATTAATATTAAGTAAATAATTTATTCTGGCTGGATACCTGTTTTAATAACATTATAAAATTCTGAAATATGTCTTGTCATAAATTGATAATCCAACTATATATATTCGTAAATATATAAATTCTTATAGTAAAATACTGGCTTATGTGAGCTAAACTATGATGATAATCTTTATTTTTTAAAATAAATTATTTTGTTGCGAAATCTCCCTTTTGGCTTCCTCCACGAAGTACATTGTTTTGCATGTTGGACAAAATAGATAATACTCAAAATAATATGTTTGATCTTTCTTTACCTTTTTGCTTTTTGGAGTTTTCTTAATTACTGCGGTATTGCATTTTCTACAACTATCGCCTTCGTTTAAAATTTTATTTTTTGAGGATAAATTAGTTGTCTTAAATGATTCATTCGGTTGTTCATCGATTGCACCCGAAGGTTCATACCCCACATCTTCAAGGAGATTATTAGAATTTAGGGCTTTATTTGCTAATTGGTCACATTTTTCATTTTCTATATGTCCGTCATGTCCCTTTACCCAATTGAAATTAACTTGATGCTTTGCAATTACATTTAATAATTGATCCCATAAATCACTATTAATCGCTTTTGCGTTCTTTTTTCGATACCAATTATTTTGTTTCCATTTTTCAGCCCACCCCTTTGTAATTCCATTAACAAAGAACTGAGCTAAAAAACAAACCTTTTTAGACTAATTTTGAAACAAAGT
>CAXBJF010000066.1:0-6261 GCA_963976005.1 uncultured Flavobacteriales bacterium | reverse complement strand
ACGAATAAAACTGAAAAGGCTTTATCCGTCATATGAAGATTGACATGACATTAGCATACTATGGGAATATAAAAACACTCTGTTTATTATCTAGTTATGGGTTAAAACCCTGCTTCCGATAGGTATCGGAACGATTGTTATTGGAAGAGGAACGAGCCATGAAAAATCTTATAACCTGAGTTCGATTTATTACATAGAACCAATAAATTGACTTAAATAATTAAAAATCAAATACTTGCCATTTAGACAGAGCGAAGCAAGAGTGATGAGAAATTCAGTAAAAATGAGATTCCTCCTCGTTCCTCGTTCGGAATGACAAATCATCCATAAAAACTATTATTAAATAATTGATATTCAAATTGATAATAATCAAACCCGGGTTTATAACAATGAGATCCCTCTTCGATTGCTCCGCAATGTACTTTCAATCAAAATATATTTTGATTTCAGTAACATTCGGAATGACAAGCTAACTTTAAAAATAATTTCATTCTTTTGTTTTAAAACTATGGATTTCAAATCCCCATAGTGGTTTATTATATAAAAGAAGAACCCTGTGGGTCTCTCAGGTCCACAGGGTCAATGTAAATTGCTATTGTCAACAAAAAAATCGAGGGATTAATTAGTTTCGAAGTGTTGACTCTACAAAATTAAGAACATATATTAACTTCTGACTGTGGCAAACCCGTAAATTGAATGAGGAAATCCTCTAATCTTTAAAAATATCTATTTTTTTGTAAGCAATATCTCTAATATCAGTTTAGTTATTATTTTCTTTAGTAGTTTGAAAAGTAATATTTTAAAAAAACAATCTTTGTTTAATATACACAAAACCCTGCGGAACTCTCACATCTGCAAGGCCAACAATATAAATTGCTATGATCAACAATAAATTAAAGAAGGCCCTTAATTTGGTTTGTTGACTTAATTCTAAAAATAATTTATAACAGTATACTTTTCAACAACAAATGTTAATGAATTCTATTTATGTTTTTTTCAATTTTACTTGATTATCTTTATGAAATACTACGTGAATAATGGATAAGGAATTTATGTCAGTTAGAGTGCCAAATCTGTGATTTGGTGTATCGAAAACAAGTAAATTCCTTAGCATAAAAGACTTCTCGATACTAAATTCTTTCAGAATTTAACTCGAAGTGACATCATAACTCTTAAACATTATTCACGTTAATACTACAAAACGGACCATTTTATATTATAGATATATCTGACCTCAAAACATGATATTCATTCTTTTCCAAAAACCATCTTTACAAAATAAACCCTTTTTTTCTGGCTTCATTAATTAGTGTTTCGTCTAGACAATCATCTATCAGAAAAATTTCCCTTAAATGTTTTTTTCGTTTTTCTATAGCACTTACAGAAATTCCCAAATGTTCAGCAAGGCTTTTATTTTTGGCACCTTGAGACAGCAAATACAGGATTTTCCTGTTTTTATCATCTATAATAATATCACTTTCATTGGTTTTTCTTAAATGACTGTTTACCGTGCCACTATAAAAAGGTGGATTATAAAGTACGGCTTGAAATGCGCTTGCCAATTCACTGGATGTTAAATCGCTCTTTATTAAAAACCCTTCTGGATTTATGTTTTTCATTATGTTATGAATTCTGTACGATTCATTAAACATAGTTAAAATTATAATTTTAGCCTTTGGCAAAATGGTACGGGCATATATGGCTAAATCTTCGCCAGAATTCATGGAACCATCTTTTGATGGTGGCAAACTGATATCTACAAATAACACCTGAAATTGGCGGTTAGTTTTAACGGATTTATCCATAGCCGTCATGGCTTCGTCACAATTATTTGCGATCTCAATATCTAAACTCTGATTTTCCTTTTTTGTAAATAACAAGGTGTTTTGATAACCTTCAATAATCATTGGATGGTCATCAATCATTAATATTCGTATTGTTTCAGTCATAAATTATAAAATTAAATTGGGACATAAATTTTAACTGTAGTTCCTAAATCTTTTTCAGATGTTATTTGTATTTTTCCTTTAATTTCATCAACCCTTGCATTGATGTTTTTTAAGCCAATTCCTGTTTTCGCTTTATTAACATCAAATCCATCACCATCATCTTCAATGGTCAGACAAATTACATTATTTTTAAGTGAAAAACCAATTTTTATAATAGTTGCATTTGCGTGTTTATAAATGTTATGTAATGATTCCTGAAGAATTCTATAAATATGAATCTTCTTTTTGTTGGAAACATCTTCCCAATGAATGGAACCATTGTAATCTAATTTATACTTTAGTTTATAGGCTTTAGTTTGGGTTTCCAGCAATGTTTTAATAATATCCAGGAACCCAGAGCCCGAAATAAAATCTGTATTTAATTCATGTGATACTTTCCTGATATCAGTTTCAATGCTTATGAGTTCTTGAATATATTTGCTCCTGATTTTAATGGCTTCTTCACTTGAGCTCTTATTTAAACTGTCTAAACTCAAGCGGGCACCAAATAATCTTCCAAGAACACCATCATGTAATTCTTGGGAAATATTCTTTTTTTCCAAAACCCTGGCCTCTTCAATTTTTTCATTTTGTGACAACATGAGGTTGTAAATTTCCTCATTGGCCACTTGCTGATCTTGTATAAATCTTAATTCCTTGTTTTTTGATTGTTGAGAAATAATGACATAAATAAGCAAGGCTGCCAATAAAAGGGCTACAGATATAAACAGTAACCATATTTTTTCACGGGTTATCCTTTTGTTTGTTTGTTCTATTTCTTTTGTTTCAAAACGAATTCTGGCAAACTTATTCCTGATACTCCTTTCATTTTTTTGGAGGCTGTCATTAAGTTTTATGTATGCGTTAAAATGCTTTACTGCTATAGTGTCATCTTCAATTTTAGATAGCAACAAGAGTGATTTTAATAAATCATCATTATGGTAATTCTGTGCAATATCCTTGGCTTTATAAGCGTAATACTTTGCCGAATCCAATTTATGGGCGTCATAATAGTATTCAGCTAAATGCTGATTTATGATGATGGTATTATAGCTTGCGTTGATGCTATCACAAATTTTTAAAGCTTTAAAATATAGTGCAGGGAGTTGATTTCGGTCTTTTAACAGATATAATGTATTGGCATAATTATCAAGGATAGTTGCATAAACAGCAGGCCTTTCATTTATTAAATTTTCATTTTTTAATATTTGATTATAATTTTCAAGCGCCAAATCATATTGACCGGAATTTTTATAGGCCAAAGCTAAATTATTTAAAGAGTTTTCTATGGTTGCTTTATTATCGCCATCCAACTTTCGTTTTAATACAATGGCTTTTTTATGGTAGTTTATAGATTCATCAAACTGTTCAAGTTCTCCAAAAACGGCTCCGAGATTATTATAAAAAAAAGCTTTAGTCCTATTAATATTATTATGAGTTGCTTTTTTATCAGGTTTCACATCCTCCAGTAAATTAATCCCTTCCACAGAGGTGACCTCGCTGCCTGTAAAATCTTTTTCATTTTTTTGGATAATGGCAATCCCAAGTAATACACTTGCGGTATTGTAATAGTCTTTTAAGGCTCTGTACAGTTTTTCCGATTTATGGTAATAATAATAGGCACTATCAGTTGATTGTCTATAATAATAATTACCTAACTCATTATATATATCAGCTATTGACAAAGAATCCTTAACCTGCATAGCCAATTTTAAATTTTCCCGGCTTGTTTTTAAAAACAGATCATTATAACCGCCATGCAATTGAAGTTGTGAAATGTTAAAATTACTTTTAATAATAAGAGAATCTAAATCTAATTTGTTTGCTATTTTTTTTGCCTTTAGGGCATAAGAAAGACGTGTATTTATATTGAAATCAGAATTATTTTTTGATTGCTCAATGTAAAACGCAAAACTATCTAATTTAGCACGTGTATTGGTTTGAGTCCAAGATAAACCTGAACTCATTAGAGAAAGTATAAAAATGAAATTTTTCAGATGCAATGGTTTTGTAAATATAGCAACTCAAATGTATCTAAAATTTTTCATTTATATAAATTAAAAAGCCCTTATCCGTGAATAAGGGCCAATATGTTTTTATAACTATTTTTAGTTAGTTTTTTTCATCAATAACACCTCCGGTAAATAAAACAGCATTATCAGCTGGTGCGGTTAAAGTGTCATTTTCATTTAAATCTTGTTTGGTACAAGAACTTAATGAAACAAAAAGTAGGGATAAGATTAAGGTAATTTTTAAGGTTTTCATATCTATTCAATTTTAAGGTTACACAGTTTTTCTCTATTTTTTTTTTAATAGATTTAATACAATCCAAGACCTTGATTTCAAAATCTTAGATGAGGGAAAAAATGGATAATTAATTTAAAATCGAATGCATAAAAACGCATACAGACTCTATAAATATTATTTTGAGGGATTTGGCATTGCTGCCGTAAATGGATTAATATATCTTAATAAGCGGAGGGAATAATTTGTTTGCTTATTAGGAACTGCTAATGTAGGATAAAATACATCAGCAATAAAAATATACACGATAAAACGTATGTTTTAATCGATGAAATGCATTTATGCATCTGGTTATACTGCAAAACATCGACGAAATGCACATAAAATAACTTGCCTTTTAAATTTTCACAAGGTAGAATCGGCTTTCACCAAGCTGGTTTTAATGATTTTTGTGGAAAAATCAGCGGCTTCAACCTTGTTTTGCAATCTTTTAATAAGCACTTGGGCCGCAGTAGCCCCTATATCTTTAGCGTGTTGCCGTATCATTGTTAACCTTGGTACTGAATGATTGGATACCGCTTTACTGGTATAGCCGATAACCGAAATGTCCTTTGGCACTTTTAGGCCTAAACTTAAGGCGGTGTTGATAGCTATAATTCCCGAAGAACTATCCGCAGAAATAATACCATCCATGTTAGTATGCTGTTGTAAAAACTCTTTTATTTTTTGTTGAGGATCTTCAACTTTTCCTATGTTTAAAATAACAGACTTTAAACCAGGAGTTTCAGACAATGCTTTTAAGTATCCTTTTTCCCTTAATTTGCCAACGCTTAAATCAGTAATATTACTTATGAATGCAATATGCTTTCTTTTCTCCAGGATTAAACTTTTTGTGGCATTATAAGTGGCTTCAAAATCGTCAACTATAACTTTATCACATAACACATCATTGGCAACCCTGTCAAACATCACTATTGGAAGCCCCTGATTTATGGTTTTTAAAAAATGGGCTGTTTCATTTTTTACCTGGGTTTCCTTCGCTACAGCTAAAATAAAGCCATCTACGCTACCGTTTGCCAACAGTTGCAAACTATTTATTTCCTTTTCTAAAGACTCATTAGAGATACATGTTATTATGTTATAGCCTTGTTCTGTTGCTTCACGTTCTATCCCGAATAACACTTTCGCTAAAAAATAGTTAAGAATATCTGGGATAATGACACCAATGGTTTTTGTTTTATTTTGTTTTAAACTTAAAGCCACTTTATTTGGTTTGTAGTTATATAAAGCTGCAAGCTCTTTAACTCGCCTCACCGTTTCTTTGCCTATTTCTTCACTATTATTGAGGGCTTTAGAAACCGTAGAGATTGAAACGTTTAATTCTTTAGCCAATTGTTTTAAGGTAACCATGTTGATAACAAGTTGATTTTATGTGTGCAATTTACAAAATTACCCATTTAAAAAACATGTGCATAAAATTAGTTTTTATACAATGTATTGTAATTTTAAAGAAACTTATTGAACATGAAGTAAACAAATGGGCAATTTAATGTGAGTTCGAGATGAAAAAACAAATATTGTTATGAAAACCAATAAGCTATCATTGCGATGAATGGAGCAAAGTGACATGACGAAGCAATCCCATAAAAATGAGACAGATTACTTCGAAATAAAACGCTAAACGCTTTGATTTTCGCAATGAAATGAAGCAATCCGTAAATTGCAAGTTACTGATTTACAGATTACTTCGAAATAAAAATTTCTCGTAATGACGGTTAATATATACTTTTTAGGCAGCCTCGCCTGAAAAGTAAACACTAAAATCATATGGAATACGCCGTCATTGCGAATGAAATGAAGCAATCCGTAAATTGCAAGTTACTGATTTACAGATTACTTCGAAATAAAAATTTCTCGTAATGACGGTTAATATATACTTTTTAGGCAGCCTCGCCTGAAAAGTAAACACTAAAATCATATGGAATACGCCGTCATTGCGAATGAAATGAAGCAATCCGTAAATTGCAAG
>CAXBJF010000065.1:0-6407 GCA_963976005.1 uncultured Flavobacteriales bacterium | reverse complement strand
GTTTTAGCAAAAATACAAAATATAACGCCAATTTACAAATGACATGACACTAGATATGTAACGCGGTAAATATAAGTTAAATTGTAAGGAATTAACTAAATAAACAATTATAAGGGTATTTATTTATTATATTTTTTCAAATACAAATCTGTAATGATCCATAACTTCACGTTCAAAACACACTCTGTTTGGGCTAACTTTAAATATGGCTACTAAATGCCTGAATTCTTTATCTGAAATATATCTTGGAATAAGAGACAAATACAACCAATATTTTTTCAAACTAAACTTCCTGAACTTTTTTCGCCATTGACCTATTGTTTCTATATAATCTAATCTGCCACTGCTTTTAGAAATTAATTTAAAATGAGGCTCCGCATTTCTAATCACCATTTCTGGACCATAGGGAAGCCAGGAACCAGGAAATTGTTTCACCATTAATGCCATAATATAAGCTGTAGATTCTTTATCCGCATTCACATCCAATTCCTTAAAATCAATCATATTTTTACTAAAGGTCATGGTCTGCATATAAAACCGACCCCCAATTGGTAGAAGATTATATAAGGTTTTAAAAAAATCGCTATACACTTTTTCTTGGTTTCCCTTTTGCCATTCTTCAACAGAACAGAAATGTTCTAATCCTCCTATACAGGTAATGGCATCAAACATACCAAAGTCTTCTGGTTTAATATAGCGGCAGTCCTTCACAACAACATTAAAACCATTTTTCTGACAAGCATCCGCCTGACCTTGTGATAAGGTTAACCCAACACTTTCGGCTTCTCTTTCTTTAACAATGTAATTGGTAAAAGGAGCCCAGCCACAAGCCATGTCCAGCACTTTACTCCCTTTTTTAATATGTAGGCTATCGGCTATAAATTTATGTTTTGCTTTTTGAGCCTCTTCTAAAGATATAGAAAAATTTCCATCATACTTAGCTCCGCTATAATCGCCGGTTTCACCTATACTCAAACGGAAAATTTCGTCAATGGTACTATACGTAAAATCTAAATCTTTTTTTTCAGCCATTATTAATCTTTTGATGCTACTTCATTTTCTGTCGTAGCGGGAATGAATTGATAAATTATTAAATACATCTGAATCTTGTCAAATACGGTTACCAAGTTACTTTATTTAAATTGGTAATTCTATTTTTTCATAAAAGATATGAAACCTATTGTAACGCTGATTTATAGGTTTTCAGACAGCGTTCTCTGGCAAACGCATGATCTACTATGGGAGTAGGATAGGTGAGTTCTTGAAAATCGGGCACCCAAGTTTTAATGTATTCCAAATGTTTATCGAACTTTTCAATTTGAGTAGTTGGGTTAAATATTCTGAAATACGGTGCTGCATCTACGCCACAACCAGCAACCCATTGCCAGTTCCCAACATTACTTGCTTGTTCATAATCGTGCAATTTTTCAGCAAAATAGGCTTCGCCCCAGCGCCAGTCAATCAATAAATGCTTACATAAAAAGCTGCCCACAAGCATTCGAACACGATTGTGCATAAAACCTGTTTGATTCAATTGCCTCATACCGGCATCTACTAATGGATAGCCTGTTTTACCTTCACACCATAATTTAAACTCACTTTCATTATTTCGCCATAAAATTCTATCATATTGCGGTTTAAAACTTTGGTTTACCGTATGAGGAAAATGCCAAAGTATTTGCATAAAAAACTCCCGCCAAATGAGCTCCTGCCAAAATACTTCATTCTTCTCAGTTACTGCTTTTTGTACCATATCACGAATACTGACTGTTCCAAACCGCAAGTGTGGTCCTAAATGAGAGGTGGAATCTTTGGCTGGAAAATTGCGAGTCGCTTCATAGTTTTGAATCAATGATGGTGTGACTTTATAAGCCTTAATTTTTTGAGTAGCTGGTTTAAAACCCAATTCTGATAAGCTTAAATTGGGTAAATTGGTTTGTTGTATAAGATTATGTACATGTGGTTTGGTGTCGTATATTCTTAAAGATTGTGTTTTAAATAGTGTTTTCCATTGTTTCATATAAGGCGTATAAACCATGTACGGAGTTCCATTCCCTTTAATAATCTCATCTTTTTCAAAAATAACCTGATCTTTATAAGTCTTAAAACTTACATCATGAGTTTTAAGAAAGACATTTATTTCTGAATCTCGTTTTATAGCATAAGGTTCATAATCTTGATTGGTGTAAACGGTTTCAATGGTGTAATCTTCCAATAATTGTTTATAAACACTTACAGGATTCCCATGATAGAATGCAATTCCGCTTCCATAAGCGTCTTGAAGTAGTTGCCTCATATTTTGAAGGGTTTCATAAATAAAGGGAACACGAGCATCATCTTGAGGAAGATGTTCTAAAATCTCTGAATCATAAATAAAAATAGGAAGGACTTTGTTATTGCTTTGTAAAGCTTCATAGAATCCAACGTTGTCATGTAACCTTAAATCACGTCTGAACCAAAAAATATTTATTGGCTGATTCATACTTCATATTTTCCAAAAATTTCTTCAAGCTTTTTGGTTCTATAATTAAATATTTCTTCCAACTTAGGCTTTACCAGAATAGGGTGAACTAACTGACCAAGAACACCAAACGGGACTTTATAGTCTATAATATCTTCCATCTCTACACCACCATCAATTTCTTTTATAAAATGTTTGTGATGCCATAATGCATAAGGTCCAAATCGCTGTTCGTCAACAAAATACTGTTTATCTACAACATGAGTAATTTCTGTAACCCATTTGGTTTTTATCCCTAATATAGGTGTTACAATATATTGAATAAATTGTCCAGCAAACATGGGTCTGTCTGCTCCCGAAAGAATATGAAATCCCATATATTCTGGAGTAATTGTTTTTAGATTATTTGGGTTTGATAAAAAATCCCAGGCTTGTTGAATAGTAATAGGAAGATTTTGCTTTTTGTGTAGCGTATATATTTTCATTGAAAATTTATTTTCCATCCCATAGAAGGGATGGAGTCTTTTTTACATTAATTATTAAATAGAATATAAGCGTTAAGTGAGGTCGCAATGCAAAGCCAAATAAAATATGGCAGTATTAAGAGTGTTTTTGTTTTCAATTCATTTTTAAAATCTAACAGAAAGGTAGCAATAACTACAGTTAAGGAGATGATTACTACTAATCCTAGAGCCACTAAATGTTGATTAAAAAATATGAAATTCCAAATGACATTAAATACAAACTGAATAAAAAATAAAATTTTCACTTTGGTTGTTGGCATTTTAGTATAGAGATATGCCATGTAAATTGAAAAACAAAACATAATAGAAAACCATGCTACACCAAATACCCAACCGGCTGGCGTCCATGGCGCTTGATTCAATGAGGTGTACCATTCGGTACGGGGTCCATTGTTCATTAACCAACTTCCAATAGCTAAGGCTCCAAAGTTTATAATTAAAAAAACCAAGAAGATTTTGAATACTTTCATTTTATATTATTTAGATTTTCAATTTTATCTAAAATATCTTGAGCTTCGGAATATTTTTTATCACTTTCAGACCGGTTTATAGATGACAGCCTGTGCCATTCTTTCATAAGAGCTTCATATTCCAATTGAAGCTTTTCAGCTTTAGATTTTGTTTTAAACAAACCGAACATATTCTTATTTTAAATGTTTTATAATTTTATCGCTCATGGGATTGGTAATAGAAAAATAATAATCTATTAAATGGCCGTTGCGATCAATCAAATACTTTTGAAAATTCCATTTTACAGAAGAATTTGTTTTACCGTTTTTGGCTTCACTAGTTAACCACTGGTAAAGCGGATGCTGATTTTTTCCTTTTACATCAACTTTTTCAGTCATTAAAAAACTAACACCATAATTTAGTGAACAAAATTGTTCAATTTCGCTTGCTGTACCTGGTTCTTGACCACCAAATTGATTACAAGGCACTCCTATAATCATTAAATTCTCTTTATGGGTATCATACAATTTTTGTAGATCTTCATATTGTCCTGTAAATCCACATTTTGAGGCGACATTAACAAATAAAATATATTTGCCTTTATAAACAGATAAATCAACTGGTTTACCATCTAAACTATTAATCTTAATATTATAAATGGATTCTGAAGGTGTTGTTTGTGACATAGTTTTAGTTAAAAGTGAAAACATTATTGTGAATATAATTAATTGTTTCATAAATTAAATTTTAAAGGTAACAATACCGCAATCCATTTCAAATATTTGTCCTGA
The DNA here is from genome assembly GCA_963976005.1 of uncultured Flavobacteriales bacterium. Classification (GTDB taxonomy): domain Bacteria; phylum Bacteroidota; class Bacteroidia; order Flavobacteriales; family Flavobacteriaceae; genus Yeosuana. The sequence continues at coordinate 2,181 of CAXBJF010000065.1, read as the reverse complement.
AATTGATGCCGCTTTATCTGATAATAAAAATTCTGCCATATCTGCTACTTCTTCCGGATTTAAGATTTTTTTCAACGGATGACGTTCTGTTATAGCGTCTACCATTTTTTCATTTCTAAGTAGTTTTGATGCTAATTCTGTATTGGTTACAGTGGGTGCAATGGCATTAATCCTAATATTAGGTGCCAATTCTGATCCTAAAGATTTTACCAGTCCTTCAATACCAGATTTTGCAGTTGCAATACTCGCATGAAATGGCATACCTAATTTTGATGCCACCGTACTAAATAATAAAATAGAAGGGTTGTTGCCATTTTTAAGTATAGGTAAATACGTTTGAATAGCCTTTACAGCACCTATTACATTTATCTCAAAATCTACCCTGAAATCATCTAAGCTCAATCTTGAAATTGGTTTTAAATTAATACTTCCAGGGCAATATACTAAGGCATCAGCTTTTTCAATCGTTGGTAGTTCATCATGCAAAACATCACAAGTATAATGTGTTAAATTTGCATGTGATAGTTTGGGTGCAGTTCTACTAATATTAATAATCTTATGACTTTCAATTAAAGTATTGATAATGGCATAGCCAATACCTTTACTACCACCAATTATAATTAATGTTTTCATCAATTTATTTTAATTATATATTGGCAGTCATATTATGGCCATTCAACCGTTTTTCAACTTTTCTTTTAATGACCGTCAAGCGCTTCATGATGTCCATAATATGGTCGTCTTTTTTACGTTTATATATTTCGTTAAGCTCTAATATGAGGGTTTTAGCCTTTCTAGAAATTTCAATTCTATCACTTGTTGAAAGTGATCTTAGTTTCATTTTTTCAAATTCCAAGGCTTGATTTAATATATCCATAATTTTAATCTTTTAAATAATTTTGTAATTCTGCAATTTTATCTGATGAATTAAAAACGCCTCCATAATAAGACGTAACGGTTGCTGACGATTCATCTTTAATACCTCGAGAAGACACACATAAATGTTTAGCATCAATAATAACGGCAACATCCTCGGTACCCAAAATTTGTTTTAAATTTTCTGCAATTTGATTTGTTAAACGTTCTTGAACTTGAGGGCGCTTTGCATAATATTGAACAAGTCTGTTAAGTTTTGATAAACCTATTACTTTTCCTGAAGAAACATAAGCCACATGTGCTTTACCATAAATGGGCACAAAATGATGCTCACAGTTAGAGTAGAAGCTGATATTCTTTTCTACCAACATTTGATTGTATTGGTATTTATTATCAAATAAAGCGATTTTAGGTTTGTTTGCCGGATTTAATCCAGAAAATATTTCATCAATATACATTTTGGCAACACGTCCCGGTGTTCCTTTCAAGGAGTCATCAGTTAAATCCAATCCCATGACGTCCATTATTTCTTCAAATAAAATAGCTATTCGTTCCTTTTTATCAGCATCTGATAATTTGAAAGCATCTGGTTTCATAGGTGTTTCTAACCCTGTATATAAATGGTCATCACCAATATCTTCCATAGAGAAATTATCTAATTTATAACCGTTATTTTTCGAATGAACTTTTAATTTTTCTGTAATCATATGAATCTTTTTAAGGTGCTGTCTCTAAGTACTCATCTCTTCGAGCAAAGCAGTGTTAACGTTTTGAAATTGAGTTATTTGAAATATTCTTTTGTCTTGAACATTTAAATCGCCCCTCATTAAATGTTCTTAATTTTAAGTGTTTGGTCGCTCTTCCTTGAACGCGCTTACGCCATAACCTAAAACTACTTGATTTTAATTGTGTTCGCATGACATTAATAACATCTGCTTCACCAAGTTGAAATTGAAATTTAATGGCTTCAAACGGTGTTCTGTCTTCCCACGCCATTTCAATAATTCTGTCCATGTCTAAATCTTTTAGATCCATAAGGCATCTACAAAATTATATTGCTCATCAAATTTTACTTTACTATTTAATAGCTTGTCAAAAAAAGCTTTATTTTCTTTGAACGTGATGTTATTTTTAAAATGTATGTATTTACCTTGTGCATGTATGCTACTGCCATTGGTTTTATAAATAACCAAATGATAAAAAGGAATCACCCAAGTAAAGTTTTGTAAACCTTTATTAATTCTAACTAATGTCATGTCATTTGTAAATTGGCGTTATATTTTGTATTTTTGCTAAAACTCATAT
>CAXBJF010000064.1:0-6601 GCA_963976005.1 uncultured Flavobacteriales bacterium | reverse complement strand
CTAAAGCGAAATGCACTAAAGTGCATAGTTTTAACTACTTTTGAGACCAATAAACAATAAAAAGAGACCAAGCTAAAATCATATTATCTGTTTAAAAAATTTTTAATTGCAACGACAGATTCTTTTGCTCCTTTTCCAAAAAGCATGGTTAAATGATTTCCGGAAACGTGTTGATATTCGCAATTTTTAAAAAGGCTTACGGTTTCCATTGCAAATTCTTTTGGTAAAATAGGAGCGTCGCAGCCGTAATTTTCTGTAGCATTAATTAAAATGACCGGTTGCTGAATGGCAGAAATATATTCCAACCATTTTATACCTAGGCTCAGCGCGCCTTCAATTGCTAAAGACATATGATGTAAGGTCGATTGCGTAGTAAAAGTACCATCTTTATTTTCTTTAACATCTGCTTTGTAATAGGAGAGCATTTCGGGTAACCACTCATTTTTAACATAAGGCGCCGCTTTCATCTCAGATAAATACGTGTCAAAATTTTGCCAAATTTTATCCAAACGAAGCATTGCTGGGGCAACCATTTCTTTAACATTAGGGTGTAACCTTGCAGCGGCGTCCATTAAAATAACTTTAGTAACTCTTTCAGGGTAATTGGCAGCTATAAAAATACTTAATAACGCACCAAAAGAATGGCCGCCAATAACAACTCTGTCTATATGGAGATTGTCCATTAAACCAATAATATCACAGGCATGGTCTTCCATGGTATAATTAGAATTAGGTTTATCACTTAATCCTCTTCCTCTTAAATTTACAGAAAGTATGTGAAAATCTTTTAATCCTTCCAAAAAACTGTCAAAGCAGTGTGCATTTGCAGTTAAGCCATGCATTAAAAGAATTATAGGCTTACCTAAATTTTCTTTTTCCAGGTAATGAAGATTAATAGAATTTGATTGAATATATTTGTCCATTGTTTAATCTTTTTGGCTCAGGTACATATCTTTAATACTTCGTTTTAATATTTTTCCTGCCACATTTCTAGGAAAATCATGAAGAAAGTACACATCGCTTATTTTTTGAAATCTTGCCTGAATCCGGTCATTAATCCATGATTTTATATCCTCTTTAATCAAATCTGCATCTTTTGTGCCTATAATAGCTGCTACGGGAGTTTCTCCCCAACGTTCATCTGGCACTCCAAAAACAGCAACTTCTTTAATTTTTGGATGTTGCAAAATAATGCCTTCAATATCCTTTGGATACACATTGACACCTCCGGAGATAATCAGGTCTTTTTTCCTCCCCGCTAAAAATAAATAGCCATCCTCATCAACATAACCCAAATCACCAGTATAAAGCCAACCGTCCTTAATCGCTTCTTTGGTTTTTTCAGGATCTTTATAATATCCTAACATTAGAATTGGCCCTTTACCAATAATCTCACCAACTTCTCCTTGTGAAACATCTGTACCTTGCTCATCTACAATTCTCATTTCAAAAAATTGAGGGGGTTTCCCAACGGATCCTGTTTTTTTAAGAAATTCCGTTTTATCCAAAATAGTAACAAAACCTTCCGTTAAACCATATAATTCATAAAAAATACCTGGGAAACGTCTGTCCAATTCTTCCTTGTGTTTTTTGTGCAGCGGTGCCCCAACTGACAAAATCATTTCTAATGAAGTGATGTTTTTATTATTGAATTCTTGGTGCTGTAATGCTGCTATTATTTGTGAAGGCACCAAAATGGTATGTGTAACCTTTTCTTTTTTTATGGCTTTTACTAATTTATCAACATCAAAAGAAGGGTGTAAAATAAAGGTTCCACCCATAAACATAATTGGCATTAAGGTCAAAAACGAACCATTAAAAATAATGGATCCACTGTGTAAAACCACACTTTCTGGAGTCATTCTGTAATAATTGGCAAATAAGGTCATGTACATACTGCGAATTCGATGTGAAATCATGATTCCTTTTGGCTCGCCCGTTGTACCACTGCTATAAATTATATTGTATAGATCATCTGGCTTAATTTCCTCTTTTGGAGGTTCATCTATCGAGGAATTTTCAACAATACAATTATAAGAACTAAAATTTGAATTATTGATATTTCCTACTATCCATATATTCTTTGGCAAAATGTTTAAATCATTCTCCACAGATTGTAACGGCTCAACTAAATCAAGGTTGGTAATGACTATGGTGGCATCAGAATTATTTAACAAATTTATCAATCCCGAACCTCTTAATAAAGGACTCAATGGCACCGAAACTAAACCAATTTTTGCGGTTGCCCAATACATTATCCAGAGTTCATCATAATTGGGCAATAAAGAAGCTACCTTATCTCCCTTTTTAAGGCCAACATTTAATAAGGCATTTGCCAGTTTGTTGACTTCTAAATTAAACTGTTTATAGGTAAGTCTTTTCTTATCACCAATAAAGGCCAGATGATTTGTTCTATATTCGGCATGGTTGGTTAGAATATTAGCAATGTTCATAGGGATACAGTTATAAGGATGGTAAAAAGAATACCGGTTTATAAGCCGGTATTCTTTAATAAACCAATCCAAATTAACACAAAAAAATTACAATGATATTTTTAATTCAACACCATACATGGTTTCTGAGGGTGGAGATGCAACAAATTCGTAATTACCAGATCCTGCAATGTTATTAATGTATCCACCAAGACTAAAGGTGTCACTTATTTTGAAGCCTGCATTGACGCTTAAATAGAATCCACCTAACTGACCATAATTCCATTGAGTTCCAACTCTTTGATTTTCAACTACTGGAGAACCGCCAATTATAATATCGGTATTTGTTTTTGCCGCAACATTTCTTCCTGAAAAGAAATCATATTTTTGAACCCACCTGGTTAAAACAGAGCCGTAAAACTTATCAAATGTGACGTTAAATGCACTGCTTATTTTATTTTTTGGTGTATTAATTGGTAAATCTAAAATGGTTACTTTACCGTCTCCATTACCGTCATTTGCCATATCATTAGTATCTAAACTATAATCAAAAAAGGAGTAATTAAACGAAATGTTATAGTTGTTAGAGATATAATAATTTAAACCTGCATCAAATCCATAAGTATTCACATTACCAAAATTTAGGTAGGTAAGGATAAAGGCACCTGGATCAAAAACACCCTGGAGCTAAGCCCTCTGTAAAATCGGTTATTGGTTGGTCTCCCCTTTGCGTTATTACCGGTCCTCCAGCTAGGCCTGTAGGTGCTATTTGCGTAAGTGGGCTAATAAAATCATCAGAAGTATTGTAGTAAGCATTAACATCTAAAAATAATTTTCCATCTGCCATTTGCCCCTTATAACCTACCTCAAAAGTTTGTATTGTTTCTGGTTTAAGTGGTGCCACTTTAGTGTCATCAGATCGTGTAAACCCTACACCATTCCCTAATATTAAACCACCAAATAAGTTCATATCTGTATTTAAAATGGTTGGGGTTGCAAAGCCTTTACCATAAGTTAAGCGCCAAGTTCCATTGGGTCTGTTATAGGTAATACCGGCTTTTGGCAAAAAGTTAAAACCAAATAAATCATGGTCATCACCTCTGGCAGCAAAAATTAAATTAAACCCAGATTCATTAAAAGCGTATTTCAATTGCCCATAAAATCCTAATTGGTCAATTTTAATTGGACCATCAGCATCTATTAAATAAGTGTTTTTGCTGTATGCATCATCTTTTTGTAATTGAGATCCAAGGGTTAAATCTAAATTGCCCCAATTATTATTGTATTGGAGTTCGGCGTTTAATCTTTCAGACGCATCTGTAAAAACCGGAGTTATTGCGCCTGGACCGCTAAATGAATTTTCAAGAGCTGCTTCATGTGTTTCTCCTCCAGCTATTAATGCCCAATAATTTGCTGTTCTTGTATTGTTATTAAATGTTTTGTCACTAGAACTCCATGTTTTGTATAATTGACCAAACCAATGATTTGATTTATATGTTGCATGTAAATAAGAAATATTCCAGTCTTTTATTGAGTTTCTTCCGGCATTGGTTACACTTATAAAATTACTTTTACTTGCACCATAGGTTAAGCCTATTTCACTAGATTCGGTAGGTCTATAAAATACTGAAGCTTGTCCTTTTAAAAAGGAGACATCTCTATCTAAGTCTACTTCAGGCACCCCTACTAATGGTTTTCCTGGTTGACCAACCAATGAGCCAGCAACATAAACAGAATCTGTCCATTTAATTTCTCTACCTGTGGTTGATTCTCCAGTAATTTTATAAGCCCATTTATCGCCAATTTTTTTGGCATGTCTCAATCGAGTACTAAATAAACTGTTAGAACCAGCGCCCACAACAATTTCTGTTCCTTGATATTTATAAGGTGATTTTGTTATGGTATTAATCAATCCATTTAACGCATTAGGACCATATAAAGCTGAAGATGGCCCCAAAACTATTTCAATTCTTTCAATATCTTCTTTAATAATAGGACTCATAGGTCCGAAAGCCAAACCGGTAGCAATTAAGGTAGAATAGCGATTGTCATCTAACTGTAACATTTTAGGATTGAACGCACTATTAAATCCTCTAACATTAATTCCACCTATAAAAGCACCTGTACGAGCAAAGTCAACACCTTTTTGTTGGGCAAATAATTCGGCAGGACTTCCTACAAAATTATTTAGTTGCCTCACTCCTATTACGTTAATAGTTGCCGGGGATTCTGTTATTTTTTCCAGTTTTCTGGATCCTGATATTACAACTACGTCCATAATTTCATAGCTTGATGATAATACAAGAGTCCCAATGTCAACAACACTATTGTCAATAGATACGCTTTTGGATATTGCGGTAAAGCCCAATGAAGAAACAGTTAAATTATAATCACCTCTTTCTAAGTTTAAAATTTCAAAAGTTCCGTTTTCTGAGGTCGTAGTCCCTTTTGATAAACTTTTGATGTATACATCAACTTGCGGAATGTCGTTTCCGCTTTCATCGGTTATTTTTCCTTTTATTCCTCCTTGAGAGAAGATAAATCCTGAAATTAAGGAAAAGGCAAGAAAAGCAAATAATTTTCTAGTCATAATTGTTGAATTTTTGGGTTAGTAATTAGGTAAATATTTAAGTTTCATTTTTTTACAAGCTTTTTGTAATAACAGTTCATCGTGATTGGATAAATAGGAAGCAAAAATTCCAACACGAAATATTTCAAATTCAAAGGATTGATCACTAGGATTTTCAACGTCCATTTTTTTCATTAAGTCATAAATTGTCCTTCTAAAATTTTTTGAATGATCTAATACTCTTCCAAGAATTAATTCTTTGGTATCGGGTTGATATAATAAAGCCATATACAAATCCCAAAAGGGTCTTTCTTCTTTTAAAGAATTAAAAAATTCGTCAATAATATTTTCTAATTCTTTTTTGGGGTTTGAATTTTCGGTCTGATTCAATATTTTATCAATCTTTGATAGTATTAAATCAATAATTGCATTTAACAATTTTTCTTTACTGCTATAATGGTAAAAAAGTAAACCTGTTGATATCCCTGCCTTTTCACAAATCGCTGAAGTTGAGGTTTTATGATATCCATTTTCAGCAAACATTTTCATTGCAATTTGCACAAGGTTTTTTTTTGTGTTTTTCTTCTCTTTTTTCACTTTTTCCATTTTCATATTATAAACTGACTAGTCAATCAGTTTGTAAATATATAAAAAATATCATAAAAAAAAACGAATGTGCTAATTATTGATAGAAAATAATAATATATAATTAATGAAATTGAAGAGTTTCCCAATATTCATTGGCCTTTTGAATAGATAAAAAAGCTTATTTATTTTTAAAAAAATATTTTTTATGGGATAAAAAAGGGTTCTTCTTTCACATCTTTTCAAAGTAAGTATAGAATTTGATTTAAACCTTGTTCCAAGATGCTAATATACATTTAAATGACTTTTATTTAGTTCATTTATAAAAATTTAAAGACTATTAATATGAAAAAAAAACAACCTTATTTCTTGCTTTAATATTTTCAACACTATTAACATCCTGTTCCTCCAACAGCAATAACAATTCAAATTCTAGTATTAAAATAAGTCCTCCTTCATGGATTCAAGGAACTTGGTTAGAATCAGTTAGCCCTATGGTTGGAGATTCACAAGCAATGACATAATATCTATTATAGGGAATGTTGAAATGAGCCAAAAAAAACAATTAGAACTGGGAGCAAATAATGGAGAAGATGTTTCTGTTGAGGAAGATTCATCAAATGATTATTATTCTGTTCGATTGAATTACCCTGCTGGACAAACAGTTAATTACTATTTTGAGAAACTTTCATAAACTCAAATTAAGCTATCTCCTGCTATATACACCAAGCAATAACCTTAATCGATAAATGCTTTCAAATAACGACATTCAGAATAGATTTGAAGAAGTCTATGCCGAACTTGAAGAAAATTGTTCACAGCAACTAAAAGACACCTGTAAGTTAATTTATGATTATTGGTGTAAGCTAAGAATAATCATAAATTCTAATTATGAGAATGACCAATATTTTCAAGATGAAGGAAAACAAGAATATTGAAACAACATAACAATTTAATTACTGGCTATTATGGTCAGACCGTGCCACCTATTATGGTCAAACAGTGCCACTTTAAA
>CAXBJF010000063.1:0-7599 GCA_963976005.1 uncultured Flavobacteriales bacterium | reverse complement strand
AAGCCAAAATTGTTAATTTTAACTTTAAAATCGGGTTTCTGCGAAGACTCCCGTTTACAACAAGGCTGAAAAATCAACAACATAATAGAAAATTTAATAAGTCATATTACCAATTTCATTCCTGTTTCAATCGAACTAAAAAACCGACTTGAAGCAATTTGTGAGACTCAAAATTTTCCTAAAAATCATTTTCTTCACAAACCGAACAGAATTTGTCTGAACACATATTTTATTAGCAAAGGACTAATTAGGACCTACTATCTAAAGAATGAAAAGGAAATTACAGACAATTTTTCAGCAGAAAATGAATGGATTACTTCAATTTACAGTTTTCTTAAAAATATTCCCGACCAATTTCACATCCAAACATTAGAAGAAACGGAATTGGTAAGGGTTTCTTTAAATGATCTTGAAATTTGTTTTAAAGATTTTCCTGAAATGGAACGGTTTGGGCGAATGCTGATTTCAAAATACTTTTTGGAACAGTCTGAGCGTATTATTTCACTTCAGTTTAACTCTGCGAAAGAACGCTACCAATTCTTTGAAAATACCTCAAAAAACAAATTAGCACGAGTGCCACTTGGAATGTTGGCTTCACATTTGGGAATGACACAAGAAACATTGAGCCGAATAAGAGCAGAAAAAACCTTTTTTTGATCTATATCAAATCTACCAACACTCTTTAGTTTTAACTTTGCCAAAAATTAAATTCTTAATGAATAAAAAAATTAACACCACTATTCTTCTTTCTCTTATATTGTTTAATACTTATGCTCAAGAAATTAAAGCTAATTATATGGTCAAACAATCGTGTAGTAAGATTACACAAAGTAATGCCTTACTAACAATAGATTCTACTTACAATATAAAACTAATTTATAGTCAGGAATTTAAAGAAGCAGTAAGAGAGAAAAATAAGTAAAATCAAAAAAAAGTATCAAAATTTTATAATCCATTAACTATAATTATTCGTTTATTCGATATCTAACTAAACTATTATAAGTAAAATGAAAAATAAACAATATGCAATTATAGGCTTTTTAGCCCCAGCAATATTTTGGTTAACCTATTTTGTTATGGCTAGTCAAAGATCTGAATACAGTTATCTAACGAAAGCAATTAGTGAATTAGGTTCTCTTGATGCACCTAATAAATGGACTTTTAACATTCTTGGATACACTTTAACAGGAGTTTTGATTTCAATATTTTCTATTGGTTTATACAAAAACATAAAATCAGATAATTCAAGTAAGTTGCCATTTATTGGTATTTTTTTGAGCGGTATATTTATGTCCATATCAGGAATATTTCCTGGCGATTTCGACAACCGCCAATCGACAACAATGCTTTTGCATATGGCCGGGAGTTTTGGAAGTTATATCTTCTTTCTAATTGGAGCCTTTACGTATCCGAAACTGATGAATAAAACTGATTACTGGAAAAGGGCAAAAAAACCTACTTTAATTTTCGCGTATTTAACTATTGTATTCGGTAGTTGGGCTTTTATCTTCCCTAAAATTCCTGCACTCGGACAAAGAATTGTTTTTTTCTTTTATTTTTTATGGATATTTTACACCGCCTTTAAACTTTTCAATCAGAGGAAAGAAAGCCGAGTTGCTAATAACATATAAAATTAATTACTCTTTTTGTTCTTTCTGGTTATAGACTTAAATTTAATATCTTTATTAGTAAAAGCTAACTTAAGCAGAACTGAGCTAAAAAATATTAATAAAAAGGTGTAGATAGTTCTATTAGATTCTGGATATTGATATATTTTTAGATAAAATCATTATCTTAGTGTCAAAATAAAACAAAAGGTCTTATCAAATAAGTTACCTATTCGGTTACCAAGAAGTAAATAGATATGTAACTATTTGAATATTAAAAAAATACGTTGGGAGAGTTCTATCTGCCACCCCTATAGTAGATCCAAGGGCAGGGTCAACTTTACCAAAACCACCGACCTCTTTAAACCCTGATAAAAATCAAAAAAAAATAAGTTTTGGATTTGGATATATTTAGGTTAGGGTTTTGTGTTGAATTATATGATAATAATCCAAAAAGGAAAAAGTTATCGAGGTAATTTAACAAGCAAATAGAATTATGAAAAAGCACATATTTGATATAGGAGATATTATAACATTAAAATCAGACCCATTAGCGTATTAGATATAATGCCATTAAAAGTCATTCAGCCCATTCCCTTCCATTCCGCGAAAAGCTACACTTCAGGAAAAGCGCTTCACTCAAAAAGTCTTGGACACAATCCCAAAGTTGATAGGAAATTCTATTCATCATCAACGATTGGTATCAAATGTTGTCGTATTTAGCAAAGATTTCAACTTTGGAATAGAGTCCGCTTCAGAAACAAATCACTTCATCCTTTTACTCCACAAAGTTTTAAAATTCAGAACGAGACGGACTGCATAACCGGTCGCGCACTCCCTTTTATAAGTCCTTACTCATACTGAATTTTAGTATGGTTACTGAAAAGGTAACGTGAAGGCTCTATGGGAAGTAAATGGAATTAAATGAATCGTACGTTCATTGTTCTAATACAGTTGTCTAAAAATGGTAATACCATTAAAATTCTGTTTAATCAAGTTCATTTAAAAAGGAAAACGCTCTGGATATAATAAGTATATGGATTTATGCCATTATGGCAACCAATTGACAGCATTTTAAATCAAATTATATGGCGTAAATATTGTGCTATTTTAAGTAAATGCAATAAAATTAAAGTCGATCCTTCGTCGGTTTTATTGAGGATAGTTTAAAAAATTGATATTGGTCCCGTTAAAAAATGGATTGTTACCAATCATCCAAATTTGGCTATTTAGCTTTTGGTAAAAAGGATGAAAGACTTAAATGAAATGAAGGGATGGAGTAGCAAGAGGGTAACACGCTAACGCGATGTTACGTTTATGCGGTTTTGTTATAAACACAGTGTTTATAGGGGTTTTCAAGGATTGGTCCTTTTTTGGAGTTTGAATATAAACACTACTTTTTACTAAAAACATTTGGTAACCGCCGTAAATAGGCATTTTTTTTACTAAAAATATGGATAAAGCATTTAAAAAAGAGGAATTTGAGACGTTAAAAATTAAGAAGTCTGTGGCTATTGAGTTTAGAAAATTCAGTAAAATACTCTCGAAATCGCAATCGATGACGTTACTATTAATGATGGACTTTATTAATGAAAACGGAATTTCCCCAAAGGAGAGCTTAGGACCTCGAATGGAAACCCTGGAGCATAGAATCTCTATCCTAATCAAAAAACGGATGAACGGAATGATTGCTATTATGAAGGATATTGAAAGAAACCAAACCAAACCGACAGTGGCAATGCTGCAATCTCTTTTTGAACAAGCTGAACCTCCTAAGAAGAAATTGATATTAGAAAAAAATCGTCCAGAAAATAAAGGAGATGTGCGTTTTAGAGAAATCAAAAATTCAAACATGGAGTAATAATGGAGACAGTAAACTACATATCACATCTCAATACTATCTTGGAAACGTTTAATAACGATGAACGAATTAAGCAAGGGCATATCACTTTGTATCTGGCATTCTTTCAGTTATGGAACCGAAAATTTTTCAAAGAGACCTTAACTATAAATCGTGAGCTAATAATGGAACGGGCAAAAATCAAATCAAAAACAACTTATCATAATCATGTGCGCGATCTTGATGCTTGGGGATATCTTATATATTATCCATCATATCATCCATCTAGGGGTTCTAAAATTAAGATGACCAGAGCTTGTATCAAAAGTGGTACAACTACAGGTACACAAGAGGTTCAAAATTTGGACAACAGCGTCCCAGAACCTAGCCAAAATTTGGTATCTTCTTATAAACATAAAACAAAAGAAAACTTAAATAAACAGTCTAACATCATTTTTAATAAAAGTGAAGTGATTTTGTTTTTTAAAAAAAATAATTGGCCAGAAATAGAAGCAAGAAAATTTTATGCCTTTATTCAGTCAAAAAAATGGAAAACAGATAACTGGCAAATTGTAGCAAAGATTTTTGTGAAAAACAATTATATGTTGGAAGAACCGAAAAGGAGTAGTCCAATTTCTGGCTATGTAAATTGCATAAGGCAAATGAAAGAAAAAAATAAAGGAGAGCCGTTATAATTCTACTTAAACTTATTTCTTAAAATTTCCATATCCTTACTCACTTTCATATCCAGAATTTTAGCGTAATGCTGTGTGGTTTTCAAATTGGTGTGCCCAAGCATTTTACTAACGGATTCAATCGGTACACCATTAGACAGCGTTACCGTTGTGGCAAACGTATGTCGGGCTAAATGGAAGGTCAAATTTTTATTGATGCCGCAGAGGTCGGCAATTTCCTTTATGTAGGCATTCATCTTTTGATTGCTTAGCACTGGCAATACCAGGTTTTTTACTTTCATCAGCTCATTGTCCTTATACTTTTCTATAATCGTTTGAGCAATTGGCAAGATTGGGATATTACTTCGGGTATCGGTCTTGGTTCGTCTTGTTTTAACCCATTGCTCACCATCAACACCAATGACAACATCATCTTTGGTTAGTTTTTTGACATCTGCATACGCCAAACCTGTAAAACAACAAAAAATAAAAATATCACGCACTTGGTCCAAACGTTCCATTCTCAATTCCTTATCTATTATTTTTTGAATTTCCTCCTGGGTTAAAAATTCGCGCTCTACTATTTTTAGTTTTCCTTTCCAATGGAGGAAAGGGTCTTTATCAATCCAATCATTGGCGTGAGCAATACGGATAATCTTCTTAAAGTTTGTTATGTATTTTATGGCTGAGTTATGGGCACATTTTCGTGTAGTCTTAAGGTAATATTCAAATCCATTTATGAATTGATGATTGACATCTTGTACAGGAATATCGTTTTTTTTGTATTTCTTCTTTATAAATTCTGACACATGCTTTTTGCAAGTACAGTAACGCTGAGCAGTACCTGCGGAAAAATCCTTTCCAATCAGACTTTCAACTTTGTCATTATGCTCTTGAAAGATTTCAAGAAGCATTTTTTTGGTTTTATCTTTTCCAAGAAGAACATTTCGAATATCTGTTGCAGAGTATGATTCATTATCACGTTAAAAATTTTGCTGTATGGAGTAAACCTTATTTTTTATAACACCTAAATGCCTGTTGATTTCTTGAGCTTCAGCAGAATTGCCAAGTGCAAGTTGAGTTTTAGAATTCCACCAATCTATGTGTATTTTGCGGTGGATGCTGAATTCTGAGCGATGTCTGTCAAGTGTTATTCTCAGGTAAATGTTGGTCTTTCCTGAAGTATCTGTTTTGCTTTTTTATATATAAAATAGAAGAGATATTGAAAGTGACATAATAATTTGTGCATCGATTTCCACCAATGTAGTAAAAAATATCGACTTTACAACAAAGTTAAATAACTAATATTCAGTTATTTATAAGTATCTGGTGGAACTTTTTTTAGCCAATCAAGTGACACCGAATTTGCCCCTTTTTGATTGTATTCATTTGATGTCAAATGAATACAAATAAAATGAAAAACCCTGTAAATCAATTATTTACAGGGTTTTTGTTGCCTTTTGTAGGCCTTTTAGTGGAGAAGATGGGATTCGAACCCACGACCTCTTGGCTGCCAGAGTTGAAATAAGCACATCAAACAGAACCAAACAACATCATATTAAATTGATTTTCAATATATTAAATAATTTTGATATCAAATGAGCTCATTTGATATCATCTATCTGCGTGCAAATTGCGTGCAAATTTTTTTTATCTTTGAGTATCATGAATACTAATATAAAACTTTCTTTAGACACCCGCAGAAAGAAAAATGACAACTCCTTTCCAATCATTTTAAGGCTTAGTCATTTTCGAAAAACCACGTCAATACGGTTAGGAGCATCTGTGCCATTAAATTTTTGGGATGAAAGAAGCGAAAAAATAAAAAAATCTTATGGTAATGCTGTAACCGTAAAAAAATTAAACAATAACCTATTAAAAGCAAAAGTGCGTGCAATTAATATTATTGACCACTTAAATGAAAAGGAAGAACTCAACTATTTATCTATTTCTCAAATAAAAAACAAAATCACAAAAAAGGTTACGGTCAATTCGTTTTTTGAATATAGTAACAGTATTATAGAAGACCTTAAAAAGGTTGAGCGGTATGGAAATGCCAATTCCTATTATGCAATCACTAAAATTTTAAAAAAATTCAATAATGGTAATGATTTAAAATTTAACGAAGTTAATTACGAGTTTCTTAAAAAGTTTGAGCAATTTCATTATTCCCGGGGAAATTCCACCAATGGATTAGCTGTTTATATGAAGACCATAAGAGCTCTATTCAATAAAGCCATCAAAGCTGGAATTGTTGCGAAAGAAGCTTATCCGTTTGTAAATTATAAGATAAAAACAACGCCTACCGAAAAAAGAGCTCTTGATATTAATAGTATAAAATCAATTATGCTATTGCAATTGGATGAATCAGACAATCTTTTTCATTTTCGAAATTACTTTTTAGCATCCTATATGCTTTATGGAGTTTCATTTATTGATATGGCATTTTTGAAACTTGAAAACATTATAGATAATCGCATAAAATTTTTTAGAAGCAAAACATCTAAACCTTATGATATTAAAATCACTGCTCCATTGAAAGAGATACTTGATTTTTACACAATAGACAAAGAAAAATCCGATTTTATCTTTCCAATTATAAAAAGAGACACCTACGAACTTCAATACAAAGATGTACTATGGGCTCGTAAAGTTTATAATAGGGGACTAAAGCAAATTGCAGAAAAATGTCATATTGAACAACGTGTGACATCTTATGTGTCTCGCCATAGTTTTGCAACTCAAGTCATGCTCCAAGATGTTCCTTTACTGGCTATTTCTGCCATGCTAGGACATAACCGCTTAACAACCACTCAGATTTATCTTAAATCACTACCTAGTGAAGTCTTAGATGATTATAATAAAAAATTAATGCAGTTTTAATCCTTTTATAGTCTAGGCTATTAAAATTTGGAGATAATTTCTTTTACTATTGTAATTTTAGGCTGTAATTTTTGAATAATGATTTAAAAATTATGAATTCGTGTTTTGCGTATCGCGAAACAATAAGTAACAATCCTTTAAATACAGGGCATTACAGCTATCGACGTGTAAATACGGCGTAATATTTTGTTTTCTTGTTATATTATTATAGCATCTATTTTACAAAAAACATTAGTTAATTTGATTATATTTGGTGTAAATTTACATCAAAAACGAATCTAATGGCAAGACAAAGTATTTCATTCACAAAGCTAAATGATGAATGGTTAAAATCTCAAGTGGATAATAATGAATATTCCAGTAAGAGTGAACTTGTAAACGATTTAATTAGACAAGCTAGAAAACAACAACGACAAATTGATTGGATAAGTGCTAAGCTGGAAAAAGCAGAAAATAGCGGATTTACAAACGATAGTAAAGAACAAATTTTAGCAAAATCAAAGTCTTTACTTAATGGCTAAATACAAATTAAGTAATGTAGCTAGTGTCATGTCAATCTTCATATGACGGATAAAGCCTTTTCAGTTTTATTCGT
>CAXBJF010000062.1:0-7745 GCA_963976005.1 uncultured Flavobacteriales bacterium | reverse complement strand
TTCAGAATTTAACTCGAAGTGACATCATAACACTTAAACATTATTCACGTTATATTAATTCAGCTAAAAGCGATTTTATTTCATGATTTTTAAATGATGGTGTAATGTTTTGAAGTGATTTTAAATCAAGGTTTAAAACCTTTGTTTCCTTCTTTGGAATCACATAAAAAATATCTTCATGTATTGTAGGAATTAATGTTTCATTGTTTGAAACCAAGTCTTCATGAAGTTTTTCCCCGGGTCTTAAACCAATAATTTCAATTTCAAAATGCTTTTGTTGATGAGGCCCGTATTCAGAAACAAATATTTTTGCCAAATTAATAATTTTAATGGGTTCTCCCATATTAAAAGTAAACATGTGATGGTTCCATGAAGCCGTACTGGCAATTTTTAAGATGAGATTGCTGGCTTTATTTATATTAATAAAATATCGTGAAACGGTTTTACTTGTTATCGTTAAAGGTCGGCCGTCGTCCATTTGTTTTTTAAATACAGGAATTAAAGAGCCATTGGAACCTAAAACATTACCGAACCGGGTAATTAAAAATGAGGTTTTTTGTTGCGTATTAAGGGCGTTCAAATATCTTTCAGCAATGCGTTTTGTCATGCCCATAACGCTTACTGGATTGACTGCTTTGTCTGTTGAAATAAAAATGAATTTTTTTGTGTTATTTAAAATGGCTAAATCTGCTAAAATTTTAGTTCCAAAAATATTCAATTTCACCGCTTCATAAGCATTTGATTCCATTAGCGGCACATGTTTATAGGCTGCCGTATGAAAAACAACAGTAGGTTGAAACGATTCAAAAACTTCTTGCATGGAAGCTTCATCTCTTATGTCTGTTACAATAAATGATATGTCTTTTTTTGAATGCCTTTCAAGTTCCTTTTCTAAATAATAAAGAGGTGATTCTGCATTATCCAGTAAAATAATGCTTTTGTATTTACAGTGTATGATATGTCTTGCAAGGGCGCTACCTATGGTTCCTGCTGCACCCGTAACCAAAATGGTTTCATTTGAAAAATCGCAATCAAAGTCAACTTTAGATTCTTTTTTTGCGTTAGATATCAAACCAGACGCTTCCAGTAATTCTTTAATGCGCTTAGAAGTGGCTTGATTCATAGGTTTAAATCGTGGAAAGGCAGATATTATGGGGTAACATGCACCAATGCAAATTATAAAAAATTAAAATGGATACCTAATTGATTTTGAAAAAACGTGCACTATGCCATTTTATCATCTAGTTTTAGGTTAAAACCCTGCTTCCGATAGTTATCGGAACGTTGGCTTTAATGCTGAACGACATCGCGAAATCACCAAATTTGGTGACTTAAATTAAGTCAAAACACTAAAATATTATTATCAAATTAGTTCGGAATAAAGTTTGCAGATAAAAAACTATCTTTGTTATAATAAAAGTTAAGATTATGAATATAGAAACCACAAAATTGGAATTAATCCATCTTTTACTTCAAACGCAAAAAGAAAGTCTTCTAAAGAAACTTAAATCCGTTTTTGAAGAAGAGCAAGTTGACTGGTGGAACGAAATGTCTGAAAACGAACAAGAAGAAATCAAAACAGGTTTAAAACAAGCAGATAAAGGCGAGTATGTAGCTAATGAAATTGTAATGAAACGTTTTGATAAATGGCATTAAAAATTGTTTGGACATCACAAGCTGAAATCGGACTAGATAAGGTTATAGATTATTTAGAATAAGAATGGACGATAATGGAAATTCTAAATTTAGAACAAAACATAAATGAGCTTTTAAATCGAATAAGTAAATATCCTAAAATTTGCCCTCAAACTGGAAAATTCAAGAATGTTCACAAAGGATTGGTTGATAAAAATAATTACATAATCTACAGAATTCAGCCAAAAAAAGAATGGATTGAAATTATTAACTTTCGAGGAACAAAACAAAAACCGACAAAATAAAAAATTAAAGCACTAAAAGCCAACAAAGCCGTGTATAATTAATTGCTTGGTTCTTCCCTATTTACGAAAATCCTCACGGATTTTCTATTCGTTTTTTATTTGCTAAGTTAGTTGCTTAACCACGTAACAAACTATACACAAACACGATAGTTATCGGAAGAGGAACGAGCGACGGGAAATCCTATAATAATGAGATTCCTCTTCGATTGCTCCGCAATGTACTTTCAATCAAAATATATTTTGATTTCAGTAACATTCGGAATGACAAGCTAACATTAAAAAGAATTTCATTCTTTTGTTTTAAAACTATGGATTTCAAATGCATTGTGGTTTATTGGTCTCAAATCAAGTTAAAACTATGTACCCGATAGCTATCGGGATTCGTACATCTCGCTTTAGCTTCTAAAAAAGGTTTAGCCACAAATTTCACTAATTCACACTAATTTTTTCGTAATGTTAAAAGTAGATACTCAGAATAACTGGATTTTAGAATTTCACGAATGTAACAGACGTTCTGTACATTTTAGAAACTGAGGTTATCGAAAGAGTATCGTTCGATGTCGGAGCTTGTCGAAATATTTTAACTTATTGATAATCAATATAGGTTTCGACAAGCTCAACCTGACAAATAGAACATAATTCACTTTTTAGACAGCCTCATTGGTTTATTTTGTGATAACCCTAAAAACAGTCATAGCAATAAGTTTCAAATCGAACCATAAGCTGCTTTTCTGAATATAAATTTTGTTGAGTTTAAGTTTCTTTGGAATAATGGATTCTATAAAGTATGTTTCAGGGTCTTGTGCCGCTTTAAGCAGTTCCACTTCATTTCTGAATTCTATAGAAGCCAAACCCGTAATGCCCGGTTTTACTGATAATACCACTAAATCTTCCGGAGGATAATAATTAACATATTTGCGCAATTCTGGTCTGGGGCCTACAAAACTCATTGTGCCCATTAAAATATTTATGAGCTGCGGAAATTCATCAATTTTATAGCGTCTTAAAAAAAAACCAACTTTTGTAATCCTTGAATCCCGGTTGCCAAGGGTTAATAAACCAGATTTATCAGAAGCAACAAACATGGTCCTGAACTTAAAAATATTAAAATCTTTATTGTTTTTGCCAACTCGGGGTTGAATAAATAATACCGACCCTTTTGAATCCAGTTTAATAATGATGGCAATAACGCACAAAACAGGGGCAAGGACTAGGATGCCAATACATGAAAACATGAGGTCAAATCCACGTTTCACCATCTTGGTTATTTAATGGACATATTTAAAACGGTGGCGATACTGTCACAGTTTTTGACCGTTAACACCATCTTTTTTTGATTTAACTCGCCTTCAATGACATAAATATGGCAAGGTTTTTCTCTTGGTTTGCTTTCAGAAAAATTGATATCGCCTTTTTTTAATAGATAGGATATGGATATAGAATCAATCCTTTTATTTGCAATTTCCAATTGTACAGCATCTGAAAAAATTAATTTTTTAGTGCTAATATTTTTTAAAACCCTTGCATTTGGCCCATAATCACAAGAAACCCGTTTTCCACTTAAAAAAAAAGCTAAAAGGATGAGTCCAATGGAGAAACCTCCGAAATAATAGCCGAATCGTTCAATTAATTTCATTTATTCTAAAAAAAATTTATTGCCGGATGTTTTTGAGAAGATTAAAATATGAGCAGGTTAATATCGCTGTGTTTTAAATCGAACCATTCTCCAACAGATTTATTGGTTAAAATACCGTGGTAAAAATACAATCCATTTTTTAAACCCTTGTCAAATCTTAAAGAATTTTCAATACCGCCATCATCTGCTATTTTTAATAAATAAGGTGTGAAAATATTACTAATGGATACAGAAGCTGTACGTGAATACCTTGCAGGTATATTTGGTACGCAATAGTGTATCACCCCATGTTTTATAAATGTGGGGTTTTTATGACTTGTTACTTCACTGGTTTCAAAACAACCACCCATATCAATGCTTACATCAATAATAATAGCGCCTTTTTTCATAGTTTCCACCATGGTTTCAGATACCACAATTGGTGCTCGGTTCTTTCCTCTTACCGCGCCAATAACAACATCACAGCGTTTTAAAGCTTTGGTTAAATTTTTAGGTTGAAGTGTAGAAGTAAATAAGGTTCTTCCTAAATTAGTTTGGATCTGACGTAATTTTGAGATGGAATTATCAAATATTTTTACATTGGCACCCAAGCCAATAGAGCCTCTTGCCGCAAATTCCCCAACAGTTCCAGCGCCAATAATCACCACCTCAACTGGGGGAACGCCACTAATATTGCCAAATAACATGCCGTTTCCTTCAGTACCATTACATAAAAGTTCAGAAGCAATCAATACACAGGCTGTTCCTGCAATTTCACTTAATGATCTTACTGCCGGATAAATGCCATCAATATCCCGAATGAATTCAAAGGCGAGCGCTGTTACGCGTTTGGAAGCTAAAAGCTCAAAATATTTCTTGCTTTGCGTTTTTAATTGTAATGCCGATATTAAAATAGTTTGTGGGTTTAACAGTTTAATTTGCTCTAAACTAGGCGGTTCCACTTTTAAAACCATGGGGCATGCATATACTTTTGCAGCATCATTGGTGATTTCTGCACCGGCTTCACTATAATCAGTATCACTAAAACCAGCACCAATACCGGCACCAGCTTCCAATAACACTCTATGTCCGTTACTTACCAAAGCAGACACGGCATCAGGTGTTAAACACACACGCTTTTCCTGAAAGGCGGTCTCTTTTGGAATCCCTATAAATAATTCACCTTTCTTTTTATATATTTCAAGCGTTTCTTCCTGTGGTAACAGTTGCTGCTTTGTAAAAGGTGATAATTGTTTAGACATATTCAGTGGTTTTTAATAAAAAATTAATTTACAAATAAATTTTTGATTGTATAAATCTAATTTTAAAATAATACGGATTGCATGCTTTAATCTAATGAATTCCCCGATGGCTGTGCTTCGGGGATAGTCGGTTTCAAGAATTTTTTTATTGGCTATAAAAAAATTATTATATTGGTCGTTTTACGGGTTTGCCGTAATTATCATTATTCAAATTTTTGTAATTTTGAATTGAACTTACTATATGAATAAAAACCTATTTTTCTCTCTTTTATTTCTAACAACCTTCCCTGCTCTAGCTCAACAACTTACTATTCAAGGGACTGTTAACGATGAAAGCAATGAACCCATTCCCTTTTGTAATGTTACGTTAACTGAACTGGTTTCTTCTAAAGTAACTGTTGGAACGACAACCAATGAAACAGGGTTTTTTAAATTAGAAGACTTAAAAGCAAATAAATATATATTAAATATTAGTTATTTAGGTTTTAACAGTTATCAAGATACCATCACGTTACAAAAAAATTTGGTTTTTAAGACTATAGTACTTAAAGAAAAAACCCAGGATTTAGATGGGGTCACCGTCATTGCTAAAAGACCAACGGTTAAACGTTTGGTAGATCGATTGGTTTTTAATGTTGAAAACAGCACCTTATCAAATGGTAATGTGTTGGATGTTTTAAAAAATACGCCCGGGGTTTTGGTTTATGATGGCGCCATTACTATAAAAAACAGTACGCCAACTGTTTATATTAATGACAGAAAAGTACATTTGTCTTCAGATGAAATACAGCAATTATTACAAGGGACATCAGCTAGTAATATAAAATCCATTGAAGTCATTACCAATCCACCAGCGAAGTATGAAGCTGAAGGCGGATCGGTACTTAACATCATTATGAGTAAAAATTTGACACCAGGTTATAATGGCAGTTTGTTTGGTGACTATAAACAAGGTTCTCAGTATCCTAAATACTCCATTGGAACCAGCCATTTTTATAAAACAGAGACCATAGACGCCTATCTTAATTACAATATAAGCCCACGCAAAGACTACAGACACAACAGTGAGTACATAAATTTTATTGAGAACAATCAAGTCACATCAAGTTGGGAAACAGATTATAAAAGAACCAGTGAATCATCAAACCAAAACATCAACGCCAATATTGATTTTAAAATCAATGATGCCAATAGTTTAGGGGTTTCAACCAATATCCTTATTTCCCCAAAACAAAACACAATAACAGATGTGGCATCCACTACAGATGTTTTTAGCAATGCCTACACTTTAGATTCTATTTTTAACACCAACAACCGTGTGTTTGACAAGCGGACCAATGTTGCTGTTACTTTAGATTATACCCATCATTTTAAAAAAGAAGGCGAGACCCTTTTAATGAGCGCCCACCGCACCAAATATGATTTCTTAAGCGATCAATTTGTTGACACCGATTATTTTTTTGACGATAGGACCACCCTCATAAGAAACAATACCTTTCAAACCATATCCGGGCAAAAAATAGAGTTATATACGGGCCAACTGGATTATGAATTGCCTATCAATGATAGCTCTCAATTTGAGATGGGGGGCAAGGTTTCCAGCATTAATTCAGAAAGTATCTTGACACAGTATAACTATATAAACGGCCAACCGGTTTTGGATTTGCAAAATTCGGATACCTTTTTGTACGACGAAATGAATTACGCCGCTTATTCAAGCTATTCAAAAGATTGGGAAACCTGGAGTTTTAAAAGCGGGTTGCGCGTTGAATATACAGATATTACCGGGAATTCTTTTGCAGCCAACCAAATCAATACCAGTGATTATGTCAAGTTCTTTCCATCCTTATACCTGCTGCACAGGTTCAATGAGAACCATGAACTTTATTTTAACTATAATAAACGTATTTACAGACCGCGGTACAGTGAGCTTAACCCCTTTAAATATTTTTTAAATGATAATGCCTATATAACGGGGGACCCCAATTTAAAACCCCAAATTGATGATAATTTTACCTTAGGATATACCTTCAATAAAAAATACACTTTTGAAGCCTATTACCGCTATGAGAATGACCCTACCTTGCAGATTACCTTTCAGGACAATACCGAAAACCTTTTAAAACTTACTAACACCAATATTGACAGGAGCATTTCTTATGGGCTGGATTTTATAACCTATACCAACATCACATCACGCTGGAATTTATATGTATTGTCCTCTATATTTTACTACGATAGCCTGTTTTTTGCCGAAGAAAGCAACAATGTGCAGTATGCCCTGGATAAATGGTCTTTATATTCGCAAATAATTAATTATTTTACGTTTTTAAAGGATAAAAGTTTAACGGCTGATGTGTCGTTTTTATATATATCACCCATAGTGGATGGGCCTGCAATTTACAGTGGTAGGTCCGGGCTTGATATTACATTAAGAAAAACCTTATGGAATAACAGGGCTTCTATAAGTGTAGGTGTAACCGATATGTTTAATGCCCTAAACTTTACGCAGACCAATAGGTATTTAAATCAAGACTATTTATTAAAATCACGATTGGAAAACAGAATGCTTACCTTTGGTTTTAACTATAAATTTGGAAACACCCATTTAAAGACCAACCAAAAAGATATTGATATGGAGGAGCGAGATAGGTTGGACAGTAAATCCAATTAGGCCTCAACTTTGGTTTACGTGTATGTTTATCGAAGTAGTATTTTTGTGCTATCCTGTCAGATTTGAGAACTTCGGCGTTACTTATCTAGTTATAGGTTAAAACCCTGCTTCCGATAGTTATCGGGATTGGTTTCCAAAAACTTTTAAGAGCATCTTGTCATTTCGACAGAGCGAAGCATGAGCGACGAGAAATCTTATAATAATAATGGGATTCCTCTTCGATTGCTCCGCAATGTACTTTCAATCAAAATATA
>CAXBJF010000061.1:0-8361 GCA_963976005.1 uncultured Flavobacteriales bacterium | reverse complement strand
AACCACCATAGCCAAAACCACCATAGCCAAAACCACCATAGCCAAAACCACCATAACCAAAACCACCATAACCAAAACCACCATAACCAAAACCACCATAACCATAGTAATAGGGATCATACCAAGGAGAACCATAATAACCCCAATCATTCCAGCCATAGCCCCCCCAGCCATAGTTTAATCCATAACTTGGATACACATTAACGCTTACTGAGCTATTGTTTTGGCCCCAACCAGCATAACCTTGATAATTATTATCTAAAGTATCATTTTCTACATAGGCGCCTTGATATGAATCTATATCCGTAAATATGGCATCATCGCTAGTCATGTAGCTGTATTCCAACGATTTATCTCTGAAATAATTTTTATAATAACTATTGCCATTGGAATTATTTTGAACTTCAACAACTCTGGTAGGTACATTTGAAGAGCCATAAATACCATCATTATCAACACCAACATATTGATAAGAACCACATGATGTAAAACCTAATAGCAAACCAAGAATTACTATATATGGTATTTTTCTGTTTAAGTAGCTATTATTTTGCATATCTCTATTATTTTATTGTTGAACATAACAAAAATAGTTAGTTTTGCTGAACTATTTTTACATTTAACATATTCACAATTTTTATGCCAAAACAAATATATGAGCAAAAAACTTACATCTAGGACTGAGGATTATTCAAAATGGTATAATGAACTGGTGGTGAAAGCTGATTTAGCTGAGAATTCAGCAGTTAGAGGCTGCATGGTCATTAAACCTTATGGATATGCCATTTGGGAGAAAATGCAAGCAGAACTGGATAGAATGTTTAAGGAAACGGGGCATCAAAATGCTTATTTCCCTTTATTTGTCCCAAAAAGTCTTTTTGAAGCCGAAGAAAAAAATGCAGAGGGTTTTGCTAAAGAATGTGCTATTGTAACACATTATAGATTGCAAAACGATCCTGATAAACCAGGTAAATTACGAGTTGATCCGGAAGCTAAACTAGAAGAAGAACTTATTGTAAGACCAACTAGTGAGGCTATAATATGGAGCACTTTTAGAGGTTGGATTCAATCTTACAGAGATTTACCTTTATTAATAAATCAGTGGGCAAATGTAGTTAGATGGGAAATGCGTACACGTTTATTTTTGCGTACATCAGAATTTTTGTGGCAAGAAGGTCATACAGCACATGAAACAAAAGCCGAGGCTGTTGAAGAAGCCAAACTAATGAATAATGTGTATGCAACATTTGTAGAAAACTTTATGGCAATTCCGGTTATACAAGGCGTTAAAACAGAAAGCGAGCGTTTTGCAGGTGCTGAAGAAACGTATTGCATTGAAGCCTTAATGCAAGATGGTAAAGCATTACAAGCAGGAACATCTCATTTTTTGGGTCAAAATTTCGCAAAGGCATTTGATGTAAAATTTGCTAATAAAGAAGGGAATCAAGATTATGTATGGGCTACCTCTTGGGGCGTTTCTACCAGATTGGTTGGAGCTTTAATTATGACACATAGTGATGATAACGGATTGGTTTTACCACCTAGTCTGGCTCCAAATCAAGTGGTTATTGTCCCTATTTATAAAAGTGAGGAAGATTTTGATGCTATCTCAAAAATCGCTAACAATATATCAGAAAATTTAAAAGCTAAAGGTGTTTCAGTAAAATATGATAACAGAACAACTTTTAGGCCCGGAGCAAAATTTGCTCAACATGAGTTACAAGGCGTTCCATTGCGTATTGCAATAGGCCCAAAAGATATGGAAAATGGCACCGTTGAAATTGCCAGACGTGATACGTTAACTAAAGAGATTGTTTCTTTAGAAAATTTGACCTCTACAATACAGGTTTTATTGAAAGACATGCAAAAAGATTTATTTGATAAAGCATTAAATTTTAGAGAAAGCCATATTACAGAAGTCGATAATTTTGAAGAATTTAAAACCATTCTTGACAGTAAAGGAGGTTTTATTTCAGCACATTGGGATGGAACAAATGAAACCGAAGCAAAGATTAAGGAGCTTACAAAAGCAACCATTAGATGTATTCCCCTGGAAGTCAGGCAAGAAGAAGGTAAATGTGTGTATTCAGGTAAGCCTTCAAAAAACAGGGTTTTGTTTGCTAAAGCATATTAATTATTTTTTTTAAAAAAATATTATATAGCTCTTGCGACATTTAAAAATAGTTGTATTTTTGCATCCGCAATGGAAACATTGTATGTTATTTGAAATGTAATGTTAGTTTAAAATTTAATCAGCATTGCTAAAAACAAATGGCCCGTTCGTCTATCGGCTAGGACGCCAGGTTTTCATCCTGGTAAGAGGGGTTCGACTCCCCTACGGGCTACAATTTTAAAAAAAACAAAAATCTAATGGCAAATCACAAGTCAGCGTTAAAAAGAATTAGAAGTAACGAAGCTAAACGCGTAATCAATAAGTATCAACATAAAACAACTCGTAGTGCAATCAAAAAATTCCGTGAGTTGACTGATAAAAAAGAAGCTGAGACCATGTTTCCTTCTGTAGCGTCTATGTTGGATAGATTAGCTAAGAAAAATATTATTCATTCGAATAAAGCCGCAAACATTAAATCTGGTTTGGCTAAGCACGTTGCTGCATTATAATAATAAAGTCTAGTTATATAAATTAGAACCTCTCTTTATGAGAGGTTTTTTTGTTTTATATTTTAGATAATTATAGAGTAAAAAAAATGCTTTGAGATTCTCAAAGCATTTTATATATAGTTAACAAAGATTAATTATCCATTCATAGACACTAAAAATTCTTCGTTACTTCTTGTTTGTTTGAAACGGTCGTTAATAAATTCCATAGCTTCTACAGGGTTCATGTCCGCAAGGTACTTACGCATGACCCACATACGTTGAATCGTATTGGCATCTAATAAAAGATCATCTCTACGTGTGCTAGAAGACGTCAAGTCAATGGCTGGGAAAATTCTACGATTAGAAATTTTTCTATCCAATTGTAATTCCATATTACCAGTTCCTTTAAATTCCTCAAAGATAACTTCATCCATTTTAGAACCAGTTTCTGTTAATGCGGTTGCAATAATTGTTAGTGACCCACCATTTTCAATATTTCTTGCAGCTCCAAAGAAACGTTTTGGTTTATGCAAAGCATTGGCATCTACACCTCCACTCAAAATCTTACCTGATGCTGGTTGAACCGTATTATAGGCTCTTGCTAAACGCGTAATGGAGTCTAATAAAATAACAACATCATGACCACATTCCACCAATCGTTTTGCTTTTTCAAGCACAATATCAGCAATTTTAACGTGCTCATGCGCTTCTTTATCAAATGTGGATGAAATAACTTCACCTAACACATTCCGTTGCATATCAGTAACCTCTTCTGGTCGTTCATCAATTAACAGAATCATTAAATATACTTCAGGATGATTGGCAGCAATGGCATTAGCAACATCTTTAAGAAGCATGGTTTTACCAGTTTTAGGTTGAGAAACAATCATACCTCTTTGTCCTTTACCGATTGGAGAAAACAAATCCATTATCCTTGTAGAAATGGTACTTTGTTTTGCAGCCAAATTAAATTTTTCTTGAGGGAATAGTGGTGTTAAATGTTCAAATGAAACACGGTCTCTAACTACGTCAGGGTTTTGACCATTTATTTTAATAACTTTTATTAACGGAAAATATTTTTCACCTTCTTTTGGAGGTCTTACATGACCAAGAACGGTATCACCTTTCTTTAAACCAAATAATCTGATTTGTGATTGAGATACATAAATATCATCTGGCGATGACAAATAATTATAATCCGACGATCTTAAAAAACCATAGCCATCTTGCATGATGTCCAAAACGCCTTCACTTTCAATAATAGCGTCAAATTCAAAATCTGGTTCACGATAGCGATTCCTGCTATCTTTATTACCGTTATTTACGTTGCCCGTATTACTGTTTGGATTATTGGGGTTTTTATTTAAGTTTTTTTTCGGAGGATTATGTTCTCGTTTTTGAAAATTACTTTGTTTTTCCCGTGGTTTAGGAGCTTCTTTAGCAACTTTTGTTGAATCTGAATTTGTGTTTTCCTCTACTTTAGCTTCAACAGGTAAAATCTCTTTGTCTTTTTTTTGAGGGGCTTTATTTTCAGTAGGTTTTTTTTCCGGTTTTACGGGAGTTGTATTTGCAGGTTTTTGAACCCGAGCTCTAGGTTTTTTTTCAATCTTTACAGCCGGCTTTTTTTCAATGGCTGCTTCTACAGGCTTTACAACTTCAGCAACTGCTTTTGGATTTGTTGCCTGATGATCTAAGATTTGATAAACCAAATCTGATTTTTTTAATGAACGAAACTTTGCAACGTTCAATTTTTTAGCAATCTCT
The DNA here is from genome assembly GCA_963976005.1 of uncultured Flavobacteriales bacterium. Taxonomy (GTDB): domain Bacteria; phylum Bacteroidota; class Bacteroidia; order Flavobacteriales; family Flavobacteriaceae; genus Yeosuana. The sequence goes on along the minus strand of CAXBJF010000061.1, from coordinate 3,996 downwards.
TGTAAGTCAGAGAGTTTCTTTTCGTTTAATTGTGAAATTTCAAACATTTGATGTTTACTTGAATATTATAAGTTGAATAAAATTTGAGTTATTCTGAAAAAATGATTTATAATCTGAAGAATTAGTCACCAACCGAAGTGGCTATTGTGAATTATTACTGCAATAATACAACTTTATTTTAATTTTTTAAGTGAATTTTATAAAAGAAACTATTATTTTTGCCTTCTAGAATTTTAAATTAAATGTTACAACGTATTCAGACCATATATCTTCTTTTAGCTGCAGGCATTTCTGCAGGACTCATTTTTATGTTTTATTTATGGGAAACAAAAGAAGGTGTTATAGTTTATGCTTTTGATAATACATTGTACCTAAGTTTGTTCATAGGTTCTGCAGCTTTATCCATAGTATCTTTATTCATATTTAAAAACCGGAAGCTTCAATTTGTTTTGGGGCGACTGAATATCATATTAAACTTTATTTTACTAGGCTTTTTTGTATATCAATCTCTAAATGTATCTGGAGAAACTATTGTTTCTAAGAAGGGTATTGGGATGTTTCTTCCTATCATTTCTATCGTATTATTGGCTTTGGCCAACAAAGCCATTAAGAAGGATGAAGATCTCGTAAAATCTGTAGATCGATTGCGATAAACCTAATATCTTAGTAGTGTTAGTGCGTTAAAACCCAAAGTGAAAGCTTTGGGTTTTTTTATCCCATCCCCAGCCCTTCCCCTTTGGAAGGATTTAGGAAGGGAATTCTATAACTTCTAAATTATCAATTTTACTGCCATCAATAGTAAAACGCAACATGGTTCTTACTTTATGAAAACCATGTTTTCCTGCGGCACCAGGATTCATATGAAGCAAATCCAATTTTTTATCGGGCATCACTTTTAAAATATGTGAATGACCACAAATGAATAATTTTGGAGGATTTAGCTTTATACTTTCTCTAACCCTCATATCATACGCTTTAGGATACCCACCAATGTGTGTCATCCAAACATCAACACCTTCGCACATAAACCGGTTGTGCTCCGGGAATTCCAATCGAGCTTTAGTATCATCAATGTTACCAAAAACAGCTTTGAGAGGTTTTATTTTTTTTATAGCATCCGTGACGTTTATATCTCCTATATCTCCGGCATGCCAAACTTCATCAGCCTCTTTCACATATTTTAATATGCCATCATCTATATAACCGTGTGTGTCACTAAGTAATAATATTTTTATCATATTCATTTTCCGTGAAAACGGAAATCTTTTATTATTTAATTAAGATTCCTGACTTCACAGGAAGAATAAATCTATCTATATTTGTTGTTTTAACAAAAGTATCAAATTAGATTGAGGTATTTTATTGAACTTTCTTATAATGGCAAAGCGTATCATGGTTGGCAAAATCAACCTAATGATACATCCGTACAAGAGGTAATTGAAAATGCTTTAACCAAACTTTTAAAAGAAAACATAGCTATTGTTGGGGCAGGCAGAACAGATACAGGCGTGCATGCTAAACAAATGTTTGCCCATTTTGATACCGAAGCAACATTTAATAAAGAAAAACTTGTATTTAAACTCAACTCCTTTTTACCAAAGGATGTTAATATTCATGACATTTTTAAAGTAAAGCCAAATGCACACGCGCGTTTTGATGCTTTAAGTAGAATGTATACTTACCGAATTGGTTTTAAAAAGAATGCCTTCAATTTTGAAAATACTTATTATTTATCACAAACGCTGGATGTAGATAAAATGAATGAAGCTGCAAAAATTTTATTTGAGTATAAAGATTTTCAATGCTTTTCAAAAAGTAATACCGATGTAAAAACGTATCATTGCGTTATTATGAAAGCGTTTTGGTTTATTGAAAATGATGAGCTTCATTTCACAATTAAAGCGGATAGGTTTTTAAGAAATATGGTGAGAGCTATTGTTGGGACCATGATAAATATTGGTATGGGAAAAATGGATGTTTCTGAGTTGCATAACATTATTAAGTCGAAGGACCGAAGTGAAGCTGGTTATTCTGTTCCTGCACATGCACTATATTTAGTTGAAGTTGAATATCCAGAAGATATAAGAATATAATAAATGAGTAAAAATAAAGAACAGGTTTTTGACATCAGCTTATTTAAGAGGCTACTAATTTATATAAAGCCCTATAAATTAATATTCTTTAGTGTGCTCATTGCCGTTATTTTAATTGCCCTTTCCGGAGCCATCAGACCAAAGATCTTACAGCTTGCCATCGATGAAAATATTGCCACTAAAACGGTAGCAGGCTTTTTACCTTATGTAGTTGTTATGATTGCCATGCTTATTTTGGAGGTGGTTTTTCAATTGCTTTTTATTTTTTACTCAGGGTGGTTAGGACAAAATGTGGTTAAAGATGTTAGGGTAAAATTATTTAATCATTTGCTTCGTTTTAAAATGCAGTATTATGATAATTCCTCAGTTGGCGTACTTATAACCAGAGCAGTAACCGATATGGAACGTATTGCCGATATATTTGGGCAAGGGCTTTTTACCATTTTCAGGGATTTATTTACCATGGCTGTAGTTTCTATATTTATGATTTTTATGAATTGGAAATTAAGTCTGATCGTTTTCATTATGCTTCCTTTGGTTTTATATGCTACACGGGTTTTTCAAAAGTATATGAAAAAGGCCTTTGAAGAAGTGCGTACCGAAGTTTCCAACTTAAATTCATTTGTGCAGGAACGTATTACCGGAATGAAAATTTTGCAATTATTTACCAGGGAAGAAACAGAATACGAAAAGTTTAAAGAAATTAATGAGCGACATAAAAAAGGCTGGCTAAAAACGGTTTGGTACAACTCTATATTTTTTCCTATTGCAGAATTATCCACATCAATAACCATAGGGCTAATAGCCTGGTACGGAGGACTGAGCGTGGTACTTGATAATACGGCTACCGAAGGTGATTTGGTGTCGTTTATTATGTTTATCCCAATGTTGTTCAGGCCTTTAAGGCAAATAGCCGATAATTTCAATACCTTGCAAATGGGTATGGTTGCTGCTCATAGAGTGTTTAAAGTTTTAGAAACCACTTCACAAATTGATGATAATGGTATCATTGTGGCTACATCCTTTAAAGGGAATATCAGTTTTAGAAACGTGTATTTTAGTTATGTTGAGGATGAAATTGTATTGAAAGGAATTTCCTTTGAGGTGAAATCTGGCGAAACGGTTGCTATTGTTGGTGCTACAGGTGCAGGAAAATCTACCATTATTAATTTGCTGAATAGATTTTATGAAATTAAAGATGGCCAAATTTCTATTGATGGCATTGATATTAAACAGGTAACCTTAGCATCTTTAAGGACACAAATTGCGGTAGTATTACAAGATGTATTTTTATTTGCTGATACCATTATGGGTAATATTACACTCAATAACCCTGAAGTCACTGAAGCTGAAGTCATTCAAGCCGCCAAAGATATTGGTATTCATGATTTTATTTCAAGTCTGCCGGAAGGGTATTATTACAATGTTAAAGAACGCGGTGTCATGTTATCTTCGGGTCAGCGACAATTAATCTCGTTTTTAAGAGCTTATGTTACAAATCCAAGTATTTTAGTGCTTGATGAAGCTACTTCATCAGTGGATTCATATTCTGAACAACTCATTCAAACGGCAACAGATAAAATCACTAAAGGAAGAACGTCCATTATCATTGCCCATAGATTAGCTACCATTAAAAAAGCTGATAAAATAATAGTGATGGATGCTGGTAACATTGTGGAGCAAGGGACACACGACGAACTTCTAAAGCAGAAAAACGGCTATTATAAAAATCTGTATGAAGTACAGTTTTTAAAAGAAGAATTAGTTTAAAACTAAAATTAGTTAAAAATTTATCGATAATTACGGTTTTACCGCAATTGTTTGTATAAAAATAATCTTACATTTGATTAAATAGTCGAACCTTAAAAAAGGGGTTCAGGTCATATATTTATCCTGCTGATAT
>CAXBJF010000060.1:0-13377 GCA_963976005.1 uncultured Flavobacteriales bacterium | reverse complement strand
TTTTCAACAAATTAAGCTTGTTTTTTACTATGGTTCAACCCTTGATTCGCATTTAAAATTAAAGACCAAATTACTGTTGCCTTCATCGATGAAAACTAAAAAAACATTTAAAATTATAGCAGGTGTCATCGTGTTTTTTACGTTGCCCAGTTTATTGTTTTTTGTTTATTTGTTTTTTAAATATAATGAACCGCTTCCTTCAGGAATTCAAGGGAAAAATGCGGATGATTTGGCGTATAAAATGCTTGATGCTTTAGATAATGATGCTTACGAAAACACTAATTATATAGAGTGGACCTTTAAAAATCGTCATCATTACAAATGGGAAAAAAGCAAAAATTTGTGCACCGTTTTTTGGGAAGATTATAAAGTGGTTCTTAACTTAAATAATAGTACTTTAAATAAAGCCTATGTTCATGGTTTTACGATTAAAGGTGATATGGGTAAAGAATTAATCAATAAAGCTATCTCTTATTTTAATAATGATTCTTTTTGGCTGGTTGCACCCTATAAAGTTTTTGATTCTGGTACTGAACGAAGGCTTGTAAAATTAAATGATGGCGAAGATGGATTACTGATTACCTATACATCGGGCGGTTCAACTCCAGGTGATTCTTATCTTTGGTTGCTTGATACGAATGGCATGCCAAAAAGTTTTAAAATGTGGACATCCATTTTACCTATAAAAGGCCTTGAAGCTTCTTGGACTGACTGGACAATTACTGAAAGTGGTGCTAAACTACCTACCTTGCACAAACTTCTTTTTATCGGAATTGATATTACTGATATTCAAGGAACTAAATAAGTAGGCAGTATTCAGTCGCAGTTGGCGGTATTTAATTTAGGCCTTTAATAAGTTCTTCAATTTTATAAAATGTGGCTATCATTTAAATTTATTTTATTTTATATTGTGTAAACTGTGACTGATAACTGAAAACTTAACCAGACTTCTGCCCTACAAACTGTTGCGTTTTTAATTTAAACAACACATTAAATGAGGTTAAACTCCCGTAAATACGTGTAATATATTGTTGTAAATCAATTTTTCCCTGCTCATCAAGATTGCTTGAATTTATGCGCTGTTCCATAACCCTTAACCTATCCCGCACCATTGTTATTTTGTGAAAAAACGTGTCAATAGGTATTTCACTTGATTTTAAATTAGTATCACCTGGTTCTAAAATCAACTTACCACCTTTCCATTTATCTGCAATTGGGATAATTTCTGAAACATCACTCCATTTTTTTAATATGTCCGTAAGACTTCTTTCTACATCAAAAAAACTAATCGTATCCACATCACTATCAGCAGCTTCAATAACTTCAAAGTCATCATCTAAATCTATGGTTTCCAATCCGTTTTCTATAAACGTCACCCAATAATGTTGTGATGTCACGTTGGTTACCACACCTTTTCCGTATTCTGAATGATTAATTCGAGAGCCTATTCCTAATAATTTCATAAATATAAATTTTGTTAATTCGGTAAAACCGAAAATTATTAAATGTTAAACAATATCTTAATATTTTAGTTTAAACTAATTTCCACAATACATAAGGCATTTATAGAATACGAGCCATTTTAATAAAAATTAATCCATTACAAACATAATAAATCTTAGAAAGACAATGAACTGGTTTAAACTTTTTCAAAAAACGCAACAACTATTTTATATTTAAAGGTTGCTTTAAAAATCTTATTTTTATTAAAACACCAAACAAATGTTTTTTTTTAAACCCCCACTATTAAAAAGGGTTATTTGTGAAAAAATATATATGTAACAAACTCAGACATTAAAAAAGACAAGTATTAAACAGCCAAAAATATTACAAACCACTATTGCTCCTGTTTTTAACAAGGGTTGTCGATTGTTTGTTGGGTGTTTTAAAACGTTAAAAAATTCTAAAATGATGTTTAATGCTTGTTTTCTTTTTGTACCTTAAAGTTTAAATTAAGAACCATTTAAAAAATTAATCATGAAAAAAATATGCATTTTATTGTTTTTAATATCTGGGTTTACTTTTGCATACAATGCGGAAGTGCTTAAACCAGAACTAAACGAACCTAAAGTAGGAGATGTTCTAGTAATTAATGAATCTTCTGGAAACACTTACAACCACATTTTTTTCCCTAAATTAAATTTTATTGTAAAAAGAGGAGGTCAAGCTACCTACAAAAGTGTTCATGGCAACTATGTAATAATTAAGAATGTTACAAAAAAAGAGAATGGAGACATTTATGTTGTTTTAGAAAAAAAGAATGGCGGAAAATTTTTTAGCTATCTTAAAAAAGTAAAGGCTAATTATACTAAATCATTAAATTCCGGTGAAATGTCTTTAATAAGATCTTGAAATTAAGGTATAATATTTTTTTTTGTTAACAACAACCTTCGGCAAGGTTTTTAATACAGCGGCATTGGGGCTGTAAGTTAAAAAACTATTATTCGTTTACGCCCTTTTAGTATGGTCAATAAAAACGTATGATTTAAAAAACAAAAGGTTTATAAATAAGCAAACATGAATTGTCTTTTCTCTCATCAAAAATCCTCAATTACCAATGTGTTTGAGGATTTTCTGTTTACAAAACCGTAAATACACTTCTTTTCATTTTTCATTATAGAATCTGTCTCTTTGCACTCCAGTCTGCCGAATACAGGCAGGTTTGCAATAATTTATGAGCCAATTCGACGATTTTATTGAAGTAAAAGGAGCCAGGGTTCACAATCCTTAAAGTATTGATGTTTCTTCCTAAAGGAAAAACAACTGGTCATTGCAGAGCAATATGGTAGTGGAAAACATTATGGACTTAAACCGTTAATTGACTTTCTTGTAAATAACCTTTCCTACTTTGTTAATATGCCTTAACAATTCTTGATTGTCCAATTTTTCAAATAGTGATACGTCAAATTTATATGGCAACATCTCATTTTCTATTTGACTTTCAATCCTTAATAAATTATCAAAAGAAACATTCCCTTTTAAAGTAATGTCTATATCCGATCCTTCCCGATAATTTCCCATTGCCCTTGACCCAAAAATAACAGCTTCTTGTATATTGGAATTATTTCTAAACACATTAAGTATTTTTTCAATAACCTTATCGCTTAAGCCATATCTCATCTTTTTTCAAAAAAATTATTTATCTTCCTCTTCTCTCAAAGCTATCATTTTATCATTAAAACTGTTAAATAAAGCCGTATAATCATTTAAAATATTGTCAACAATCTCTTTTGCGGTTTCCTCATCATAAGTATGACTCGTTTTATTACGACTTACTATCATATCCATCCAAATTTCCCCCTTACTAATTAAATTGTAACTAAATGCTTCACGAGTTGCATCTCTACTGCCTCTAATCTCAACATTGCCTTGATAATAAAAATAATCTTTCATCACATTCCAAGCCAATTCGTGCGTAAACTCAAAACATTGGATTAAACCTTGTTGTTCAAGTTCATTTAATGCTCTTTTACTGGCTATGGCAACAGCCTTGTTAAGTCTTTCAAGTGCTTTACTATAATTACTTAATCGTTGATGCCAACGTATGTCTTGCTTCATAATACGAGATTTGCATTAAAACAGTAAAATTAGTGATAATTAGTAAAAATGGCTATAAATCTTTTGTAAAATAAGACCATTCAACACACTCTGAAAACAGAATTTTTTTTTACAAAACCATAAATACACTTCATTTTATTTTTCTGCTCAAAAATTGTACTTTTGCAAACTTGTCTGCCGAATTTGGCAGATTTGCAATTCTATGACCAAAATCGAAGACTATATAGAGGTTCAAGGCGCCCGGGTTCACAACCTAAAAAACATAGATGTTTTTATACCCAGGGAAAAACTGGTTGTCATTACCGGATTGTCTGGTAGCGGTAAATCATCATTGGCTTTTGATACCATTTATGCTGAAGGGCAAAGGCGTTATATTGAAACTTTTTCTGCATATGCACGCCAATTTCTTGGTGGTTTAGAACGCCCTGATGTTGATAAAATTGATGGATTGTCGCCGGTTATTGCCATTGAGCAAAAAACAACGAGTAAATCGCCTCGTTCAACCGTAGGCACCATTACTGAAATTTATGATTTCTTGCGATTATTGTTTGCACGCGCGTCTGATGCGTATAGCTACAATACCGGAGAAAAAATGGTAAGTTATAGTGATGAGCAAATCAAAGAACTCATCATTAACGATTTCAAAGGAAAACGCATCAATATATTAGCACCGGTTGTGCGGTCCCGTAAAGGGCATTATAGGGAATTATTTGAACAAATTGCCAAACAAGGTTTTGTAAAAGTAAGAACCGATGGTGACATTCAGGACCTTAAAAAAGGTATGAAACTTGACCGATACAAAATGCACGATATAGAAATTGTGATTGACAGATTGGTCATTGATAATACCGTTGATAATGACAAACGAATCACTGAGACCATAAACACGGCCATGTATCATGGTGATGATGTTTTAATGGTTATTGACCAAGACACGAACGAAGCACGATATTTCAGTAGAAATTTAATGTGCCCTTCCTCTGGAATTTCATACCCCAATCCTGAACCAAATAATTTTTCATTTAATTCACCAAAAGGGGCATGTCCAAAATGTAACGGTATAGGTTCATTGTACCAAGTTAATAAAAAGAAGATTATCCCAGATGACTCACTTTCAATTAAAAATGGGGCATTAGCTCCACACGGCCCAGAAAAAAACAGTTGGATATTCAAACAATTTGAAATCATTGCACAGCGCTACAATTTTAAATTAAGCGATGCTTATAAAGATATTCCTGAAGACGCTAAACAAATGATTTTGTTTGGTGGAAACGAAAAGTTTTCTGTTGAAAGTAAAACCTTAGGGGTAACACGCGATTATAAAATTGATTTTGAAGGCGTTGCTAATTTCATTGAAAATCAATATGACACAGCAGAATCAAGGTCTTTAAAGCGATGGGCTAAAGATTATATGGATAAAATAACCTGTCTAGAATGTCATGGTAGCCGACTTCGACAAGAATCGCTTTACTTCAAAATAAATAATAAAAATATAGCCGATTTAGCTCAAACGGACATTATAGAACTAAGCGTTTGGTTTAATGATCTGCATAACCATCTATCAGAAAAACAATTAAAAATAGCTGAAGAAGTAATTAAAGAGATTAAAACACGGCTTCAGTTTTTAATAGATGTGGGCTTAAATTATTTATCGTTAAACAGAAGTTCCAAATCATTGTCCGGTGGTGAAGCACAGCGTATTAGGTTAGCCACCCAAATAGGTTCACAACTAGTTGGTGTGTTATATATTCTTGATGAGCCCAGTATAGGTTTACATCAGCGTGACAATGAAAAACTTATAAACTCACTGATTTCTTTAAGGGACATAGGGAATTCAGTTATTGTTGTTGAGCACGATAAGGAAATGATTGAACGTGCTGATTATGTGATTGACATTGGCCCGAAAGCTGGAAAACACGGTGGCGAAATTATAAGTATAGGAACTCCAGAGGAATTAAAAACGCATCAAACGTTAACGGCTGATTACCTTAACGGAACAAAAAAAATTGAAATACCAACAAAACGAAGAAAAGGCAACGGTCATGCCATTACTTTAAAAGGCTGTACCGGTAATAACCTTAAAAATGTAACAGTATCTATTCCGTTAGGAAAAATGATTGGTGTCACAGGGGTTTCCGGAAGCGGTAAATCAACCTTAATAAATGAGACGCTCTACCCCATTCTAAATGCTTATTATTTTAATGGTGTAAAAAGACCAATGCCTTATAAAAATATTGACGGTTTAAAATATATTGATAAAGTAATTGATGTAAATCAATCACCTATTGGAAGAACGCCTAGAAGTAATCCGGTAACTTATACTGGAACCTTTAGTGAAATTAGAAGTTTATATGCTAAAATTCCGGAAGCCATGATTCGTGGCTACAAAGCCGGTAGATTTAGTTTTAATGTTTCCGGAGGAAGATGTGAAACCTGTCAAGGTGGCGGTTTACGGGTTATTGAAATGAATTTTTTACCTGATGTTTATGTTGAATGTGAAACCTGTCAAGGGAAACGCTTCAATAGGGAAACTTTAGAAATCAGATATAAAGGCAAATCAATTAGTGATGTTTTGGATATGACCATTGATGAAGCCGTGACCTTTTTTGAGCATATTCCAAAAATACACAATAAGTTAAAAACCATTAAAGATGTTGGTTTGGGCTATATCACCCTAGGGCAACAAAGCACCACGCTTTCTGGTGGTGAAGCTCAACGTATAAAACTTGCTACAGAATTAAGCAAGCGTGATACTGGCAACACCTTTTATATTTTAGACGAACCCACTACAGGCTTGCATTTTGAAGATATAAGGGTTTTGATGGTTGTTTTGAATAAATTGGTTGATAAGGGAAATACCGTGCTTATCATTGAACATAATTTAGATGTTATTAAAACCGTTGACCATATTATAGATATTGGATATGAAGGCGGAAAAGGAGGTGGACAAATTATTGTAGAAGGCACGCCTGAGGAGGTTGCAAAACATAAAAAAAGCTATACAGCCCAATTCCTGAAAAAAGAACTAAATTAGCAAGGTTAAAATCAAAAAATATGAGGCAAGAACTGCATCCAAAAGGATGGAATGAAATAAAAACCAATGACTCCTGGGCTATTTTCAAAATCATGGGAGAGTTTGTCAGCGGTTTTGAAAAAATGAGTAAAATTGGCCCATGCGTAACTATTTTTGGGTCAGCAAGGACAAAACCAACAGACACCTATTATTTGTTAGCCGAGAAAATAGCAAAACGAATTGTAGAGTCTGGATACGGCGTTATAACAGGTGGCGGGCCAGGAATTATGGAGGCTGGAAACAAAGGCGCCCACCTTGGCGGCGGAACCTCTGTTGGATTGAATATTGAGTTGCCGTTTGAACAACATGACAATCCATATATAGACAGTGATAAAAGTTTGGATTTTGATTATTTTTTTGTCAGAAAGGTCATGTTCGTGAAATATTCACAAGGGTTTGTAGTCATGCCCGGTGGTTTTGGGACACTTGATGAATTGTTTGAAGCGATTACTTTAATTCAAACCCATAAAATTGAAAAATTCCCAATTATTTTAGTTGGAACTGAATTTTGGAAAGGCCTATTTGAATGGATAAAAAAGACTCTATTAAACGAATTTGGGAATATTAGTGAGAAAGATTTAGATTTAATTCATGTAGTTGATACTGAAAATGAAGTCATTGGCATTTTGGATGCTTTTTATAAAGAATCTGACTTTAGTCCAAATTTTTAGTGCAATTCAAACGTTTTAATTCCATTAACACATATCAATTACAAATACTAAATTTTGTTATATTGCCAAACCAAGCTATCTTAAATAATAACCTTTTAATGTTTTTTTAAAAAATTGAGATTTAAACTATTAAGCTTTTTAATGATAAGTTTTGCATGTCATACTGTTTCTGGTCAAAATAGTATTGACCTGAGAGCTGTATTCAATATTGAAAAAAAACAAATCACCATATCTCAAACCATTCAATACCAAAACACCTCAAATGATGTGCTTCAAACTATTTACCTGAACGATTGGAACAATAGTTACGCCACAAAAAAAACGCCATTGGCAAACAGGATTGCAGAAGAATACAAATATGAATTTCACCTGGCAAAAAATGAAGACAGGGGTTATTCTGTGATTACTTCCATAAAACAAAATCATGAAGAACTGTTTTATGAAAACGTAAAGGGCCACTTGGATATTATAAAAGTTGAACTAAAAACACCATTAAAACCCAAAGAATTTTACAACATAAACCTCTCTTACATTATTCAAATCCCAAGTGATAAATTTACTGGTTATGGAATAACACCAACGGGCGATATCAATTTAAGATATTGGTACATTACACCGGCAGTTTACAATGGCAGCTGGCAATATTTCAGCAATAAAGATTTAGATGATTTATTTATTCCGGAAGCTAATGTAAATCTGGAAATAGTGTGTCCCATAGCTTATAAAATTACTTCTGAATTAAATGTAAGTAGCGTTATTAAAGATTCTGTAAATCAAACAGTTAAGTTAAAAGGAAATAATGTAGTAAATAATAAATTATTTTTAAGCAAAACCCCGGATTTTAATACTATAAAAAGTGATAAGTTTTCGTTAATTTCAAATATAAAAGATGAAAACCTAGCTGTTATTGATAAGGTTTTAATCTCTGAAAAAATATCGAATTTTATATTTGATAACCTGGGTCCATATCCTCATGAAAAGCTACTTTTAACAAATATTGATTACGAAAAAAATCCTATTTATGGCTTGAATTTTCTGCCAAAATTCATTCATCCATATCCTGAAAATTTTCAATATGAACTAAAGATTTTAAAAATTGCCCTATATAATTATTTAGAGAACGTATTACTTGTGAATCCAAGAAAAGATCAATGGTTACTTGATGGTTTACAAATATATTATTTAATGAAATATGTAGAGATCAACTACCCCAATATGAAGTTTTTGGGCTCTTTTGCTAATGTTTGGGGAATACGCTCTTTTCATGCGGCCGATTTAAATTTTAACGACAAATACATGCTTGCTTATATGATGATGGCAAGAACCAATAGAGACCAGCCATTAACTATGGCAAAAGATTCTTTGCTGAAATTCAATAAAAATATAGCTAATAAATATAAAGCGGGAATTGGTTTTAAATATCTCGATGATTTTATAAATTCAGATGTGTTGGAAACCACAATTAAATCATTTTTAGTTGAAAATAGCCTAAAAGAAACATCAGGACAAGATTTTGAAACCTTTTTGAAAAGCAAGACAAATAAAGATGTTGAGTGGTTTTTTAGTGATTATTTAAAAACTCGGGGGAAAATAGATTTTAAAATAAAAAATGTTTCGAAAACAGAAGATTCCATAACCTTAACCATTAAAAATAAGGTTGCCAATAATATGCCAATTTCATTATACACATTAAATAATGACAGTGTTGTTTCAAAAACATGGATTGAAAATATAACCGAAAGTAAAACCATAACAATTCCCAGAAATGATGCTAATAAATTGGTTTTAAATTATGAAAATATTATCCCGGAAATTAATTTAAGAGATAACTGGAAGTCATTAAAAGGATTCTTTTTTAATAATAAACCTTTGCAATTTAGAGTTTTCAAAGATATTGAAGACCCTAATTACAATCAAGTGTTTTTCATGCCAATTATTGAATTTAATAATATTTATGATGGTTTAACATTAGGGGTTAAAACCTACAATAAAACCCTATTAAGAAAGCATTTTAATTATAAATTGGAGCCTAAATATTCGTTAAAATCTAAGTCTTTAACAGGATCTGCAAATATTTACAACATTCATGATATTGAAAACAGCAATCTTTATTTAATAAACTATGGCGTTAGAGGAGGTTATGAATCTTATGCTGAAAATTTGTTTGTACGAGAAATAACACCTTACTTGTCATTTTTCTTTAGAGACGATAAAGATTTTCGTTCAAATATAAGAAATGCATTATATCTAAGATATTTAGATATTAATCGTGACCGTGACATTTATAATATTTTAAATACTTCTGAACCAAATTACAACATCCTTAACATGAGGTACGTGCATTCAAATGATAATTTAGTTAATTATGATAGTTGGTATGCCGATTTTCAAGTAGCAAAAACATTTACAAAAGTTTCTTTTAACTATGAATACCGTAAATTGTTTGAAAATAACCGCCAATTGAACCTGCGAGCATTCACTGGGGCTTTTTTAAAAAACATTAATAAAATTGATTCTAATTATTTTAGTTTTGCCTTAGACAGACCCACAGATTATTTATTTGATTATGCGTATTTAGGACGATCTGAATCTACAGGTATTTTTAGTCAGCAATATATTGACACTGAAGGGGGTTTTAAGTCAAAACTAGAAAACCCTTTTGCAAACCAATGGATGACGACTTTTAATGCAAGCACAACCTTATGGAGAGATATTTTATTTTATTCTGATTTTGGTCTTGTAAAAAATAAATTTGCACCAACAGAATTTGTCCATGACTCTGGTATTAGAATTAATTTGGTGATTGATTATTTTGAAATCTATTTCCCAATATATTCAAATTTAGGTTGGGAAATTGGTCAACCAAATTATGATCAAAAAATCAGATTCAAATTTACGGTTGACCCAAAATCCTTGTTTGGTTTATTCAGGAGGCGTTGGTATTAAAATTGTTAATTTATTAATTTATTTTTGATTAATATTGTTTTTTGATTAATTATTCGCAAAAAAAATATTCAATTAAATTATTTCACTAAGAATCCTTTAATTGATTGAAATAAAATTCATTGCATTACCATAAACTTTACTTAAATTTGTCAAAAGTCAAACCAACACCTCATGCAACCTATTCCTGATTTAAAAAATAATATGTCTTTTGAAGATTTTAAAACTGAAGTTTTAAATGACTATAAAATTGCGGTAACAAGTCGTGAATGCAGTTTGCTTGGTAGACGTGAAGTATTGACAGGAAAAGCTAAATTTGGAATATTTGGTGATGGAAAAGAAGTGCCTCAATTGGCAATGGCAAAGGCATTTTTAAAAGGGGATTTCCGGTCAGGGTACTATCGTGACCAAACCTTTATGATGGCTCTTGGTGAATTGACTGTTGAGCAGTTTTTTGCAGGTTTGTACGCAAATACAGATTTAAATTTAGAACCTATGTCTGCCGGCAGACAAATGGGCGGTCATTTTACAACGCATAGTTTAGATGAAAATGGTCATTGGAAAGACTTAACCAAACAATACAATTCAAGTGCAGATATCTCACCTACTGCAAGTCAAATGCCACGTTTGCTTGGTTTAGCCCAAGCCTCAAAAATTTACAGAAACGTTAAAGGCATTGATACTACAAATTTTTCTATACAAGGAAATGAAGTTGCCTGGGGTACTATTGGAAATGCTAGCACAAGTGAAGGTTTATTTTTTGAAACTATAAATGCTGCAGGCGTATTACAAGTTCCAATGGTAATTAGTGTTTGGGATGATGAATATGGTATTTCAGTACACGCAAGAAATCAAACCACTAAAGAAAACATTTCAGAAGTATTAAAAGGCTTTCAGCGCACAAAGGATGAGAAAGGGTTTGAAATTTTGCGTGTTAAAGGATGGGATTATGCAAATCTTATAGAAACCTATCAAGAAGCCGCTGCCATAGCGAGAGAAGACCATGTGCCTGTTTTAATTCATGTGACAGAATTAACACAACCTCAAGGTCATTCTACCTCTGGTTCCCATGAGCGCTATAAAAACAAAAATCGCTTAAAATGGGAAATGGAAAATGATTGCAATTTAAAAATGCGTTCCTGGATTATTGAAAGTGGTATTGCTACTAACGAAACTTTAACAGATATTGAAAGAACCATAAAAAAAGAGGTTAGAATCGGCAGAAAAAATGCTTGGGATCTTTTTTTAAAACCGATAGTAAAAAGTAGTCAGGAACTGGTAACTATATTAACAAATTATGCCTCTTCAAGTGTTCATTCCGATTTTATATTAAAAACAAAAAATATTTTACTGGCTATTGAAGAGCCAACAAGAAAGGATTTATTATCTAAATCAAGAAAATTATTGCATCACAGCATAGGCGATGTTTCTCCTGAAAGACAACATCTCGTTAACTGGTTAAATAATTATTTACAGGAAAATCAATCGGATTTTAGCTCACATTTATATTCAGAAACTGATAAATCCCCTATAACAATAGAAGAAGTAAAACCAACGTATGATAAAGATGCCGGGGTAGTTGATGGAAGAATCATTATTCGCGATAATTTCGATTTTATTTTTAACAACCACCCAGAAACCTTAATTTTTGGAGAGGATACTGGCTATATTGGAGATGTAAACCAAGGACTTGAAGGCTTACAGGAAAAATATGGCGAGCTTAGGGTTGCTGATACGGGTATTAGAGAAGCAACTATTGTAGGTCAAGGTATTGGTATGGCCATGCGCGGCTTAAGGCCTATTGCTGAAATTCAATATTTAGACTACTTAATGTATGCCTTACAAATTATAAGTGATGATTTGGCCACTTTACATTACAGAACCAAAGGGCGTCAAAAAGCGCCGCTCATTATAAGAACTCGTGGTCACAGATTAGAAGGCATTTGGCATTCTGGATCCCAATTAGGAGGTGTTATAAACTTAGTCCGCGGGATTCATGTTCTGGTTCCTAGAAACATGACTAAAGCAGCAGGATTTTACAATACACTATTACTTGGTGATGAACCTGCATTAGTCATTGAATGCCTAAACGGATACAGACTTAAGGAAAAACTACCAAATAATATTGGAGAATTTAAAACCCCAATTGGTGTTGTTGAAACCGTTAAAAAAGGAAATGATATTACATTGGTTTCTTATGGATCTACACTTCGTATTGTTGAAGACGTAGCTAAAGATTTGTTACTGGTTGATATTGATGCTGAAGTTATAGATGTACAATCATTGCTGCCATTTGATTTAAATCATGATATTGCAAAGAGTATATCTAAAACAAATCGTGTCATGATTATAGATGAAGATGTTCCTGGTGGTGCTTCAGCTTATATTTTGAATGAGATTTTAAACACGCAAAATGGTTATCAATATTTAGATAGTCAACCAAAAACATTAACCGCCAAAGCACATAGACCAGCGTATGGGACGGATGGTGATTATTTCTCAAAACCGTCTGCTGAAGATATTTTTGAAGCTGTTTATAACGTCATGCATGAAATGAGTCCAGATGATTTTCCTAAATTGAGATAAGTATTTATCTCAAATTTTAATATTTCACCACATATAAGCTCTCCTTAAAGCCATTTTAAAGTCCTGTATTTTTCTCTTTTTAGAGCGTTTGACGGCTAACAGACTTTGTTTGACGAATATTATTGTGTTTTATGGTTCCTTCAATTTGCTTTGAGTTATAAATAACAATTAACTTAAAACTAATTAATCATGAAGAAAATTATTTTAATAGCAATCATTGCTATAAGTTCAGTACAAGTATATTCCCAAAATTTTGGAGTAAGAGCAGGTATAGATTTAGCAACAGCCAAAGCAAATTTTGATGGTATTTCTGTAAGTGACAATGAAACAGGTTTTTATATTGGATTATTCACTAAATTTAATATATCGGAAAAATTTAATATTAGGCCAGAGGCCAATTACATTAGCATTAAAGACTTAGATCAAATTCAAGTACCCATATTAGCTGAAATTGAATTGACTGATAAATTTAGTGCATTGGCAGGACCTAGTGGTTAACACGGTTCGATTTGTGCCACCCATTATGGTTGGTTAGTGCCAGTGATT
>CAXBJF010000059.1:0-13993 GCA_963976005.1 uncultured Flavobacteriales bacterium | reverse complement strand
AGGATAACCCAATAAATTATCCTTTAAACCTTCTTGCGGATTTAAGGAATATTAAGAATAAAATTTCTATAGCGTTACCACAAAATTAAAATAAAGCTTTAATTTTGTGGTCGGGCTTTTCGCTATATCTTTTTTGAAAACAAAAAAGGATGCCGCTGCAATCCCTAACGCAAAAACGTTGCTAAGATTAAAACATCTAACACCGTATAACTAAAATCGTAAATCAGTATGTCTTGGTTTAAAAGAAAAACAAAAGGAATTACCACTACAACACAGGATAAAAAAGACACTCCCAAAGGATTATGGTACAAATCTCCAACCGGTAAAATTGTTGATGCAGACGAATTAGAAAAAAATTTCTATGTAAGCCCAGAAGACGGTTATCATGTTCGTATTGGAAGCAAGGAATATTTTGAAATCCTTTTTGATAATAATGAATTTAAAGAGCTTGACGCTAATTTAGAATCAAAAGACCCGTTAAAGTTTGTTGACACAAAAAAATACCCAGATCGTTTAAAATCTGCTCAAGAAAAAACCAAACTTAAAGATGCCATTAGATGTGCCGTAGGAAAATCAAAAGGTAAAGATTTAGTAATTGCATGTATGGATTTTGCCTTTATTGGAGGTTCTATGGGCAGTGTTGTAGGAGAAAAAATTGTGCGTGCCGCAGATTATTCTTTAAAAAAGAAAATTCCTTTCATGATCATATCCAAATCTGGTGGGGCCCGTATGATGGAAGCTGCTTTGTCACTCATGCAATTGGCAAAAACATCCGTAAAACTGGCTCAATTAGCTGATGCAGGAATCCCTTATATATCTTTATGTACAGACCCAACTACAGGTGGCACTACAGCGTCGTTTGCTATGTTAGGCGACATTAATATTGCTGAACCTGGGGCTTTAATAGGTTTTGCGGGGCCAAGGGTAGTAAAAGATACCACGGGCCAAGAATTACCTGAAGGGTTTCAAACCTCTGAATTTTTATTGGAACACGGCTTTTTAGATTTTATTACAGAACGCAAACTTTTAAAAAACAAAGTAAATCATTACATTGATTTAATCACGAATCAACCTTTACGGGCTTAATAAAAAAGATACTACGGGATATGATATTATTTTTAATGATGCAATTGTAAATCATTAATTATTACTATCTTTGCCGCTCGAAAGAAAAACTTTCGTGTACATAACAATCATTTACAATAATATTAGCATGTATTTAGATCAAAAAGAAAAAGAGAAAATCTTTAAAAAACACGGAAAAAGCGCAACTGATACGGGTTCTGCAGAAGGACAAATCGCACTTTTTACACACAGAATTACTCACTTAACAGAACACTTAAAAACCAATCGTAAAGATTATAATACAGAGCGTTCCTTAGTAATGTTAGTAGGTAAAAGAAGATCTTTACTGGATTACTTAACTAAAAAGGATGTCTTAAGATATCGTGCCATAGTAAAAGAATTAGGATTAAGAAAATAAAAAAAAGAGGCTTAACGCCTCTTTTTTGTTTTAAATATAACATGTTTCAGTGTCATTACGAGGAGTGAAACTAGCCTGTGCTGAGCACAGTCGAAGCATGGTAATCTCTTAAAAAGAAACAGATTGCCGCAGCAAATTAAAAAATTTGCTGCGCAATGGCATAAAAAAAGAAGAAGCTTATTATAGTTTTTCATTGGTCTCACAACAACTACTACTACAACACAACGACCATTGTTTAATTAGAATTAAAAAATTATGATTCCAAAAGTTTTTAAAGAGGTCATTGACCTTGGTGATGGAAGAGAAATCTCCATTGAAACCGGAAAATTAGCAAAACAGGCGCATGGTTCTGTTGTTGTTCAATCCGGAAAATGTATGTTGTTATGTACAGTTGTTTCCAACTACCAACAAAGCGATGTTGATTTTTTACCTTTAACGGTAGATTATAGAGAGAAATTTGCAGCATCCGGACGTTATCCCGGAGGTTTCTTCAAAAGAGAAGCAAGACCTAGTGATGGCGAAGTATTAACCATGCGTTTAGTAGACCGTGTGTTGCGTCCGTTATTCCCAAAAGATTATCACGCAGAAACACAAGTGATGATTCAGTTAATGTCTCATGATGAAGATGTTATGCCAGAAGCTATGGCTGGTTTAGCCGCATCGGCAGCAATACAATTAAGTGACTTACCTTTTGAATGTGCCATTTCTGAAGCCAGAGTTGGTCGTGTTAATGGCGAATTTGTTATTAACCCAACGAGAGCACAATTATTAGAGTCTGATATAGACATGATGATTGGAGCCTCTGCAGACTCTGTAATGATGGTTGAAGGTGAGATGGGTGAGATTTCTGAAGAAGAAATGGTTGAAGCTATTAAGTTTGCACACGAAGCTATTAAAGTTCAATGTGCTGCTCAAATTAAATTATCTGAGTCTTTTGGTAAAAAAGAAACTCGTGAGTACGAAGTTGAGCGTGAAGATGAAGATTTAGCAAAAAAAGTTCATGACTTAACTTATGATAAAGTATATGCTGTAGCAAGATCTGCATCTGCAAAACACGAACGTAGTGCAGCTTTTGACGCTATAAAAGAAGAAGTAAAAGCTACTTTTGCAGAAGAAGAATTAGCTGATTATGGTGGAATGGTTTCTAAATATTTCTATAAAGCTGAGAAAAAAGCGGTTAGAGATTTAACGTTGAACGAAGGTTTACGTTTAGATGGTCGTAAAACGACTGATATCAGACCAATTTGGTGTGAAGTTGATTATTTGCCTTCCACACACGGTTCTTCAATTTTTACACGTGGGGAAACTCAAGCATTAGCAACAGTAACTTTAGGAACATCAAGAGAAGCAAATCAAATAGATATGCCATCTTATGAAGGTGAAGAGCGTTTCTATTTACATTATAACTTCCCTCCTTTTTCAACTGGTGAAGCTCGCCCATTAAGAGGAACGTCTCGTCGTGAAGTAGGACATGGTAATTTAGCACAACGTGCTTTAAAAGGAATGGTGCCTGCAGATTGCCCCTATACAGTAAGAGTCGTATCTGAAGTATTGGAATCTAACGGTTCATCTTCTATGGCAACGGTTTGTGCTGGAACTATGGCTTTAATGGATGCTGGTGTCCAAATTAAGAAACCAGTTTCTGGTATTGCTATGGGATTAATTTCTGATGCTGAAACTGGAAAATATGCTGTGTTATCTGATATTTTAGGTGATGAAGATCATTTAGGAGATATGGACTTTAAAGTAACAGGTACTGCCGATGGTATTACGGCTTGCCAAATGGACATTAAAGTTAAAGGTCTTTCTTATGAAATTTTGGTTAAGGCTTTAAAACAAGCACAAGCAGGACGATTACATATTTTAGGAAAATTAACTGAAACGATTGCTGCTCCAAATGCAGATGTAAAAGCACATGCACCAAAAATGATAACACGAGTGATTCCTAATGAATTTATCGGCGCCTTAATTGGTCCTGGTGGAAAAGTGATTCAGGAATTACAAAAAGCTACTAAAACCACGATTGTTATCAATGAAGATCCTATAACTGAAGAAGGTATTGTTGAAATTTTAGGAACCGGTCAAGAAGGTATTGATGCTGTGTTGGCTAAAATAGATTCGTTGATGTTTAAACCAACGGTCGGCAATGCTTATAAAGTAAAAGTGATTAAAATGCTTGATTTTGGTGCCGTAGTAGAATATTTGGACGCACCAGGAAACGAGGTTTTATTACACGTAAGTGAATTGGCTTGGGAACGTACTGAAAATGTTTCTGATGTCGTGAATATGGGAGATGTTTTTGAAGTGAAGTATTTTGGAGTTGACCCAAAAACCCGTAAAGAAAAAGTCTCTCGTAAAGCCTTGTTAGAAAAACCGGAAGGTTACGTTGCAAGGCCACCAAGAGACAACTCTAGAGATAGTAGAGGTGGTGGACGTGATAATCGTGGACGCGATAATCGCAGAGATGATCGTCGTGACGATAGAAGACCTAGAGAAGATAAAAAAGAAGATTAGTTTTTTTATTAATCTGTAAATACCAAACCTCACAGGTTTTAAAACCTGTGAGGTTTTTTTGTTCTTAATACACAAAACATTTAATCTCAATATTTATTTATATCAAAATGAAAATTGAATTCATTTAATATTTAGATTTGTTATAAAACTATAAATCAATGAACTAAAACTTTATAAATGAATCATACATTACTTAAAGGAAAACAAAAAGGCACCATCGTTTTCATTCATGGCAATTCTTCATCTTCTTATGTTTTTAAAGGCATCATGGATTCAAAAACAATTTTACAAAGTATGATGACCATAGATTTACCGGGTCATGGTAAAAGTATGGAAGGTTACCATAGAGAAGACGATTTTTCAATGGCATCCTATTGTGAAAAAATAGCTTCTCTTTTAAATAAAATTGATGATGATATTTTAATTGCTGGAAATTCACTCGGCGGACATATTGCCATTGAAGTTTCAGAAAAAATACCCAGACTTAAAGGATTGGTGATTTTTGGCACACCACCTCTAAAAAAACCTTTCAATTTTGAAGAAGCTTTTATCCCCATGTCTGATTTACAAATTTATACTTCTGAAACAGCAACAGACGTTGAAATAGAAACTGCTACCTGCATGATTGTTTTTGACAAAAAATTTGTTGGCGGTTTGGTTAAAGACTATAAAGCTACCAATCCTAAAATAAGAAAAGCATTAGCTAAAGATTTTACAGAAAGCCTTTGGTCAAACCAGTTTGAAATATTTACCAATCTTAAAATACCTAAATTTATTATTGCGGGTTCTTATGATACTTGTATTATTAAAGACTACTTATTGGAAACCGTAAATAACTCCCATGGCACTTGCGAGTTCATTGAATTTCAAGATTGTGGTCATTATCCCAGTTTAGAAAAACCTCATGAATTTATTAAAACAATAAAGCACATTGCCGATATTGTTTTCAAATAAAACCTTCTCTTAAACATTTTACTATTAACTCTGTTGAATTTTTAGAATTGGCCTTTTTTAAAATATTTCTCTTATGTGTGTTAACGGTAAGTTTGGAAATGTACAACATGTCGGCTATTTCTTCAGCTCTTTTTCCTTGTCCCAGCAATTTTATAATATCTAGCTCCCGTTTTGTAAATTTATCTGAAAAACCATCACTTAAAACATATTCACGATTTACAAATTCAAAATGATACGATTGCAATTTAGAGTCTATAGGAATAAATGACAATTTATGATCGAACGGTATCTTTAAATAAGTCACATCGGTATGCACACCAATGGTTTGCTGTATCTTCCCATCTTCAGATATATTAATTACCTTAACTTGATGTAAATAAGTTTTATAGTTACCATTCTTATCTTTAAGTCTTATCAAATAAACAGTTTTATATTTTCCAATATCGTCTTTAGGGATAATGTTTAGTTTTAAGTTTAATGACGTTGACTCCTTTAAACTCATTTGCTCTTGGTCTTCTGGATGCATCAATTTAAGAAGCTTTATAAATGAATAATCATTTGGCTCAATACCTAAAAGGGGCTTGGTGCCTTCACTAACATAATCGAACTCCAAGGTTACTAAATTAAATATAAAATAATAAAAAGAACCCGCTGCAAACAATGAGGCAATTTGCTCTACTATATGAAACATATTAATATTTTCTGCTGGCTTAAGAACCGTATTTTGAGACCTAAAAACTTGATAAAGTTTTGTAATACCTGTTTCATCCATAACTTGAAAAATTAATGGTATACCAAAAATAGCAAAAAACGTTATCCTTATATAATGTTTACATACGTTTTAAATTATTAACTTTTATTGGCATCACTTTTTCTTGAAATAAAATTTTATAACTCTAAATAATATCTAATTATCAGCTAAATGCTTGTTTTAAACGACGAAAGAAAAAAAAATACCTATAAATAGGTATTTTTTTAATTATTAACCTTCCCTAATTTTAACATGCTATTAATTTATTAGGAGAATGAGTCAAGTGCTATTTACAATATATAATACTATATAATTTGTAAGTGGCACTTTTTTATTGTTTTCTGTACTAAAATAATATTTGTCATAAACTTAAAAACAATCAGTTATGAAAAAAATTACGCTCATATTATTACTCTTTTCATTTATTAAACTTAATGCCCAAAGCTATATTGGTAATACCGTCGATAATTATGCCGGTATAAACAGCCTTATAGATAACCCTTCCAATGTGGTCGATTCTAGGTTTAAGGCAAATATCAATATCCTATCTATAAGTGCCTTTGGTGGTAGTGATTATTTTGGTATTAATGTTAGCGATGTTATTAAATCTAGTGGTGGTTTTGATTTTGAAACAGATGCTGAAAAATTCCCTTCAAATGCTAATAACTTCTTTTTAAATGTGGATGTTTTAGGGCCATCTTTTATGTTTAACCTCTCTCCAAAAAGCAGTATAGGAATTGTATCTAGAGTTAGAGCCTTTATGAATATTAATAATATAAGTGGCGAATTATATGAAAATGTTAGTAATGATTTTGATCTTAATGAAGATTTCAATTTTAATTCTGAAAACCTAACGGGCACCATACATGCTTGGGGAGAAGTAGGATTGGTTTATGGAAGGGTTCTTTTAAACAAAGAGCAAAATTTTTTAAAGGGCGGTGTCACCTTAAAATACTTGCAAGGGGCTGGTGGTTTGTTTGTAAACAGTCCTAATTTTACTGGGCAATACACTGCAAATAATGACCAATTGACTACAACAGGAACTTTGGTTTATGGTACAAGTAATGACTTTGATAATGAAGATATTAATTTTTCGAATTTAACTACTGGTTATGGAGCCGATTTAGGCTTTACTTACGAGTGGCGCCCTAATATGGTAAGAGATTCTTTATCCTCAAAAAAACAAAATAAATATAAATTAAAAATTGGAGCTTCTATAACCGATATAGGCTCCATTAATTACAAAGAAAGTATTATTACAACATACGATTTGAATGCCACTGTAGATGCTTCTAAATTTGACAATGGTACGGAAGATTTTTTAGATAACAACTATACCAGTTCTGAAACCACCACTTCACAAAAAATAAAATTACCCACTGCTTTTCATTTTTTGGCAGATTACCAGATTAAAAATAAACTCTATCTAAGCGTGCAAAGCAATTTGGCATTAACAAAAAAGAATACACTTGGGTCTAACACTATTATTAACAGTGTTGTTATAGCACCAAGATTAGAAACGAAACATTTTAGCTTGTATTCCCCAGTAAGTTTTAGGCAATATGGCGATTTGTCTTGGGGAGCAGGTTTTAGATTAGGGCCTGTATCCATTGGGTCTGGTTCTGTTCTAACCAATTTATTATCTAAAACCTCTAAAACTACTGATGTGTTTATAGGGGGCAAGATTAACATATTTCAATAAAAACAATCTAAAAAATGAAAAGTATTAAAACCTTTACACCAAGTCTTCGCTTAGTCTTATTGCTGCTAGTCTTTTGTGCTTGTAGTTCTAGCTCTAACGATGATATCTCTTTAGAAGACGCGTTAAATCCAGATGGCTATAAAGAACCCAGTTTTAAACCAGAAGATAGTTGGGTTTACATGGAAAGTACATCACTCCCTGCATTTTATGGAGTAGATAACAATCGCCCCAGTTTTAGAAAATGGGTAGCCACTAAAATTACGGGTGCAAGTAGTGGTGTATTAGATTCCGATTATAACTATCTTAATTTTAGTTTTGAAAACACAGATAAATTTACAAGGTTTTTAACAAATGCTCTCAATCCAGACGGTAAAGAAAGCCTAGATATTATAATCTTAAATTTGAATAAACCCTTTCCTTCTATAGGTTCTTATCCATCAGATTTATTACAGATACATTATTCTGTGTACAAATCAAATGGTGAATTGGCAGATCATGTAAGAAGTAAGGGCATTGAAAACTCAACATTTTCTATTACAAAATGGGAGTTTGTAAAATCGCCAGATCCAAGAATTAGTTTTTACAAAATGTCTGGTACAGCAAAACTTCAAGTCATGTATTGGGAATCTGGAACATCTTCTACTACCGATATCCATACCCTGTTCTGCACATTCAATAATGTGGAGGTTATGTTTGTTAATTAAAATAAACAATGCCATAAACCCAATAAAAATCATTCAATGTAAAATTTAAAACTCATCCTATGAAAACAAAACTACTACTCATTATTTTTTTATTTGTTGCAACACCCATTGTGTTTTCACAAACAAATTTTATTACCACTTGGGAAACCACTGTTGCAAACGAAACCATTACACATTTTCCGTTTTCATAATGGTAAATATTGAAGTTATTCTTTGAAAACACGACTTTATAGATACCGTGTCCCAAAGAGGAGATATTTAGCATTTGATTTTGTTTATCACAGTAAATTGTAGTTATACCAACGGGTTCAAAAAAGAAAAGTGTTACAAGATTTCTGTTGATAACTTCAAAATGTAGTATCTCTTTTTTATTTTTAATTTTTAGGATATACTTACCATCATTGAAGGATAAAGACTGATTTAAATTTTCTTTATCATTAAGTTTTCGATAAAGAGAAGAATAGATTAAAGTATCCTCTTTATAAATAGACTTTTCTCTTCCAATGGCATTGAAATTAAAAATAACTT
This sequence comes from uncultured Flavobacteriales bacterium, assembly GCA_963976005.1. GTDB lineage: Bacteria > Bacteroidota > Bacteroidia > Flavobacteriales > Flavobacteriaceae > Yeosuana. Next base: position 5,357 of record CAXBJF010000059.1, on the reverse strand, counting down.
TAGCATTTACTTCGGAATCCACATTATATGTAGTTATTTGATTTATAAATGTTTTTTGAATATTTATAAATCCAATTTCAGTATTCTTATTTATAATATTGAAAGTGATGTTTTCAACTTCTGTGGTTGTATCATTGGAATTGGAAAGTAATAAAAATGGCAACACATATTTAAATTTAAATACAAACCTTTTAAACACCTCAATGAGCGTAATAGAATACGATCTTTTAAAGATTTTTTCAAATTTTATTATTAAGAGTATTATTAACATGGCCTTTGTTTTTTTAGTTCAATTGATATGCCAACTTTTTTAATGTACTATGTAAATGTACTTTGTGAAATTTCAAAACCATTTGACTAAAACACAGGTAATTACAATTATTTTTCTTAAATTTCACAAAGTCTTTCTGAAACAAACTTGTAATTTCTCAAAAAATGCAAGAAAAATTTATACAGTATTTAAAGGCGAAATCACAAAATTCCACCTCATTTGTAGATGAAATTGCTGATGTTTTAGACATAGGTTATGATGCTGCATACAGACGCATAAATTCTAAAACAAGCCTAACACTTGAAGAAGGTGTTAAACTAGCTAAACATTATAAAATATCCTTAAATAATTTATTTGAAGTTGGTAGCCAAAATTCTATTCTAACAGAATTATCACCACCAATTCATAATAAAGAAGGCTTAGAATTGTATTTTAAGCAATCGCTTAACAACGTTTTGCCCTTAACAAAATTGAAAAGTGCCTCTATAATTTATTCTGCAAAGGACGTTCCGCTTTTTCATACCCTTAAAGATTCTTATCTATCTCGATATAAAATTTATGTTTGGTTAAAGGATGTAGATTCAAGTATGACTACCGATAAAGTTATGTTTGACGACTTTATTAAAACCATTCCTGAAACCTTGTTGGAAAGTGCTTTTAAACTTGGTGAAGTTTACAAAGACATAAACATTACAGAAATATGGAATAACACTACTATAAACGGAACTTTACAGCAAGTCCTTTATTATTTTGAATCAGGTGCCCTTTCTAAAGATTTAGCTTTATTAATCTGTAATGATATTGAAGAAGTCATTTACCATGTTGAGGAACAAGCTATACAACAATGCATAATTGGTTCAAAAAACAAAGCTAATTATCATTTATATGTCAATGATATTCACACAATGAGCAACACAATTATGGTAGTAACCCCCTATCAAAAAGTGTTTTTTACACCTTTTACGGTTATTAGCTATCTTAAAATTGACCATCAGCCAACCTGCGACCTCATGTATGAGTTTTTTGAAAAACAAATGAGTAGCTCTAAACTACTTGTAAATGCTGGTGAAAAAGACCGATCGTTGTTTTTTAAACGCATGCATCAAAAAATTGCTAAACTTAGGGATATTATTGAAACGAGTAAGTCGTTCGATTTTGAGTAAAAACAAAATCAATCGTTAAACCCTGTTAAAAACTTGCTTTTCTCCTCATTTTCATTATATTATATGTTATGATACATGAAGACAAAGCAAAATACTCAGACATTTTAGAGAACTCCATCACCTATTTAGAAAATCACGGTTTTGAAAACATAAAAGCCGATACAGATGGTTATGAAACACCAACATCTTATATTAAAGCTGGAAGCACTATTAGCATTACCCCAGACATTGTTGCAGTTAAGGAAGGCAGAAAACATTACTTTGATCTAAGCTTAAAATCTGAAAAACCCAAGCTGTTAAAATCCAAATGGCTGTTTATAAATACCTTATGCAAATTAAAATCGTTTAGATTTAGACTTATTACCGTTCATGGGCATTATGCCTTTACACAAGAAATGTTAGAAGCAATAAATCTCAGTAACAAAACTTTAATTAAAATCTGACTTAATTAAACTGACATAAAAAGAGATTACCTATAGTGATGATATTTTAAAGGTTCTTGAGTCTTACAAGGGTAAAGCAAAAATAATATGCGCCTTTTTGTAACAAAAACAATAGTTATTACGTATAACCATATAGTAAAGTAAATTCACTTAAAAAAATTCAGGAGACCAATAAATGAGACAACTTAAAATTACGAAGCAGGTTACCAACAGAGAAACCGCTTCGTTAGATAAATATCTACAAGAAATTGGAAAAGTTGACTTAATTACCGCAGACGAAGAAGTAGAATTAGCACAACGTATTAAAGCCGGAGATCAATTAGCTTTAGAGAAGTTGACAAAGGCTAACTTGCGCTTCGTTGTATCGGTAGCTAAGCAATACCAAAACCAAGGATTAACATTACCCGATTTAATTAATGAAGGTAATTTAGGACTTATTAAAGCGGCACAACGGTTTGATGAAACACGTGGTTTTAAATTTATATCTTATGCTGTTTGGTGGATTCGTCAATCCATTCTTCAGGCATTGGCGGAGCAATCGCGTATTGTACGTTTGCCATTAAACAAAATTGGGTCTATTAATAAAATCAATAAAACCTTTGCGTTTTTAGAGCAAAGTCATGAGCGTCCGCCAAGTGCTGAAGAAATTGCAAAAGAATTGGATATGACCATTAACGATGTTAAGGAGTCTATGAAAAATTCCGGCCGTCATGTAAGTATGGATGCGCCTTTAGTAGAAGGTGAAGATTCTAACTTATATGATGTATTGAATAGTGGTGAATCACCTAACCCCGACAAAGAATTATTGCACGAATCATTGCGAACAGAGATTGAAAGAGCTTTGGAAACCTTAACCCCTCGTGAAGCAGACGTAATACGTTTATACTTTGGTTTAGGAAATCAACACCCAATGACTTTAGAGGAAATTGGAGAAACATTTGATTTAACCCGTGAACGTGTGCGTCAAATAAAAGAAAAAGCGATTAGAAGATTGAAACACACTTCTAGAAGTAAAATATTAAAAACCTATTTAGGATAGTAATTTTCAATAATTACGACTAAATAAAAGTAACAAACAGTTACAACATAACTGTTCGTTTTTTGATTGATGAAAGAACCCTCGGCTGATTACCGGGGGTTTGTTTTTATCCTCACCCCAAATCCACTTTCATATTTATTCTTGTAATTAAATATCAACTGAACAAACTTTTAAAATCATATTATTAATTTATCTTTGCTTATCTTAAAATTAAATTAGTCAACCATTTTTCGAATAACTTTACAATAAAATGTTAAGAACCATATGCTATATAAGTGATTCTAGATTAAATAATTCACTTAACGCTTTTGATAGTTTAACTCTAAAAGCTAAAAAAAATAATGCTACAAATAATATTACGGGGCTATTAGTTTATAAAAACAATAATTTCTTACAAGTTCTTGAAGGCAAACATGAAACCGTTGATGCTGTTTTTAATAAAATAAGTTTAGATAATAGGCACCATAATATTTTTAAAATTATAGATACTACCATTGAACAACGTTTTTTTGGAGAATACAATTTTGGATTTACTGTTGTGAGTGACAAAAATGCCCTAAAAAACTTGACAGAATATCTAAACTGGTTAAGAATTGCCGATAATATGATTGCCAATGAGATTTCAACAATGGTTGAAAACTTTATTAGTAGGTAATACCGAAAGTAAATCTAAACAACTATTTTTGGCATATTCAATTTTTACAGATACATGAGTTCTAAACTAATTGCACCTTCTATACTTGCCGCAGATTTTGGAAATTTACAGCGGGACATTGAAATGATAAATAAAAGTGACGCCGATTGGTTTCATATTGATATTATGGATGGTGTTTTTGTACCCAACATTTCTTTTGGAATGCCTGTGCTTAAAGCAATTACAAAGCATACTAAAAAACCGGTGGATGTGCATTTAATGATTATTGATCCTGATCGATATATAAAAACTTTTGCCGATTTAGGAAGCGACATCTTAACGGTGCATTATGAAGCATGTCCGCATTTACATAGAACCATTCAAGCTATAAAAGCCGAAGGCATGAAGGCAGGGGTGTCACTCAACCCACATACCAGTATAAATCTTTTAGAAGATACAATAAATGATATTGATTTAGTGCTTATTATGAGTGTAAATCCAGGTTTTGGCGGTCAAAATTTTATTGAAAATACATATAATAAAGTTAAACAACTTAAAGAATTAATTACCAGTAAAGGCGCATCAACTCTTATTGAAATTGATGGCGGGGTTACCAATAAAAACATTAAAGCTCTGGTTGATTCAGGAGCAGATGTTTTAGTTGCCGGAAGTTTTGTTTTTAAAAGTGTTAAACCACTTGACACTATAAAGGATTTAAAAATTAGAGCAAATTCTTAATAATTTTCCAAATTTTGTATAAACTTGCAAATAGTATCAGTAATCATTTATAACTCGTTTTATAGTCGTCAATAAATTTAATAAAAATGCGTTTTCAGTGTTACAGAACAAGTTTTAATTTACAGATTTATTGAATATAACTATATTAGAATAATAAAATAATATAGATTTAAGTGAATTTGATGAAATTTTCTATTCGGTTTTAACTATATTGCGAAGCTATATTTAAAAAATTATTGTAAAGCAGTAAATAAAGCATCAATATTTAACAATGAGATTAGAAACAAATGGGTTTTTAATCCTTTAAAAGATTATAATTATGGGAAGACCTGCAACTAAACCAGCAGAGCTGAGAGATGGGTATTATATTGAAATTAGAAATAAAAACTCAAATAGCGGAGTAAAAATCCGTAGAGACAATAGTGATCAAATGTATCGGGCAGCAAAAGAATATGAAAGAAGTAAAGAGGTCATTATTTTAGGTAAATTTAAAAACGGGAAGGCCGTAAAAGTTTAACCTTTAATTGGCTATCAACAGCAAAGTTAATAGCCCACAAAATCAAAATTGGGCATTGCCTTATTTTTTTAAATACCCTTCCGGAAATTTCAATTTCAATTGTTGTGGCGATTCTAAAAAACTTTCAGCAATTACTGCTAAAAATTCAAATTGATTTGTAAATGCATAAGTTCTTGCGCAATCTGATTGCATAAGCTGCATTCTTCATGATTTATTTTTTGAAAGCAATTGTATTAATTCTTCAAAAGAGTCACTAAAAATAGCAGAACATATATCATGTTCATTTAAGCAATTTAAAAGCAAACTGCATCAACATGTAGAACAGGATGACAAAGAAAATTCCAAGAATAATTTTGCCTCCAAATGAATACTTCTCTAAAATTGGCATCATTAACCTTCCCTATTAAACGATTATATTGAATGGTAATTATAAAATTAAAATGATATCAAATTAAATTTACAAAAAGAATTCAATGAAAATCAGTTAACCAATTAATAGTTATTAATAAGAGCATAATTTAGTTCTTACATTATATATTTTTCTTACCTTTA
>CAXBJF010000058.1:0-14054 GCA_963976005.1 uncultured Flavobacteriales bacterium | reverse complement strand
CATTCTGAACGAAGTGAAGAATCTCATTTTTACCTTATAACCTGATCACAAATCAAAGATTCTTCGGTCGTTGCCTCCCTCTGAATGACAATATAATTAAAACCGTATAGCTTTAAATACCGGTAATTCTAAATCTTTCCCAGAAATAATAAACGATTCTTCTGGCAGTAACCAATCTATATTTAAACTTTTATCATTATATAAAATACCCGATTCAGATGCCTTATTATAAAAATTATCGCATTTATAGGAAAAAATGGCCGTGTCACTTAAAACTAAAAACCCATGGGCAAAGCCTCTTGGGATGAATAATTGTTGTTTATTCTCTTCGGATAATTCCAAGGATACATGTTCTCCAAAAGTAGGCGAGTCTTTTCTAATATCTACCGCAATATCCAATACCTTTCCTTTTATAACCCGCACTAATTTTGCCTGGGCCAACTCTCCTGTTTGGTAGTGTAGGCCTCTTAACACACCTTTTAAAGAAAAGGATTCATTATCCTGAATAAAATTCACATTTTGTCCAATTAATTTATTAAATGTATTTTGATTAAAACTTTCAAAAAAATACCCTCTACTATCTTTAAAAACTTTAGGTTCTAATATAAAACAACCTTTTAATTTAGTTTCTTTTACAATCATTATTTGTTTTTAAGTAAGCCTAATAAGTTTTTACCATACCCACTTTTTAATAGTGGCTCTGCTAAATTTTTAAACTGTTCTTTATTTATATAACCCATTTCGAAAGCAGCGCCTTCAATAGCGCCAATTTTTAACCCTTGACGTTCTTCAATAACTTCAACAAATTGAGATGCTTGCATCAATGATTGAAACGTACCAGTATCTAACCAAGCGGTTCCCCTATCTAAAATACTGACATTAAGCTTGCCTTGTTTAAGATATTCTCTATTTACATCCGTAATTTCGAGTTCGCCTCTATGACTTGGCTTTATGTTTTTAGCAATTTCCACAACAGAATTGTCATAAAAATAGATGCCTGGAACTGCAAAATTAGATTTAGGTTGTTTTGGCTTTTCTTCAATAGAAATTGCTTGCCCTTCACCGTTAAACTCCACTACGCCATAACGCTCAGGATCATGCACTCTATAGGCGTAAATAATGCCTCCGTTAGGATCATTGTTGGCTTGCAATAGTTTTGCTAATCCTGTACCATAAAAAATATTGTCACCTAATATTAATGCTACTTTGTCTTTTCCTATAAAACCTGCCCCAATAATAAACGCTTCTGCTAATCCATTAGGGGCTTCTTGAACCGCATATTCAAATCGACAACCATACTTTTTGCCATCACCCAACAACTCTTGAAATAATGGTAAATCTTTTGGTGTAGAAATAATCAATACTTCATTGATGCCTGCATACATTAACGTAGATAACGGATAATATATCATGGGCTTATCATAAATAGGCATGAGTTGCTTACTTACAGATAAAGTTAAGGGGTGTAGTCGAGTTCCAGACCCTCCTGCTAATATGATTCCTTTCATTTAGATATGGTTATAGGGTTAAAAAGTTATAAGGTTAAAGGGTTAAAAAGTTATAAGGTTATTGGGTTATTGGGTTATAAAGTTATAGGGTTATACATTACTTATTGCTTATTGCTTATTGCTTATACTCTTAATTAAATTTGCAAGCATATTTCTAATATAATAAATACTCTTGTTTATTTCTTCTACATCTTGGATATAACCAAGCCTTTGAGAAATTTCTGTTTGTGTTTCTACTTCTGAAAGTGACCCCAAAGCGATATATAAAAACCTTGCAAATTCTTTTTCTCCTTTTCTTCCAGCGCCTTCTGCTATATTTGAAGGAATTGAAACGGCTGCTCTTCGGATTTGGGAAGATAGTCCATAAACCTCATGCTTTGGAAAATTTTCAGAAAGCTTATAAAGCTTTGTAACCAAATTCATAGACTCCTGCCATACTTTTAAATCTTTATGAGATGTTATTTTAACCATATAACTACTTAACCTTTTAACTTTATAACCATTTAACTTTTTAACCTTATAACCTTTTAACCTTTTAACCTTCTAACTATATTGTTTTTCGTAGTATAATTGATAATCTCCACTGGTTACATTATTCAACCATTCCTCATTATTCAAATACCAGTCTATTGTTTTATCTAATCCTTCCTCAAAGGTTACTGAAGGTTTCCATCCTAATTCCCTGTTTATCTTTGAAGCATCAATAGCATATCGTAAATCATGTCCTGGACGGTCTTTTACATAGGTGATCAGCTTTTCTGAGCTTCCTTGTTGCCTTCCAAGTTTTTCATCCATTTGACTACATAATAATTTCACTAAGTCAATATTTTTCCATTCGTTAAACCCCCCAATATTATAAGTTTCATGGTTTTTCCCTTTATGAAACACCAAATCAATAGCTACCGCATGATCTTTTACATACAACCAGTCCCTTGTGTAATTTCCATCGCCATAAACAGGTAACCCTTTATTATTTATGATGTTATTAATAAATAGTGGAATTAACTTTTCCGGGAATTGGTTTTGCCCATAGTTATTGGAGCAATTAGAAATTATAAAAGGAATTCCATATGTTTCGCCATACGCTCTCACAAAATGATCTGAGCTTGCTTTTGAAGCCGAATACGGTGAATTAGGATCATAATTAGTTGTTTCGGTAAACAGTCCTGTTTGTCCTAAAGTTCCATAAACCTCATCGGTGCTTACATGATAAAATAGTTTATTACTGAAATTGTCTTTCCATGTGTTTTTAAAAGCATTTAAAAGAATCATGGTGCCTATTACATTTGTTTTTACAAAGGCTAATGGGTCTTCTATGGATCTATCCACATGAGATTCTGCCGCTAAATGGATGACACTTTCAAAGGTATGTTTATTAAATAATTGATTTATAAAAACTTCGTCCGTTATATCCCCTTTTAAAAAAGTGTAATTAGTTTTGTTTTCAATATCTTTTAAATTCTCTAAATTGCCTGCATATGTAAGTGCATCCAAATTAAAAATATGGTAGTTTGGATACTTTTCAACAAACAACCTTACCACATGAGATCCTATAAATCCTGCACCACCAGTAATTAAAATTTTCATTTACTCCTCTTTTTTATAATTCTTAAGATAGGTGTTCAATGATATTAATAATAAAACGAAAAGTGTTACGCCAAGCAATATACTTGGGACAAGAAGTTTATAGCTATTTAAAATTCCTTTAACTTCTACTCCTTTTCTAGGAAAATCAGAAATAACATTTAAAATACTGGATTTATTGGCCCGTTCTTCATTCAGTTCTACTAAACTCAATTTTAATTCATCCATTTTGTTTATTAATGCAAGCTCCTTATTGTCTTTGGCACCATTCTCACCAAGACTAATACTGGTCCCTTCCATTGGGCGATCCGCTTCCTTAAGCATCACCCTTTTATATAATAATTGCAGCGAGTCTATTTCAATAATTTGTTTCTTATAAATACTATCTTGTAGTTTTATATTGATATCACTAATGTTTTTTTGAAGGTTAAAATAATCGTTTCTGGAAATAGAGTTGATAATTGATGTTTGAATCTTTTTTGCAATACTATTATTAGTAGCTATCACAGAGATGGTATGAAAACGAGCATCAAGAGAATTAAAATTCTTTAGATATGCTTCCATATCTATTGTTTTTTGCGTTGTTGTATCTAGACTACGGACAAATTTATCGAATAATTGTACTTTTTGGTTTTCATCAGAATAGGATTCCACTTTAAATTCTTTTATGGATGCGGCTTCGTTTTTAGAAATATTAAATGCTTCTGATAGTGCTATTGAATCTTGAGCACCTGCTAATTCATTATAAAAACTAACATTATTATACAACTGTTGAACACTGTTAAAATTTGGTTCCACGACCATCGTGGAAATATATTTAGTCTCTTTAATAAGGTCTATGTAAATTCCTGTAGCCAAACCAATAATACCAATGACAGCAAATTTTATAAAATGTTTTTGAAGGAAAATTAAAAACAGGATTATAACATGAAATATTCCAATAAAAATGCTCGCTATAAACCTAAAAAATCGATTAAATGCATTCCCGATAAGTTTAAATAATTGACCTAAATCAACTTCTTCAGATTGCTGAGGCTGTGGCAATTCTTTATTCATAATTATACTTTGTGTTAGTTAAATAATTGTTCTAATATTTTCCGGGTTATTATATAGGTCGGTCTCACGCCTGTAGTTCCTAACCCGCCAGAGGCCAAGGTACTTCCGGTTTCCAAAGGGTTATCACTGGCATAATACGCATATCGCACTTTTACATCTGGACTGATACTGCCTCTCACTTTAGAAGCCGCTTGAATCGCTTTTTGATAATGCGCCCCTTCCATTTCCAAGCCAATGACACTCCATGTTGAATTATGAAAGAATTTTAATATATCCTTGTTTTGCAATGAAGTTCCCAAAACAGTTATCATGGCGCCTTCATAAACATCAACGCCCTGTCCTTCCAGGTCTTTCTTTGATAATTCATTATAAAACGGATAGTTGTCTGCTGTTCCTTCAAAAATGTGCGCCGTTGGAATCATAATGTCCCCTTTCCCTCCTTCCAGAATGCCTGCTTTCCCCATAATGGAAATGGATGCAACATTCAGGTGAACCTTCTTCCCTTTTGGTTTATATGGTTTTAATAGTTCATCTATGGTTTCATACGCTTGTTCCCCAAAGGCATAGTCCATAACCAAAACAACCGGTTTCTCGGAATCTAAAAGTGTTTTATTAATTTTAATGTCTGTTTTTGAAAAATCCATTTTATCCGTATCAAAAATTTGTACATCAATATTGGTACCTGAAGCATCCGGAATAAAAACCATCCCGTTTTGCAAGGCTTCTTTTGTTACTTTATCGCGAAGTTCACCATTACTGCCTTTACTTAAATCTTCATAAACTTCAAATACATTCTTTTTAGCCATCAGTGGTTTTAAGGCTGTTGGAGCAAATAACGTATTCATAACACTGTGCATATTAGCACTTATAATATGTATCGGTCTTTCTAAAAGCCCATTTTTATAAAGTACGTTTTTAATGGTATCCGCCCAAATTTCACCGTGAATATGATGCCCTAAACGTTCTCTTAAAACCGGACTGAATGTTACCGTACGTTTATTATTGTTTATTTGTTCTTCAATGGCTAATTTGCCCAACCAATACACAATATGCAGTAATCTTTCCGGTTGTGATGCCACCGCAAAATCATCATAAATTTCCGTTAATTCATTAAAGGTTCTTCCTAAAATATTTGCGGTGTGTGATAAGGCGATTTCACGTTCTGTTTGTGTGAGCTTATTTTTAGAGAAAACAGCTTTTTCAAGTTTTATCCAATCCCTTGTTGTTGAACCAGCTTCATCAATTATGACACGGTTACTTATTTTGTGTGATTCAACAAACAAAAATGTGAGGTGGGTTAAAATATCATAAATTTCAGATCGCCCCCGTGTGATTTCAATATTCATTTGTTCAGAATCAATCCGGTAACAATTACGTCGTCTTTTTTCTGGAATTATCGCTTTAAAATGTGAATTTGAATAGCCTTCATCGCTTGTTAAGTTAATAAACGTGCATTCTTCAATTCCCATTGGAAGTCTGTCCATAACATAAAGCAACCCATCTAATTCTGCTTTTTCTTCACCAATAGAACCATATATTTCCGGCCTTAAAAGCAATAAGGATTGCCTTAAAGTTTCCCCTGAAATCCCCATAGGCTTATAAAACCCTCTATTAAACAAATGGCGCATAGTAATATACATCCTCTCAATAGCGTTGGTACTTTCTTGAGCCCTTGTTCTTTCGTGTTTTTTTTTGTCCTTCATTGATACTGTTTAACGGGGCAAAGATACTATTATTTGACTAAATTCAATTGGGTAAACACCGCAACAATGTTTCTGTCATTTGATAAACGGGGCATTTTATTTTGACCCCCTAATTTGCCTATAGATTTCATATACGCTTGAAACCCATTTTTTTTGATTTTAGTGATTTTTAAAGGTTGTAGTACTTTGCCTTGAATCAAATCAAAATAGTACGAATTTTGAATTTGAAGGGATTCATCAATTTTCTTTGCAAAGATGGATACATCTGTTGGTTCATTTTCAAATTCTATAAACCATTCATGATAAGGCAATCCTTTTTCCGGATTGATTTGAGGTGCTACGGTAAACTCAGAGACCCTAACCGATGTGTTTTGAGTGGCTTCATGCATGGCATACTCCACTTCTTTTCCAATAACGTGCTCTCCAAAAGCTGAAATAAAGTGCTTTATTCTACCCGAAACAATGACTCTGTAAGGCTTTAAAGAAGTAAACTGAACCGTATCACCAATATTATAAGCCCAGAGTCCGGCATTGGTTGATATTATCATCACATAATTTACACCTAATTCAACATCTTTAATTGTGATACGCTTTGGATTTTCATTAAAAAACTCATCGGCTTTTACAAACTCATAAAAAATCCCGGAATTTAACTGAAGCAACATGCCTTTTTCATGTTGTTTATCTTGAAACGCAAAGAAGCCTTCACTTGCTGGATATAGTTCTATACTATCCACTTTTCTTCCAATAAGGTTTTCAAATTTTGCCCGATAAGGCTCATAATTGACACCTCCAAAAATAAATAAATTGAAGTTTTTAAAAATATCCCCAACCTTTTTACCGGTTTTGAGTTGTAGCTTTTCAAAATACATTTGAACCCATGACGGTATTCCAGAAATAATCGTCATGTTTTCAGGTAATGTTTCTTCAACAATGGCATTTACTTTTGTTTCCCAATCTTCAATGCAATTTGTTTCATAAGATGGCAGTCGGTTTTTTTGAAGATATTTTGGAATATAATGTGCTACAATCCCTGAAAGTCTGCCTAACTGAATGCCATTTTGCGTTTTAAGTATGGGGCTTCCTTGAAGAAAAATCATTTTACCATCTACGAATTTTACGTTCCCCGTTTCATGGATATACAATAAAATGGCATTTCTGGCTGCCTCAATATGATAAGGCATGCTTTCTTTAGTAATAGGAATGTATTTTGAGCCCGATGTAGTTCCGGATGTTTTCGCGAAATAAAGAGGTTTTCCTTGCCAAAGGACGTTTTCTTCACCTGCAACTACGCGTTCAACATAGGGTTTAAGTGCTTCATAATCCCTGATTGGAACTTTTTTAACAAAATCCAAATAGGAATTTATGCTTATAAAATCATGGTCCTTGCCAAATTGTGTTTCTGTAGCTGAACTTATCAAATCCTGAAATACTTGTTGTTGAGTTTCAATTGGATTATTGGCCCATTTTTGAATACGGTTAAAAATTATATTTGCAAATGGTTTTGCCAAGGCAGATTTTAGTGATATCATTATTTAAAATCTATAAAGTTTGTTGGGTTAATGGGATAGCCATCATTCCAAAGTTCAAAATGCAAATGAGGTCCTGTTGAAAGCTCCCCAGAACTACCGGCAGTTGCAATAACTTCACCCGCTTTTACCAAATCGCCTTGAGATTTTGTCAAGGAAGCGTTATGTTTATATGCTGATATTAGACCGTAACTGTGTTCAATTATAATCACATAGCCGGTACTTGCTGTCCATTCTGCAAAAATCACAACCCCGTCAGCTGTTGCTTTTACGGGTGTGTCCTTTGCAACCACAATATCAACTGCATAGTGTTTTTCTTTTACATTGTAAGGTGCGCTTATAGGACCATTTACCGGTGGAAATAACACAAAATTGGTTGCTGATGTTGCCGATTCAAACAAATTATACTTGTCTTCTTTATCCACTTTTTGACGCAACAGGCTATCTTCAGAAATGGGATGGAAATCGACTTGGTTGGCTTCCAGTTTTACAGCTTGGATAATGGAATCTTTATTTAAATCCAAGGTACTAACATCACCTTGTAACACTTTTTTTATGGAACTGTAATAACGCTCATTCATGGTAATAACCTGCTGAAGTGAATCTGTTTTATAATTCAATTCTGTAGCTTGCCTTTTTAACGTTGTTGATGAATATCCGGGAATATATTCTCTTAACGGTGTAAATGCAATTAAAACCGTGGTTAATACTATTAAAATAATAACTGATAATGAGACTAAAACAAAAACATTTAATCTGTTAAGTTTAAATGAAATACGCTCTTCAAAGGTATCCTCATTAAGTACAACAAGGCGGTACTTATCCAGAAGTTTACGTGCTATTTTTATGGGTTTATCTTTTTTCTTGCTCATACGAAAACAAAATTAATTAAAATTATCTCAAGAGTTCTATTGTCTTTATACTAATCTTCTGTGGAAAACAATTTTATTGAACTTTAATTATTAACTTTGTTGTTTAAAAACATACATTATGAGTTTATATATGATACCGTTGGTAATTGGAGCTCCACAAATTATTCTAATTGTTGTGGTAGTTTTATTGTTATTTGGAGGGAAAAAGATACCTGAATTAATGCGGGGACTTGGTAGCGGAATTAAAGAATTTAAAGATGCCAGCAAAGACGATGATAAAAAGGACGATAAAAAAGAATAATGACTTCTTTTAAACAAAAGAGGCTGTCTAAAAAGTATATATTACCGTCATTACGAGAAATTTTTATTTCGAAGTAATCTGTAAACCAAAATTTGCAATTTACAGATTGCTTCTCCCGATAGCTATCGGGACTCGCAATGACGACTTTTTAGACAGCCTCTTTTGTGTTTATAAAGGTTTATTTAATTTTAATAGATCTAATAATGGCTTCCAGCTCAAACATGTAGTCTCTTTTATCAACCGAAGGCGCAAAAACAAAGCCTTCAACAACTACCCATCTGTTGTTTTTTACATCTTCAATACTATAATTAATAAACGGTCCTGCCATAAATGCATTCTTGACATCCCAAATTCCCTTTGTTTCCAATGTGGGTTTATTGTCTAAAATAGTCTCAAAATGAAATGGGGTATATGCGTTTTCAGTAATCATATAAGATCCGTCAGTGGGTCCAGGAATATACTTCTCCCCAATAGAGTCCCTTATCTTTATTATTGTGTTAACAACACTATCACTGCGTTTAATAGCATTATAAGGTAAATCATAAAGCATCAAATTCATGCTTCCGTGTTTAATGTCTTTGCGAATCCAGAAAAATGAATTGTCAACTTTTGCTACCCTGTAAGCAGTAGGAAACTTAATGCTAACACCTAATTTATCTTCAATTTTTTTATCATTATGAAGTGATAGATTGATACGTCGTTGTTTTTCTGTAAGCTCTTCATCTTTAAAAGCTACAATAATCTTAGACGCATTTGATGTTATTTCTTTAACTATAGTTTCTTGTGTAGGTCCTGAAATGACGACTACCCTTTGTGGTTTTGCATAAATATTGTCTAGAACCTGAAAGGAAACTTTATTTTGCACTTCAATTTTTAATACGGTTCTGTTTTTTGCTACAAATCCAGAAAAAACACTTGGCGGTATCTGTTTCATGCTAAACATGGGCTCATCTTGTGGAAGCCCATCAACAGTAGCGGCCAGTGTGTTTCTAATGGCTTCTCCTACATCTCCATCCCACATATCATTATCAACAACTACAGATACATTGTTAATGTTTCCTGAAGAATCAAAAAGTATTTTTTCGTTTTTTGAATGACTGTCCCCACACGAAAAAATAAAGGCAGACAAAAGTGTGATTAAAAAAAGTTTTCTCATAATTTACGGTAGTTTAAAGGAATTTATCCTTTGGATATTTTAAGTTTCATTCCCGGTTTCAAATGACTACCACTAATATCGTTCCAATCTTTAATATTTTGAACAGAAACCCCAGAAAATTTTTGAGAGATACTCCATAATGAGTCTCCTTCCTTTACAACATAATAGGTAACACCCCCTGAAATCACTGTATTTGCAGATGTCTTGGATGTTGTAGTACTAGACGGGGAATAAGGTTTATTGGGGTAAATAGAGAGCCGTTGCCCTATCCTTATATTATTGCTTCTAAGTCCGTTCCATTGTTTAATTTGGCTCACTCTTACACCATACTTTCTTGCAATTTTTCCTAAAAAATCACCAGACCTAACGCGGTAGGTCGTTCTGCTTTGGGATTCAAAAAATTGAGGCATGGGTTTTTCGCGTTTATCAAATTCAGTTTTTGCAAACGCATAAATTTGCTCTTCATTATTCACAAAACTTCCCATCACCGTTCTGGGTAATCTTAACGTATAATTCTCGTCCTTAATAAAAGGAATGATATCCAATTTATACGACGGGTTTAAAAACTGAAGTTCTTCAATTTCAACACCTGTAATTTCTGAAACCTGATCGAGCGTTATCATGTGTTTAACCCGTACCGTATCTGTTTCAAAATAAGAAAACTCTGGTTTTGCTTGCTTAAAGCCATGCTCTTTTGCATACTCAAATATATACATGGTTGCCAAAAATGCGGGTAAATATCCAGCTGTTTCACGTGGCAAATTATGCCGAATATTCCAATAGTTTTGATAACCACCAGACCGTCTGATGGCTTTTGTAACATTGCCCGGGCCAGAATTATAGGCTGCTAAAGCCAAATCCCAATCTCCAAATATTTCATATAATTTTGACAGATACTTTGTGGCTGCTTCCGTTGATTTTATGGGGTCACTGCGCTCATCAACATAACTGCTCACATCCAGACCATACATTTTGCCTGTACTATACATAAATTGCCATAAACCAGTGGCGCCAACCCTGGACTTTACTCTTGGTTTAAGTGCAGATTCAACTATGGCTAAATATTTTATTTCAAGCGGTAAATCATGACTGTCTAGCTCTTGTTCAAACAAAGGAAAATAAAATGCGCTTAAGGTAATTAGCTTTTGAATTGTTTCTCTTCTGTTTTTTAAATACGATTTAATGACGCTTTCCAACCCTGGATTGTACTCCACATTAAATGGTGTTTTTGCGTCCAGTTCTTTTAATCTGGCTTTTAAAGTATCCGTAGGAAGTTCAGGATACTCAACTTCTTCATAAGTTAAATTAGTAATTGAATTATTAATGGTGTCATATAAATCATTGCTATACAATTCTGCCAACCACTTTTCATCTAATGCTGCGGCGTGCTCATTGTCTAAAAAACTCAAAGCTACTGTGCTATCAATTTCAGCTTTAATTTTTTTGCTGATATCTACATTTCCATCAATTAATGAGTCAGTAATCTTCATTTTTGGTGAAGAAATTGTATCCTTGCTTTGTCCGAAACAAAGTCCAATATTCGCTATAAAAACTAGTATTAAAATTCGAAATACCATAAAGTGCCTTAAGTTTATTATTCAACGAAAGTATTGCTAAAATCGTATTTTTTAAGCTAAATAGAAAATATTCTTGGTTTTATTCCAAAATGGCCGCTATTCCTGGAAGCGTTTTACCTTCAAGGCTTTCTAACATAGCGCCGCCGCCAGTGCTTACATAACTCACCTTGTCTTCAAAACCAAATTGTTTAACCGCAGCAACAGAGTCACCTCCACCAACTAAAGAAAAGGCACCGTTCTTAGTCGCTTCAGCAATCGAATTTCCCAGAGCAATAGTACCCTTTGCGAAATTTTCCATTTCAAAAACACCTAAAGGCCCATTCCAAAGAATGGTTTTGCACTGCATAACAACTTTATGAAAATTGGCAATCGATTTTGGTCCGGCATCCAGCCCTTGCCAACCATCAGGAATTTCATTGATATTAACTATTTGAGTCTTCGCATCATTGCTAAAAGCATTGGCTGCAATCACATCTACCGGAATATGGACTTGAACATGCTTTGCTTTGGCTTGCTTTAAAATTTCTAAAGCCAATTCCATTTTATCGTCTTCACAAATGGAGTCTCCTATTTTTCCACCTTGTGCTTTTATAAATGTGAAAGACATACCACCTCCAATAATCAGGTGGTCTATTTTATCTAAAATATTTTCTATAATGGTTATTTTTGAAGACACTTTTGCGCCACCAAGTACTGCCAATACTGGTTTTTCTCCTGTTTTCATGACCTTTTCAATGCTTTCAATTTCTTGAGCTAACAAATACCCAAAACACTTGTTGTTTGGAAAAAATTGCGCTATAATAGTTGTAGAAGCGTGTGGTCTATGCGCTGTTCCAAAGGCATCATTCACATAAATATCACCTAATTTAGCAAGTTTTTTTGAAAATGCTTTGTCTCCCGCCTCTTCTTCTTTATGAAACCTCAAGTTTTCCAATAATAATATTTGTCCGGGTTCCAAACTTGCTGCCGCAGCTTCTGCTTTTTCCCCTATACACTCATCAACGAATTTTACTTCGACCCCTAAAATATCTTCAACTTTATCCACTATATGCTTTAAAGAAAATTCATCCTGAACACCTTTTGGTCGCCCTAAATGAGACATTAAAATACAGCTTCCGCCATCTTCTAAAATTTTTATAATGCTTGGTTTTGCTGATACAATTCTGGTATCATCGGTTACTTCAAATTTTTCATTTAAAGGCACATTAAAATCTACACGTATTAGTGCTTTTTTATTTTTAAAATTAAAATCGTTAAGCGTTTTCATCTGTTTATATAAATTATTTTTTGCTGTTTTAAACTAACACACAAACATCGTTTTTACTGAAAAACAATAATTTAGAATGTTAATATCTATACAAATGTAACTAATTATAAAGAGCTGAAAACGTGTTTTTTTACGAAAACGATTGAAGTGGGAAAGAAATATAAAAAAACTATATTTGTTCCATGCTTTTTGAAGATATATTAGGTCAGGAATACATTAAAAAACACCTAACACAAAGTGTGGATAATGGTAGGGTTCCGCATGCACAATTATTTGTTGGACTTGAAGGTTGTGGAACACTGCCAATGGCCATTGCTTATGCCCAATACATTTTATGTAATAACTCCAATGGTGAAAACATTTTAGGCAATACATCCTGTAATTTAAAATTCAACACGTTTTCCCATCCAGATTTACACTTTGCCTTTCCAGTTACTACCACTGATAAAATTAACAGCCACCCAGTTTCCAGTCATTTTATGAATGAATGGAGGCAACTTCTTAAAGACCAGCCTTATGGAAATTTATTTGATTGGTATAAACAACTTGGTGTTGATAATAAACAAGGGCAAATTGGTGTTGATGAAGCGCTTGAAATTGTAAAGTCTTTATCATTAAAATCCTATGAAGGCGGTTATAAAATCATGCTCATTTGGATGGCTGAAAAAATGAACATAGCCTGCGCCAACAAGCTTTTAAAACTTATTGAGGAACCGCCAAATAATACGGTTTTTATTTTAATGGCCGAAGATGAAGAACAAATTTTAAGCACTATAAAATCTCGTTGCCAGGTCCTTCATTTTCCGCCATTAGCCGAAGATGTTATAAAACAAGGGTTAATAAAAAATTATGGTTTAGAGGAATCTGTTGCCACAAAAATTGCCCAACAATCCAATGGAAATTATAATAAGGCCTGTGACCTCATTTATCAGGATTCTGAAGATTTACAATTTGAAGAATGGTTTATCTTTTGGATTCGGAGCGCTTTTAAAGCGAAGGGAAATAAAGCGGCTATTCACGACTTGATTACCTGGAGCGATGACATTGCCAAAACCGGTAGGGAAACACAAAAACAATTTCTAAATTTCTGTATAAATTTTTTCAGACAAGCCTTATTGTTAAATTATAACGCCACTGAATTGGTTTATATGCAACCTAAATCGGACACTTTTAAACTTGAGAATTTTGCACCATTCATCCATGATTCCAATATTTTGGAAATTAATGATGAATTGCAAAATGCCATTTATCATATTGAGCGAAATGGAAACTCCAAAATTATTTTAACCGATTTATCTATTAAGCTTACGCGGTTACTTCATAAAAAATCTGCTTAGTGTCCCATGCTTCAAAAAATTGGTTTGTTATTATAAACCCTACTTCAGGTAATGGTGCCTGTAAAAAGAAATGGCCTAAAATTGAAAAAGAGTTAAAGCTAAATAATTTGTAACTATTCAGCCTGTTGTTTAAAAAAAAGCATAGTTGCGAACAATTTTAATTT
>CAXBJF010000057.1:0-14801 GCA_963976005.1 uncultured Flavobacteriales bacterium | reverse complement strand
CATAAAGGTAAGAAAAATATACAATGTAAGAACTAAATTATGCTCTTATTAATAACTATTCTGAATATTAATTAAAAAGATTCCCACGTCGTGCCTCCTCGGAATGACGACAGTCAAAATGCTGAAACTGCACTCGGCAAACAAACCCGTGTTAAGGATAGGAGCGGCATCCTTTTGTTTCCGTTTTTTCGGAACAAAAGATATAGCGGATAGCCTGACCCGACTTTTGGAGGGGAACACCCAAATAAAAAAATAATTATTAATTGTACATTATCAATTAATAATTATCTTTGCACCCAATTTCGGGTTAACCTCTGGCGAGAATCGTGAATGTTGTTCTGGATTAACTATTATAATTTTAAAGATATGGAATCTTTAGTGAAATTTGTACAAAACGAGTTTGTACCTAAAAAAGATTTACCAGAGTTTGGTGCTGGAGACACAATTACTGTTTACTATGAAATTAGAGAGGGCGAAAAAGTGCGTACTCAGTTTTTTAGAGGTGTTGTTATACAAAGAAGAGGATCAGGATCAACTGAAACTTTTACCATCAGAAAAATGTCTGGAACTATTGGAGTAGAACGTATTTTCCCAATTAACTTACCGGCATTGCAAAAAATTGAAGTAAATAAAAGAGGTAAAGTACGTAGAGCACGTATTTACTACTTTAGAGATCTTACTGGTAAAAAAGCAAGAATCAAAGAAAGAAGACATTAATAAAAACCTTTTCTGCCTTGGCAGACCTAAAAAAGCCTTGAATTATCAAGGCTTTTTTTATTAACAAAAGTTAATAACTTTGGTTTATAAAAGGTTGATATCTAATTGCTTGAAAAATTTGTTTTATCCAATTCTTAATATATCTTAGCATAAGAATTTAATAACAGCTTTGGTTGGTTTCATTTGAAAAAATGAATTTGTATTAGGTTCTTTATAAGGTAACGTTCTTTATAATAATTGTTTTTTGAGGTTTGGTTGTGCCACGTGTAAGCGTGTGTGAGCAAAGAACCATGACACTGTAAAAAGTCCCATATGCGCAAGCAGATGGCAACTAGTATGGTTGAAAGCTTTGAAATGTAGCAGAAACGAAAGTGAATGCTGAACTAAAAGCAATACTAAAAATGAACCCAACGTGAAAACGAAAGGAACATTAATAGTATCAAAAAAAACAATTAACAGGAGTATTTTGGTAATATGTCAATGCATATTGAAAATTACACCACAAAATACTTCATTGAAATGACAAAACTTGAATTGAAAAGATTTAGACGAAAGTTTGAATTGATTTAGTAGCAATACTAATTAGGTCATGTAGCGTTATTTCAAAGAAAGCCATGTCAAAGTAGATTTAGTTCTATAGTGATATGGCTTTTGTTATTTTATAACTTTTGCCCCACTTTTTTATTGAATTAGTCATGATTTTAATTTTTATTTATATTCATTAAAATCTAAGGAATTCAAACCGACTTCTCACTCAAATAAATGTATTTAAAAGTGTAATTTTGTATATTGCGCAACGCAAAAAAAGACTAAATAAATGGTCTTTGTTTTTTACATCAAACAAACTTAAAAGAGAGTCACAAATGTCAAAGATTTTTTATACCAAAACAGATGAAGCACCAGCTTTAGCAACCTATTCATTATTACCTATTATTAAAGCATTCACGGATTCGTCTGGAATTACCATTGAAACTAAAGATATTTCTCTTGTGGGAAGGATTTTGGCAAGTTTCCCTAACTTATTAACGGCAGACCAAAAAGTGTCTGATGACTTGGTTGAATTAGGGGAACTGGCAAAAAATCCGGAAGCCAATATTATTAAATTACCCAATATTAGTGCCTCCATTCCTCAATTAAAAAGTGCCATTAAAGAATTACAGGGGCATGGATACAAAATCCCTGACTACCCAGATAATCCTAAAAATCCTTCTGAAAAGGAAACACAATCCATTTACGATAAAATAAAAGGAAGTGCTGTAAATCCAATATTACGTGAAGGCAACTCAGATAGACGTGCACCAAAAGCTGTAAAAAATTACGCTAAAAAAAATCCACATGCCATGGGAGCTTGGAGTAAAAATTCAAAGACTCATGTAGCCACCATGGCAGAAGGCGATTTTGAACATAATGAAAAGTCACTCACGCTTTCTGAAGCCACTAAAATTAAAATTGAGCATGAGGACGTGAACGGGCATAAAACCATTTTAAAAGATAGTTTCCCAATTTTAGCTGGTGAAATTATTGATGCCACCGTGATGAGCAAAAAGGCTCTGTTAAAATTCTTTCAAGAACAAATTGCTGATGCTAAAGCTAATAATGTGTTGTTTTCATTACATATGAAGGCAACTATGATGAAGGTTTCAGACCCTATCATATTTGGTTATGCAGTGAAAGTATTTTTTGCCTCTGTTTTTGAAAAACATGCAGCTATATTAAATGAATTAGGTGTTGATGTAAATAACGGATTTTCAAACCTGTTATCTAAACTTCAGGAATTACCAGAAGAAAAACGCAAAGAAATTGAAGCCGACATAGCAAAAGCATATAAAAATGGACCGGCATTGGCTATGGTAAATTCTGATAAAGGAATCACCAATCTTAATGTGCCTAGTGATGTTATTGTTGATGCTTCTATGCCGGCAATGATTCGCTTATCTGGTCAAATGTATAACGCAAAAGGCAAACTGCAAGACACCAAAGCGGTCATACCAGATAGTAGTTATGCCGGCGTTTTTCAAGCCACTATTGATTTTTGTAAAGAACATGGTGCTTTTGATCCAACAACCATGGGTACAGTCCCTAATGTGGGGCTTATGGCGCAAAAGGCTGAAGAATATGGCTCTCATGACAAAACATTTGAAATAAAAGCAGATGGTATGGTTCATGTTATTGATGAATCTGGCAATATTTTAATAAGCCATCAAGTTGAAGCCGGAGATATTTGGCGTATGTGTCAAGCTAAAGATGCACCTATTCAAGATTGGATTAAGTTGGCCGTCTCCAGAGCACGGGCAACAGATACACCTACCGTTTTTTGGCTTGATGAACACAGAGCACACGATATAGAATTAATAAAAAAAGTAAATAAATATTTACCAAATTATGATACTACTGGTTTAGATATCAGTATTTTATCACCAGTTAAAGCCACTACATTTACTCTTAAAAGGCTTAAAAACGGGAAAGACACCATTTCTGTAACCGGAAATGTATTACGAGATTATTTAACCGATTTATTTCCTATTTTAGAAGTAGGTACCAGTTCAAAAATGTTATCCATAGTTCCTCTTATGAATGGTGGCGGTCTTTTTGAAACAGGAGCTGGTGGATGTGCACCTAAGCATGTACAGCAATTTTTAGAAGAAAATCATTTACGTTGGGATTCTCTTGGGGAATTTTTAGCATTAGCGGCTTCACTTGAATTTTTAGGGGAAAAAACCAACAATCCCAAGGCATTGGTTTTGGCTGAAACTTTAGACACAGCAACAGATGTTTTTCTTGATAATAGAAAATCCCCATCACGTGTTGTTGGAGAGTTAGACACTAGAGGAAGTCATTTTTATTTGGCTTTATACTGGGCTCAAGCACTGGTTTCTCAAAATACAAATGCCGGTTTAAAAAATAAATTCACTGACATAGCAAATGCATTAGCAAACAATGAATCCAAAATTACAGAAGAATTAATCAGTGTTCAAGGATCACCCGTTGATGTTCATGGTTATTATAAACCCGATGAAAAGTTGATAAGTGAAGCTATGAGACCAAGTGAAACACTTAATACTATCTTAAATAATTTTAAATAATAGAAACATAAACTTTATATCGAGGCTGTCTAAAAGGCATATATTAACCGTCATTACGAGAAATTTTTATTTCGAAGTAATCTGTAAATCAACAACTTGCAATTTAAAGATTGCTTCTCCCGATGGCTATCGGGACTCGCAATGACGACTTTTTAGACAGCTTCTTTAATATTTTTATAAAAATTGTTCATGAAGTATATATTATCATGGGTGCTTTTATGTGTTTATTTCAATATTACCGTTGTAAATGCTCAGGAAAAATTTACTTTAAGTGGTGTTGTTTCTGACCAGAAAAACAATGAAACTTTAATTGGTGTAAATATTATTTTCCCAGATATAAATACGGGTACCACAACCAATGAATATGGCTTCTTCTCCATAACGCTTCCTAAAGGAAATTATGAAATTGTTATTAGTTATTTGGGTTATAAAAATCTTGACGAAAAGATTGATTTAAATAATAATATAACTCAAAATTATCAACTGGCTGAAGTTTTAGAAAATTTAGATGAAGTTATTATTACTGAGAATGTTGAAAAATTAAATATTTCAACGCCTCAAATGAGTGTTAATACCTTGACCGCAAAAACCATAAAGCAATTACCTGTTGTTTTAGGTGAACCAGATGTTATTAAAGCTATAACCTTACTCCCGGGTGTTTCATCTGCTGGCGAAAGTGCGTCGGGTTTTAATGTTCGCGGTGGTTCTGCTGACCAAAACTTGATATTATTAGATGAGGCCACTATTTATAATTCGTCACATTTATTTGGATTATTTTCAGTATTCAATCCAGATGCCATAAAGGATTTGAAATTATATAAAGGCGGCATTCCTGCCAGATATGGTGGGCGTGTATCTTCCGTTTTGGATATTTATCAAAAAGAAGGCAATAGTAATGAATTTCATGCTAATGGTGGAATAGGTTTAGTGGCAAGTAGGCTTTTAGCTGAAGGGCCTCTTAAAAAAGATAAAGGTTCATTTCTTTTTGGAGGAAGGTCATCTTATGCTCATTTATTTTTGCCCTTATTTAATCTTGATAATGTCGCATATTTTTATGATTTAAACACAAAATTGAGTTATAAACTTAATGGAAGGAATAATATATATCTATCAGGATATTTTGGTAGGGACGTATTTTCTATTGCTGATAGTTTTGAGAATACTTATGGAAATACCGTATTAAACTTTAGGTGGAACCATTTATTTTCTGATAAACTCTTTTCAAATTTATCTTTAATTTATTCTGACTACTATTACGGATTAAAACTCAATTTTGTTGAATTTAACTGGAATTCAGGCATTCAAAATTTCAATGTGAAATATGATTTTAAACATTACTTAAGTAATAAATTTAAATTATTCTATGGCTTAAACAGCATCTATTATAAATTCAATCCGGGAAAAATTGAGCCTTCCTCCTCAACTTCTGGTATTAATCCTTATAAACTTATTGATAAATATGCCTTTGAAAATGCTTTGTATTTTGATATTGAACAGAAATTATCAGATAGATTACAATTATCCTACGGATTTCGTTTTAGCTCCTTTTTAAGATTAGGTCAAGATGAGTTAAATATCTATGATAATAATCAAGCAGTTGTTTTTAACCAAGAGTTACAAATTTATCAAAAAGCAGAACCAACCAGAACTGAAACCTTTAAACGAAGCCATGTTATTAAAACATTTAACAATTTAGAACCTAGGCTATCATTGGCTTACCAACTTAATAATAATACTTCAATTAAAATAAGTTATAACAGATTGAGTCAATATTTACATTTATTATCAAATACAAGTTCACCAACACCATTAGATGTATGGGCTCCTAGTGGCAAGTATATCAAGCCACAACTTTTGGATCAAGTTGCTGTTGGATATTTTAAGAATTTCACTAATGATATGTATTCATTGGAAGTGGAAAGTTTTTATAAAACCATAAAAAACAGAATAGACTATATTGATGGGGCCGATTTAATTGCGAATGATGCCATAGAACAGGTTATTTTAAATGGGAAAGCCAAAGCTTACGGCTTAGAACTATTGCTTAGAAAAAATCAAGGTAAACTAAAAGGATGGCTGGCCTATACCCTTTCAAAATCGCAACAACAAACACCTGGGAGAACGTCTGCTGAACTTGGAATCAATAATGGCAATTGGTACTATACACCGTATGATAAAACACATGATATTTCTGTCACAGGAAATTATCAATTAAGTGATAAGTGGGAGCTTAATTCCAATTTCTTATTTCAAACAGGACAGCCAACAACCTATCCAGTGGGCCAATATCAGTATAATGGTATTACAATCGCCAGTTTTAGCGATAGAAATTCAAGTAGATTACCGGCGTATCACCGTTTAGATATTTCATTGAATTATACGCCAAAACCACATAAAAAAAAGGGTTATCAAAGTTATTGGGTCTTTAGTATTTACAATGTTTACAATAGAAAAAATGCCAATTCAATAACCTTTAGAGAAAACAGAAACACAGGAGCTAATGAAGCCATCAGGTTATCTATTTTTGGAGCTATCCCTTCTGTTTCCTATAATTTTAAGTTTTAAAATGAAGAAAATAATTTATATAAGTTTACTTATCATGCTCACAACTTCATGTGAAGATGTTATAAAAGTGGATGTTCCAACTGAAGCTCCCAGATTAGTAATTGACGCCTCCATAAATTGGTTTAAAGGAACTTCGGGTGCTAATCAAGAAATCAAACTAACCTTAACAGCTCCTTATTTTGATAATTCGGTGCCACCGGTAAATGGTGCTCAAATTCAAATTACGGACTCCAGCAATAATGTATTTGCGTTTACTGAAGATGCAGCAACAGGAATTTATAAAAACAACACCTTCATTCCTGCAATTAATGAAACTTACAACTTAACTATTATATATCAAGGTGAAACATATTTAGCTTCAGAAACACTAAAATCGGTTGCGAGCATTGAATATGTAGATCAAAATAATACCGGTGGTTTTTCTGGAAATGAAACCGAACTTAAAGCCTATTATACCGATCCTGCCAATGAAACAAATTATTATTTATTTCAATTTACAAGTGACATACCCGTAATACCAAGTTTAGAAGTTTATAAAGATGAATTTATCAACGGAAATCAAATTTTCGGTTTTTATACAGAAGAAGATTTAAAAACCGGAGACATAGTAACCATCCGAAATTATGGAATTTCCGAAGCCTTTTACAACTATATGTTTATTCTTTTACAACAAAACAATCAAGAAGGTGGTGGTCCATTTGAAACCCAACCAGCTACGGTTCGGGGCAATTGCACCAACCAAACCAACCCAAAAAATTATCCTTTAGGTTATTTCAGGGTTTCACAAGTTGATGAATTTTTTTATACCGTTCAGTAGTTTTTGCGCGTTACCTTAAAAATAAGGTCGTGCTTTCACTACTCACTTTTTATAATTGCTATGGCACTTATAAAAGAGTTCAAACAAACCGTTCAATCACTAACGCAAACCAAAAAAAGTGTATTTTTGATATATGGATTTTACAAAAACAACTGAACAAGATTCAAATTATAATCATCTTGAAAAGATGGAGATACATGAGTTATTGGTAAGTATTAATACAGAAGATAAAACAGTTCCAATAGCTGTTGAAAAAGCATTACCGCAAATTGAAAATCTTATTCAAGTTATCGTTAACCAACTTAAAATAGGTGGTAGATTATTCTATATAGGTGCCGGCACAAGTGGACGATTAGGTATTTTAGACGCTTCAGAATGTCCTCCAACATTTGGTGTACCACATGAATTAGTTATTGGTATCATTGCAGGAGGCGATACCGCCATTAGAAAAGCCGTTGAATTTGCTGAAGATTCAAAATCATTAGGTTGGGAAGATTTAAATTCACATAACATCAATCAAAAAGATGTCGTAATAGGCATTGCCGCTTCTGGAACCACACCTTATGTAATATCTGCTCTAGAGGCTTGTAATAAAAATAATATTACAACCGGTTGTATAACCTGCAATAAAAATAGTCCATTATCCAAAGCATCAAAATTTCCAATTGAAGTTATTGTGGGTCCAGAATTTGTTACAGGAAGCTCTAGAATGAAAGCTGGAACGGGTCAAAAACTTGTGCTTAATATGATTACAACAACTACCATGATTCAGCTTGGGCATATTAAAGGCAATAAAATGGTTGATATGCAATTAAGCAATAATAAATTGGTAGATAGAGGTGTCAGAATGATAATGCATGAATTAAAAATATCACAAAAAGAAGCAGAAGCTTTATTAGATACCCATAAAAACGTACGCTTAGCGATTCAAAATTATCAAAATGGAAGAACATAAAACAGATAAGGATTTGCTTGTTAAAGGATTAAAAAATATGGGGTTATCGCTTGTTGGTATGTTTTTAGGTCCTTTTTTATTACATACGGCATTATCAAATAAAGAAAAGCCACTCTACATTCCTATTCTTATAATAGCAATACTTATATGTGGTCTAGCAATTTATTTAGCTTTTAAAGGCATCAATATTATTTTAGACAGTATTTTTAAAAATAAAATGTCTTAATTTAAGGTAACTTGCTTTGGTGTAGTTGGATTATACCCAAAATCAGTGTCATCAATAGATACATTCAATCCTTCCAAAATATAATTTATTATGGCATAATGATGTATGGTATGGCTATTGGCCTGTGCTAACAACGCTCCATATGTGTAAGTCATTTCAATTTTACCTAAGCCCAAATCATCAAAAACTAAAACAGAAGTATCCATATTAAATTCAAAACCTGTTAACCTTTCAATAATAGAACTTAAATACTGTTTAGCAATAACACACTCTGTTTCAACCTCTTTATTTCTGCTTCTAGCAGTTAAATCAATCTCACCTTCAGAATTCAAATTAAAGACACAGTCATAAAAATCCAAAATATGCCTTATATGTGAGCCAATACTTGAATAATATGGAGATACTGTAGCATTACACAAAACATCATCTGTCAGATTATTCAATAAATATTTAGACTTTTCAAGTGTTTTAAGCGTAGATTGGATGATTATATTCATATAGACTAAAATAACTAATTTAATTGAATTTCAAAATTATTGTTTTATTAGTCTAAAAACCATTCATAGCTTACAAACATCAATTTTAATTCATTGAACAATAACTTCCTATCATTTTATTAAATAAAAAAATGATGTTTTTTATAAATGAATGAATATTTATTCATAAATTTGCGCGATATCAAAAACACCTATCATGGCACGTAAAATAGACCAGGACAAAATTAAAAGAATAAAAGAAGCCACTATGCTAACCATTGTTGAAAATGGCATTGAATCTACCACAATAGCAATGATTGCTAAAAATGCAGAAGTAAGTGGAGGCTACCTATATCGTATCTATGCCGGTAAGCAAGATTTAATAAATGAATTATATTATGAAAAGATGGATTCTATTTATACTGAAATTTCCTTCTTACTTGCCCTAAACCATACAAAAATTGAACATTTAATAAAATCATTTATACAAAATAGGATTGTCTATTACATTAATGAACCTATTGCTTCGCAATTTTACTATCAGTTACTCCACAACGAAAACTTTACTCTTACGGACGAATTAAAAAGTAAAGGGTTAAATGTAATTGTAAAGATTTATGAAATTGGACGAAAATCAGAAGAAATTTCTGAATCTATTAGTTTATACCAGCTGTATTACCACTTATTCCTTTATTCCATTGATTATCTAAATTTTAAACGAAAAAACATTTTCGAATTACAAGAATCTATTGATGAAGATGTTACATTCTTAACCCAAAATATAATGAAAATCTTAAAAAAACAATAATGAATACATTTTTTGAAACATATCGTTTTTTGCCAAAAATTAAATTTTTACCCATTCTTTTAATTTTAATAAGCAACCTAATTAGTGCACAAGAAATAACATTAAAAGATGCACATAACATGATGCTGGAAAATAATGGAAATATTAAAGCTTCAATTTATGAAGTAAAAGAAAAAGAACAAGAAAATAAGGCTGCAAAAGGCTTAAGGTACCCAACAATAAGTGCCTCGGCAACTTACCTAAGGTTGGATAACGACATTAATCTTGATTTAAATTCAACTAGAAACATAGTTGGAGGCTTATTGAGCATTCCGGACCCTGCCGCTGTTTTAGGCGATTGGAATTTAACTCTACAAGAAAAAAATTTAGCCTTTGGAACCGTAGAAATTTCAATGCCCCTTTTTGCAGGAGGTAAAATTAATAACTATAATAAAGCAACAAAAATTAAAGTAGATATAGCGGAAAAAAGTTCACAATTAACAAAAGACGAATTAACAATTAAACTAATAGATTATTATTTTAAACTTAAACTTGCCAAAGAAGTTGAAAAAGTAAGACAGCAAGTTTATGAAACGGTCCTGCTACATTACAACCAAGCGCTAAAGTTTTATGAAAACGGCATGATCCCAGAAGTAGAAACACTTAATGCAAAAGTGGCCTTATCAAATGCCGACACCGAACTAAAAGGAGCACAAAAAGATGTTTCACTAGCAACTACAGCACTAAGAAATACAATTGGAACAGATGAAATTTCACAAATTTCAACAAACTTTAATAAACCAATAATTGTGAATTCATTTGAAGAATTTAAAAACGACCTGTTATTAGGGAACACGCAACTTAAAGCCTTAGAAAAAAATCATGATTTGGCACAAGTTGGGGTAAAACTTGAGAAAAGTAATTATTATCCTAGTATTGGTGCATTTGGTAATTACATTCCTTATACAGACAATTTACCCTTGGTTGAAAATACCAAATGGCTTGTGGGAGTTGGTGCAAAATGGGAATTATTTAATGGTTTTGAAAGAGAACATAAAATAAAAGCTTCACAATTAAAAATAGATCAAGTGGAAGCCATTGATAAACAAGCAAAACTAAATTTAACTACCTATTCTGAAAACCTATTCAATACCATGGAAAAAGAATTAGAACAATTTGAAAGCTTAGAAACGAATGAAATTTATGCTGAAAAATTAAAATTCATGCGAACACGGGCCTTTGAAGAAGGTACAGGAACCTCTATAGATGTTGTAGATGCCACATTAAAGTTATCAGAAATAAAATTAAATAAAATAAAAGCCCTTTACGAATACAATATCGCCTATGGAGAACTTATGGTGCTTACAGGAAAAACAGAAACATTCTTAAATCAATAGAAAAATGAAAAATCCAAAATTTATAAAATCAATAATAAGTATTGTAATTATTGCCCTTTTAGTATTCACTGGTGTATGGTTTTTAGTAAAACCAAAAACCGTAGTGCTGCAAGGTAGAATTGAAGCAAAAGAAATATATCTATCTTCAAAAATACCAACAAGAATTAAAACTTTTGAAGTTCAAGAAGGGGCTAGCGTTAAAAAAGGCCAGTTGTTGGCTTCACTGGAAAGTCCTGAAATATTTGCAAAAGAACAACAAGCTTTAGGCGCACAACAAGCTGCCAATGCACAAAAAAACAAAGCGTCCAACGGTGCAAGAATTGAAGAAATAAAAGCAGCCAAAAGTCTATACGACAAAGCTACAGCTGCGGCCAATGTTATGAAAAAAACATATAGTAGAATTGATAATTTATTTAAAGACGGATTAGTTTCTGAACAACAAAAAGATGAAGTATTTGCAAAAATGAAAGCCGCTTTAAACGATCAGGAAGCTGCCTTAAGCATGTTTCAAATGGCTTCAAAAGGAGCTAGGAAAGAAGATATTTCAGCCGCAGAAGGACTAGTTCAACAAGCAAATGGCGCTTTAAATGAAGTACAAGACTATAAAAATGAAACCATGATGATTGCACCTATTGCTGCTGAGGTTTTAAGCTTTTTACCTGAAGAAGGTGAATTAATTCCGGCAGGTTATCCTGTTGTGCATTTGGTAGATTTAAACAATAGCTATGCAACTTTAAATATAAAGGAAACTTATTTTTTAAATTTTAAGAAGAATTCTGAATTTGTTGCCAATATACCTGCCTTAAACAACAAACAAGTACGATTTAAAGTCTATTATGTGGCCCCTCTTGGTGAATATGCCACTTGGAACGCTACAAAAGCAACAGGAGACTTCGATATTAGGACATTTGAAATAAAAGCCTCTCCACTTTCAAAAGAAACTGATTTGAGGCCAGGAATGAGTATTATATTAGACTATTCTCAATTTAATAACTAATATGAATGCAATATTAATAATAGCGAAAAGAGAAATAGCTCTGTTATTTCATAACCGAACTACATTTGTTTTTGCAGTGATACTTCCTTTTGTTTCATTTTTATTTTTTAATGGTTTGTTGAGAAATGGAGTCGCTCGAGATTTACCTGTTGCTGTTATAGATAACGATAATACGGCTATTTCAAGAAATATTATCGCTCAATTAGATGCTACACCAGAATTAAAAATAGCCTTTAACCCTATTAGCCAAAAAGAAGGTGAGGTACTAATTAGAACAGGCAAAGCATTCGGATTGGTTACCATACCAAAAGATTTTGAGGCTAACTTAAAAAGTGGTAAACAAGTAAATATCATCAATCAATATAATAGTAACATATTACTCCCTGCCGGTTTAGAATATAAAGCATTCAATAAAGTAATTGGTACCATTTCAGCGGGTATCTATATTCAAAAAAAAATGAAAAAAGGCATGTCTAGGCAACAAGCTATTGTGAATTATCAAACGGTCAATTTAAGTAATCATGTGCTTTCAAACCCATACACAAATTATTCATATTATTTAAATACAGGATTTTTAGCATTGTTTTTTCAAATATTCGTTATACTAACCACCATTTATACGCTTGGAACAGATTTAAAATATAGTAAAGGAAACCAATTATTAAGAATGACCAAGGGTCAATTATCACCCTTAATTATCGGTAAAGTTTTACCTGTTACCATTTGGTTTTTTCTTGTTGGCTTAATCATGTTGTACAGTATGTTTGTATGGCAAGATTTCCCTTTAAATGGAAGCAAATTAGCAATAATTACCGGGTTATTATTATTTATTATAGCCACACAATCATTTGCCTTGTTTTTTGTATCTATTAGCAAAAGTTTTAGAGAAGCTTTAACAATTGGCTCAGGTTTTGCTGCGGTGAGTTTATCTTTTTCCGGAATAACGTTACCCATTTTCGCAATGCCCAAAATCTTGCAATGGTTGAGTCAAATTTTCCCTTTTACACATTTCTTTAAATTACTATTAGAACAATCTCAACAGGGATTTCCCTTGTATTATTCACTAAACTCCTTCCTAATACTGCTTGTTCTCTGTTTTGTTCCTTTATTACTGGCTTGGAATAAGCTAAAAAAACTATTTGCTATTGGAGTCTTTAATACTAGTATTTAATAATGAAAAACCTATTTAAAACGTATTACAAAGCCAAAATATCTTTTTGGAATAGTATTTCAACAGAGTGGAACGCTATAATTAAAGATAAAGCAGTTGTTGGTATTTTTTTGTCTATAGGTTTTATTATTCTTGTAGTGTACACGTATATCTATTCCAATCAAGTGGTACAAGAAGTACCAGTTGCAATAGTCAATCAAGATGCAACAAAATTAAGTAGAGATTATATGTCCATGTTAGATGCTTCCGAAGGACTAAAAGTAATGCCTAATTACATTGATCTTCAAGAGGCTAAAACAGCTTATTATTCAAAAAATGTCATGGGAATAATAATAATCCCTAAAAATTTCGAAAAAAATATAAAACAAGGAAAACAAACAGATGTCGTAACATTTTCCGATGCTTCTAACATGCTTTTTTACAAAAAGGTGTTAGGAGATGTATCCGTTATTACAGGTTATTTTAATGCAGGAATTGCCATAAAAAAAGAAATGTTACAAGCCAAACCATATAATCAAGCCACGCAAGAATATTTCCCTATAAAACCCATATCAACAAGCTTATTCAATTACTCCTCAGGCTATGCCAACTATTTAATTCCTATCCTTACAGCTTTACTAGTTCAGCTAATACTATTAATGGCAATGGGGGTATTGAACGGTTCAAGAAATGAAGACTCAAATTTTAAATTACACTTCCCTAGATTACTTCATTCTGGAGGAACAATACCTGTTTTACTTGGAAAAGCATTTTTGTATTTTATGTTTTTTTTAATAATTATTCCAATTCAAATAGGAATAGTATATAGTATTTTTAATATCCCTGTACGATCACCTTTATATTTAATTTACCTATTTTTAATACCTTATATATTCGCGGTTATATTTCTAGGTATTACAATTAGTTCACTATTTAAGAAAAGAGAAGATTCTATCATTTTTTTAGTCTTAATATCAATTCCATCACTAATGTTGAGTGGTTTATCATTTCCAGTTCAAAGTTTTCCGATATTTTATCGCTATTTAGCACAATTGCTACCATCTACTCCAGGCATCGATGGATTTGTAAAATTAACACAAATGAACGCATCATTTTTTAATGTTTTAAAAGAATGGAAATCACTTTGGTTGCTAACCTGTATTTATTTTGTTCTTGCTGCTATTTCCTTAAAATTAAGAGCAATAAATGAGAATAAATCAAAATAAGGGAATTTTATAAATAATAAAAACAGCTACAACACCCAAACAAATCAAACCCTGGGTTATATTTTCACATTAATTAACCCCTCAAATGGTTATTTCAAAAATCATGTATTAAGCGAGTTTTTAAGTAAAATAAAAACCGAGCTATCCGCCATAACTTTTTGTGCAGGATGTTATAGGAATCATTTGAAGCTATCCAAAGCACAAAAATGAAAAGCCGTCCTTAGCGTAGTCGAAGGACTGCAATAGCTTCTTGAAACCATCATTTAGGGTTTATTACAAATACTTATCTCAGCACCAATCAACTACCAAAAAGCATAAAACAAAAAAATCCTCAATCTAAAAAAGATTGAGGATTCAAAAAAGGCAACGACCTACTCTCCCACAAATGCAGTACCATCGGCGCTA
>CAXBJF010000056.1:0-16651 GCA_963976005.1 uncultured Flavobacteriales bacterium | reverse complement strand
CCTCTCTTTTGTTCTTTCTGATTATTATCTAATTTAATGAATAACAAACTTAAGACGTATTTAGAATCTGTAAATACCTCTACAATTGATTTTGTTTTTAGTTGTTCTAGCCCAAAAATAACGCCCATTAACTCCATTCGGTTATTTGTTGTTAATTGGTAACCCTGATAAAACTCTTTTGATCTGCCTTTATAGGATAATATGACACCAAAGCCACCTTTCCCAGGATTAGGTTCAGCTCCTCCATCTGAATACAATTCAATATTTGGTATTTCTTCCCATTCTTGCATGCTAATTGTGAGTTTTTAATATCGCAATTTTGTTTAAAATAAATTGATTACTCAAATTTAAAATTATTAAATATAATTTATAATCCATAAGTTCGAACTAAAAACCAAAATATTCTATACTTATACTGTACTAGCTATAATAAAAAGGGTTTCAATTTCTTAAAACCCTTTTTATCCTAATGGATGTGGCATATCAATCCATCATACGAGTTATAATGTTAGTTTTATTCAAAATTTAGCAGATAATTACAAACTATCATTAACTTTATCTGAATTACTCTTGGCTTTCAAAAGTTGCTCCTTTAACTTTTGCATATCATCACTGACTTTTCGCTCAATCACCCTTGCATATATTTGTGTTGAAGCAATCTTGGAATGACCTAAAAGTTTAGAAACCGTTTCAATTGGAACCCCATTACTTAAAGTAACAGTGGTGGCAAATGTATGTCTGGCCATATGAAAAGTGAGGTTCTTTTTCAAACCTACAGCATTTGCAATCTCCTTGAGATAAAAGTTAACTTTTTCATTGGTGATATTAGGAAATAAAGTTTCAGTTATTTGGCACATCGGATGATCCTGATATTTATTAATAAGATATTGTGCTTTTTCTAATAAGGGAACTTTAACAGAAGATTTAGTTTTTTGACGATTCGTAAATATCCAATCGTTACCATCTATCCCTTTAAGAATATTATTTTTTGTTAAATTCATTAAGTCAATATAAGCAATCCCCGTATAGCAGCTGAAAACAAACAAATCTTTTACTCGTTCTAACCTTTCTATTGAGAATTGATAGGACTCAATATTTGATAGTTCATTTTCCGTCAAATAAGGTCTATCTGTTTTTTCATAAGTTGGTTTCCATCTAACAAAAGGGTCTTTATCTATCCATTCTAAATGAAAGGCAAGCGTTACCATTTTTCGCAATCTTTGAATGTGTTTCATTATGGTATTATTGCCCATTGCTTTTGGATGGCCTTTTGGCCAATAGCAGTGAAGGAAATTTTCAAAATCACAAATAAATTTATAATCAAGCTTATTGAGATAAACATCTGTAGTGTTTAGGTGTTTGTTGAGAAACTTTTTAATGTACCGTTCAGTTACCCCAAAATTTCGTACAGTTCCAGAAGCAAATGTACTTTTGGTCTTACTAGTATGATATTCTAAAATATTTTGGAGTGTCTTGGAGTTTTCATCTTCACCCAAATAAATTTCCTTTATCAATTTTGCCGTGATAAGTTCTCCTTTAAATTTTAAATCTTGGTAGCATTGAAAAAGTTGTGTTTGCACCTGAGATAAATACTGGTTGATTTGTCGAGCCTCCCTTGAATTACCTCGTGCCTTCTTTTTGGTACTGTCCCAAAGTTGTAAAGGAATTTTCCTTTTTAAGCTAATGTCAATTCGTTTACCGTTGACTGTAATTCTTGCATAAAGAGGTGCTTCGTTATTGATTGCTCTAGAACTTTGCACTAAAAATAGTGTTGAAAAAGTGTTTTGTGCACGCATAGTTGTCGTCTTTAAATTATTAAACATTTATCGAGACGAAAGTCAAATCAACTATTCCAATTCAATTAAGTAATTTGATCAAAGTGTGTGCAATGCACACACTTTGAAAAAAGGTATCCTTTTTGCACACATTTAAAATCAAATCAATTCAAATCTTATGTACTCCTAAAAACCTGAAAACCATGTAAATCATAAGACTTACATGGTTTTGTTGCTAATTATATTAGCTTTTAGTGACCTCGACTGGATTCAAACCAGTAACCTCTTGAGCCGTAATCAAGTGCGCTATTCAGTTGCGCCACGAGGCCTTTTTTGTGGCTGCAAATATACTGTTTTTATTAAATTACATACAAAGAATTTATTTCAAATTTAGAAAATGATTACTTTTGAGCATGACAAATACGTTATTACAACAAAAATTCAATCAAATTCTTGATGACAACCTGCTAAACGAGATTTTTCAAACGGGAACATTCAAAGAATATAAAAAAGATGATATCATTATTGATATTGATCAAGACTTAAAATTCATCCCTCTTTTATTAAGTGGTAACATAAAAATATTACGGGAAGATCATCATGGAAATGAGATGCTGCTCTACTTTTTAGAAGCTGGTGATACTTGTACCATGTCACTAACCTGTTGTTTAAAAACTTCCAAAAGCAATATTAGGGCGGTAGCTGAAAGTGATTCACTTTTGGTTATGATTCCTGTAGAAAAAATTCAAGACTGGTTTCGAAATAATGAAAGCTGGCGTAA
Organism: uncultured Flavobacteriales bacterium; assembly: GCA_963976005.1. Lineage (GTDB taxonomy): Bacteria > Bacteroidota > Bacteroidia > Flavobacteriales > Flavobacteriaceae > Yeosuana. The sequence goes on along the minus strand of CAXBJF010000056.1, from coordinate 14,095 downwards.
TTTCATCTTGGAAAGCTATCAAATACGATTTAATGAAATGCTGGAAACCATTGATACCTTGGCTTTTATGAAAATGGATGAACGTGTTTTTAAATATTTAATTGATAAAGTAAAATTAAATGCTTCTGAAACACTTATGATTAAACACCAAAATATTGCCGAAGATTTAAACACCTCACGAGTTGTGATTTCCAGAATTTTGAAACAACTGGAAAATGAAGGCAAAATAAAATTAAATAGAAACAAAATTGACGTTTTACAGTTTTAATCATTCATTTACACAGATATAATTTACTTATTCATATGATGCAATACATTTTAAACCCTTGGCCATGGTATGTTTCTGGCCCATTAATTGCCTTAGTAATGGCTCTTTTGCTATATTTTGGTAAAACATTTGCTATGTCTTCAAACCTTGCAACCATGTGTTCTATGGCAGGAGCAGGAAAATTTATAGACTTTTTTAAATCTGATTGGAAAGAAAGGAAATGGAATTTAACAGTCGTCTTAGGTGCTGTAATAGGAGGTTTTATCGCCAAAAATTTACTTTCTAATAATACCGTCACCAATCTTAATAAAAAAACAATTCTAGAGTTAAATGACCTAGGATTTAAAAATCCAGGCGCAACCATTGTTCCCAATGAGATATTTGGCTTTGAAGCTATTACTTCTTCACATGGATTATTTATTTTAATTATTGGAGGCTTATTGATTGGTTTTGGTACGCGTTATGCCGGTGGCTGTACTTCAGGGCATGCTATCACAGGATTAAGCAGTTTTCAAAGACCTTCTTTAATTGCTGTTGTCGGGTTTTTTATTGGAGGCTTAATCATGACTGATTTTATTTTACCTTACATTTTATAACATATGAAATATTTAAAATTTTTACTTGTTGGAATATTTTTTGGGATTGTTCTGGTAAAATCAGAAGCTGTTTCTTGGTATCGTATTTATGAAATGTTTCGTTTACAATCGTTTCACATGTATGGTATTATTGGCACTGCAATAGCTACTGGAATTATCTTTTTGCAAATTTCAAAAAAACGTCATTTTAAAAATCTTCTTGGTCTTGAAATTTATGTTCCAAAAAAAGAAAGTGGATTCATAAGATATATAGTTGGCGGGACTATTTTTGGTTTAGGGTGGGCACTTATAGGCGCTTGTCCTGGTCCCATGTACATCTTGGTTGGAACCGGTGTTTACAGTATGATTATTGTAATTTTGGCGGCATTATTAGGCACCATTATTTATGGAGCCATAAAAAACAAACTTCCTGACTAGTATGGATTCTTTACAAATTTTGGGATATGTTGGCGCTCTCATTGTAGGACTGGTTTTAGGTCTGTTAGGTGGAGGAGGCTCTATTTTAACGGTTCCCATATTAGTATATGTTTTAGGTTATAATCCGGTTGTTGCAACGGCATATTCCCTGTTTGTTGTAGGATCATCGTCATTAGTTGGCACCATTCAAAAGTTAAGAAAAGGCCTTGCTGATATTAAAATTGGTTTGGCATTTAGCTTTCCTTCGTTTATGGCTGTGTATTTATCAAGAAGATATTTAGTACCAGGTTTACCTGATACTTTGTTTAGCTTAGGCGGTTATTCACTTACAAAGGATATGGCAATCATGACCTTTTTTGCCGTTGTTATGCTACTGGCGTCTTTGTCAATGATTAAAGACAAAAAAGAAGAGACGCGCCCAAATTATAAACAGCCATATTACAAAACTTTTATTCAAGGATTAATAATTGGAACCATCACCGGAATTATTGGAGCTGGTGGCGGATTTTTATATGTTCCCGCTTTAGTCATTTGGGCAAACCTCCCTATGAAAAGGGCCGTTGGAACTTCGTTAATTATAGTAACTATTAATTCGTTAATTGGTTTTACAGGTGATTTACAAACCATTGAAGTAGATTGGTTGTTTTTATTAACCTTCTCCGTTATCACTATTGTAGGTATTTTGTTGGGTGTTTTTGTTTCGAAATATATTAGCGGTGAAAAACTTAAAAAAGGGTTTGGTTGGTTTACATTGATTATGGCATTTTATATCATTTATAAAGAATTTAATGCCAAAATGTAACAATTATTACTTTTTGAAATAGAAGGTTTCGTATTTTTGCAAATTAGATGCTTACTGAATGAAAATTAAACAAATATATACTGGATGTTTAGCTCAAGGAGCTTACTATATTGAATCAAATGGTGAAGTAGCTATTATTGATCCATTAAGAGAAACCCAACAATATGTTGACAAAGCCCATAGTGATAACGCGAAAATAAAATATATTTTTGAAACTCATTTTCATGCAGATTTTGTTTCTGGCCATGTTGATTTGGCTAAAAAAACCGGAGCAATTATAATTTTTGGTCCGGGTGCTGAAACAGGTTACGATGCATATATTGCTAAAGATAATGAAACATTTAAACTAGGAAATATAACGATAAAAGTGCTTCATACTCCCGGTCATACATTGGAATCCTCAACCTTTCTTTTAATTGATGAGCATGGTAAAAATCATGCCATTTTTTCTGGAGACACCTTGTTTTTGGGTGACGTTGGCAGACCCGATTTGGCTATAAAATCAGATTTAACCAAAGAAGATTTGGCGGGTATGTTATTTGATTCTTTGCGCCAAAAAATTATGCCATTAGCAGATGATGTGATTGTTTATCCCGCTCATGGTGCTGGCTCTGCTTGTGGAAAAAACCTGAGTAAAGAAACTGTAGGGCTTCTTGGAGAACAAAAACAGACCAATTATGCATTACGAGCTGATATGAAAAAGGAAGAGTTTGTAAAAGAAGTTTTAGATGGCATGCCTCCTCCACCTCAGTATTTTGCTAAAAATGCCATGATGAACAAATCTGGTTATGAAACTTTTGAAAGTGTTTTAAAAAAAGGAAATATTGCATTAGATGCGGAAGAATTTGAATCTATTGCAAATCAAGAACATGCTTTAGTTTTGGACGTTAGGCCCGAGGATGAATTTATAAAAGAACATATACCTAATTCTATTTTTATTGGATTACATGGTGCATTTGCACCTTGGGTTGGAGCCTTGATACCAGATTTGAAACAACCAATCCTTCTGATAACACCTAAGGGAAAAGAAAAAGAAACGGTCACTCGTTTATCGCGCGTTGGCTATGATAATACTTTAGGATATTTAAAAGGAGGGCTTGCTTCTTGGAAGGCTTCTGGAAAAGATATTGATGTTTTAGATTCTATTTCTGCGGAAGAATTTGTTGAAAAAGCAAAAATACAAGACATGAATATTCTTGATGTTAGAAAGTCTGGTGAATATCAATCGATGTATTTGAATATTAAAGGGGTTGAAAATTTTCCTTTGGATTTTATAAATGATAATTTATACGCAATTGATAAACATAAAACCTATTATATTCATTGCGCTGGTGGCTATCGTTCAGTTATTGCCGCATCCATTTTAAAAGCCAGAGGGTTTTATAATTTAGTTAACATTGAAGGAGGTTTTGATGAGCTTAAGAAAACAGGCGTACAAATGTCAGATTTTGTATGCCCAACCACTATAAAATAAATCAAATTCTATATATCATGAAAAAAAACATGGGAACTACAGACAAAAGTATAAGAATAGTTATTGCTTTGGTAATAGCGGCGTTATACTATTTTAATGTGATAGAAGGTACTTTAGCTTATGTATTAATGGCTTTAGCGTTGATTTTCTTGCTTACTAGTTTTTTGAGCTTTTGTCCACTTTATTTACCCTTTGGCATTAGCACATGCAATAAAGAAAAATCTTAAAAAAAATTCTTTATTAAACTATTTCAGCATTTAAACCTGCTTCCAATAGTTTTGAGCAACGCGGTTTTAACTCGTTGTATGGCCCTGTTTTAACTGTGCATTTTCCATTATGGTGCACAATGATTGCACACTGCTCTGCTTGCTCAGGCGAATGCTCACAGGCATTTATAAGAGTTTCTATAACGTGATCAAAGGTGTTTACATCATCGTTATATAAAACAATCTCTTTTTGAGAAACCAGTTTTTCATCAAGAAGAGCTTCTTTTGAAGTTTTTTCTTTAGCACTCATAGGTCCCATTGTCTTAAAGACATTTTCCCTAAGGGGAAAAAATCCAATTATTTTACTAATTTAAAAATTTTAAAGAAATCCAATTATTCCTTTCTAACTTTTCTTCAAATTTTAACATTTGTCGTTCACATTCTTCTTTAATTACAAGAATATCTTCATTATAGAATCCGCTTAAAAACAATATCCCGTTTTTATTTAAACATGACACATACGTTTTCATGTCGTTCAGTAAAATATTCCGATTGATATTCGCAATTATAATATCGTATTTTTTACCTTTCAAAATAGAGGCATCGCCTTCAATAACTGTTATGTTTTTACAATTATTGCGTTCTACATTTTCTAAACTATTCAAATAGCACCAATTATCATAATCTACAGCATCAATATTTTTTGCTCCTTTCATTTCTGCTAAAATAGCCAGCACACCGGTGCCACAACCCATATCTAAAACCGATTTATCTTCAAAATCATTTTTTAAAATATGTTGAATCATCATATGTGTAGTTTCATGGTGACCTGTTCCAAAGCTCATTTTAGGCTCAATGATAATATCGTATTGGGTGTTTGGTTTTTCATGAAATGGTGCGCGAACCGAACATACATCATCCACAATTATTGGATTAAAATTCTTTTCCCACTCTTCATTCCAATTGGTTGGTTCAATGTTTTCAAAAGTGTATGAAATTTCAAATTCGTCCGACTCCAAAATTTGAATATCTTTAAGAATCGTATCGTTCCACTCCTCTTTTTGAATATATGCCGTAACGCCTTCATCCGTTTCTACAAAACTTTCAAAACCGGCATAACCAAGTTCTGCAATAAGAATTTCTACTCCCGGTTGCAATGGGGTTACTTTAAATTCATAACCTATATAAAAAGTGTTGGACATGTTATTTACAATCTATAATATTTAATTTATAAATATTCTTGTTTATTGGAGTTTGCGTTAGCGATAGAAACGGCATCCTTTTTGGCGCTTTGGGCGCCAAAAAGATATAGTGTATAGCGCGACCCTTGGGTAACGCCCAAAATATTATATTTTTAAAATGCGTTTACAATCGCAAAAAAATCATCGGCATTAAGCGCTGCCCCTCCAATTAAGCCACCATCAACATCTGGTTTTGAAAAAATTTCTTTGGCATTATTTGGTTTAACACTACCACCGTAAAGAATGGACATATTGTTTGCAACATCCTTACCATATTTATTGGCTAACGTTTTTCTGATAAAGGCATGCATGTCCTGTGCTTGTTCTGGGCTAGCCGTTTCACCGGTACCAATGGCCCAAACAGGCTCATAAGCCAACACAATATTTTTAAACGCAGCAGCATCTAAATGAAATAGGGCGTTTTTAATTTGGCTTTCCACGACTTTTTCTTGATTGCCTGATTTTCTATCGGCTAATACTTCACCAAAACAGAAAATGATTCGCATTTGATTTTCTAAAGCGGCGTCTACTTTTTTGGCTAACAATTCGTCTGTTTCATTGAAATATTCACGACGTTCACTATGTCCTAAAATAACGGTATTTACACCAACACTTTTAAGCATACTCGCACTGATTTCGCCAGTGTAAGCACCATTTTCAGCAAAGTGCATGTTTTGTGCAATGACTTCAATACTAGTTTCACGCAATGCTTCAAATGCTTTATAAAGATTGGTGAACGTTGGAGCAATCATTACCTCAGCGTTAGATGTTTGTTTTTTATTTGTTAATTCACTTATTAATGATTCCGTTTGGGATAAATCATTATTCATTTTCCAGTTTCCTGCTACTATTTGTTTTCTCATTTCCCATCCTAACCTTCCCAAAGGGAAGGGATTTTTTTTAATTAAAATTTCTGTTTATAAAATATCTTTAATTTTTTTATCATCTGCTTCCACAGATTTATATAATTTAATGTTTCCTTGCTTATCAATCACCATAAATCTGGGTATCCAATCCAAATTGACAAAGGTTCCAAACGGGCCTTTCCATCCAGATTGCATGAAATAGTGATTGCCTTTTACCGCATATTTATCAATTCCTTTTTTCCATGCTTCTTCACTTCTTTCCAATGATAAAAAGATATAGGCAACCTCTTGATGTTCCTGCTGTAAGGCTTTTACCTTTGGCATACTTTTAATACAATCACTACACCAAGAAGCCCAAACATCTATTACAATGGTTGACCCTTTATGTTTTTCTAAAATATCTTTAAATGTTACGGATTGCCCTTCTAAATTTATAAAAGTGTCATTTAAGGCTTCCTTTGAAAATGTTGTAGGTTCTTGGGAGTTGCAACTAATGAAAGCCAAACAAGCAATAAAAAGATATTTTATTTTATCCATTTTGATTTTATATTATGTGTTTATAAATCGCTATTAAAAATGCAAATTTACTCTAATTTTACTTTTGGGTCCAACCAAGCGTAAATTATATCAACAAAAATATTGATAATTATAAAGAGTAAGGCTATAATTAATACAGACCCCATGATTACGGGTAAATCTAAAGTGTTTAAAGCATTCACTATTTCTTTTCCCAAGCCATTCCATCCAAAAATAAACTCAACAAAAACGGCCCCGGCCAACATGGAAGCAAACCATCCGGAAATTGCCGTAACAACAGGGTTCATGGCATTTTTAACAGCATGTTTTTTGATAATTTGAAATTCACTCAACCCTTTTGAACGTGCGGTACGAATATAATCTTGATTAAAAACTTCAAGTAATGAGTTGCGCATCAATTGAATAACTACGGCTAAGGGTCGAATTCCCAGCACAATGGCCGGCAGTATCAAATTTTTCCATTGTATGTGCATGGCTTCACCAAAATCATCCATTTCATATAAACTGCCTGTCATTTCCAAATGGGTATATTTATGTAATACATACCCAAAAAACCAAGCAAATAATATGGCACTAAAAAAGGAAGGAATGCTCATTCCGAAGGTGCTAAAAATTTGAATGATTTTATCCAACCAATGATCCTTAAACAACGCTGAAACAATACCTAAACATATTCCTAAAAGCAACGCAATAATAATCGCTGTTGTTGCCAAAACAAAGGTGTTTGGAAGCGTTTCAGCCAAAACCTGACTCACCTTTTTACCTTGTTTTGTAAAAGACTCTCTTAAATACGGAAACTTTAAAACGAAGGTTGTATTACCCATTGAAAATAGTGAAACAGCACTGTATTTTCCTTGTTTTAAAAATGTGTAATTGTCAGGTTCATTGGAATGAAGTGATATGGGCGATACATCATTTAAATAATATAAATACTGTGTGCCAATAGGTTTATCAAAACCATACTTATGTTTTACAATGGCCAATTGGCTGCTGTCTTCATTTTGCCCCAACATCATTTGAGCAGGATCTCCAGGTAGTACATTAAATAAAAAGAAAATAACAGTAACTACTCCAAATAATGTAAGTAAGGCGTAACCTATTTTATTTAATAAATAGTTGATCAGTTTATAAAATGTTTATTTGTTGATATGTTTTTTGTTTGGTTTAAAATTGGCATTTATTCTACAAGTATTTTATTTAACTATAAACTGAATACTGCGACTGCTAACTGATTACTATAATTTCAAATCATCAATATCATTCCAATGCACTTTTTGCATGATAGTCCCTTTGTTTAATTCCAAAATACCGGGATTTGAACGAACTACTGTTTTCAGTGCTTTTTCATCACATAAATAAAAGTCAAAATTAAGATGATAGGTTTCCTTTATTTTTTCCTTTTCTTCATCTCCAGATGCCGTTAACCCAATCACCATATACCCTTTTTTTATGGCTTCATCAGAGAATGCTTTTAATTTTTCAGCACCTTCTTTTTCAATATGTTCCAAACTATATGATACGATGATTATTAGCTTATCTTCGGATAAAAACTGTTGCGTTAAGTCTTCACTATTAGTTTCAATAGAAAAATCAACAATTGGCGGTTGATAGCCTTCTTTTATCATTTTGGTGTCCACAGACACAAAATCTCCTTTTACTGTTGGATATGATCCATTAGTAGTTATCACTACATCTTTACCGTTCACATTAAATTTCCAATTATATTCAACCACTGGTTTTGCCGCATCTGGAGGCATACTCATACCCTGTTCAATATTGGCTCCGATTTTATAGGCTCTAAAATCCACTACCGGTAAATGCATCAACACATGATAACCAAACCAAAAACTGAAAATAAAACTTAACAATGCAAGCACAGTAGTCATTAATTTACCAAATAATGGTTTGATATGTTTTACACCAAAAAATAAGATGAGTATAAAAAATAATAAAATAATGTCTTTTTTAAAGCTTTCCCATGCGGTCATAGGCCTTCCCATTAAACTCTTAAATGCATCACCAAAGCAACCACATTCTCTTACCTTGTCAAAATAGGCTGAATAAAAGGTTAAAAATGTAAAAAACACAATCATTAATAACAGGCTCCAAACCGTAAATTTTGGCTTATAACCAATGAGTAAAAAAACACCTAAAACCACTTCAAACACAACAACCAAAACAGAAACCATCAATGCATAAGGCTCTAAAAAAGGAACATTGAGGACTTCTGCACTAAAATATTCCTGCAATTTATATGAAAATCCGAGTGGGTCATTAAGTTTTATTAATCCGGAAATAATAAATAAAACACCTACAAATAGCCTTGAAATGCTTACTAAATACTTCATAAATTATTCTTTTAAATGAATTAAAGCAAAAACGGCATAATTTATCATGTCCTGATAATTAGCGTCTATACCTTCACTCACTAAGGTTTTACCGGCATTATCTTCAATTTGTTTAACACGTAATAGTTTTTGTAAAATTAAATCTGTTAATGAGCTTACACGCATATCGCGCCAGGCTTCACCGTAATCATGATTTTTATCTTCCATGAGTTGCTTTGTGATGGCCACTTTTTCATTGTACAAACCTAAAGCTGCTTCCGGAGATAAATCGGGTTGTTCCACCACGCCTTTGTCTAACTGAATGAGGGCCATGACGCAGTAATTAATTATTCCTATAAATTCACTTACTTCGCCTTCATCTACTTTTCTAACGTCATTTTGTTGCAAACTTCTTATGCGTTGTGCTTTTATAAAAATTTGATCAGTGAGAGATGGTAAGCGTAATATTCTCCACGCACTACCATAATCTTTCATTTTTTTTACAAATAAACTTTTACATGTGTTAATGACAGCGTCATATTGTTGCGAAGTATCTTGCATTGATTACATTGAATTTTGTGTAAATTTCGCTTAATTAGTTCAAAGTTCAAAGTTCAAAGGTTCAAAGTTTCGCGATTAAAGTAGAAAAGTCATTATGAATACACAAATAATTATTTTTAAATTGTTAAACCAACTCAGAACACAAAATATTAATATTATTTTTGAAATAAAAAATTTCTTAAAACCGACTATCCTCGAGGCAGAGACATAGAGGTATTTCGCCGATTTCATTTTGGCCTTGGGGCCCAAAAACCGAAATTTTATATTTTGCCCCACCCGGAATTGCGAAAAGGCAATTCCGACCTCCCCAAAGGAGAGGTAAATTTGGAAACCCCGAGGTAAAACCGTCGGGGAATTATTTAGATTAAAGGAAAACTATTCATGACTTTAGGGCTAAAAACTTATGACAATTAATTGCAAAGGGCAACTTATTGAATTATCCTCACCAAAAGTGATGGGCATATTAAATATTACCCCAGATTCATTTTATGATGGTGGCATTCACAACAATGAAAGGGAGATCTTAAAATATGTGGAAACTATGCTGTTTGAAGGCGCTACATTTATTGATGTTGGTGCTTTTAGCTCAAAACCCAAAGCAAATTATATTAGTGAAGAAGAAGAATTAAAACGAATCATCCCCATAGTTTCTTTACTGTTGAAAGAATTTCCGGATAGTTTACTTTCTATTGATACGTTCAGAAGTCAAGTCGCGAAACAATGTATTGAAGCTGGAGCGGCTTTAATAAATGATATTTCGGCTGGCAAATTAGACGAACAAATGCTTCAAACAGTAGCAAATTTACATGTACCTTATATTATGATGCATATGAGAGGCACACCTCAAAACATGCAGCAACAAACAACTTATAACAATTTGCTAAAAGATATTTTATTTTATTTTTCAGAACGAATGGCGGCTGCCAGAGATTTAGGTATTGTGGATGTTATTGTTGATCCGGGTTTTGGATTTGCAAAAACAATGGAACAAAATTATGAGTTATTAAACCAATTAGAACTTTTTAATATACTTGAAAAACCTGTTCTGATTGGGCTTTCAAGAAAATCAATGATTTATAAAACCCTGAAAAAACCTGCACAAGAAGCACTTAACGGAACTACCGTTTTAAATACCATTGCTTTACAAAAAGGAGCTTCCATTTTGCGCGTACATGATGTTAAAGAAGCTATGGAATGCATCCAACTTGTTGAAACTTTAAACCCATAAATTATTAATGAAACCAATTTTATATTGCCTTTTGCTTGTGTTAATGCTTTCTTGCGATAATGAAAAAATCATTCAACTTCCAGAAATAAATCATTCTGATGTTTCTATGTTAAATGACGTTTCACCTGCCTATTTATTTTATGACGAAAAAAAGCCGGATAGCATTGAGCTCAATCGGAAAAATTTAATTATTACCACCAATTGGTTGGTAAATGTTGATAAACGATTAACACTGAAACAAGCACTTCCAAAAATTATGTTTTTACAGGACAAGAAGCGAAATTCGGAAATGCATAAAAATGAAAACGCCAGAAACTATTATACCAGTAATAATACCAGCATTAAAAATTTAGGTTTTATTGATTTTACTGACGTCATTTATCATCAAGAAAATTCAAACACCTATTTAACAAATTATGAAACCAATACCAATCAACTTATCAATATAAAAGTTTATGCTCATGATTCGACATCAGTATCTTTTATTTCAAAAGGAAGTTCTTTAACACATACTTCAAACCAAAAAGAATTTTTAAAGCATCTGGAGGCGAATCTTTCAAATCAAGGTGACACTATTATAGTTTCAGAATTTAAATCATCCTTATCCTTTCAAGATTACATGACTTATAAATCTTTGTTATCACAAATTGATTTTGACCATGTTAAAATTGCCAATGATGAATTCATTTTTAATTAGCATTATTTTATTAAATTTACCAAAACCCACATCCCTTGGATATTTTTAAAGATATTTTAAAATTCACAGTTGTTGATGTTATAGATGTTATTTTAGTAGCACTCCTACTCTACTACATTTATAAGCTAGTAAAAGGCACCGTTGCCATAAATATTTTTATTGGCATCATTATTATTTATTTAGCTTGGAGGCTGACAGATTTCCTAAATATGGAGTTACTTACCGGCATTTTTGGCGGTTTCATGAAAGTGGGAATCATTGCTTTAATTGTAGTATTTCAACCTGAAATAAGAAAATTTCTATTAATGGTAGGTTCTACAAATTTTAGCAGACGCCGAAACTTTTTAAAGCATCTTAATTTTTTAAAAGCTGAAACAGGGGATGAAACTGATGTTGACATTATTGTTTCTGCTTGTAATAAAATGGCAACCACTAAAACCGGTGTTTTAATTGTTTTAGAACGTAATAATAATTTAGATTTCCTGATTACCACAGGTGATGAAATGAACATTAAAGTAACGCAACCCATTCTTGAAAGCATCTTTTTTAAAAATAGCCCATTGCATGATGGCGCCATAATTGTTAAAAACAATATTATTAAAGCTACGCGTGTAATTCTACCTGTTAATAATGAAAAAAGTATTCCTCAACGTTTTGGTTTGCGTCATAGAGCCGCCATTGGAGTTACTGAAAAAACAGACGCCTTAGCACTTGTGGTGAGTGAAGAAACCGGTCACATTTCTTATTTTAAAGATGGTGAATTTATAGTGTTTAATGATACCATTGACCTTATGGAACTTATTAAAAAGGATTTGATGTAATTAAATCATTTCTCTCATTAAAAATTATAACCTATTCTAAAAGTTAACTCTGCGGTAGTGTCCCAATAATTACTAGATATACTTAAAGATTTTCCTATTCCAAAACCAGATTCAAAACTTAAATGATTATTCCATACTTTTCTATATCCAATTTTTGGTATAAAATCCAAACTTTCAATTACAGATATATTTTTAACACTAGAGAAGACAAACCAATCTGGATAGTATCTTGTTTTTAACCCTAAAAAGAAACCAGTATTATCATGTATAGGTCTATTTTTTCGAACACGTCTTTCTAAACTATAATACCAACGTGGTTCTAAAACAAAGTTTGGAATTAAGGCGAATTCTAACTTATCATTTGTAAAAATGCCCTTTCTTAAACCTAAATCAAGTCCAAATTCTCCTCGTAATGCAATTGATGATGTTAATTTAGTTTCATAATGTCCCCAAAAACCAAAAAGTCCAGTTTGCACACCAATAATTTTATCTTCTACGGAAACACTATTTCTAACTTGCCCATAATTGTTCATAAATGACAAGAAAACCAGAAAATACATTATTTTTTTCATTTTTGTTTTTTAAGTTTTTTTAAAATATCATTCTCTAATTTGTATTTCTGCATCATAGTTTAAAAAAGCTGCAAATGCTTCATCACCAATTATATCTTCTAGTTCATCTATGTCATCTATTATATTATTTGTGATTAAAACGGTTTTCTGTGTAGAAGATTTTGAATATTGATTATTACACAAATAGACCTCTTTTATCCTGTTAAATATAAACTCTTCATTTTATTCTGTTACGAGAGGCATTCATGACAAAAAAACCAACGTATTGACATATGAAGTAGCTGATTTATATGTGCTAGTTTTCAAATTAGAAACAAAAATAATAGAAAAGAACCAAACACAACGTTTAGTCCTTAACTGCAATTTTTTAGCATGTTATGCACATTATTTAGAATTTAGCTCCTAAACTTATACCGAATGAACGAAAATAAATGGATTCAGGGGTTTCATTTCCGAATACAAGTGGTTTAGATCCTGATAAATCGAAGCCATTAATATCATAAAAAATATTTAAGTTTAAATTAAAAGCATCCCTTTTCATTACAGGAAATCCAATACCAATTCTTACATTATCTCCGAAATTAAATTTATCCTTATCTACAGTGAAATTATGGGCATATTGCAAATAAGTATAAACATTATCAGAATCAACAAAGTAGTATTTTATGTTACTACCAAATTTATACATAAAAAATTTAGCACCAGATTGCTGCTGAACACCTGTTAACAACCCTAAGCTAAACTTATTAAAAAGCTGGTAGTTTAGAGCATAATATAACGCAAAAGATGTTTTAGAGGCTAAATTGATTTCAGTACCCGCATTGTTAAAAGAATAATTATACTCTATTTTGCTTGGCACTACAAAATCTAGTTCTATAGTAGAAAACCATTTGTCTTGTGAATAGCCATTTATAAAGAAAAATGACAACAATGTAATTAAAAATAATTTATTCATAGTTTTATAAGTATTAATTTTTTTCTTCTCTAATCATTCTATTGCCTTTCCAAGTGCTACCACGTCTAGCCATAGCATAAAAGTCTAGGTCATAATACGTATAGTCTCTAAAAAAATCATCTACAGGTTTTATTGAAAACTTTCCCGCAAAACTGTAATCTGTGCCTAAAACAATGGTTGATGTATTACCAAAAATATCTGTTGAAGTCGTTGTGATTGATCTAGGACCTTCAGACCAAGCGTAGCCTATTACAAAATTAGCGTCACTATTGTAAAGTGTTCTTTTTATATAGTTTGTATTTGTTTTTTTAAAGAGTTCTCCAAAATAAATGACTTCTATCTTGTCATAATCCTTTTGGTAGGTTACTGCAAATCTTTTTACCTTTCCACTATTAGCAACATTTGGTGAGTTAAGAAAATCTATCCCCATTTTATATAATTCTTTAATATTTGACTGACTTGTAATATCATCTGTAGTTATTAATCGTTTAGTCAATTAGTTCTTATAAAATCTCTACGCAGCATAT
>CAXBJF010000055.1:0-18172 GCA_963976005.1 uncultured Flavobacteriales bacterium | reverse complement strand
GTTTTAGCAAAAATACAAAATATAACGCCAATTTACAAATGACATGACACTAGAAGTAATATTTAAAAAATGGAGAACTATCTTGATATCATTTCTTGTATTTACGAATATTATTGCCTTTTTCCTCATCGTGAAATATTTAATGCCATTTCAAAATCCATCTGAAATAATAGCAGACAAAGAAGCATATGAGAGAATCGGTCTGCTTCGTTGGGAAGACGGAATTAATCATCCCTTACCTCAAGACTTTGCAGACATGCTCGGTTGGAAGGAGATGGCAGAAAAAGCTCTTGTTGCTTACAAAATGATTCCTGCAGACGAATTGCAAAATACATTGATTTATTGTGATAACTATGGGCAAGCAGGTGCATTGAATTATTACAACAGAAATAAAACACCAGAGGCCTATTCTTTTAATACAGATTACATTTATTGGTTACCCAAGAAAATCAAATTACAAAATATGTTGTTTGTAGGAGAATTACCTAAAAAAGAAGTAATAAATATGTTTGAGGATTATAAACTGGTAGGAGTAGTTGAAAATGAATTTTCAAGAGAAAAAGGGACAGAAATATTTTTATTTCTTGGTGCTAAAAATTCTGCTACTGAAATGTTTTATAAAATTGCCGAAGAAAGAAAAAAGAATTTTGAAATTTTTTAATAATGCCCATTTGCTCTTTGTTCTGCCATAAAAAAAATATGGCTTTTTTTATTTTGGGATGAATCCTTCAGGACAGTTATATTTGTATTAACTAATCACGGAAACATCAAGAAAACTCAAAAAAAAATATAAATGGACATGGTTATATTTCTTTTTGGTTTTGTTCCAAATCAGAAGTTATTGTATATTTACTCGACCTATTTTATAAGTGGTAATATAAATTATGGCTAGATTGCAATATTAGTTTTTATAAAATAAAGCGCTATGGTGATTTCTAAATTTAATGAACAAACAAAGATTCTTGAATCACATTTTAAAAACAACATCCACTTAAAAGATGTTTTAGATTATATCATAGCTACCAAAGAGAACACTTCTTATCCAAGAACACTGAAAATTTTAACAAATGCAAAACATGCATCATTCAAATTTTCATTTAATGATTTAAATGCAATCATTTCAGAAAATAATAAATCATTGGAAAAATACGATGCCATTATAGATGCTATAATTATTGATAGCCCAGAAACTGCTGCACTTACTGTATTGTACCAAGAATTAGCAAAAAATAAAAAGTATCATTTTGATGTGTTTTCAACCGAAGAAGCCGCATTGATTTGGTTAGAAACGTTTTAAAATTAAATAAGACTCATATTGTACTACTATCAACCTGCGCTGAATTTATTTCAGTATTTAAACGGTTTTATATCATATCGTTCACTATAATCAAAATCAATTTAAATAGAAATTAAATGACACATAGAAATTTTATATATGGTTTAGTTTTAATTATAGGTACTGTAGCTTTATCATCTTGTAAGTCCAGAACAGATTTAATTGGTTCAATACCAACAATTAATTCAGAGGCTTCACTTAAAAAACCGTATTTGATATTAATTTCCCTTGACGGCTTTCGCTGGGATTATGTTGAGAAATTTAACCCCCCTCATTTAAGTGGTTTTATAAAAAATGGTGTAAAAGCCAAGTCATTAATCCCTTCATTTCCTTCTAAAACATTTCCCAACCATTATACTATTGCAACAGGTATGTACCCTGAAAACCATGGCATATTGGGCAATTCCTTTTACAGTAATAAAAAGAATTTGATATATAATATGGCAAACCGTGAAATGGTAGAGGATGGAACCTTTTATGGAGGATCCCCTATTTGGGTACAGGCAGACAAAGCCGCTATGGTAACGGCCAGTTATTTTTTTGTAGGTTCAGGAACCAGTATTCAAGGTATAAAACCTACTTATTATTATAGGTATGATGGTAGGGTTAAAAATGATGTTCGTGTTGCCCAAGCTTTAAAATGGTTAGAGTTGCCCACAAAAAAAAGGCCACATTTAATTACTATGTATTTTTCCGATATGGATGATATTGGGCATCGTTTTGGTCCCAATAATAATGAAGAATTAAAAAAAACACTGTTTGATTTAGACAAGAATTTGGGTGATTTGTTTAAAGGTGCAGAAGCAACAGGGCTGCCAATAAACATAATTATAGTTTCAGATCATGGTATGTCAACTTTACCAACCACTAACTATATCCCAATAGAGAATATAAAAAATGATAACCTATTTTTAGCAATAAACAATGGGGCAATTGTAAATGTTCATCCTAAAAAAGACGTTCAAATCGACTCTATAATTCAGTATTTAAAACAGAAGGAAAATAATTTTAAAGTTTATAAAACTGAAAATACACCAGGGTTTGAATACAACCCTAAAAATAAGGACTGGGGAGTTATTCAAATTATACCAGATTTCGGGTTTTATTTTAGTAGGTATCAACATATTGAATCTAAAAAAATAGATTCAAGCGCAACAGTTGGGGTGCATGGATATGATCCTAAATATAAAGACATGCATGGTATATTTTATGCCAATGGTCCTGCGTTTAAAAAAGGTTACATTATCCCTTCAGTAAAAAACATTCATATCTATCCATTAATGTGCAAAATATTGGGATTAGAGATTCCAGATGATATTGACGGTAAATTAAACCAACTAGAAAGTGTTCTAATAAATAATGAGTGATAAAGTATAATATGTAAAGGCCGCAGTTAACAATGTAAAATGCAACAACCAAAAGCAATAACCAAGTTATCCATTAATAAAAAGTAAATTTATAAATAGGGTCTGTAATAAACCGAAAAGTTAGTGTATAAAAACCGTTACTGCATTTATACCATACCAGTAATCGTAATTGCCAAAAACTACTTCATATACTTCCCTTTTTTACTGCCGGCATACATTTCATATTTTACCAAACGTCATTGCGAACGCAGTGAAGCAATCTCAGGATAATAACTATAATTTAAAAGATTACTTCGGTCATTCTTCCCTCGCAATGACAGTTATTTAATATACTTCCCTTTTTTACTGCCGGCATACATTTCATATTTTACCAAACGTGCTTCCAGCTTCGCGTTAAATAAATGTATTTTTCTGGATGGTCGCAACCCAACATGTTTCAATGCCTCTAAATTGGAGGTTATAAACCAAGCATCCGTATTTGGGTAATTTTGTTTTAAACAATCACCAATTTGCTTATAAAAACCTTCCATATCAATATCCAATCGTTCGCCGTAGGGCGGATTAAAAACCATGTGCAATTTATCCTCACCCGCTTTTTGGGTCTTAAAGAAATCTTCATGTTTAATCTCAATAAAATCTTCCAATTGGGCATTTTTAACGTTTTCTTTGGCCTTGGCAACTGCACTGGGTGCTTTATCATACCCAATAATTTTATAGTGAAAATCCCTGGTTTTACTCAAAAGGGATTCTTCAATTTTTTCAAACAACTCCACATCCCAATCATTCCAACGTTCAAAAGCGAATTCTTTTCGCATTAAATTGGGCGGGATATTACAAGCTATCATAGCCGCTTCAATTGGGATGGTACCACTGCCACACATGGGGTCCATAAAATCTGATTGGCCATCCCAACCAGATAACATCACCAATCCGGCAGCCAGCACTTCATTGATAGGCGCAATATTGGTAGCTGTTTTATAACCACGTTTATGCAAAGAGTCACCAGATGAATCTAATGATATGGTTGTATTTTTCCTGTCAATATACACATTCACCTTTAAATCTGGGAAACGTAAATCTACATTTGGTCGTTCACCGGTTTGCTCTCTAAACCTGTCAACAATAGCATCTTTGGTTTTTTGAGCAATGTAAAGTGAATTGGTAAACAAATCAGAATGTATAGTAGCATCAATAGCCAAAGTGCCGGTGTTTTTCATATAATCTTCCCATGGCATGGCATGGATTTTATCATACAAATCCTGCTCATTATTAACGGTAAAGGTTTCAATGGGTTTTAAAATTTTTATGGCGGTCCGCAATGCTAAATTAGCCTTATACATAAAGCCCTTGTCCCCCGAGAAACTCACGTTTCTTACCCCTATTTTAACCTCTTGTGCACCAAGTTGTGTCAATTCATGTGCTAACAGCTCTTCAAAGCCAAATAAGGTTTTGGCAACCATTGTAAAAATTTTCTCCATCATTAACGCTTCATAGGTTACAAAAATACTTTATTTTTGCGTTACATTTGGGGTTTATTTAAATTAGGTTAAGGGTTACTCATTGGTTTATATTTTTAAATTAATGAATTCTAAGCATTTGCCGCGGCATCTTTTTCCCTTCTGTTAGCAAGCGAACATCTTTCCCAAAGGGAAGCGTTATAAAACCTCTCCTTTGGAGAGATGTCTCAGAGAGACAGAGAGGAAAAAGATATAGTGAAAAGCCTGACCGCAGCAAAGTGCGGGAACCTCCTAAAAAAATTATGACAAAAAAAGAAACGAAATGGTTTTCATCATGGTTTGACACACCATTTTACCACATACTTTATAAGGACAGAGATGATGCTGAAGCACAGTCTTTTATGGATGCGCTTACCCAATATTTAAATATTCCTGAAAACGGCTCTATATTAGATTTGGCATGCGGAAAAGGCCGCCATTCTGTTTATCTGAACACTTTAGGGTTTCATGTTACTGGTGTTGATTTATCTGAAAACAGTATTGATTTTGCAAAACAGTTTGAAAACGATTCATTACGATTTGCCGTGCATGATATGTGCAAACCTTACGGCCAAACCTTTGATGCTATTTTTAATTTATTTACCAGTTTTGGGTATTTTGATGCGGAGGAAGATAACCTGAATACCATTAAAGCCATAAAAGCCGATTTAAACGACTATGGTTTTGGTGTTATTGATTTTATGAATTCAGAATTTGTGATGGATAATTTAATGCCAGAAGAAGTTAAAGTAGTAGATGGCATCACCTTTTTTTTAAAACGTTATGTTGACGATGGTTATATTGTTAAGGAAATTGATTTTGTTCATGAAGGTGAAAATTATAGTTTTAAAGAACGTGTCAAAGCGTTTACTTTAAATGATTTTGAACAATTATTTGCGAAAGCTGGTGTGCATTTACTGGATGTTTTTGGTGACTATAAATTGAATAAATTTAGGGCACAAACTTCTGAACGTTTAGTCATGATTTTTAAATAGTGTGTTATGTTGAATTTTTTACTTCCTGTGTTAAGTGTGCTTTTGGGGTTTTTAATTGTGTTGGTTTTAAAGCCTTCTCAACGTAAAAATTTAAAGCTTTTACTGGCGTTTAGTGGTGCTTTTTTACTGTCTATCACCGTTTTTAATTTTTTACCCGAAGTCTATAATAACAGTAATAAACCGGTTGGATTGTTTATTATGATTGGGATTTTGCTTCAAGTTATTTTGGAGTTTTTCTCAAAAGGTGCTGAGCATGGTCATGTACATTTAAATAAAGAAAGCAATGTTTTTCCTTGGTTATTATTTGTAAGTTTAAGCATTCATTCCGTTTTAGAAGGCATTCCTATTGAGGCTCATCATAATTTAATTTATGGCATTATCATACATAAATTGCCAGTTGCCATTATTTTAACTACGTTCTTTTTGGCATCAAGTTTAAGCAAAACTAAAATTGCCTTTTTTCTGATTTTATTTGCGTTAATGACGCCATTGGGAGTTTTGTTATCCATTGAATTTGAAGCGTTTAAAACGTATTATTACGAAATTTCTGCTGTAGTTATTGGAATCTTTTTACATATTTCAACCATTATTTTATTTGAAAGCAGCGAAAATCATAAATTCAATTTAACCAAACTTATCACCATTATTTCAGCTATAGTAATTGCCTATTTTATGTAATGTTCAGTAAAGAAGATTCAAGAAAATTACGCCATGAATTCTGGATCGGTTTTGGGAAATCATTTCCTAGAAAATGGATTTTATATGATACCAAAATAAAAGGATTTAGTTTTAAATTTTATTTTAATAACAAAATCGCCTTGGTTGCTTTGGACTTGGAAGACCACCTTGAAAACCGCATTAAATACTGGGGAAAACTGCAATCGTTACAAAATATCTTAATAACTGAGTATCTTCATGATGCTGTTTTTAACGAAACCTACTTATTAGATAACGAGAAGGAGATTTCTAGAATTTATGTGCAATTAGATAAAAAAGTTTCAATACATAATAAAAACACCTGGCGTGATGTGATGGAGTTTTTTAACGAAAACATGGCCTTATTTGAAGCATTTTTTGAAGATTACAGAGATTTATTTGAAGTCTGATCCATTAATGATTTAACCATTTTATAATCATCCATAATATACCCAGAACCAATATCTGTAACCATGGATCCTTTATTTTTAAATCCGAAAGCTTCATAAGCTGCAATGGCATTCATGTTGTTTTTATTGACACCAAGCTCTAAGGTATTGCAAGTCATATCTTTCGCTTTTTTCTGTATAAATAACAAGGTTTCTTTTCCAATTTTTTTGCCTCTCATTTCTTTAGAAATATAAATTTTGCTGATAAATAATTTTTTCTTTTGCTTTTGAATAGAAAGGTACCCTACAAGTTGATTGTCATAAAATATCATAAAATACTGATAACCATTTGTATATTGAGTGTACATGGTTTCAGTTGATTGAAATTTTTTAATCATGTACTCTACCTGATCAATTCCAATAATGGGTGTATAATGTTCTCTCCATATAACATCTGCCAATTTAGCTATTTGGTTAAATTGTTGTTTTGTTTCGGCGGGTATAAAGAGGGTCATAAGTTTAAAAGGCATTAAATAACATAAAAGAAAATCATAAAAAAATGAAACATAGCACCCGCCAACACAAATAGGTGCCAAATAACGTGATGATAAGGTATTCTGTGAATAACATAAAATACAATGCCTATGGTATAAGCCATCCCACCGGCAAATAGCAATAAAACACCATTCCCTATACTATTAGAGAGGTTAGTGAAATCGAATATGATTAACCAACCCATCACTAAATATAAAAGCGTTGAAAAGATTTCAAACCTGCCTGTAAAAAACACTTTTAAAAATACCCCAAAAACGGCTATTCCCCAAACCACCCAAAATAAAGGCCACCCTAAGCTAGTATTTAAAGAAATTAGTAAAACTGGTGTATAGGTACCTGCAATGAGCAAGTAAATACTAATATGATCTATAATTCTGAAAAAATGTTTATGCTGTTCATTCCTAACAGAGTGATATAAAGTGGAAGCTGAAAATAAGATGATGATAGAAAGTCCGTAAATTATGACACTAAACAGACTCCATTCGGTTTTATGAGTTTCAAAAACAATAAGTAAAACCAGAGCAGCGATACCTAAAAAAACACCAATGGCATGCGTACCAGCATTAAGTTTTTCTTCAGTATATGATTGTGTTTTCATTATGGCTTTTTAAGGTTTCTTTTCATTCATCCATTTTTCATTTAAATCTAAAAAATCAAATTCTTGAGCAGCTTTTTGACGCTGTAATATTCCACTCATAAAATTGCGTTGTAAAATATCTTCAATTAAATAATCTTCTTTAACATTCACGGGGTCATAACCTTGTTTTAAAGACAAATCAAACATACTCGCTGTTGTGTTATACCAAAAGGCACTCCAGCCGCTACGTAATTCTTTTACCAGGTTAAATGTAGTTTCCCCCGTTTGCCTATGAACCAGTTTAATTAAAATTTGCCCTTCTGTACGGGATAGTTTTTTTAATTTATCAGAAAACTCGCCTTCTATATATTTCTGAATCATTTTGGTATAGCGCCTCTTTTCACGTTTACTGCTCATTCTTTCCAATCTACTATTTAAAGAGTCTAATCGGTCAGCAGCCAATTTAGCATATGGGTACACTTTTATGGTTTTTCTTCTTAAAATTAAATAGCGCATTTGATCTTCCTTGCTATTAAATTTTAACCGGTTAAGCACGTAAACTTCATCAAGATCTATGGTTTCTTTGGGAATAGTGTCTCCTTCAACAAGATAATACATATGTTCTATTGAATCTTGCTCAATAGGTCTCACTTGTGAAACCACAAAAAAAGGAAATAATAAGATGATGCAGGGCCAATAATTCATTTAAAAATATGAAAATATTAATTATTCAAAATTAATAATTTACCAGCTTTAACAACCCGAAAATGAAATTATTATTGTTTTATTTATTATCTTAAATCTTTAAAAAAAAACGTAAAAAAAAGAGGCTGCCTAAAAAGGCGTCATCCGCGAATGAAATGAAGCAATCTGTAAATTACAAGTTGTTGATTTACAGATTACTTCGAAATAAAAATTTCTCGTAATGACGGTTAATATATACTTTTTGAACCGCCTCTTTTGTAACAATATAGTTTTATACTAAGTTATAATTCCCGTCTGTTATCATTGGAGTTTGTATCTATCAACTTATTATAAGGGTCTACCCCTACTTCAGTTGGTTTTTCATCAACAATGATGGTTATTTTATTATTGATAGCTGAAATTTTATGTTTCTTTAGATACAGTTCCTTTTCTTTCTTTTTACCATCAACCTCTTCTTTTAAAAAAACGCCAATATCAATATAATCATCAAGAGGTACAGATAATTCAGGTTTAGTCATCTTTTCTGTTTGATACGTTAAAGTATCGCCAACTTTTAAACCATAATATTTTCTACCCATTTCATTATTTCTGTACTTACTTACATTAAATTCAATATCTACTTGATACTTTCCATTATCCAATTTCTTTGAAGTTACATCCACAATTCTATTGTTATATAGCGTGATGGTTTCAAACATATCATGTATGACATACTGCAAACTATCAGGCGTTGCTTTTTTAATGAAATCAACCATTTCAATGGATGTTGTATAAGGTGGCGCTTGGAATTTTACTTTTTCAACATATTGCTTTAAGGCATTATTTAAATTTTCTTCTCCTATATAATCACTTAACGCATAAAACACTAAAGACCCTTTTTGATAACGTATATAGCCTTGTCCGTCATTATACATCAATGGTTTTTCACGTTTGGTTTCAAAAGCTCTTTGTGTTAAATAATCATCTAAGGCTTTCTTTAAAAACTTGCGCATTTTACTTTTTCCCTGTTGATGTTCCAGCACTTTTAAAGCCACATATTCTGAAAGACTTTCAGATAGCATGGTAGCTCCTAAAACATCCGCACCAATGACCTGATGTGCCCACCATTGATGCGCCACTTCATGAGCCGTAATAGCAAAAGGGTAATCAACACCACCCTCATCAGAATCATCAACATCTGCAATAAAGCCTACACCTTCTGAAAATGGAATGGTATTTGGAAACGATTGTGCAAAGCTTCCTCCTGTTCTGGGAAACTCAACAATTCGTAATTGTTTATGTTGATACGGACTGAAATTTTGAGAATTGTAATCCAATGAGGCTTTCATACCAGCCAACATTCGGTCTAAATTATATTCATGTCCTTTTTGATAGTAGATCTCTAAATTAACATCATGCCACTTGTCCTTTTTAACTTGATATCTAGCAGAATTAAAGGCATAAAAATTTAAAATCTTGCTATCCATTTTATAATGAAAATAGCGTCTGTTATCATTTGTCCATTCTTTTTGTAAATAACCTGGTGCTATAGCAATTTGATCTGATGACGTACTTACCGTTGCTTCAAAATCAATCCAATCAGAATCTTTAGATATATAGGTGTCTCCCAATGAGGTTGAATCTGATGGCTCCGGTTTTAAATCATTTTCCGGTAAATCATATTTTTTCCTGACTTCATTATCCTGTAATTCTGCACTACTGTTGTAACCTAATGACGGAAACATTTGAGCGCTATTTATAAACGTGCCATTTGCTAAAACCGGAGAATTATTTTTCCGCAACAAAGTGTTGGGCTTATTATGCACAGCAAATTGCAATTCCAAAGAATCTCCCGGCTGTAAAGCCTCTTTTAATTTATAAATATCAAAATTATAAACCGTATCCTTTGACACCAAATCATTGGCTTTATTAAACTTAAAAGTACTTGGATAATCATTATAATTCAATAAAATACTATCAATGGCAACCTTTGTTTTGTTAACCATAATATAGGTTCCATCCGCTTCAAAATTTAATTCATCGGGAAAAATATTGACATTACAATTAACCGCAACAATTCTGGGTTGTTTAAAGTTTTGATATTTTTTATAAGTTTTCTCCCAATTAACTGACTTTTTCTCCTGTTCTTTAGATGAGGTTCTAACATTGACAATATTATCTTCATAATATATGGTGGAACCTAAACTCAAAAATGCCACTAAACTAAGTACAAAACCTATTAAAATAGGGCCATGAAACCGGGATTTTGCAATTTTCAACCGTTCTTTAAATGATTGTGGCAATCCCCGAACCCAAAATAAAGCTGAAAGGCATAATAATACCAAGCCACCCAAAAACCAATATAATCTATAAATCAAATAAGGTGAAAGGGAAGCCCCGTAACCATTCATATCTGAATATTGAAACCCTGGCCCTTGGTTGTATTTAAAAATATCTTGTTCAATCCCTGCAAAGGACAAAAAAGGAATGCCAATGGAGATTAAAAGCAAAACAAATAGTCCTAAATATGGGTTGCCAATTAATGTTTGAATGAACAAGGATAATAATGCCCAAATTACAAATCCGATAAAATTCAACACATACAATTCATATAAATAATGCCCAATTTCAAAATTATAATAACCGTTATAAATTTGAATGGTCATACCTCCTATCATGATAACCAACAACATGATCACCTGCATTTTTAATAAGGCAATAAGTTTTGACATGAGGAGCGTCCAATTGGGTATTGGAGTTACATCAACCAAATGATTCATATTAGCTATTTTACCTCTGTGCACCAGCATACCAGCATACAAAAAGGTAAGAATATTAACAAATAATGAGAAAAAGTTTCCTGGAATTAACAGCATTTGCCATGTTACGGGATAGGTTTTGGTTCCGAATATTTGACCTAAAGTGGTCGCCGAAATTAAAATAAAAATCAATCCGACTAATACAATACTAATAAAAGGCCAGCTTTTAACAATGTATTTTAAATCTAAATTTGATAATTTCCAGGTGATTTTTAAATTCTGAATAAATGAAAAATTAAAATCAACTTTTGGTAAATTAATTCTTGTAATACCTCCAAAATTGCTTTTGGTTGAACGTTCTCCTTTTTGTTTTTTAAATGAAAAGGAGATAGCATTCTGGCTAAATGTGAAAAACCTAAATACCAATCCAAAAATAACCGAAGCAATCCCCAACCATATTAATCTATTATAAATAACAATGCCTTTAAAAGGAAGCATCATTTCATTCTGCTCAGAAACCGTCCAGTAACGTGTGTAATAATTAGCGGCTTGTTCACCAAAAGGGTCCAAAAGTGATGATATGAGTCTGTTTTCCGGATCCGCTAATAAATTAGCGACAATACCTTGAACAAGTAATATTAAAACAACGGTTATAAACCCTGCTGCTATGTTTCTTGTAAAAGTAACTACCGCAAAAACAATGGCTCCAAACAATAATACATTTGGAAGAATGTACACCAAATAAGCTTGTACATAGGCCATAAGCATAAAAGGACCAACAATATCTTGATTAGTCCCGGGCAATCTGAAACCAATGTAAATCCCAATACCAATCACCAAAACTATGATGGTTACAACGGTGATTCCTGAAAGAAATTTGGCAAATAAATAATTGGCTTTTGAAAACGGGTATGAATACAAAATAGTATGCATTTCACTATTATAATCCCTGTAAATAGAAAGTCCTATAATGGATGGAAACAAAAAGAAAATTAAGGTTGTTAAACCATTAAACAAGCCAATAACGCCCATAGGAGAGTTTACTATTCTTGAAGAACCTGTGGTTACCGTTATAAAATCGAAAATCCCAGCGGCACTGGCCGACATAAATAATGACAATATTAAAAATATGGCCGTGTAAATATAAAAGGCTGGTTTTTTAAGCCAATACTTTAATTCGTGCTTATATATTGTTGAAAACATGTAAATTTTTTAATGTTAGAAAATACGACTAGATTTAAGCAAGAACAGGTTCTTCCTTTAAAGCAATAAAATACACATCATCTAATTGCGGATTTGCTTCTTTAAAATCATCAGCGGGTTTATCAAACGCGTGCACACGAATGTTTAAAGTGTTATCTTGATTATAGTTTGATGACAGTACTTTGTAAGTAGCTTCCATGTTTTCCAATTCCTCTCGCTGAATTATTTTTGTCCAGATTTGTCCTTTAATTTCTTCAGTAGCCTTAATTGGTGTACTATGTTTTAAAATTTGTCCACCATTTAAAATGGCCATTTCATGACATAATTCTTTCACATCATCAACAATATGGGTAGAAAAAATAACGGTACAATTGGTACCAACCTCACGCAGAACATTTAAAAACCGATTTCGTTCAGCAGGATCCAATCCAGCAGTAGGCTCATCAACAATAATTAATTTTGGGTTGTTCAATAACAGTTGAGCAATACCAAAACGCTGTTTCATACCACCTGAATATCCAGCAACTTCTTTTTTACTAACATCATACAAATTGGTAATTTCCAAAACTTCCCTTACCAATTTTTGTCTATCACTTTTAGATTTAACACCTTTAAGTGTTGCAAAATAATCCAATAAATCTTCAGCTGACATTTTTGGATACACACCAAAAGATTGTGGTAAATACCCTAAAACTTTTCGTAATGCCATATTGTCTTCAAGCACATCAATATCCCCAAATGTAATAGACCCTGAATCCGGACTTTGCAAAGTGGCAATGGTTCTCATTAAGGTAGACTTTCCCGCACCATTAGGCCCCAGAAGTCCAAACATGCCTGCTCCAATTTCTAAGTTTAAATTATCAATGGCCTTTACACCATTTTTGTATGTTTTGGTTAAATTTTTAATAATTAGCTTCATACCTATTGTTTTAAGAAATATTGGTTATTGGTTAATAGGTGTGAAAATAGTTAATTTTGTTACAAAATATTAAATTTCCAAGGCCAAAAACTAAATAAATCATGTTACTTTTACAAAAAATACATTCTTGACCTGTTATATAAAAAGTTTAAGAATTTTATAAGTAAAAACTCATATATTCCTGTTTAGGTTTTAATTAATACATAAATTTTATGCCAACAAAATCAATTTTAAACAAAAAATCAATGGCTTTTTTAGAAGCCTATTTAAATAATGCTGCGCCTACCGGTTATGAATGGAACGGGCAAAAATTATGGATGAATTATTTAAGACCTTATGTTGATGAGTTTATAACCGATACGTATGGAACGGCGGTAGGCATTATAAACCCGAAAGCAAAATATAAAGTAGTTATTGAAGGTCATGCTGATGAAATTTCATGGTATGTGAATTATATTTCTGATGAAGGATTGATTTATGTTATTAGAAATGGTGGTAGTGACCATCAAATTGCACCTAGTAAAATAGTAAATATCCACACTAAAAATGGCATCGTAAAAGGGGTTTTTGGTTGGCCGGCAATTCACACCAGAGACAAAGGAAAAGAAGAACCTCCTAAACCTGAAAATATTTTTATTGATTGCGGTTGTAAAACCAAGACTGATGTTGAAAAATTAGGCGTTCATGTAGGATGCGTCATTACGTATCCTGATGAATTTCATATTTTAAATAAAAACAAATTTGTGTGTCGTGCCCTTGATAACAGAATGGGAGGCTTTATGATTGCTGAAGTTGCCAGATTACTTCACGAAAACAAAAAAACATTGCCTTTTGGTTTATATGTTGTAAACTCAGTACAAGAAGAAATAGGATTGCGTGGAGCTGAAATGATTACCCAAAAAATAAAGCCAAATGTTGCTATTGTTACAGACGTAACACACGATACCACTACGCCAATGATTGAAAAGAAAACGCAAGGCGATTTAGCACTAGGAAAAGGGCCGGTTATAGCCTATGCACCAGCGGTTCAACAAAAACTACGTGATCTTATAACAGAAACTGCTGATGCCCATAAAATACCGTTTCAACGAAATGCGTTATCACGGGCAACAGGAACGGATACTGATGCTTTTGCTTATAGTAATGGAGGTGTTGCTTCTGCACTAATTTCTTTGCCATTGCGTTACATGCATACAACTGTTGAAATGGTTCATAGAGACGATGTTGAAAATGTCATTAAATTAATTTACGAAACCCTTTTAAATTTAAAAGACGGAGAAACATTTAGTTATTTTAAATAATATTAAACTTAAAACGTCATTGCGAAACCAATAGGTTGTGGCAATCTATTTAATTTTAAGCAGATTACCACGTCGTTTCACTCCTCGTAATGACATTTATTATTCATAATGGATGAATATATAGACATAGTAACTGAAGACGGAAAACTTACAGGTAGAAAAACCTTAAAATCAGACATTCATACAAACGGGTATTTTCACAATACAGCCCATGTTTGGCTTTACACTAAAAAAGGTGACCTATTATTGGCGCAACGTGCGGCTTCAAAATCCATTTGCCCATTGCTGTGGGACGTATCTGTTGCTGGTCATGTTGATGCCGGTGAGTTAATCATTCATGCTGCCTTGCGCGAAGTTAAAGAAGAAATAAGCTTAGACTTAACAGCCAATGATTTACAAAAAATAGGCGTTTTTGAATGCTTTCAATCGTATCCAAATGGCATAGTTGACAATGAATTTCATCACACATTTATTGCAGAATTAAAAGTTCCGCTAGCAAATCTTATCCCGCAAAAAAGTGAGGTTGAAGCTTTAAAATTAGTTTCTCTTGATGAATTTAAAAACATTTTATTGCATATAGGTGAAAACAATCATCTGGTTGCCTCCAATAAATCGTACTATGAGTTTGTTTTAAAAACCATTATGGAACAGGTAAAATAATTTATCAAAGTTTATTTCAACAATAAATATTGAACAATTTAGATCCTGAATATAGTTATGTAAATTGTGACTGAAATCGATGTTTTAGTTATAACTGAATCCTACTCGTAATAAGACGATTATGACACCAATAAGATAAATTATTGTGAATATTATTTTATTATACTTTGCTAACCAATTTGGTAAAAAAATATCAAAATTATCTTTTTTTGAATCGGAGTATTTTCTTGCCATAAGTGTCAACGGGCAGAACATTTTAAAAATAACTAAAACAATGCCTTCTACAATAACCAAACCTATAGCAATCCAAGTATAAAAATTTATTTTATTGAAAATCCCTGAATACAAAATATAAAAAATCACAATAACGAAGAATAACCAAATCAAAGTATGTACACTCTTTATAGCTAATAATTTTTCGGATGGATTCATTTTTTTACTTTTTAAATGATGTACAAAGTTGATGAATATGGTGGTTTTGATGCTCAAATGCAACTAATTTCCAATGTTTAAATTTGTTAATTTACTGAAAATTCAAATTTATTGAATTTATCAAATATTTCCCTGTGTTGTTATGTGCCTTTTTATTCAAATATCCTATTCTTAAATAGTGCTTTCATTTTTTCAAAATCCTGTTTGGGCTTTCTGCAAATATAAATCTGCTGATATAGTTCTTCTTCATTATCGGCAAACGGATTATAAATGGTTTTAATCAGAGTGACTTCATTAAAGTAAGATTTAAAAAAATCTCCAACCTGATAACTCAACCCAATAACAATATTCGGCATTTTTCCTTTGGGTGTCCAACTGTAAAAACTCCCGTGATAGGAAAAAGCTTTAGGAAGATTGTAAACTTCTCCAAATAAATTTACGGTATCGGCCTGTGCATAATGTTTACCCCAAATTAAACAATCTTGTTTTTCATTATTAGGCAAACTATCATATACTGATTTTAATTCTTTTATTGTTGTTGACCATTTATTTTGTGTGTAATATTCATCATATTTCACTCCATATTTACCGCCTTTAATATCCTTTATTTCGTGAGGATATACCTTGTCAAGGTAACGACCAAAACTATAAACTGGCATTCCGAAAGGGATTAATACAGAGCCTAAAATCAGTAAAGCAGCAATAGGATATATTGTCCATTTTCTTTTGACCATAACGATTTGTTCCCAAAATATGGCTCCAAAAGGAAGTATTGTTAATATGATGGGAAAGAAATAATAAGACTTGCCATTTTTGAATAATAGCAATAAAAAGGACAAACCAATTGCCATTGACAGTATGCCAACTTCATGTCTGTTTTTTGACCTGATTATCTCGACTAACGTCAAATTTTGTTATTGATATTCAGTTAATTATGTTTTTGTCAAATCTATCAATTTTCACCAACATTTAGGCTCCTTTTACTCGTTAGCTCGAGGAATTAATCGGATTCTGATGTGGGGAATTAATGCCAACGGTTTTGTATTAAGATTTGTGTGACTGAGAAATCGGAGATTTTTCCACCGTAGCAAATTGTTTGTTGAATGTTTGTCGGTTCGTTATTTAGTTTAAATGTAAGCATAAATTTTATGAGGTGTTGGCAAACGTTTTCTTACTTTTCTTTTATTCCTTTGATGGTAACATCCAATCCGTAAGTAGTTAAATGCATATTTATCTCATCTCCATCAAAACTAAATGTAAATATTTGTTTTGTTGGATCCCCAATTATATGATGTTCAATCGTAAATTCATTGCTATTCCAATATCCTTTGCAAGCTATCTTATCTCCACCGGGATTCACACCCATCGAATATCCAATATCATTGATTAAATAATTACCATTTAATCCTACTTTTAAATTTATAGGATGCCCACCAATATTATATTCCCAGATACATGTACTATCAGAAAAAATAAATGAAGTAGATTGGAAGCCTATATCATTTTTATCTAAGATATAATTCTTAGAAGAAACAACCCCGGCAATTTTTGGCATTTGCTCGAAGGCAATTTTTGGATTTTCTAATTCTTTTACTCTATTAGTCAATTTCTCTAAAATCAATGGTTTTGCAGGAATGGGTGCATTACTTATTACGGCTGAATAAATATAGTTTTCTAAAAATTGACGCATAAATTTAGCATAGAGGTTAATATCATCGAACCCGTCAGTAGCTGTAATCACAATTACTAAATCCAAATCAGGGTTAACTATAATGTATTGCCCCCCTGAACCCCATGCCATATAGCCTTTTTCCTGAATCCACCACCAATAACCATAATTTAATCCTTCAGCATAAGCAACCTCAACAGGGATATTCACTTTCTTTGTTGTAGATTCTTTAACCCATTCGTTCGGCACTATCTGTTTTTCATTCCATTGTCCATTTCTTAAATATAAGTATCCAAATTTTGCCATATCACGAGGAGTTAAAAAAATATCAAATCCACCATGATATATTCCGTCATTGCTTTTTGTCCATTGGTAATTCGTGATACCAAGTGGTTTAAAAAGCCATTTATTTGCAAATCTCTCTGTGCTTACTCCAGTAGCTTTTGTCAATATTGCAGACATCATATGCGTCATCGCTGTGTTGTATTCAAATATTTCACCCGATGTGTCACGCATAGGTGTTTTATTCCAACTCTCCAGGTCAAAAGGTGATGGACCAGCATCTTCCATCCAATCAAGTCCTCCGGTCATCGTTAATAAATCATGTAACGAAATAGTTTGTTTTAAGGAATCTATAACATATTCAGGGTAAAATTCTGAAACTTTCTGATCCAAACTATTCAGGTATTTTTTATCTAATGCAATTCCAACCAATGCAGATATTATACTCTTCGAAGCTGATTTTATATTGTGGGTGGTGTTTTTATTGTAAGGAGTCCAATATGCTTCTGTTATTAAATGTCCGTTTCTAACTACTAGTATGCTATGAAAATCTAATGTTGGAGTGGACTGAATGGATTCGAACATCTTTAACAGTTTTTCCGAATCTACACCTTGTTCTTCTGGTGTTGAAACTTTCCAATTTTCGTTCGGATAATATGAAACTTTGGTTTTACTGTTTTGAGAGTACGAAATGCACAGACCAAAAAAAATAAGGCACAATAATAAAGTTGAAAGTTTTGTCATAATATTAAATAATTAAGTCATATTTAATGCCAACGTGATTGTGTATGATTTGCGTAGTTATTAATCGTTTAGTCAATTAGTTCTTATAAAATCTCTACGCAGCATATC
>CAXBJF010000054.1:0-18320 GCA_963976005.1 uncultured Flavobacteriales bacterium | reverse complement strand
AAATTTGCCGAATTGAATAATTTCCAATTTTGACTTTCTGAGGAAACCCTAATTAGTGTATTTGTTTGAAATAACAATCATTTAAATAATGGATAAGAAAAAGTAATTACCATTTCTAATACAGACGACCACCTTCGTAAACATGGTTTTATTCTAACAAATCTAGGGTGGGTTTTGTCTCCAGCCTATGATTTAAACCCATCCATAGACAAAGATGGTTTGGCACTCAATATCGATACAGATTACAATGCGCTGGATTATGATTTGGCAAAAAGTGTGGGTATGTTTTTTAGATTACCAGAAGAACAAATGGATATCATAATAACCGAAGTTAAAGCAGTTGTTTCTACTTGGAAAAATGAAGCTGATTAAATAGTAATAACCAAAAGAGAACAAAGTATTATGGATAAAGCATTTAATATATAATCGAATAAGTGTTGATAAGGCAACCGCATCCACTTTAGGATATCAGAGGTATTTAATTTGGTTGCTTTGATAATAAGTTTGGATAACGGAAAAATAGCAAATATGTAATGTGCTGCGTGGAGTTTATTCTGAGCAAAGCCGAAGGGTAACTTAATCTTTGGATAAAAGCGAATGTTTGAAATATTGCTTTTTCGACTAAAACCTTTTCCTTAATGTTATTGGATAGGGCGGGCAAAGTGAACCACTTGCGGCGGATGAAAGTGAGCATAGCAAAGTAAGTGCTCAAAATCGATTCATTTGTGGTTAAATTTAGTATTTATTTTTCATTTTTTTACGCATAGACTCTCCTTTAATATCTATTCTGTGTGCATTATGAACAAGACGGTCCAAAATGGCATCTGCAATGGTTTGTTCCCCTATAATTTCATGCCATGCTTCCACTGGTAATTGGGAGACTATAATTATACTGTGCTCGCCATGTCTATCTTCTATAATTTCCCTAAGTACATGACAAAAATTTAAATATGTTAGTATTGTGTTGATTTTCAGCATTTAATAAAGTGTTTGCGATAAAAGAGAGCCCATATTTGAATATGCTTTTTGCTTTTCTTCCATGTTTTTTAATTTGTATCGGGCATATTTTATGCAGATAGATACCTACTTTATAGCACCAAACAAAAGCGAGCATGACCAATAGCACGAGCTTTTCTATTCTTTGAATATCTTGCAAATGTGTTTTTTCAATATCAAAACCGCTGGATTTCATGGCTTTAAAACACATTTCTATCTGCCAGCGCTGTTTGTAATCCTGCTGTGCTTTTTCAGGCTTATTAAATGATACAATAATCAGGAAATCCTGCTTTCCTTTTCTGTTATTGAGTTTGCATCCACTAAGGTAGCAGAGCTGTCCATTGATGCGTACTATTTTATTGTAATAAACAAATTCATTGACCCTGAATCTATTGAACAAATGCGACGCTTTGATCTCTTTGTTTTTATGGGGAAAAAATACCTTGAAATTATTACGGATGCGAATATAATATCTAATACTGTTTCGGTTTAGGAACCCCAGCCATTGTTCCCCTACAAATTCTCTGTCAGCAACAATAGAATCAATGGCCTCTTTACCAAAAAGATGGATAAATCTATTGACCAGATCAATACGTTCCCGGCTATTGGAGTTCCCTCTTTTATCGAGCATGGTGAACAACAAAGGGAAGGCAACACCTTTATGGACAATGCCGAGCATGAAAATATTGATGTTGGCCTGTCCAAATTTCCAGTTGGTCCTGTCGATACTCAAGATAAGCTTATCTTGTTTGGGCAGAAGGTTGAAAACAAGGCGTGCTACAAGATCGGAATCCAGACTATAGCTTGCAATAAACCGCTGTATACGCCTTAAGGACGACTCTGAACTTGTTTTGCTATCAAAAGCATTGGATAATTTCTCGAAAGTAACCGTCTGCACTTTGCACAAGGCTATGATTATGTGAGAAATGAGTTTTACTCTGGCTAAATTTACTTTTCCTCGGAAATGGGTATTGAGAACAGAAGTTAATTCACTATTTTTAGTGACGGCATTGGTTTTCTTCATTAGGAAAATAGGTAGAATTATTCTTCTAATATACTGAAAATCAATGCTTTATTCTAATTTTTTAACACTTAATTTGTTGGATTTCAATGAATTATATTTTTGTCATGTACTAAAAGAAAGTTTATTAAAAATAACAACTAAGTCTATGGAACCTGCCGGTATTATTATATTATTAACCGGTGCGGGTGGCGTATTTAAACAGGTTTTGATAAATACAGGAACAGGAGAAATGTTAGCTAATTATTTTGCAAATGAAGGGGTGAGTATTTTGCTTTTTGCTTTTTTGGCTGCCGCAACAGTAAGGATCATGCAAGGGTCATCAACGGTTGCCATGATTACTGCCGCTGGTTTAACCGCACCACTTTTAGCGATAGATGTTTCTGAAATAGACAAAGCATTATTGGTTATTGCAATTGCATCAGGTGCATCTATATTATCTCATGTAAACGATAGTGGCTTTTGGTTGGTAAGCAAATACTTAGGGCTTAATGAAACACAAACTTTTAAAAGCTGGACAGTCATGACAACCATTTTATCATTAACTGGTTTTGCAACAATTATATTTTATTCAATGGTTTTCTAAATTTTTAAAAAAAGAATATTAGATTTACAATCCATGTTTTATTAAATCACAATTATAAAATAAAAACTAACTTATACTATTTAATTATGAATCAAAGAAAATTTTTATTACTCATTACATCGGTTTCTGCATTGGGAGGCTTATTATTTGGTTATGATACCGGTGTTATTAATGGCGCCCAATTTTTTCTAACCAAATATTTTGATTTGGATGCAACTATGCAAGGGTTTGTTGTAGGAAGTGCTTTAATTGGATGCTTTGTAGGTGCTATTATATCGGGCCCTTTAAGTATAAAAATTGGGAGGAAAAATTCTTTAATAATTTCGGCAGCTCTTTTTACAATATCTGCTTGGGGTTCCGGATTGCCTAATATTTTTCCAGAATCAGTGACTTTGTTAGTGGTGTTTAGATTAATTGGTGGCTTAGGAATTGGTATTGCTTCCATGAATGCACCAACATATATTGCCGAAATTGCGCCGGCAAGAAAAAGAGGGAACTTAGTATCTTATTACCAGTTAGCAATTGTTATTGGGTTTTTTATTGTGTTTTTGGCTACCTATTTTATTGGAACCACACTTACTGAGTCTGAAAACATACAATTTGGATGGAGGCGCATGTTTTGGTCTGAACTCATACCAAGTTTTTTGTTTTTGATATTGCTGTTTTTTGTGCCGAAAAGCCCGCGTTGGTTAGCTTTAAAAGGAAGGGAAGAGGAATCACTTAAAGTTTTAATAAAAATTCATGGAGAAGAAAATGCGAAAATTGAAAGTAAAGAAATTGAGGAATCACTAAAATTAGAAAATAAAGGAGAAAAAATTAATTACTTCTCTAGAAACATATTAATCATTATTGTCATTGGATCTGTTTTCTCAATATTACAGCAATTTACAGGAATCAATGCCGTACTATATTATGGGGCTGACATTTTTGAAAAAGCCTTAGGTTTTGGGAAAGATGATGTGTTATTACAACAAATACTGCTAGCCTTTATAAACTTGATTTTCACATTTGTAGCCATGGTTACTGTTGATAAATTTGGAAGAAAACCATTAGTCTACATAGGATCAGTTGGAATGTTAATTGGTTTTTTACTTTTAGGGGTTACGTTACAACAACAAACAATAGGTTTCTTATCGCTTCTTGGCGTCCTTATATTTATTGCATCATTTGCCATGTCAATGGGCCCTGTGGTATGGGTGCTTCTATCTGAGATGTTCCCAAATAAAATAAGAAGTGTCGCCATGTCGGTAGCGGTAGCTGCTCAATGGGCTGGTAATTATTTTGTTTCACAATCATTTCCAATGGTAACAGCTAGTGAGCTTAATAATAACCAGTTTTGGAATGGTTCATTGCCATATTTTATTTTTGTAATATTTATCATCATTATTATTGTTTTTACCTATAAATTTATTCCGGAAACAAAAGGAAAGTCCCTTGAAGAAATTGAGGGCATGTGGGAAAAATAAATTTTAAAATTAAAATTGATAATCAAGAGGCTGTCTAAAAAGTATATATTAACCGTCATTGCGAGAAATTTTTATTTCGAAGTAATCTGTAAACCAACAATTTGCAATTTACAGATTGCTTCTCCCGATAGCTATCGGGACTCGCAATGACAACTTTTTAGACAGCCTATTTTGTAGTTATTTATAAAAAATTAAATGATTTAATTTTATAAAATTTTATTTTTTTTCAAAAACCTGACAAAAGTCATGTTTTAATCAATAAACTATACCTTCTTTTGTAATGTTATTTATTGGTTGGTTGATAACAAAAAAGGGAATAATTCTTCTTGGAGTTGTTCTCTTTTTTTATGCAATTTAGATTTTCGAAAGAACCTCAATTTCATTTCTTCAAATTATATTTGTTATCAAGTATTCCAAAAAACAATTAAGTTGAGAATGTCTAATCTAAAGCGCGCTTAGTAACATATAATCTCCAACCAAATATAAACAGTTGTGTTTTTGTGGCTTTACTTAAATCTAATTGGTGTTTAGTAAAACTTGGTAAGAGCGCTTTATTAACCCTGGCTAAAATTTTAAAGACTTGCTTTTGCATGTTGTAAAATTAGTGAAACTTATTCTAGACTAATTTATACATATTGCTAAAGTTTTTTATAATGGAAAATTCATGACTAGAAAGATAATTGTTTAATAAATATATTGACATCAAAAAGCCCAAAAGCATAATTGAATTTGGGCTTTTTTGTTTAAAAATTAGTTTTTATTTTTTCTTTTTGGTGGTTATAACAACCACTCCATTTTTTCCTTTATCTCCATATCTTTTTGTGGCACTATCTCCTTTAAAAACTTCAATTTTATCAATAGTTTCAGGTACCATGTCATTCATTTCCTGTGAAGTGATTTCTTTACCATCAGCCAGAAACAATGGCTCTTTACCGCTATTAAATTTTATTTCAGCATCACTATCATCTATTTTATTAAGTATAACCTTGTTATCATCTTCTGTTATCCAAGTTAAATTTCCGTCACCTTCGCCAGTCTTAATTCTAAACACTTTGTGAATTTTTTTAGAATCGCCATATTTTCCAATGAATTCAATGTCACCGTCTGCATCTGTTTGAATCATTTTCATTGTATGTTTTTCATCAATACTAATTGTATCAC
Source organism: uncultured Flavobacteriales bacterium (assembly GCA_963976005.1). Lineage (GTDB taxonomy): Bacteria > Bacteroidota > Bacteroidia > Flavobacteriales > Flavobacteriaceae > Yeosuana. Next base: position 13,090 of record CAXBJF010000054.1, on the reverse strand, counting down.
CATTTTTAATAATAATTTCTTTAACAAAATGGTCATCATTGGCATCATCTGAAGAAATTACAAATACATTATTATCAGAATCTGAATTGTTTAATTCATGTTTTTTCCCTTCTTCAGAAATAAATACCATATGTTTCTGGCTTTTAATGTTGGCATTTCCGATAGATATATTTTGTCCATCGGCATCAATACTTATTTTTATGGGTTTAATGGCTTCATCGGCATTAACATTATAACTAGCGTTTGAAGTTTTTGAGCTCACATCAATTTTAATAGCAGTAATTTCACCTTGCTTGTTTCGTTTGATACCTTTAATTTTTAAAGTATAGCCTTCAGAAGTAAATTTGGTTTTTAAATCATCAAGGTCACTATCTGAAAATTCTTTGGTAATTATAGCATCTAAATGACCGTTTATTGTTGCCTTTGAAGTCATTACTTTGTAATTCGCAATATTGGTTTCTGAATTAATAAAAACTTTTTCTGTACTAAAGCTCATTAAAAATAAAGCCAATACCGGAATAACAAAAGCGTACTTTAATAAATTGATTTTTTTTGATTTTGATTTGTGTAACATAATGATTCGTTTTTTGATTAATGAATTATAAAAATTATTGGTAAGTGACAATTGATGTGTTGTTAAGCTACTTTTTAGCAGCGTGTATTGATAGCTTTTTTTACAGTGAGATTTATTAACGGCGTTCTTATCTGCAATAAACTCCAGGTTTTGCTTAAAGTCTTTATTATATAACCATATATACGGATTAAACCAAAATGCGATGCAAGCAAGCTGCATCAATAAAATATCAAAAGAATGGTATTGACGTGCATGTACTTTTTCATGAGTTATAATTTGTTCTAATTCCGTCCCATTAAACAAATCTGGATTATAAACTATGTAATTGAAAAAGGAAAATGGCGACAGGTTTTTGGATATTTTTATGTAGGTATAGCCTCCAATTTTTTCATGAATATTTTTAGCTATTAACTGCCTTACAGAAATGAGTTGATACACAAAATTTATTAAAAAAAGCATAAACCCAATAAAATAGGCCATAATTATATAGTACAAAAAATTAAAAGAGCCCAGGGTGTTTTCAGGAGTTACGGTTTGTTCTGAAAAGGCATAATTTTCAAGAAGCAAAGTAGCGCTTTCCACATATATAGGAATCACTAAAAACGGAATAAAAACAGCAACAAGAAGTCCGGTTAATAAAAACCATCTATTGGTTTCAAAAAAGGTGTCTTTTTGTAAGAATAATTTATAACACAAATAAAAAATAACAATAACAGCATTTGCTTTTAGTAAATATTCCATGGTTATTTGTTTTTTTCAATTAATGCAATAATATCTTTAAGTTCTTCAACGCTTATTTTCTCTTCCTTGGCAAAAAATGATACGACATTTTTATATGAATTATTAAAATAGTTATCAATGGCCATGGTCATAAAACTTTTTCTGTAATCTTCTTTCTGAATAATAGGGTAGTACCGGTGCGTTTTCCCAAAGGCCAGATAACCAACATAACCCTTTTCTTCCAAATTTCTTATTATGGTTGATAAGGTATTATAATGCGGTTTGTCTTCAGTTATTTCTGCTAGAACATCTTTCACAAAAGCCTTCTCAAGCTTCCATAAAATATGCATGATTTCTTCTTCCTTATTAGTAAGTTTTTCCATTTAATTCTTTTTAATTTATTCCTTTGAAGAAGGGAATCTCAATATTTTGGGCGTTACGCTGCGTTTAACTGGCGTCAGGCTATCACAACTCGCTTTTTAATTTAAATAAATTAAAAGAGCTCAAACAAATTGTTCTATCCTTAACGCAAAACAAATGTATAACTATTTTTATAGTTATACAACTATAATTATAGTTAATTAACTAAATTTTAAGTTTTATACACGGGAAACACTTTAACCTTGAACACAAGAAGCTGTCTAAAAAGTCAAAATAAGTTGTCATTACGAATCTTTCGACTGTCGCTCAAGACAGGCTAAAGTGAAGTAATCTGTTTATTGTGATTACCAATAATTTACAGATTGCTTCTCCCGATAGCTATCGGGACAAGCAATGACGTAAAACTTTACTTTTTAGGCAACTTATTTTATTTTTTTGAAGATTATTGTTTTTTATTTTGTTGTTACTATGATGGCGCCATCTTTCGCTTTTTGCCCATAAAGACTAATGGCTGTTTCTGGCTTTAGCATATCAACAACTTTAATTTGATGAGTTTCCTCTAATTTTTTTAAAGTTTTAAAGTCTGATTCCTTGCCATCAATAACAATCACTTTTTTTACATTAGGATCGTCAACAAAATGGTGCTTGCCTTCAGTGTTATCTTCATTACCAAAAAAGAACGACATGCTGTTTAAATTCATACCACTTGCAGCCATTTGTTTGTTTAATGCATCCTTTAATTCATCCATAGTCATGTTTTTACCATTAAAAAAAATGGAGCTATTGGAGTCATTAAAGAAATCGTCAAAATTAAAATTCCCAAATGATTGAAGATTTTGTCCTATTAAAGAGTCTTGATCAAAACCAAAAGGCATCATATTGTTCTGATTAAAAAACCCAAGGGCACCTTGTTGTTCATTACCTGTTGTTATAAATAGCAAGCCGTCTTTCCTTCCAAAGGTAATTGGGGCAATGGGTATATTACTGGAAATATTACCTTCGGCCGCTTCACTTTGATTATCGTTAAGTTTAATTTTTAATCCGGTAACCTCGTTTAAATCATTACGTTCAATGTTTGTAAAAGTTGCTGTAATACCATTTTCATGAAGCATCTTTTTAATGTCCTTAAAATCTTCTTCACTTGTTGATTTGTCAATAGTTATAACAACATTTGGGTCTTTTGTCACTTGTTGAAAAGTTCTTTTATGTGCAAAACTTTTAAAAGAAACAAAACATAAAGCAACAACCAAAATCAATCCAATTCCTAGTTTTAATACCTGTTTAGATTTCATAATTTATTGGTTTAAAATTCCACATATAAAATTATTATTTAATAAGATTCAATAAAAAAGTTTAACGAAACTTTAAAATGAATTGGCTTTAAATTGTTAATAAATGTGAAAATTAATTAAACATAAAACTTGGAAATACTATATTCGTGAAAAATTTATTTATGAGTGTTGTTTGGGTAATTTTAGGATTTGTTTTATTAGTAGTAGGCGGAGAGTTTTTAGTAAGATCTTCAGTTGCCCTTTCCTTTAAGTTCAATATTTCAAAAATGGTTATTGGCATGACGGTTGTGTCTTTTGCCACTTCAGTACCAGAATTATTGGTAAGCTTGCAAGCGGCTTTAACAGGTTCACCGGCTATTGCCATAAACAATGTAATAGGTTCAAATATTGCTAATATTGGATTGATATTGGGTTTAACAGCCATGGTAGGCACCATAGTAGTTGATAAAGCTTTTTATAAAATAAATTGGCCTGTATTGATGCTGTTTTCTATGACCTTATATTATTTTCTTTATAATGATAATATGTTAAGTTTCATTGAAGGTTTTATCTTGTTTACTGGTATTGTTTTGTTTTTAATAATTTTAATCAGGAATTCAAAAGAAGCTTCAGTATCTGATGGTGTTGATGATTCGTTGTCTACAATATCAAATTTTAAAATAAGCATTTGGTTATTAATAGGGGCCGCATCCTTGTATTTTGGAAGTGAATGGTTAGTTGATGGCGCTAAAGGAATAGCCATTTCTCTTGGAGTTAGTGAGGCGGTAATAGGAGTTTCATTAATTGCAATTGGTACCAGCGTGCCAGAATTGGCGGCTTCTATAATAGCTGCCTTAAAGCAAGAAAAAGCTATTTCATTAGGAAATTTAATTGGCTCGAATATATTTAATATTGGCTCGGTTTTAGGGTTAACGGCAATGGTTAAACCAATTCCGGTAACCGAATCTCAAATATTATCAAACGATATCTTTTGGATGTTAGGTTTTACATTTATTTTGTTGCCAATGGTTTTTATACCCAAGAAATTTGAAATCACCAGAGCAAAAGGATTCTTTCTTGTATTTGCTTACAGTATTTTTATTGTTTTGATTTTCACAGCCAAATAAGTTAATATTATTAAAAACAAAAAGAGGCTGTCTAAAAAGTCTTTTATATTTAGTTTGTCAGGTTGAGCTTGTCGAAACCGATATTGATTATCAATAAGTTAAATATTTCGACAGGCTCAATATGACATTAAACTTGACTTTTTAGACAGCCTCTTTTTATTTTAACTAAAAAAGGCTTTTTACGAAATTTTTGCTGACTTAACAGTTTTAATAATTCTGGCTGCAATTTTATAAGGATCACCATTTGAAGCAGGGCGACGATCTTCTAAATAACCTTTCCATCCTTTTGATACCGTGTAATGAGGTATACGAATTGATGCCCCTCTATCAGAAATCCCATAAGAGAAATCATGAATTGAGGCAGTTTCGTGTTTCCCGGTTAATCGTTGATCATTAAATTCTCCATAAACGTCAATATGTTCTTTAACAACTGGTCTGAAAGCTTCACATATTTTCTCATAAGTAGCCTTGTCACCACAAGTTCTTAAAACACTATTTGAGAAGTTTGCATGCATACCAGAACCATTCCAATCTGTATCACCAAGTGGTTTTGGATGATATTCAATATAGTAATTATATTTTTCAGTTAATCTATCTAATAAATATCTTGCAATCCACATTTCGTCTCCGGCTTTTTTTGCTCCTTTAGCAAATAATTGAAATTCCCATTGTCCGCAAGCAACTTCTTGGTTAATACCTTCAAAGTTTAAACCGGCCGCAATACATAAATCAGCATGTTCTTCAACTAAATCCCTACCATGGGTGTTTAATCCTCCAACTGAACAGTAATACATTCCTTGTGGTTTTGGATAACCACCTCTTGGGAATCCTAAAGGAAGTTCAGTAAGCACATCCATAATAAAATATTCTTGTTCAAAACCAAACCAGAAATCGTCGTCTTCATCATCGTCAATAGTTGATCTTCCGTTTGATACATGAGCTGTTCCATCAGCATTCATAACTTCAGTCATGACCAAATAACCATTTATACGATCAGGATCTGGATATATAGCTACAGGTTTTAGAACACAATCAGAAGATCCACCCTCAGCTTGCCTGGTAGATGACCCGTCAAAAGACCAATTACTTAATTCTGACAAGGTACCTTTAAAGTTTTCGTGTTCTTCAACCTTTGTTTTGCTTCTCATATTTTGAGTTGGTGTGTAACCATCTAACCAAATGTATTCTAATTTAATTTTTGCCATAATAAGTATTTTAAATAGATATTAATATTTTATATGTCGCAAATATAATTTTTTCTCAATACACTTTTAATTTATAGGGCTAATTTAATAATTGCTATAGTTATTTTTATTTATACCCCATTTTTTTAGGGCATATATTAAAAAAAGCATATTATTTTATATTAAAATTGTGAAATTGTTAAAAACATTTTTTTTGTTTTAATCATAAATGGATGAATGATTTGTATTTTTGTGGTTACACATTAATAATAAAAAATTAAAAAAATGTCAACATTAAGATTTCATGCCGTTAAAGAATCTCTTTCCCATACTCCTGTCACTGTTCAGGAAAACGAGAGACGCTCTGATTTATTTGGAAAAAATGTATTTAATGAAACCGCCATGCGTCAACATTTATCTAAAGATGCATATAAAGGTGTAATGAATGCCGTTGAACACGGTTCAAAAATTGACCGAAATATTGCTGACCAGGTAGCATCATCCATGAAGGACTGGGCATTATCCAAAGGTGTCACACATTACACACACTGGTTTCAGCCTTTAACAGGTATAACGGCTGAAAAACACGATGCTTTTTTTGAAACTATTGATAGAGGCATGTCTGTTGAAAAATTTGGCGGGGATCAGCTTGTACAACAAGAACCCGATGCATCCAGTTTTCCAAGCGGTGGTATTCGCAATACCTTTGAGGCACGTGGTTATACGGCTTGGGATCCAACATCTCCGGCATTTATTTATGGTACCACCTTATGTATTCCAACAATTTTTGTTGCCTACACGGGTGAAGCACTTGATTATAAAACTCCATTATTAAGAGCACTTCATGAAGTGGATGCTGCCGCAACAGCCGTTTGTAAATATTTTGATAAAAATGTTAAAAAAGTAACATCATCATTAGGGTGGGAGCAAGAATACTTTTTAATAGATAAAACATTAGCTTCAAGCCGTCCTGATATTATTCTTACAGGTAGAACCTTGTTAGGACATTCGCCAGCTAAAGGGCAACAACTGGACGATCATTATTTTGGATCTATTCCTAACAGGGCTTTAAATTTTATGCGTGAATTGGAAAAAGAATGTATGTTGGTGGGAATACCTGTTAAAACGCGTCATAATGAAGTAGCTCCAAATCAATTTGAATTGGCACCTATTTATGAAGAGGCAAATTTGGCAGTGGACCACAATTCATTATTAATGGATATTATGGGTAGAGTGGCTTCGCGTCATAATTTTAAGGTCTTATTGCACGAAAAACCATTTGCAGGCGTTAATGGCTCAGGAAAACATAATAATTGGTCATTATCAACTGATACAGGTATTAATTTATTAGGCCCTGGGAAAACCCCCATGAGCAACTTGCAGTTTTTAACGTTTTTTATTAACACCATTAAAGCGGTACATGATTATGAAGAATTATTAAGGGCAGCTATAGCATCAGCTAGTAATGACCACAGGCTTGGAGCCAATGAAGCGCCACCAGCCATTATTTCAGTATTTATTGGCGAGCAATTAACAAAAGTACTGGCAGAATTGGAAGGTGTTACCAAAGGTAAATTATCACCAGAAGAAAAGACAGATTTGAAACTAAATGTTGTAGGTAAAATACCTGATGTATTATTGGATAATACAGATAGAAACAGAACTTCGCCATTCGCTTTTACAGGAAATAAATTTGAGTTCCGAGCTGTGGGATCCCAAGCAAATTGTGGTAACCCAATGACCGTTTTAAATACGATAGTGGCTAAGCAGTTAAAAGATTTCAAAGTGGAAGTGGATGCTTTAATTGGTAAAAAGGGACTAAAAAAGGATGAGGCCATATTTAATATTTTAAGAGAATATATAAAAGCGTCAAGAAATATTTTGTTTGAAGGGAATGGGTATGGTGATGCTTGGGCCAAGGAAGCTAAAAAGAGAGGCTTAAGTAATAATAAAACCACTCCTGAGGCTTTAAAAGCAAAGATTTCTAAAAAAGCAATTGCCTTGTTTGAGGAAATGAATGTTATGAGTAAAATAGAAACAGAGGCCCGTTATGAAATTGAAATAGAGGAATATATCATGCACATTCAAATTGAAGGCCGTGTTTTGGGAGATATTGCCCGTAACCATATCGTTCCTACAGCAGTAAAATATCAAAATGTATTGATTAAAAACGTGAAAGGCTTGAAAGAAATTTTTGAAGAAAAATATAAAGGGGTGTCTCAGGAGCAATTAAATTTAATTGAAGACATTTCAAATCACATTGCAGGAATTAATGCCAATGTTTCTAAAATGACGAACGAACGTAAAATTGCCAATAGCATAGATGATATTGAAAAGAAAGCACATGCTTATTGTTTTAAGGTAAAACCATTGTTTGATGATATAAGGTATCATTGTGATAAACTTGAATTACTTGTTGATGATGAAATTTGGCCATTAACCAAGTACCGTGAGTTATTATTTACTAGATAATTTTAAGATGAAATAGAAGAGGCTGTCTGAAAAGTGATTTCTTATGTCATTCAGAGCAAAGCGAAGAATCTCATTTATCTATAAATCAAATAGTTAATCATTACAGGTTCTTCATTTTCATTCAGAATGACACTTTTCAGACAGCCTCTTTTATTTATAATCAATTGTTTAAATTCAGCCATAAAAGATTAAAGTAAAAAGTAAACAATCCTTACTTTTGCACTTCAAACACAATTATTATTTCATGAGTCAAGAGATAAGTAAACGTTATGCACTTAGAGGAGTTTCTGCTTCTAAAGAAGATGTTCATAATGCTATAAAAAACATTGATAAAGGATTATTTCCACAAGCATTTTGCAAAATTGTGCCAGATTATTTAACCAATGACGATACATATTGTTTGATTATGCATGCGGATGGTGCGGGTACAAAATCATCATTGGCTTATATGTATTGGAAAGAAACAGGAGACATTTCTGTTTGGAAAGGCATTGCTCAAGATGCCTTAATTATGAATATTGATGATTTGCTTTGTGTTGGAGCTACTGATAATATTATGCTGTCATCAACCATTGGCAGAAATAAAAATCTTATAACAAGTGACGTTATTTCGGCAATAATAAATGGCACGGAAGAACTAATTTCTGAATTAAAAACGTTTGGGGTAACCATTCATTCAACAGGGGGTGAAACGGCTGACGTTGGGGATTTGGTTCGAACCATAATTGTAGATTCCACCGTTACGGCCCGAATGAAACGTTCTGATATTATTGATAATGCAAATATTAAAGCAGGTGATGTTATTGTAGGATTGTCTTCTTCAGGTCAGGCCACTTATGAAAAATCATATAATGGTGGCATGGGAAGTAATGGGTTAACATCCGCCAGACATGATGTGTTCAATAATTATTTAGCACAAAAATATCCTGAAAGTTTTGATGCTTCTGTACCGAAAGATTTAGTGTATTCCGGTAACATGAAATTAACGGACCCTGTTAAAGGTTCTGCACTTGACGCTGGCAAATTGGTTTTATCACCAACCAGAACATATGCCCCAATTATTAAGAAAATATTATCAAAATACAATAGCACTTCCATTCATGGCATGGTGCATTGTAGTGGTGGAGCACAAACTAAAATCCTGCATTTTGTAAAAAAACTTCATATTATAAAAAACAATTTGTTTCCTGTACCACCTTTGTTTAAATTGATTCAAGAGCAATCAAAAACAAATTGGAAAGAAATGTATCAAGTATTTAATTGCGGACATAGAATGGAATTATATGTGTCTGCTGAAATAGCTGAAGGTATTATTGAAATTTCAAAATATTTTCATGTTGATGCCCAAATAATTGGATATGTTAAAGACTCAAATAAAACAAAACTTACAATAAAAAGTGAATATGGTGAATTCAGGTATTAAAAAAATTACAGAAGTTGGAATGCCCCCATTCATGTTAAAAAAACCATATTTAATTTAGCAAAACCAACCTATGAAAAAGCTTGTTACTATTTCATTGTTTTTTTTATTTCAACTTATTAGTGCACAACCGAATTATGTGTTTATGGGTAACCCAATGGATGACATAGAATTACTGAGACCAGAATGGACTGTAAAAAACAAAATAGGTGTTGACCTTAGTGAAGTTGCTTTTGTGAATTGGAATTCCGGAGGAAGCAATTCCATTTCAGGATTGGTAGGTGTTGAATCTTCAGCTAATTACAGGGATAAATATTTTTTTTGGAAAAATAGTTTATCCATGCGATATGGAGTTAATAAACAGGAAAGCAGGGAATTAAGAAAGACAGAAGATTTAATTGAGATCAATTCCAATATAAGCTATAAACCAGATAGTTTATCAAATTGGTTTTATTCTGCACGATTAAATTTTAAAAGTCAGTTTAGTAATGGGTATAACTATCCAGATACTACTAGCCCGATTTCAAGATTTATGGCACCAGGTTATTTGTTTTTTGGTGCGGGTATGGAATATGGGAAAAATATAAATGAACTGTCTTTTTATTTTTCACCGGTGACATTAAAAACAACTTTTGTTTTAGATGAGGATTTGGCAAATGAAGGTGCTTTTGGAGTGGAGCCAGCCATTTTGGATAGTACTGGTAATGTGCTTGTTAAAGGTGAGAATATCAGGAAGGAAGTTGGTATTCTTGTAACAAATAGCTATGAAATGGAGGTGTTTGAGAATATTAAACTAAAATATATTTTAAGTTTATATACAGATTACATAAATAAATTCGGAAATATTGATGTTGACTGGAAAATTGATTTTGATTTTAAAGTCAACAGTTTTGTTAAGGCTACACTGGGCTCACATTTAAAATATGATAATGATGTTAAAACAACCAAGCCATCTGCAATAGAAGGTGAATTTGATGAAGCGGGGGCCAAAGTACAATGGAAACAATTTTTAGGCATTGGATTTGAGTTGGATTTTTAATTATTTTTAAATTTAAAAAATTTGTTAACTTTTTTTTGTTAATAAATTTTAAAATATTGATAATCATATATTTATATGGTTTTTTTGTAAACTTTATGATTTTTGTTATGTTTTAAGTTTAACTTTTTTACGTTATTTGTTATACCTAATATTAAAACTTAATCCAAAAATCAATGCCTGTAAAAACCCAATCCCTCAAACAATCAAGAACCTATACACAAGAAGAATCTTTTGAAGCTTCGTTAGCTTATTTCAAAGGCGATGATTTAGCTGCTCGTGTTTGGATTAATAAATATGCCTTAAAAGATTCTCAAGGTAATTTATATGAATTGACACCTAACGATATGCACCGTCGTTTATCTAAAGAAATTGCAAGAATAGAGACAAGATATCCAAATCCACTTTCAGAAGAAGATGTTTTTAACTTAATTAAAGACTTTAAATATATTGTTCCTCAAGGTAGTCCAATGGCAGGTATTGGAAACCCTTACCAAACAGCGTCACTTTCTAATTGTTTTGTTATAGGCAATTCAGGAGAATCAGATTCTTATGGTGGCATTATGAAGATTGACCAAGAACAAGTACAATTAATGAAGCGCCGTGGGGGTGTTGGTCATGATTTATCACATATTCGTCCTAAAGGATCTCCAGTAAAAAACTCGGCTTTAACCTCTACAGGTATTGTTCCCTTTATGGAACGCTATTCCAATTCTACACGTGAAGTTGCACAAGATGGTCGTCGTGGGGCTTTAATGTTGTCAGTATCAATCAATCATCCAGATTCTGAAGATTTTATTGATGCAAAATTAGAACAAGGAAAGGTAACGGGCGCAAATGTATCGGTGCGTATTGATGATGCTTTTATGAAAGCAGTAAAATCAGATGCGGCTTACATACAGAAGTATCCCATATTTAGTGAAAACCCGAAATATTCTAAGTCTATTCAGGCAACAAGTATTTGGAAAAAAATAATACACAATGCATGGAAATCTGCGGAACCAGGTATTTTATTTTGGGATACGATTATCAATGAATCCGTTCCAGATTGTTATGCAGATTTAGGTTATAAAACGGTTTCTACAAACCCATGTGGAGAAATTCCTTTATGCCCATATGATTCGTGTCGTTTGCTGGCCATTAATTTATTTTCTTATGTGGAAAAACCATTTACAAAAGACGCTATTTTTAATTTTGAGCTGTTTAAAAAACATGTAGTGGCTGCGCAACGTATCATGGACGATATCATTGATTTAGAACTTGAGAAAATTGATGTTATTTTAGAAAAAATAGATTCAGACCCGGAATTGGATGATGTAAAAGCAACCGAAAGAAACCTATGGCTGAATATTAAAAAGAAAGCCGAAGAAGGTCGTAGAACAGGTATTGGTATTACAGCAGAAGGTGATATGTTGGCAGCTTTAGGAATTAAATATGGGAGCGAAGAAGGAAATGCTTTTTCGTTAGAAGTTCATAAAACATTATGTATTGAGGCCTATCGTGCATCCGTTTATACGGCTAAAGAACGTGGTGCTTTTGCAGTTTTTGATATTGAACGTGAAAAAAACAATCCGTTTATTCAGCGTATAAAAAATGAAGATGAGAAATTGTATTTTGATATGTTGGAATATGGTCGTCGTAATATAGCATTGTTAACTATAGCACCAACGGGTACAACAAGTTTAATGACGCAAACATCATCAGGAATAGAGCCTGTATTCATGCCGGTTTACAAACGTAGACGTAAGGTAAACCCAAATGATAAAAATGTTCGAATTGATTTTGTTGATGAAGTTGGTGATTCTTGGGAAGAATATGTGGTTTTCCATCACAGATTTAAACAATGGATGGAAGTCAATGGCATTGATGTTTCAAAAAAGTTCACTCAAGAAGAGTTAAATGATTTAATAAAGAAATCCCCTTATTATAAGGCTACGTCCAACGACGTGGATTGGTTAAGTAAAGTTAGTATGCAAGGTGCTATTCAAAAATGGGTAGACCACTCCATTAGTGTAACCATTAACTTGCCTAATGATGCCACCGAAGAATTGGTTGGTGACTTGTATTTAAAAGCTTGGGAAGTAGGATGTAAAGGGGTAACAGTCTATCGTGATGGTTCACGTACGGGTGTGTTAATATCAAATGAAGAAGAAAAAGAAGAAAAGGCACAAGAGTTACTAACGGTTTTTCCTACCAAAAGACCAGGGATTTTAGAGGCAGATGTCGTGCGTTTTCAAAACAGTAAAGAGAAATGGATTGCTTTTATTGGATTGATAGATGATAAACCATATGAAATATTTACCGGTTTGGCTGATGATGAAGATGGCATTTTAATACCGCGATGGGTTGTTAATGGGCTTATTATAAAAAGTAGAAATGAGGATGGAAGTTCGCGTTATGATTTTCAATATCAAAACAAACGAGGTTATAAAACAACTATTGAAGGATTGTCGCATAAATTTAACCCAGAGTTCTGGAATTATGCCAAGTTAATATCCAGTACACTTCGCCATGGAATGCCTATTGATAAAATTGTTGATTTAATTAATAGTTTACAGTTAAATAGTGAGTCCATTAATACATGGAAAAATGGTGTGGTTAGAGCTTTAAAACGTTATGTGGCAGATGGTACTCAAGCTAAAGGGCACGTTTGTGATAGCTGTAAATCAGTAAATTTAATATATCAAGAAGGTTGCTTAACTTGTAAAGATTGCGGATCTTCTAAATGTGGTTAATCTATAAAAAATAAGTGATTAAAAAAGAAGGGCGATTTTTAAGTTGGCCTTCTTTTTTATTTAAATCAAGTTGTAAAACCATATGGATCCTTTAATAACTATATATAAATGTTCATACCTTAAATCCGCAAGAAGGTTTAAAGGATAATTTATTGGGTTATCCTTCTTTT
>CAXBJF010000053.1:0-18386 GCA_963976005.1 uncultured Flavobacteriales bacterium | reverse complement strand
CCTATTGCCTATTGCCTATTGCCTATTGCCTATTGCCTATTGCCTATTGCCTATTTCAAAGGTTTTTTCTTAATCATTCCACCTTTTAAATCTTTAACAATACCCATGATAACAAAAGCATTTTTGTCAATTTTATCTATTTCTGTTTGGAGTTTTGGTATTTCTAGACGCGTTACAACCGTGTAAATTATATCTTTATCATAACTGTATTTTTGTTTTCCATAACCACCTTTTCCGGCGTAAATGGTACAGGCCCTTCTTAATTTTTCGATAAGCATTATTCTGATGGCTTGGTGATGGTTTGAAATAATAGTAACGCCCACGTATTCTTCAACACCATCAACTACAAAATCAACAGTTTTTGCGGCAGCCATATAGGTAAGAATGGCGTATAGTGCCGTTTCAACAGACAATATATAAGCACCAAATGAAAAAATAATGATATTAATAAATAGTAAAACATCACCAATAGTAAGGGATAGTTTTCTGCTTAAATAAATAGCTAAAACTTCAGTGCCATCAATTACACTGCCGCCTCGCATTGCCATTCCAATTCCTAAGCCTAAAAAGAAACCACCAAATACAGCAATAAGTAATTTGTCTTCAGTAATGGTTGGATAGCTAATAAAATGAACAACAAGAGCTAATAATGCAATGGCTACAATGCTTTTAATTGCAAACTTTAAACTAATTGTTTTTGAAGCCAGAATTAAAAATGGAAGATTTACCAGAATTAAAAAATAACTCAATTCCAAAGAGGTCATATTTTGTAGTAATAGGGATATACCTGTAGCGCCACCATCAATAAACTGATTTGGTAATAAGAATCCCTTTAACCCAAATCCAGCTGAAAAGACCCCAATAATTATAAAAATATAATCTTTAATAGCATGAGTGATTTCTACTTGTATTGTTTTTACTATTGGATCAATTTGTTTTTCACTAATAGTACTATTACCTTCCTTCGCTTCTAATTTTTTACGAACAATATCAACTATTATTTTTGAAAAGAATGGGTTCATTTATTTAGTCCAGGTTATAAAATAAAATTTGATTTTCGCATCATCGGGAATATGAGTTTCTTCAATTTTTAAACTTCTGTCAAAACGCATATTGGCAGGTAATTCTTTTTTATCAATGGTAAACGAAGCGTTTATGTCATTGACAGAAATGACAACGCTATTTATTAAATTGTCAATGCGTGTTATTTTATAATTTTTTGTAATATCCTTGAAAGTGCTATTTGTTGTAACGTTTTTATCTGTTTTATACCTTGAATCAAATACCCGTATGCTTTGAATATATGATGTGGAATCGGTAGGATTTCTAGGACTAAGACTTAATAATTTGTTGCCGCCTTTTTCAAAAATTTCAATGTCATTATTGTAGCCAGAAAACCCATTATCATCAGATTTTACAATAGAATCTTTAGCATAAATAATTTTAAGGTCTTTTACTTGCGTGGAATCAGTTAATAAACCAACATGATGTTTGCTAATTTGAAAAGGGTTTTGTTCTTGTTTACAACCTGTAAATAAAAATGACAAAAAAATGAGGCAAAAAAATGAATTTTTCATATGAGATTAAAAATTTGATGTGTTTTAAATTAAAATGGATTTGATTATTTTTTCATGATTTTGGTTAATATACCAAAGACGCTTCTTATAAAGGTAGCGCTTGTTAAAACTTTAACAATAGGATTCATTGCAGTGCTTCTTCTGCTTCTGGTTGATGAGGTTCTTTCTCTTGATTGCGCTTTTTCAAGGGCTTCTTTTTCTTTGAGTGCTTTTTCTTTCGCTTCGCTTGCTTCAGCTCGATCTATTTTTTCATTTAAAAGTTCATAAGCACTTTCCCTATCAATTTCTTCATTGTATTTTTTGACTAGTTTTGAATTTGATAATAAAGTCTTAAGTTCAGAATCTGTCAAGATATCCATTCTGCTCATGGGTGCACGCATCATGGTTGCCGCAAGTGGTGTTGGCCTTCCTTTTTCATCAAGTGCTGAAACCAAAGCTTCGCCAATTCCCAATGAGGTTAAAACTTCAGCAGTATCATAATACTCAGAATCCGGATAATTTTGTGCCGTTAGTTTAATGGCTTTTCTGTCATTTGCTGTAAATGCTCTTAAGGCATGTTGAATTTTTAAACCTAACTGACTTAACACGGCTTCAGGAACATCAGTTGGATTTTGAGTCACAAAATACAACCCAACGCCTTTGCTTCGTATCAACTTAACAATACTTTCAATTTGATTTAATAGTGCTTTTGAAGCTTCGTTAAATATTAAATGAGCTTCATCAATAAATAAAACCAACTCTGGGCGTTCACTATCACCTTCCTCAGGAAAGGTAGAATAAATTTCAGCCAATAAACTCAACATAAAGGTTGAAAATAGTTTTGGTCTGTCTTGTATATCAGTTAGCCTGATGATATTAATATAGCCTTTTCCCTGATTGTCAATGCGCAATAAATCCTGAACATCAAATGATGTTTCACCAAAAAATTTGTCGGCTCCTTGTTGTTCAAGTGCGACTACTTTCCGTAGAATAGCTCCCGTTGATGCGGTAGAAATCCGACCATAATCATCTTCAAATTCTTCTTTACCTTCTTGCGTTGCATATTGAAGTATTTTTTTAAAATCCTTTAAATCAAGGAGGGGCATTTTATTATCGTCACAGTATTTAAAGATAACCGCTACAATGCCAGATTGGGCATCAGATAAATCTAAAATTCTTGATAATAATACCGGGCCAAATTCACTTACAGTGGCTCTAAGCCTTACGCCATCTTGCTCTGATAAGGTTAAAATTTCAACAGGAAAATTTTTTGATTCAAAAGGGATGCCAATTTTTTCATGGCGCTCTGTAATTTTAGGATGACCGGGACTGGGTTCTGCCAAACCACTTAAGTCTCCTTTAATATCCATGAGTAATACAGGAATACCTTTTTCGCTTAAATTTTCAGCTAAAACCTGTAAAGATTTCGTTTTACCGGTACCTGTTGCACCGGCTATTAAGCCATGTCTGTTAAGTGTTTTTAACGGAATTTTTACGTAGGCACCTTTTATTGTTTCATTATCTAAAATTGCAGATCCAACAGATATGAAATCTCCTTTGGTGGTATTGCCATCATTGATATATTTTAAAAATGCATCCTTCTTACTCATTGGTGATAATTTCGCATAAAAATACAGGAAAATAGAAGAAGAAAAAAATAGAAGATTAATAAAGAAAAAAGCTTTATGATATATTAATATTTGTAATATTCTTGAAGCGTTCGGGTTGTTGATTTGAAACAGCTTGAATTGTGAAAAAGACAAAAGCAACGTCATGACGTTGCTTTTGCAATTATGCTAAGAGAATCTATAGCAATTTACATTTCCTGTAAATTTATACGAATTTATAAAAAACAAATTAGTAAATTAATAAACGTTTAATTTATTTTATCTATAGCTAAACAAATAATATAAATTTTATGTTCTATATATGTATTAAGGACGCCCTTTCTTTAAATATATGTACCTTTGCGGCTTTATTGCTGAAAGATGAATCAAGACATATTAGAGTTAGTTAATAAAGGTGTCATGTTGCCTTTAATGGAAGAATTTTATACCATTCAAGGAGAAGGGTTTCATAAAGGAACCGCTGCCTATTTTATAAGACTTGGAGGTTGTGATGTTGGGTGTCATTGGTGTGATGTAAAAGAAAGTTGGAATGCAGATTTACATCCACCAACAAATACATCAAAAATTGTGGAAAATGCTAAAAAATATAGTGATACCGTAGTTGTAACCGGTGGTGAACCATTAATGTGGGACATGACTACCTTGACGTCTCAATTAAAGGCTGAAGGATTGCATGTTCATATAGAAACTTCGGGGGCTTATAAACTTACAGGAACTTGGGATTGGATTTGTTTATCACCAAAAAAATTAAAATTGCCAACAAAAGAAGTTTATGAAAAAGCACATGAACTTAAGGTGATTGTTTACAATAAAGATGATTTTAGATTTGCTGAAGAGCAAGCTGCTAAAGTTAATAAGAATTGTATTTTATACTTACAACCGGAGTGGAGTAAGCGTGATAAAGTCATTCCTGAAATTGTAGGTTACGTCATGGCACATCCTAAATGGAAAGTGTCATTGCAAACACATAAGTATTTAAATATTCCATAATATAAAACGCCTTGAATTCACAAGGCGTTTTTAATTTCTATTAAATAGTTGGTAATTTATGAGTTACTGGGTAATAACTCCATGTTAAATACTTTGCTTCAATTGTGAATCTGAGCTGTTCTAATTTCTAATATAATTATACTGATGAATACAAGCCAGCTTAAAAAACTATACTTCTAACTGCTGACGCAATTCTTCATTTTTCTGAATACGGTATTTAAGAACCTTGATATAACTTAAGGCTTCTTTAATTTCGTAATCGGTATAGGCTTTTGAGGCCCAAGTGATAGCATCCTCCAGATTACCATTAATTTCATTAATTATCGCCATATTGTAGCAAGCTCTACCAGCTATTTTTCCTTTGGGGTTATTTACTTCCTTTTCCCAAAGATCGGCAGCGCCATCCCAATCTCCGGTGCGTGCTCTACGCATAGCAATTTCAAAATTAGCCGTTCCTTTTACAAAATACTGTCTTCTAACACGAGTATAATAAGGTAATAAGCGTTGACCATATCTATGACCAAGGTCCTTGCTTATTTGTAAAACTGCCTCCTTACGGTTTAACACGGCCTCTAATGCTTTTACTGGATTGATGCCTACACCTTTTGATACTACTGTGTTGTTTTCTGCATACTGATCGAATATGTATTTATTAGCAGGATCATAGATGCGCCAACCAGTTTTTATCAAGGTGCTAATACTGGCGTGATGTTCTATAGCAGGAATTTTTAAGCCTAAAGGGCCTACTATAGTAACAGGAACTGTTTTGTAGTCAACAGCTGCATCCGTATCATAAAAAGATAAGGTGAAAAGGGCGTCAACCTTGTTTTCATTACAAATTTGCTCAACGGTTTCCCATGATAATGCTGCGGGATAGATTCCCATTCCCGGACTACGTACATCAGCATTATCAATGGATTTAACTTTTGTGAAGCGATTGTTGGTGCTTAACTCATCATTTAGGCCGGTTACGGCTTCATATGCTCCGTCTTTGTCCAGATTTTTTCCTTCTACAGATAATATTTTATCAATGTCATCTGCCGCTGTATTTTTTGTTGAAGGCAAGCTCCTGTCAAGAATGCCAATAGTTTGAATGTTTACTGGGACAAAAACAGGTGCTGGATTGGTTATAGGAATGGTAAGTTCATTGGTAGCACCACAAGAAAATATAAGAATGCTTAGAAATACTAGTATTCCGGTCGTTTTGGGGTATTTTTTTTTCATAATGTCATAAATTAGGTTTTCGTATATTCATTATTCAGGTTATTTGAGGGTTTTACTAAGTGTGAAACTTATTGATTTTGTTATATTTTACAATAATCAAGCCAAATCAATTCTTATAACACTTTCGTCAATTTGTTTATAATCATTTATGTTGTTTATAATCATTTATGTCTTTGATGATTCCAAAATACACTTAGTCAACCAACGTGTTTGGATTAAAAATATGAAAGATTATTGAACAAACCCATAAATATTTGAATATACCATAAATAAATAAGGCTGTCTAAAAAGTCGTCATTGCGAATGAAATGAAGCAATCTGTAAATTACAAGTTGTTGATTTACAGATTACTTCGAAATAAAAATTTCTCGTAATGACGGTTAATATATACTTTTTAGACAGCCTCATTTATTTAACAGAAAATTGTTTACATTGTAAAAGGAACAACCACCCGTACATGACCCCATCCTAAATACATGTTTGCGCCAGTATCTGACTTTTCAAAAGCAATAGAAAACGCTTCTAAAGCATCTTCTTCTTTAGTAACTGGAACTATAACTCTTGCAACATCATTAGCTTCATTATATGTAAATGCACCCCAAATATTTATGTCTTTATTTAAGATAATAGTCCATTCTGTTTCCCCAGGAATTGTGAATAATGAATAGGTTCCGGCTTTAACCATTTTGTCGCCTAATTTCATATCTTTATAAAGTGTTATATCTGCAGCTTCATTAGCCCCGGTTCTCCATACTTTTCCGTTAGGTGCCAAAGCGCTTAAATCCCTTCCTTTAAGTTGTGGTCTGCTATAAATTATTTTTATAAGCTTATTTGAATCTTTGTAGCTTGAAGGAAATGAAGCAGCGTCCATGGGGCTTTTGTCTAATCCGCTAAATTGTTGTGCATTTACATTAGTTGATAATAACATAATGAATACAAGAACAATTGACATAAAAAGTGTTGGTTTTTTCATAGGAAATATGTTTTTAAAAGTTTAGCTAAAAATAAAATTAACTAAAATCTTATGGAATATTCTTAATGTTATATTAAAATAAGTCAAGGGTATAAAAGTTTAATTTTAGAATCTGTTTTGAGATATATCATATTTCAAAATAACAAATTTTATCATAAATCATTAAATTGATTTCAATATGTAATCATTTAACGATTTTATGTTTGTAAATAGATATTGAATACGCACATTTGCATCACTAATTAAAATATATATTTTGTTATGTGTGGAATTGTATGTGCATTTGATTTAAAACAGAAGTCTGAGGATTTAAGACCACAGTTATTGGAAATGTCGAAAAAAATTCGTCATCGTGGACCAGACTGGAGTGGTATTTATAGCGATGATAAAGCAATAATGGCTCATGAACGATTGGCTATTGTAGATCCAGCTTCAGGAAAACAACCTTTATTTAGCGAAAATAAAAAGCTGATTCTGGCGGCCAATGGAGAAATTTATAACCATCGTGAATTACGTAAACAATTTGTAGGTAAATATAATTTTCAAACGGAAAGTGATTGTGAAGTTATTTTAGCTCTGTACCAAGAAAAAGGGGTTCATTTTATTGATGAAATGAACGGTATTTTCGGATTTGCTATTTATGATGTAGAAAAAGATGAATATTTCATCGCGCGTGATCATATGGGAATTATTCCTTTGTACATAGGATGGGATCAAAACGGAACGTTTTATGTAGCTTCAGAATTGAAAGCATTAGAAGGAGTTTGTACAAAAATTCAATTATTCCCTCCAGGGCATTACATGTCCAGTACAGACGGGGAATTTGTAAAATGGTATAACAGGGAATGGACAGAATATGATGCCGTAAAAGATAATGAAACAAGTATTCAGGCCATAAAAGAAGCTCTTGAAGCTGCTGTTCACAGACAATTAATGAGTGATGTACCTTATGGGGTTTTATTGTCAGGTGGATTGGATTCTTCAGTAACTTCAGCCATTGCAAAAAAATATGCCGAAAAGAGAATAGAATCTGATGATACTCAAGCCGCATGGTGGCCTCAATTACATTCGTTTTCAGTAGGATTAGAAGGGTCGCCAGATTTAGCCGCGGCTCGTAAAGTTGCTGACCATATAGGGACCATTCATCATGAAATAAAATTCACCATTCAAGAAGGATTGGATGCTATAAAAGATGTGATTTATAATTTAGAAACCTATGATATTACAACCATCCGAGCTAGCACACCTATGTATTTAATGGCGCGTGTTATTAAATCTATGGGGATTAAAATGGTGTTATCAGGTGAAGGAGCTGATGAGCTTTTTGGTGGATATTTGTATTTTCATAAAGCACCCAATGCAAGAGAGTTTCATGAAGAAACGGTTCGTAAATTGAGTAAACTTCACATGTATGATTGTTTACGTGCCAATAAGAGTTTGGCAGCGTGGGGAATTGAAGGCCGTGTACCATTTTTAGATAAAGAATTTATGGATGTAGCTATGAGAATCAACCCACAGGATAAAATGATTAATGGCGAGCGTATGGAAAAATGGGTGGTGAGAAAGGCTTTTGAAGATATGTTGCCTGAAAGTGTTGCATGGAGACAAAAAGAACAGTTTAGTGATGGTGTTGGTTACAGTTGGATTGATACTTTAAAGGAAGTAGTCGCCAAGGAAGTAACAGATGAACAGTTGGCAAACGCAAAATATAAGTTCCCGTTGCAAACACCTACCAATAAGGAGGAGTTTTATTATCGTTCTATTTTTGCTGAACATTTTCCAAGTGATGCTGCGGCCTTATGTGTGCCACAAGAAGCAAGTGTTGCCTGCAGTACCAAAATTGCCTTAGAGTGGGATGAAGCTTTTAAGAATATGAATGATCCAAGTGGTAGAGCAGTAGCTAAGGTTCATACTGATGCTTATTAATAAGAAAAAAGATTGTAAAACAAGAGGCTGTCTAAAAAGTATATATTCACCGTCATTACGAGAAATTTTTATTTCGAAGTAATCTGTAAATCAATAACTCGCAATGAACTTTTTAGACAGCCTCTTTTTTATGACCCAGCGATATGTTATGTTAAAATTTAAATGATGAAAATTCAAAAATCAGTCACATCATTTTTGATTTTTTTAGTCAGTTTTTCAAGGAAAATTTTAGTTATTTCAATAAATAAAAAAGTCAAAATTTGACCTGTAAGCAATTTTAATAATATTAAACAATTCGAAATCAAAAAATACAGGCAACATTCGTTTTAAGGCCATTTTTAAGTGATTTAAGGCATTTTTAAGTAATTAACAAATGTTGATAATTTATAATCATAATCGATAAACTACTTTTAAAATGATTGTGAAATGGTTATCTTTGTAAGTATCCTTAAATGATGCAATTTGCGTCATTTTTTTATGGGGATAAATCAAAAAAACTAAAGAATAAAAAATATGAGTGACGAAGCTAAAAAACAAGATTATTCAGCAGATAATATTCAGGCACTTGAGGGCATGGAGCATGTACGTATGCGTCCATCTATGTATATTGGAGATGTTGGTACACGAGGACTTCACCATTTAGTATATGAAGTAGTTGATAATTCGATTGACGAAGCGCTTGCCGGTCATTGTGATACCATTACAGTTATCATTAATGAAGACAATTCAATTACTACTGAAGATAATGGTCGTGGTATTCCTGTTGATATGCATAAAAAAGAAGGCGTTTCGGCTCTTGAAGTTGTCATGACTAAAATTGGAGCAGGTGGGAAGTTTGATAAAGATTCTTATAAAGTTTCTGGTGGTTTACATGGTGTTGGTGTAAGTGTGGTGAATGCCTTATCAATTCATTTAAGAGCCACAGTTTACAGAGATGGAAAGGTTTATGAGCAGGAATATGAACGTGGTAAACCTATGTACCCTGTAAAGCAAATAGGCGAATCTGATAAAAGAGGTACTACGGTAACTTTTACTCCAGATGCTACTATTTTTTCTCTAACTACGGAGTATAGTTATGATACACTTGCCAGCAGAATGCGCGAATTGTCTTTTTTAAATAAAGGAATTACCATTAAATTAGTAGATAGACGTTCAAAAAAGGATGATGGTGAATTTGAAGGTGAAACATTTTATTCAGATGAAGGTCTACCTGAATTTATCAGGTTTTTAGATGGAAACAGAGAACCATTAATGCAGAAAGTCATTGCTTTTGAAGGCGAAAAAAATGGCGTACCCGTTGAGGTTGCTATGATTTATAACACCTCATATGCTGAAAATTTGCACTCCTATGTAAATAATATCAATACACATGAAGGTGGAACACATTTATCTGGATTCAGACGTGGGTTAACCATGACACTTAAGAAGTATGCCGATAGTTCTGGTCTTACTGACAAACTTAAATTTGATATCGCCGGAGATGATTTCCGAGAAGGATTAACTGCTATTATTTCAGTAAAAGTTCAGGAACCTCAATTTGAAGGACAAACCAAAACAAAACTTGGTAACAGAGAAGTATCAGCTTCTGTGAGTCAGGCCGTATCAGAAATGTTAACAGATTATCTTGAAGAACATCCAGATGATGCCAGAATAATTGTTCAAAAGGTGATTTTAGCCGCTCAGGCACGTCATGCAGCTCAAAAAGCGCGTGAAATGGTGCAACGTAAAACCGTCATGAGCATTGGTGGTTTGCCAGGGAAATTATCTGACTGTTCAGAAGAAGATCCTTCTAAATGTGAAGTCTTTCTTGTGGAGGGAGATTCGGCAGGTGGAACAGCAAAACAAGGTAGAGATAGGGCCTTTCAAGCCATTCTTCCACTTCGTGGAAAAATATTGAATGTTGAAAAAGCCATGACTCATAAGGTTTTTGAAAATGAAGAGATCAGAAATATTTTTACAGCCTTAGGTGTGACCATTGGAACAGAGGAAGATAGCAAAGCATTAAACCTTTCAAAATTACGGTATCATAAAGTGGTTATCATGTGTGATGCCGATATTGATGGTAGTCATATTGAAACCTTAATTCTTACTTTCTTTTTCAGGTTTATGAAAGAATTAATTGAAAATGGTCATATTTATATAGCCACACCACCTTTATATTTAATTAAAAAGGGAGCAAAAAAACAATATGCTTGGAATGAAAATGAAAGAGCATCCGTTTTAGAAGATTATGGTGACGGAAGTAAAATTCAACGGTATAAAGGTCTTGGGGAAATGAATGCAGAACAATTATGGGATACTACCATGAATCCTGAATTTAGAACATTACGTCAAGTTCAAATTGATAACGGGGTAGAGGCAGACCGTGTTTTTTCAATGTTAATGGGTGATGAGGTTCCGCCACGTAGGGAATTTATTGAGAAGAATGCTATTTATGCAAATATTGATGCGTGATAGTTGTAGTCATTAAAAAAGAGGTTGTTTCATATGAAACAACCTCTTTTTATGAAATAAATTTACTTATTAAAATAAACCTAAACTTACGCTTGGAGTTCTAACCTGAACTCGTGTACTAATTGTATTTCTTCGAGGATATCTTTCATAATAATATCCATCGTACTTATAATAATAAAATGAAGCATGGTGGTAATAGTTATCACTATGATGACAATGATAATTACAATGCTCATAATGACTAGCGTAAGCATCTTTTTTGCCTTGCATATAAGCTTTATAAGCTTTTCTGTCTTCTTGTTTTAAATTACTTTCATAATCTTTTTGCTCTTTCCAAAAGGTATCTTCCTCAGCTTTTGTTTCAGCCTTGAATTGTTGTTCATATTGCGCGTCTTCCGAAGCTCTTTTTTGATAATATGATTTTTTATCAATTATTTTTTGATCGGAGTTTTTAGATTCTTGTGCGTTTGTGATAAACGAAACTCCAATAACTAATATGAATCCTAATGCTTTAATTAATTTCATGACTTTAAATTTTAGATTATTAATATGTGCTCTATGAGAGCTTTCATTAGTAAGACAACCTAAAAGTTTTTTACCCTACCAAATTTTTAATAAAAATATGCTTAGCGTTAAAGTTTTACAGATTTAAAAATCAAATCCAATAGAGAATTGCCAAACACGGTTTTTAGGATTGCCTTCATCATAAACACTTCCTAATCCTAAATGGTACCTAACACCCAAGGAAACACCAGATTCAGTTTTAAAACCAGCGCCAAAGTTCATGCCCCAATCAAAATTTTGCGGATCAAATTCTTGAGACGTATCAAATAAACCAAAACTGCTATCATACTCTTCTTTGTGTGATACTGCTATCCCTACTTGCGGACCAACTTCTAAAAAGAAGGCTTCGTCTGGGTAAAGTTTCAGCATTAAAGGAAGGTTTACATAGTCTAATTTTTGGGTAAAGGTTCCGCTGCCATCTTTTAATTCGTAGCCTTGTTGTGAGTATAATAATTCAATTTGTAATGCTGCATTTTCAGATAAAAACGATTCCGCGTAAAAACCTATATGAAAAGAATGTCTTTGTCCGGTTTCTGTTTCCCCATCAAAACTTACAGCAGCTAAATTGTATCCGAGTTTAAGTCCAGCATTCGACTTGTTTGTTTGTGCCTTAACTGTTAATGCAATAGTAAATATGAATAAGATTTTTATGATTGATTTCATGAGAATATTTTTTTGATTAACACGTATTTATTTGCCGCCATTCGCCTGTAAATCGGCTATACATTGGGCATCTAGTTGCGGTGCTGAGTTTGCACCTATTAAGTTGTCTAAACCAGAGCCACTTTCTGCAGCCCAATACATTAAGCAACTTTCAACATTACAATGTTTGGCATGTTCGGTGTCTTCGTGATTTACTACCATAGTAGCCCCTAAATTTGTAAGTCCTAAAATATGACCAAATTCGTGTGTAATGACTGTTGTTTCTAGAACGGTTCGGTTAGGTTCAAACGCGCTATTGCTCAAATCTTTAATAGTTTCTTGATAGATTACAAATGAAGTGTTTCTGTATGCCGTTCCTAAAACCACGCCCAAATTAGTATTACTAGCAGACTCGCCGTTGGCAAAAAAAGCCCAAACAGCAATTTGACTTTCTGAATTGTATTTAGTGCGGTTGGCATCTTCAATATCTATAATTTCTTGATTAGTATAAGGTGAATTTCCAGGCGAGGCAATCGCTCTTTTTTCGACTGTAATGCCATTTGGTTTAAACGTCCTATTATTTAAAAAATTCACAAAGTTATTGATGCTGCCTTGAGTAGGTTCAAAACCTTCAACATAAACCAGTTCTATTACCATACTTTTAAAAGTAATATCTGATAACAAATCGTTTGAAGAACTACCTGTGTTTTTTTGGTTTGCTAATTTTATATTAGCAGGGATGTTAATAGTCGTTTCAGTGGTATCTTCTTTTGAACAAGAAACTAAAAAACCAAAAACCAATAGTAATGTTATTATTTTTTTCATTTGTATTTTATTTTAAAATAAGCAGCTGTCAGTTTCCCAACAACTGCTTCACCATAAACATAATGGTAACCAACCAAAAACTAAATTAAAACTAAATTTGGGACAATACCAATGTTACCGCAGCATTTGTATTGCTTTTTAATGAGATTGATGAGTTGCTAAAACTTGTTACTTCCCATTTATTATTTAAGAGATTGAATGTAGCGTTTCCTGAAAAAGTAATGTTTAAAAACACTTCGGTTTCTGAGGTTACTTCGTAAGTACCTTGTATATCTTGTGCTGTAGCATTGGCTGTATTTTTTGCTACAATTGATAAGTTATTCGCGAAATCAATAGTGTAATTTGCATAATTGTTAGCAGTATTCACACCAGAGTTTACAAAAGATTCTACTTTAAACATGCCGTCAACTAAAATAGTTTCTAAATTATTTGCTTGATTTTCTGCTTCAGCTTCTGCACTTTCAATTCCTAAACAATTGTTGATACTAGATTGTAAATCTAAATCGCTCGTAATAGATACTGATGTGTTATCCGATAATGTTGCAGTTATAGGATAATTTACGGCAAACAATTCGGTATTGTTCATGTTATTCATATACGCATATAATTGTTGTTCGGTTTCAATTACCACACTTCCTGTTTGTTCCAGATTTAAATTATAGGTTAAAATAGTTATAGGAAAATCAATGTTTAAACAAGATATTGCATTTTTACCAGCAGCTTCTAAAGCATTACATGCATCAATAATTGCATTATATTCACCTTGATTTTCTACTACTACTTCAGTATAATTACTTAACCTGACAGTTAACGGAAACTGTAATGTTACCGTATCGTTATCATTTGTAAATTGTCCTAAAATATTTAAAACGGTTTGGTAATCAGATTGTGTTATAATGCTTATTTGTTGTCCATTTACCGTTGCAACAACTGGTAATAATATTGAAGAACAAGACACACCATCCAAAAAGTCATCAAAACTTCCATCATACATAGAAGTTCGTTCAAGATTGCTCGCTGTTTGAGAGTCTGAATTGTTAGTATTTGGATTCTGCCCGTTTTCAGTATCAATTTCATCCTGACAGGATGTTAAAGTTAACAAGACTGTTAAAACTAAACTGGTAATGATTTTTAAATTTTTCATGATAATAATTTTTTTTGGGTTAAAATATTTTATTTTTCTTGACGGTTCTTTATCGCCTTTGTTTTAGTAAGACAACTGCATTTTATTTTACCCTACCTAATTTTAAAAATCATTTCTAAATTTAGGCTAATGATGGCTAAAATAGATAAAGTTAAAATTATGATAATGATTATTTTTATTATTTTATCAATGTTTTGGTATTTCATAATTTTTCACATTTGTTATCTTACATCACTAAGACAACTTAAAATATTTTTACCCTACTTTTGTAAAAGTTTTTATTTTTAAGTCTCAAATTACTTATATAAATGGATACCAATAAACTTTGCGAAGAAGCCTATTTCAATGATTTTTATCTTAAGCATGCACAATCTGCAAGTAATTTTGCGTATTATAAATGTGGCGATAAGGATAGTGCCTTAGATTTTGTTCAAGACGCTTTTTCTAAAATTTGGGAAAATTGTTCTAAAATAGATTTCAATAAAGCCAAAACCTATTTATTTACTACTATTAATAATCTGTTCTTAAATACCATTAAGCATGATAAAGTTGTTATGGAGTATGCCAAAGCATCACCTTATATAGATAAAACAAATGAGAGTCCAGAATATATTTTAGAGGAAGAAGAATTTAAAAAGAAACTCCAAAGTGCCATTTCATTATTAACCGAATCTCAACGCGAAGTTTTTCTATTAAATAGAATAGAAGGTAAAAAATATAGAGAAATAGCAGAACTATTAGGTCTTTCTCAAAAAGCTGTGGAAAAAAGAATGTCTGGTGCTTTGAAAATTTTACGTGAACATATAGAAAATATATAATAAAAAGTAGGGTAAAAATATTTTAAGTTGTCTTGTATTTGAAGGATAAAGAAATGAAAAACGAAAAAAACATATTAAAGTGGTTTGATGATAAGCTTACAGAGCAAGAAATTAAAGATTTAAAGCAATCTGAAAATTTTGAAACTCTTGAAAAAATAGCTTTTTATTCCAAACAAATGGAAGCACCTAAGGTAGATGCAGAAAAAGCATTAGCAGCTTTTAAGGAAAGAAAACTTACTAAAAAGGAAACTAAAGTTATCTCACTTAATTTTAAAACCTTTTTAAGGGTTGCGGCTATCTTTGTAATTATGCTGTCATCATCTTATTTTTTGTTCTTTAATAACGCAAAATCTTTTGAAACGCAAATAGCACAAACAGAAACTTTAACACTTCCCGATAACTCTGAAGTTATATTAAATGCAGCTTCAAAATTAAATTACAATAAAAAAACCTGGAAGGATAATAGAGAACTGGAGTTAAATGGTGAAGCGTATTTTAAAGTGAGCAAAGGAAAAAAGTTTACCGTAAAAACAGATGTTGGATCTGTTCAAGTATTAGGAACTCAGTTTAATGTAAAAGAGCGTGATAATTATTTTGAAGTGCAATGTTATGAAGGCTTGGTTGCTGTAACTTATAATAACGAAACCATAAAACTATCTAAAGGAAAATCTTTTAGAGTTGTAAATGGGGTTGTTGAGACTATTGAAGATATTGACGCGGTTTCTCCTTCCTGGATGCAAGCCGAATCTAGTTTTGAGAAAATCCCTTTAAAGCTAGTAATAAATGAATTGGAAAGACAATATAATTTACATGTTACCCTAATGGATGTAGACGATTCTCAATTGTTTACGGGAACTTTCACTCATAATGATAAAGATATAGCATTACAATCAATAACCATTCCTTTGAAATTGAGCTATAAAATTGAAGGAAATCATGTAACATTTTACAAGTATGCAAATCAATAAATGGCTTTTATATATAATACTAAGTATTGTTAATTTCTGTCATGCTCAAAACGGTTCAAATAAAAAACCACTTACAGAAATAATAGTTGAAGTAGAACAAAAGTTTAATGTGAAATTTTCATATGCATTTGATGATGTTTCAAATGTTTTTATTGAGGAACCAACGCAGGATTTTAATATCGAACAAATCTTAGAATATCTTAATAATAAAACCTTATTGAATTTCAAAACCTTAGATAATAGATATATTACGGTATCTGTTATTGAAAAAAGAATTTCAATTTGTGGTTTAATATTGTCTTCCGAAAATATGGAACCTTTATTTGGAGCTACGGTACAATTAAATAAGACAAATAATGGGGTAATTACTAATGAAACCGGGAATTTTCAGTTAATGGATGTACCGTTAAATTCATTAATTACGGTGTCTTACCTTGGTTATAAAAGTCAGCAATTAAGCCCAAAAGAATTTTTTTCAGAAAGTAATAATTGTAAACAAATTGTTCTGGTTGAAAATAAAGAAGAATTAAACCAGGTACTTATAACGAAGTTTTTAACTACAGGAATTCAAAAGTTAATTGATGGAAGTACCGTTTTGAATACTAAAGCATTTGGGATTTTACCAGGATTAACAGAACCTGATATACTTCAATCTATACAATTGCTTCCTGGTATTGAAAGCACCAATGAAAGTATAGCAAATATTAATGTAAGAGGAGGAACTAATGATCAAAACCTGATGCTTTGGGATGGGATTAAAATGTATCATTCCGGACATTTTTTCGGATTGATTTCGGCCTACAATCCAAATCTTACCAACAAAGTAATAGTTACTAAAAATGGCACAAGCAGTGAGTTTAGTGATGGTGTTTCAAGTACCATAAATATGTTTACTAAAAATGAGTTGGTGGGTAAATTTTCGGGAGGTGCAGGAATAAATTTTATTAGTGCTGATGCTTTTTTAGAAATTCCTGTTTCAAAGAAATTAGAGTTTCATATTTCTGGACGTAGATCGATTACAGATGCTTTTAATACGCCAACCTATAATAATTATTTTGATAGAAGTTTTCAGGATAGCGATATTAAAACCAATAATAAAAATGTTCAAAATGAATCGATATCATCAGACTTCGTTTTTTATGATTATACTGCTAAAGTGTTATATGATATAAACAAGAATCATAAACTTAGAGCCAATGTTATTGCTATTAATAATAGTTTAGGTTATTATGAAAGTATAACAGATTCTAACAACCAAACGACCTCTAAATCCAGTAACCTTGCTCAAAAAAACATAGGTTTTGGTGGCCAATATTTAGCTAATTGGAACATAAGATTCAGTACTCAGTTTACAGCGTATTATTCAAAGTATAAAGTGGGTTCTGATGATTTTAGAATAGAAACAGATCAGTTATTAACTCAAACAAATGAAGTATTAGAAACCGGATTTAAAATTAACACCTATTATAAATTCAATAATTATTTATCACTTTTAAATGGGTATCAATTTAATGAAACTGGGATATTAAATGAAACTATTGTGACAAAACCTTCTTATGAAAAAACTAAAAAAGATGTGTTATTAAATCATGCCCTTTACAGTCAAGTAGAATTCAACAACGGCATGACTTTTTTTAGAATTGGAGTAAGAGCTAATTATTTTCAAAAATTTGAAAAGTTATTAATGGAACCTCGATTAAATATAAGGCAAAAATTGTCAAATCATTTTGCTATAAAAATTGAAGGTGAATTTAAAAATCAATCTGCTACACAAATCGTAGATTTTCAGAACGATTTTTTAGGAGTTGAAAACAGACGATGGATTTTGGCAAATGAGAAAAACTCGTTAGATCCTAATGATAGAAATATACCTATTTCAGAAAGTAAACAGGGTTCATTTGGGTTTGAATTCAACCAAAAAAAATTAAATATTGACCTTACTGGGTTTTACAAAAAAGTTGAAGGAATTACAGCCAGTAATCAGGGGTTTTATAATAATTTTCAATATGTAAATGCTATAGGTGATTATACCGTAAAAGGGCTGGAGTTTTTAGCTAACAAAACTTCAAAAAGCTATAGTACTTGGATAAGTTATACCTATTCAATTAATAATTATAAGTTTGAAACCTTTTTGCCTTCAGTATTTCCAAATAATGTTGATATAAGACATTCAATATCTATTGGATTTAATTATGATATTTTAGAAAACTTAAAAATATCCGTTGGGGGTAATTGGCGCTCTGGTCAACCATACACATCGCCTGTAGAAGGGAATGAAACCGTAAATTCAGGAAATACAACTTATGTAAATTATGATGTTCCTAATAGTAAAAATCTGGATCCCATTAAACGGCTTGATGCGTCATTAAGTTATATGTTTAATTTTTCTGAAACAATTAAGGCTTCATTAAGAGTTGGTGTCATTAATTTAACTAATTCTAAGAATATTATTAACAGATATTATAAGGTAAATCCAAACAACTCTGAAACGACTATCCAGATTAATAATACTTCTTTAAACATGACGCCTAACATGAGTTTTAGAGTTGATTTTTAGGCGTTTTTGAAATAAAACATCGTTAAAATGCAAAAAAATACGATAAAATGTTTATTTATGTGGTTTTTTTATTGGTCTCAAAAGTAGTTAAAACTATGCACTTTAGTGCATTTCGCT
>CAXBJF010000052.1:0-18948 GCA_963976005.1 uncultured Flavobacteriales bacterium | reverse complement strand
TTTTAGCAAAAATACAAAATATAACGCCAATTTACAAATGACATGACACTAGAACAAAATTAGCTAGAAATACTGATTTAATTAAAAGAATTCATACAATAGCTCAAGCAAATGGAAGAAACATAATGACTTCCAAGGAATTTAGATTAAAAATGAATTTAGAATCTGGCAATGGTAAATACGGCCGAAAAATATAAAATCAATTTATGGAGGCTATAAAAAGCACACACATTTCTACTACACAAAGATATTTGAATATCATAAATAACGGATTACTATTGTTTGGTATACGAAATAGGTTAGCAAAAATCGGCTTAGACATTAACCCTTATTATTGGGTACAGGAAGAAGTTGAAGGGTGTGAAGAGCCTAAAATCAAAGGAGATTCAACAGAATATTTACTTCGATATTTAAATATTGAAGAAGTAAAATTAATTATTAGTCATAGTCATGTAGCTATTTCTGATCGAGAAGAAATGATTAAAGGTTTAAACAATGGACAATTATGTATTGGGTTAGAGCATAATAACGAAATTGCTGCTTATATGTTTATTGAATTAAATGATTTTACTTATAATCATAGAACATTTAAATTGAAAGACAATGAAGCTTATCTTTTAAATATGTGGACATTACACTCTTTTAGAGGCAAGAATTTGGCTCCTTATTTACGCTATCAAAGCTATCAATTGTTAAAAAAACAAGGAAAGGATATAAAGTATAGTGTTACTCAATATTTTAACAAATCATCCATAAAATTTAAAAAAAAATTAAATTCAAAACATCTTAAACTTTATCTAAGTATTGTTCTATTTAAAAAATATTATTGGAATTTTCTTTTACGTGATTATAAATAACATACTTTATTTTTAGCTCTCAATTCAACGACGAATATCTCAACTTTAAAAAGGCTTATTATAAGATAAAGTACTTAACAACTTTATTAAGTGCAGTTACGAAATAAAAAAATAAGTTATTACGCTGATCTTTTCGGCAACCTATTAAATATCAAAAACCACTTTGTAAAAACAAGGTGGTTTTTTTATTACTTTTAATCCATGAAAATCATCTCCACAAACATAGCAAAACCAACCACCTTTATTTGGAATAATAAAGAGGAAATTACTGGGATTTACAAAATCCCAACAAACCAACCTATTTATTTGGGCCAAGAAGATGTAAAAGGAGATGAAGTATCAAATCGAATAAATCACGGAGGCTTTTACAAAGCATGCTATATATTCTCATCAGAACAATATCCTTATTGGAAAAAACTGTATCCACACTTAGATTGGAATTGGGGCATGTTTGGTGAGAATTTAACGGTTTCCGGTTTTGATGAAACAAAGGTACTTTTAGGAGATATTTATAAAGTTGGAGAAGCCTTAGTAAGGATTGCACAATACCGAGAACCTTGCTATAAATTTGGTCATAAATTTGGGACACAAGCCGTTCTCAAACAATTTATAGCACATGGACATGGTGGTACTTATTTAAGCATCCTTGAAGAAGGACATGTAGATATTAATGATGAATTTATTTTAGTTGAAAGACCAGAAAATTGTATAACAGTAGCGCAATTGTTTCATTTAATATTTGATAAAGAAAAAGATCAGGATTTACTAAAAATTGCCGCAAACAGCGAAGCCTTGCCACCTAAAAAGAGAGCATTATTAAACTCATATATTAAGACTATTTAGGTTCTTTAGCTCCTAATTTTTCTACTATCTTTGACCAACTAGAAAAATTATGAGTGCTACTCTTTTATCCTCTCCTTTACAGGGCTTTACCGATTTTAGGTTTAGAAATACCTTTAATAAGTATTTTGGAGGTATCGACACGTTTTATGCGCCTTACATTCGGTTAGATGGAAAAATGGTTATTAAGTCATCTTACCAACGCGATTTACAACCGGAAAACAATACTACCCTTGAGCTGATACCTCAAATAATGACTAATGATGCCGATGAGTTTTTGTTTGTGGTTAAATACATTAAAGAATTGGGTTATAAAGAACTTAACTGGAATTTAGGTTGCCCATATCCTATGGTAACCAAACGAGGCATGGGTTCCGGACTTATTTGTAATCCTGGAAAAATTGACCACATTCTCAACCGTGTTCACAATGAAACTGATGTTATTGTGTCCATGAAAATGCGGATGGGCTATGAAAATCCTGAAGAAATTTTAGACACGTTTCCTATTCTAGATAAGTATCCTCTTAAAAATATTGCTATTCATGCGCGAATTGGAAAACAATTATATAAAGGTGGTGTCAATTTAGAAGCCTTCCAACGTTGTATAGATAACACCAAACACAAGCTCTATTATAATGGTGATATCACATCTGTTGCCAAGTTTAAAGAAATGCAAAATCTTTTTCCAGGTATTAACCATTTTATGATAGGCAGAGGACTTATTGCCGATCCTTTTTTACCAAGCATGATTAAAAATAATACTATTGAGTATCCTGAAAACCGCTGGGAAGTATTTAGTCAATTTCATGATACTATTTACGAAGCATATGATGCGGCATTATCTGGTCCAACTCCCATTAAAATGAAAATGTTAGGCTTTTGGGAATACTTTTCACAGTCATTTTCAAATCCTCAAAAAACATATAAGAAAATTAAAAAAACAGGCAATCCAAGATCATATACGCAAGCAGTAGCTGAAATTTTGAATAACGAGAAAACAATTAACAATTAACAAAAAAAATTCATCCTCCTACTGCCTTTTCTAACTTAGTTTCCTTTCTTTAGCTTTGCAACTTTGATTCTTTGCACCTTTCCACCTTTGCGAGACATAAACCTCTCAAAGTACAACTTTTCAATTATATTTGTTAACTAAATTTTAAAGCGCAATTCTTGAAAGACCTCTTACTCATTACACCGCCGTTTACTCAATTAAATACGCCGTATCCAGCCACAGCATATTTAAAAGGTTTTTTGAATACAAAAGGAATTTCAGCGTTTCAAATGGATTTGGGTATTGAGGTTATATTAGAATTATTTTCCAGGAAAACGTTTCGTGAAGTTTTTGAAATAGCTTCTGAAAAAAATACCATCACAACTGAAAACACACAAAGGATTTATGCCTTAAAAAACGAGTATTTAAAACCTCTGGATGATGTAATTGCTTTTCTACAAGGAAAAAAACCAACTTTTGCAAGACAAATTTGCACTGATAATTTTCTACCACAAGCCTCACGTTTCAATCAGTTGGATGATATGAATTGGGCATTTGGCAATATGGGCATTCAAGATAAAGCGAAACATTTAGCTACTTTATATCTTGAAGATTTATCTGATTTTATTGTAGAATGTATCGATGAAAATTTTGGATTTAGCAGATACGCTGAACGGTTAGGTCAAAGTGCGAATTCATTTGATGAATTATGTCAACATTTACAAAACACACCAACCTTTATAGACGCCATTACTTTAAAGATTTTAGACGAAAGACTAAAAACAACAACTCCAAAACTAGTATGTTTTTCAGTACCTTTTCCAGGGAATTTATACAGCGCCTTTCGTTGTTCCCTGTTTATAAAAACAAACTATCCAAAAATTAAAATAGCCATGGGTGGTGGTTTTCCAAATACCGAATTGCGTTCTGTTGCTGATGCTCGCGTTTTTGAGTTTTTTGATTTTATCACCTTAGATGATGGCGAATTACCCATTGAATTATTATATAATCACATCCAAACTCCTAATTATAAGGAATTTAAAAGAACTTTTTATTTAGAAAACGGCAAAATTGTTTATCAG
Source organism: uncultured Flavobacteriales bacterium (assembly GCA_963976005.1). Lineage (GTDB taxonomy): Bacteria > Bacteroidota > Bacteroidia > Flavobacteriales > Flavobacteriaceae > Yeosuana. The sequence goes on along the minus strand of CAXBJF010000052.1, from coordinate 15,178 downwards.
AACAACAGCACGAAACCAGATTACAAACAAACGGAGGTTGGAACTCCAGATTATTCTGATTTGCTATTGGACCAATATATTTCAGTCATAGAAATTGCCAACCCCATGCACAGTTTATGGAGTGATGGCCGTTGGAACAAACTCACTATGGCACATGGTTGCTATTGGGGGAAATGCACGTTTTGTGATATCTCATTGGATTATATCAAAATTTACGAACCCATTGCAGCAACAATTTTAGTTGATAGAATGGAGCAACTTATTGCACAAACCAATGAAACCGGGTTTCATTTCGTGGATGAAGCGGCGCCACCATCATTAATGAAAGCATTGGCGCTTGAAATAATTAAACGTCAACTAACCGTTACCTGGTGGACCAATATTAGGTTTGAAAAAAACTTCACTAAAGACCTTTGTATATTATTAAAAGCATCCGGTTGCATTGCAGTTTCTGGAGGCTTGGAAGTAGCTTCAGATAGATTGCTTGCTTTAATTGATAAAGGGGTTACTGTAGAACAAGTAGCACAAGTTACCAGAAACTTCACCGAAGCCAATATCATGGTTCACGCCTATTTAATGTATGGTTACCCAACCCAAACCGTTCAGGAAACCGTTGATAGTTTAGAAATGGTCCGTCAGCTTTTTGAAGTAGGTGTATTGCAATCAGGGTTTTGGCATCAATTTGCATTAACTGCCCATAGCCCAATAGGTTTAAATCCATCTGATTATGGCATTACACCAAACTATAAAGACATTTCTTTTGCCAATAATGATATTGATTTTACAGATGAAACCGGCATTAATCACAATCAATTTAGTTTTGGCTTAAAAAAATCTTTATACAATTTTATGCACGGAATTGGGTTTGAATTACCACTGCAAGACTGGTTTGAATTTAATATACCTAAAACACAAATTAAGCCTGATTATATTTATAAATGTTTAGAAACGACTATTGATTTCAACATAAAACCAACAGTAAAAGTAGTCTGGTTAGGAAACAAACCAACAATAACTTCACAAACAAAAACTAAAAAAGGGTTAACTAAAGAAGTACTTACTTTGACCTTTCATGACAAAACAGATTCCTTTCAAATTTCTTTGGATAAAAACCATGGTTTATGGCTTTTAACTACTTTAGAAACATTAACACCAATTCATAAAAAACAACGTTCATTTGCTGAACTTAAAACCGATTTTGAAACACAATTTGAAGATTTTGAATTGTTTTGGTTTTCAAAACCTATTCTAAAATTAAGGGATTCTGGACTTTTGTTTTTATAAATGATAGTATTACCTGCTAACACTTGTTTACTAAATTTATTTAAAAGTTAATAGAAAAACATTGATTTTAATTTTAAAAACTTAATAAAAGTAAACATTAAAGTTTACTTTTATTCTATTTTGTCAATAAATTTGTTGACTTTTAATTATATTTGTAAACAATTAGGTTTACTTTTTAAAATATTTGTAAACTTAATTCGATACAAAATTCAAATAATGAGAAATAAAAAACAGCTTTTAATTAAACAATTGGACCAAAAATTAGAACCTTTCCGAAAAACAGAAATGGTCCAGATCCCAGATAAGGGATGGATAAATACGATTAGAACTACTCTTAACATGACAATGGCCCAACTTGGGACCAAATTAGGAGTAACTAAACAAGGTGTAAAAAGAATTGAAGAAAGTGAAGCAAAAGGATCCATATCAATAAACTCCTTAAAAGAAGTCGGTGATGTTTTAGATTTAAAACTTGTTTATGGATTCATTCCAAAAGATGGAAGCATTGACAATTTAATCAATACTCAAGCTGTTAAGCTAGCTCGAAAAATAGTCTTAAGGACTAATCAAAATATGAAATTAGAGGATCAAGGAATCAGTGATAAAAAAATTAATGATTCAATAATTGACTTGGCAAATGAAATTAAAAGAGAAATGAGAAAGTCATTATGGGATTGAACTTAAAATATACAGACGGACAAACGCCTTTAGATGATGAAGAAAAGGAAGGTTTAAAGATAAAGTCAATAACAACACAAGGGGAATTGGATGAATTTGAACAATTAAATATAGAAAGAGCAGTTGAATGGACCATACACACCAATTTAAAATCTGATAAAATATTGACAGAAAAATTTATAAAAGATTTACACAAAAAAATGTACGGAGATGTTTGGAAATGGGCAGGTGTATTTCGAAAATCTGACAAGAATATTGGCATAAAATGGACACGAATTGGTACAGAGTTAAAAAACCTTTTAGATGACACTAAATATTGGATAAAAAACAAAACTTATTCACCCGAAGAAATCGCTATTAGATTTAAACACCGGATTGTGGCAATTCACTGTTTTTCAAATGGGAATGGAAGGCATTCAAGAATTATGGCTGACATTATAATGGAATCTATTTTTGGGAAAGAAATATTTTCTTGGCATAAATCAAATATGATTAAAGCAGAAGATACAAGAAAGGAATATATTTCTGCATTGAGAAAAGCTGACAACGGAAACATAATCCCATTAATCGAATTTGCAAAACAATAAAGTCAGCAACTAATAAACAAACATTAAAATGTTTTTTATCTAAGCATTAAACGGCACTTTCGAAAAGCATCAATAGCATTAATTTCAATTCATTTATTAAAAACTCAAACCATTCAAATTAGATTATCTTTGCGACAAATAAAAATGAATGTCATTTAAAGATTTACAACTCAACAGACCTATTTTAAGAGCCGTTGCTGAGGCTGGTTATGATAACCCAACTTTGGTTCAAGAAAAAACCATCCCTTTGGTTTTGGCAAAAAAAGATATTATTGTGTCGGCACAAACCGGTACCGGAAAAACGGCCGCTTTTGCTTTACCTATTTTACAGCAATTATTTGATAAACAGGATGCTTCTAAAAAAGGAAAAAAAATACGCGCGTTAGTAGTAAGTCCTACGCGTGAATTGGCTTTACAAATTGAAGAAAATTTTAAAACGTATAGTGCCTACACCAATTTAAGAACAACCGTTGTTTTTGGTGGTGCTTCAATAGAACCTCAAATAGATATTCTAAAAAAAGGGGTCGATATTTTAATTGCGACACCCGGGCGTTTACTGGATTTGCATAAACAAGATGTAATTAATTTGGATTATATAGAAACTTTAGTGCTTGATGAAGCGGACTTGATGCTGGATATGGGATTCATTGATGACGTTAAAAAAATTGAACGATTATGTCCAAAAACAAAACAAATTTTATTGTTTTCAGCAACCATTCCTTTTAAAGTTGAACAACTGGCCAATACCATTTTAAATAATCCGGAACGGGTTGAAGTGGCACCTAATTCTTCTACTTCAAAAAACGTCAATCAGGTGTTGTATTATGTGCCAAAACCAAAAAAAATTGAGTTGTGTTTGCATTTGTTACGAAACAATATTAAAGGCAGTATCCTTATTTTTAGACGCACCAAATTCGGGGTTGAAAAATTAGAACAGACCCTTTTAAAAAATAATTACAAAGTAGTGAGTTTGCATGGTGACAAAAACCAAAATGACCGTCAAGCTGCTTTAAATCAATTTAAAAACAAAGAAATAAATATTTTAATTGCAACCGATGTTGCTGCACGAGGTATTGATATTGACAACTTAGATGCGGTTATAAACTTTGATTTACCTAATGTGCCAGAAACCTATGTACATAGAATTGGTAGAACGGCTAGAGCAGGAAATACAGGAACATCCTATTCCTTTTGTTCGGCAGATGAAAAACCATATGTGGCAGCCATACAAAAATTAATAAATTTACAGATTGATGTTGATGATACACATCCCTACCCGTTAGATCCGAAAGCTAAAAAAGAAATTCATAAAACACCTGGAAAAAGCAAACATAAAAAAGGCAGAAAAAGCGAAGCTTCAAAAAAGAAAAAGAAACGATGGTATTAATTTGGCTATAGGCTATAGGCAAATATCAAATTTTAGAGCGTTGGTTAAGGTGATTTTTTAATATTGGTATTTGCACACAAATCATAAGTCCCAAAAGCAGCAAAGCATAACCAAATGTTTTGGAAACTTCAAAACTTGATATTTTAAAACCGGAAAGCGTATTGCTGATTTTATTGTTGGCAAGCACACTAAAATCGATAGTGCTTAAAAACCCAGTAGATTCTGTTTTAATGCCAAATGCCAGGTAAAGTGTTAAGGCTAAAAGAACAATGGCAATAAAAATCCAGCCTTTTTTAGAAATTAAAGGTTTATAAATCATTACGCTACTAGAACTTAATGCTTTAACTTGTGACATTACATTTAAGGTAAAATCAAATGAAGGTTTTTCTAAAGTGGTTTCCTTCATCATTTTATCTACTAACTTTTCAATTTGTTTATCAGTATTAGCTTTCATAATATTCAATTATTTCCGGTTCTAATCTTTCTTTCAAAATGGTAGTCAATTTTTTTCGACTTCTAAAGAGCTTCACTTTTACATTATTAGTCGTTAAGCCAACAACTTTTGCTATCTCTTCTAAAGATTGTTCTTCAAAATAAAATAAGGTTAACAAAAAGGCATCTTCAGCTGGCAATAGTTTCATACAGTCTTGAATGGCTTGTTTTCGTTCTTCAAGTTCCATGGCTTCTAAAGCGTTATCTATTGTTTTTACTTGATGTTCAGTAAACTCATCAATTGGCACATCATTATAAAACTTTTTATTCATCTTCAATCTATCTAAACAGGTATTATAGGTTACTTTATAAATCCATGTTGAAAATTTAGAATCGCCTTTAAATTGGCGCAATGATTTAAATACTTTTATAAAAGTATCTTGTGAAACTTCTTCAGCCTCTTCCCTGTTTTTAACCATTTTCAATGCTAATGAAAATACTAAATCCTTATAACGGTCAACCAAAACGCTAAACGCATTTGTGTTGCCTTCAATAATTAAATTGATATAATATAAGTCGTTGGTGGTGGTCATTTAAAAATAAGACGATGGTTATTGGTTTTAGGTTACACCGCATTTAAAAAATATTTTACTAAAATGTGTAACCTTATTAAAATTGTTGTCGTCATAAGCTATGAACACATTAAAAATAATCAATTAAAAACAAACAATTATGAATGGACAAATTTTAGTACCAATAAGCATGTTTCTAGCTATTTTCGGAATCATATATTTATTCTTATCCACTAGAAACAAAGAGCGTTTAGCACTTATAGAAAAAGGGGCCGATGCCAGCATTTTTATGAGAGACAGAAGCCATACGTCTCCTGTATGGAAAATACTAATATTAAATTTAGCCTTATTATTAATGGCTATTGGACTTGGTGTATTTATTGCATCTATTTTACATTACAATGTAGGCGTTGATGAAGATGTGGCTTACCCAGGAACCATATTTTTAATGGCAGGTATAGGTTTATTTGTTGGATTTAACATGACCAAAAATCTGGATAAAAAATAATCAAACACATCAATCAAGAAACCTTAAAAACTGCTTTTGTAATGAAAGTAGTTTTTTTATTTGATATATCTACTTACATTTAAATCAAATCTTAAAATCATATTCCAAATGAAAAAAATTCTTTTTTTACTTTGCATTACAATTGTTTTATATTCTTGTAAAAAAGACACTAAAACTTCCGTTGAATCTAATATTACAACATCAGAAACATTTAACAAGGTCTTAAATGATTATTACCAAGAGAGCCTTAAAATGTATCCCATTAATGCTACAAAAGCTGGTGATTCTCGTTATAATGATATTTTTCCTGATGTATTATCTGATGATTTTACAGCTAAAGAAAAATCATTTTATACTGAATACAAGCAAAAAGTAACTGCCTTTGATGATGCTAAATTAAACGAAAATGAACAACTAAGTAAAGCTGTTTTAATTTGGGAATGTGACATCAATTTAGAACGTTTAACTTTTGAAAATTACACACCAATTAACCAAATGTGGTCACAAAATCTTTATATGGGCCAATTGGCAAGTGGGACCGCGGCTCAACCTTTTAAAACCGTTCAAGATTACAATAATTGGTTAAAACGTGTGGACGATTATTTAAAATGGTTGGCTTCAGCTGAAGTACAAATGAAAAAAGGAATAGCTACAGGCAATGTACTTCCAAAATCATTAATCATTAAAGTGCTTCCTCAGTTAAAAGCATTGACAACCACGAATTTAAATGAGCATTTGTTTTTTACACCTGTCAAAAATTTTCCAGATACATTTTCTAAAGAAGAAAAAGAGCAATTAACAAAAGCGTATGCTTCTATGATAACAGAAAGAATTGTGCCTGCTTACAACAATCTTTATGAGTTTATGAGTACAGATTATCTGGCAGCTGGCAGAAATACAAGTGGTATTTCAGATACTCCAAATGGTGAAGCCTACTATAAACATCAAATAAAACTATATACTACAACAACTATGACTGCTGATGAGATTCATCAATTAGGTCTTAATGAAGTGGCGCGTATCTTATCTGAAATGGAAAAGGTAAAAACGCAAGTAGGCTTTAAAGGTGATTTGATTTCATTTTTTGATTATGTCAGAAACAATAAGGATTTAATGCCTTTCAAAACTGCCCAAGAAGTCATTGATAATTTCAATAGAATTTATGAGACCATGAAACCTCAGTTAAATGTTTTGTTTGATAAAAAACCTAAAACACCTTTTGAGGTAAGACAAACTGAGGCTTTTAGAGCTGCATCTGCAAGTGCAGAATATAATAAAGGGTCACTTGATGGTACGCGTCCAGGTATTTTTTATGTACCAATTTTAGATGCAACAAAATACAATACGTTTTCTGATGAATCCCTATTTTTACATGAAGCGATTCCTGGCCATCACTATCAACTATCTTTACAACAAGAAAATCAAGACTTACCCGATTTTAGAAAAACACTTGGGTATAGTGTCTATGCTGAAGGTTGGGCTTTATATTCAGAATCATTAGGAAAAGAATTAGGATTATACATAGACCCCTATCAATATTTTGGAATGCTAAGTGCCGAAATGCACAGAGCCATTCGGTTGGTGGTCGATACAGGAATACATGCTAAAGGTTGGACACGAGAGCAAGCCATAACATATTCGTTACAAAATGAAGCAGAAAGTGAAGCCAGTATTATTAGCGAAATTGAGCGTTATATGGCAAATCCTGGACAAGCACTTTCTTATAAAATTGGACAATTAAAAATTAGAGAACTTAGGGCAAAAGCAGAAAAAGAACTTGGCAATAAAATTAAAATTGGAGAATTTCACAATCAAATTCTAGAATCTGGCTGTATTCCTTTGGCTTTGCTTGAAATCAAAATTAATAAATGGATTGAGGATAATAAATAAACCATTTATAACAATAAAAAAAACTGCTTTTGTAATGAAAGTAGTTTTTTTATTTAATCAAAGCCTTAAAAAGCCCCATTTAGCTCAATTCCTTTACATAGTTTAAATTCTAACCCTTTTTGTAATTCTTGGAAAACAGAATGGGCGTGTTATACAATGAATAATCCAGATGTTCAACCTTTTTAAGGAACGCCGGTTAAAGTTGATTTTGAAACATTTGAAGTCTTTTTTTGAATCCCTTTAAACAGGAAATCCAACATCTTTTCTTTTAAATTTGGTTATCTTTAACTAAAAAACAATGGGTTATTATCAATTGACTATTATGTTCCTTGTATTATAAAAAGGTTTAAAATGGTACATTTGTTGAAATACCCACAAAAATACAACACCATGAAAACCATGTTTAATTTAATTTCAGCGCTTTTTTTATTAATTCCCAGTGCCTGTTTGGCTCAATCGGATCAAGGTGAAATTCCGCTTGTGCAAACGGGCAAGATAATATCTTTTGACCTACGTTCGAAAGATATTGTTGGTAGTGTTTATATTAACGAACAATTTATTCCAGCAAAAATAAGTGGATATAAGGGCGTGTATATGGTAAATTATAACGCTTATGAAGATGAAATGGAAATAGAAAAAGACGAAAAACTTTTTTTGTTGCCTAAAAAAAATGATTATACCATTACCTTTTCTGACGGTTCAAAAACATATAAAATATATAATTATAAGGATAAGGATAGCTCCCGAAACAGTTTTTTTATGATAAAATTTACAAGTCCAAAAGCAGAACTCCTTATAAAAGAAATAATTATTTTGAAAAAAGAAGTTAGTGGTGATAGAGGAATCACCAGCTATCAACCGCCCACTTTGTTTAGAACAAAAGATGCATATTATATTTCTTTTAATAATATTGATGCGATTGAATTACCTAGAAGAAAAAAAGACTTCAGCCAACTTTTCCCGTCCAATTCAAGTGAGATAGAAATGTACGTAAAAAAGAATAAACTGAGTTTTTCCAAAGAAAAAGATTTAATTCAAATTTTAACCTATTACAACAACCTATTTTAACCATTGTTAAACTTCTAGAATTATAAAATCCTTTAACTAAATCACAATGGCAATTTAGTCCATAGTGATTCAGTCAATGACAAAATCAAAATAGGTATCTAGAAAAGGTTCTTGCCTTAATGTAAAATGCCACCACTCCTTTGGATAATTTCTGAAACCATATTGCAACATTACCGTTTGTAATAATTGCCGATTCGCTTTTTGTTCTTTGCTAATGCCTTCAAAATTCACCCAAGATGCTTCTCCAAAAAAATCATAAGAACTCCCCATATCAATAGGTTTACCGGTATTGCCATCAATTATGGTTAAATCTAACGTACTTCCTCTACTATGACCAGACCGTGTGGCAATATACTCTTCTTTAAATAAGTCCTTCTTTTTAACGTATGGGTAATACTTTTGTTTATTAACAGTATCATTCAAATTTTGAGCCCAATTCATAAAATGATTGACAGCCCGTTGAGGCCGATAGCCATCATATACCAATAAACATAGATTCTGGTTTTGTAATGCCTCCTGAACTTGCTTTAAGGCATGAGCTGCTTCGGTAGTTAAAATAAGTTTGTTTGATCGATATCCTTCAATGCGTTTACCAACAAAATTGTTATCTGTATTGTAGCGTAATTCAACATTTAAATCTGGAACAATGTCCTTAACATATACAAATCCCTTTGGCAACTGACCAAATAAAACCGAATTAATAAATAAAAATAAAAATGCTATACTATATTTCATACTCATTTCTAATAACGCTAAATTAGAGAAATTAATTATTAGTTATGACCTATCCCTGGCATTTATACCTCATGGCCATATTGTATATAGCTGCAGGCTGCTTCCATTTTATCAAGCCAAAAATTTATCTACGCATCATGCCTAGGTATCTTCCTAATCCTAAATTATTGGTGTATTTAAGTGGTGCTTTAGAAATACTTTTAGGAATTGGCATATGGATCCCTTCCTTAAAAACAATTTCAATTTACACAATTATCAGCATGCTTATGGTGTTTTTATTAGTCCATTTTTACATGCTGTCAAGCAAAAAAGCGTCTGCTGGAATTCCTTTCTGGTTACTGCTTTTAAGAATCCCTGTTCAATTCGCACTTATGTATTGGGCCTTTTATTATTTAAAACTATAAAAGTTATGCTTTTTGAAGAAGTTATTAATTTAAACATGAAGGATGCTGATGTTATTTATTATCCGCGTTTTTTTAACAATGAGATTTCTGATTTCTATTTCAAAACGCTTTTAACAACTCTGGAATGGCAGCATGACACCATAACCTTGTTTGGAAAAACCCATTTACAACCACGATTAACAGCCTTGTATGCTAACAATAAACATCTCTATACCTATTCAAATATCACGATGCATCCTAAAGCATTCACTAAAGATTTATTACAAATCAAAGAAGCTGTAAACAAAGAAGCCAATACAAACTTTACTAGTTGTTTAGCAAATTTATACCGAAACGGAAATGATAGCAATGGTTGGCATGCCGATAATGAAAAAGAATTGGGTGAAAAACCTATTATTGCTTCTGTTACCTTTGGGGCTGAACGTATATTTCATTTTAAACATAAATATATCCCAACGCTTAAAACCAAATTAATTTTAAAGCATGGAAGCCTTTTAATAATGAAGGGCAGCACTCAAAAATATTGGTTACATCAATTACCTAAAACAAAAAAAAAGGTGGGAGAACGTATTAATTTAACCTTTAGGATTATTGCATAAAAAAACCGAGATCCCTCAATCTCGGTTTTCTGTCAATCTGCTTTTTTTATTACGACGATAGATTTAGGGTCTCTATATCCACATCATAACGCAAATATTAATTAATTAATCCATTGAACTAAAAAGTATGTTATTTAGTACACTTCAAAAGTAAAATTATATTTCAATTTAAACGATAAAAAGTATATATTTTCGATGAAATACACTTTATTTTAACATAATCAGATTAAATTACACTTTTTATCGATGAAATGCATAAAATAAAATTATATAAATATTTAAATTTGAATATATATTATTACTAATTTTCCTATATTTTTACTCAACTAAATACTAAAATTGAAATTGGTTCAGTTAATAAGAGTAACTCTCAAAATTAATACGGTTTAAAAAAAATGAAAACTAAAATTATAATTGCCTTCTTCTTCTGTTTTGCTAATACATTTTCACAAAACACCTCATTTAAATCTCAAGATATTGAAGTGAATCACTTTATTGATGGCACGCTTTTACTGCCCAATGATATAACAAAACCTAACTTAGTTATCATAATTGGTGGATCTGGGCCAACAGACAGGAATGGCAATCAAAATTTTTTGAGAAACAATTCATTAAAAAAATTAGCTGAAGCACTTTCCAACAATCAAATAGCAACTTTTAGGTATGATAAACGCATTGTTAAACAAATTAGAACAGGAAACATAGACAGAAATATTATGTTTGATGATTTTGTTACGGACGCCATTTCAGTAATAAACTATTTTAAGGCTAAAAACATATTCAATCATATTTATATATTGGGTCATGGCCAAGGTAGTTTGGTAGGTATGCTTGCTGCCAAAGATCGTGTCGATGGTTTTATATCTGTTGGTGGAGTTGGACAATCCATAGATAATATTATCCTTGAACAAATAGAAAAAACATATCCCGTTTATTCGAATGAAGCTAAAAGCGTATTCAATTCTTTACGAAACGGACAAAAAACAAAGGAATATCCTGCTGAATTAGCATCAGTTTTTAATATGGAAATTCAATCTTTTATGATGAACTGGATGCAATACAATCCTCAAGAGGAAATAAAAAAACTCCAAATGCCTATTTTAATAATAAATGGAACCAAAGATTTACAAGTAGACTTTAAAGAAGCTACGCTATTGCATGAAGCTAATACCAATTCAACAATGAAATTAATTGAAAATATGAATACGTTTTTAGTTACAATAGAAGGTGACAACTTAGATAACTCCAAATCATATGATGAAACTTTTAGGAAAATTTCTCCACAGCTTATTCAAGAGATAACTGATTTCATAAAATAAAACCATAAAAAAAGCATCCAAAATAGGATGCTTTTTTAACTAACCAACCAAAAACTAATTATCTTTCACAAGTTTAAAGTAACCACTCAATAAACTCTTTTTTAAAATTGAAGATAATTACTATTAATAAGACAATCTTCATGCCAAACTAAATAAAACGACATCTAATTTCAGGCATATTATGTGAATAAATTGTTAAATCTGACTAGTATTTATAGTTTAATTATAAGATATTTGCCATTCAAAATTAAACCAAACATTTCATGAAGTATTTATTATTCATATTGACCATCCTAATACTAGTTTCATGTTCAAATAAAGAGCGCGATTTAACAGTAAAAGTCAATATTAAAGGATTAAAAAAAGGGATTGTTTTTCTTAAAAAAGTAAAAGATACCGTTTTAGTAACAGTAGATTCAATAACCATTAATGGCAACTCTGAATTTGAATTATATAGTGATATAGAGTCACCTGAAGTTTTCTTTCTGTATCTAAATAAAAATACAAGTAATGATGATAGAATTTTATTTTTTGCCGATAAAGGAATTACTGAAATAAATACAACATTAAAAAACTTTGTTTTTGATGCTAAGATAAATGGATCAAAACAACAAAAAACACTAGAAGAATACAATAATGTTCTTTCTCGTTTCAATGACCAAAACCTTAATCTTATTAAAGGGAGATTTGAGGCACAAAAAGAAGGAGATAGCTCAAAATTAGCAAGTATTAGAAAGGAATCTGACAATTTATTAAAACGAAAATATTTATATACTGTAAATTTTGCTTTAAATAATAAAGACAGTGAAGTTGCACCTTATTTGGCTCTTACTGAAATTTACAATGCTCAAATAAAATATTTAGACACTATAAATACGTCTTTAACACCTGAAGTTAAAACTTCAAAATATGGCAAAAAACTTCAGCTATTTATTGATAACATAAAAAAATACGAGAAAAATAACTAACTTTCTAAGTAATCTATTAAAACAAAAAAATCTTTCAAATGAAAGGTTTTTTTGTTTGAGCCGATAGAGGGACTTCCTTCGACTACGCTCAGGATGAACTTCTCGTCCCGAGTCAATAATTTGATTTCAACAAACTAATTGACTTCCTTATTGCGCTTTTCACTTTATTTGAGCCGATAGAGGGACTCGAACCCACGACCTGCTGATTACAAATCAGCTGCTCTAGCCAGCTGAGCTACATCGGCTTTTTTACGGATGCAAATATAATCGCAAAAATCACATTCACAATACGTAAATTAAAAATTTTATACCAGTTTATTTATTTTTTCAATAAGTGCGCTTCCCTTTACTTCAAGTTCTGAACCAATTGCTTTAAAATGCGCTTTTTTATTTTCAACATTTTTATCATTAACCTTTGCAATTAATGCGTCAAAAGTTTCAATAGCTTCATCAATAATAGCTTCGCTCTTTTTGTTATCCTTATCGGTGTTTGTATATTCCCAAACATAAACTGCTTCAATAATATCGCCTAAAACATAATTAATGTCTTTTTTTAGGTCTCTAACATTTGCCATATCTAATAATTTTATTTCGTGCAAAATTACACATAAACTTCTAATAGTATAGCGTTTTTAGAACTAATTTCATAGCTGCTAATGGCTGCAGGAAGCAAAATGGTTTCCCCTTTATTTATACTTTCTGAAAATCCATTAGCCGTTACTTTGACATTACCTTCAACACAAATATAAATTATAAAAGAATCATGGTGATTTTCTCTTTTAATAGTTTTATTAACTTTTAAATAATTGGTAGTAAAATATGGGCAACTCACCATTTCATTTGATTGATTTTCAGTCTTCTTATAACTTACCCTAAAATTATCTTCCATATCAAAATCAATGGCATCCAAAGCTAAATCATTATGTAATTCTCTTTCATTTCCGTCAGAATCAACACGATCCCAATCATAAACCCTATATGTAATATCACTGGTTTGTTGAATTTCAGCAACCATAACCCCGGCACCAATGGCGTGTACACGTCCAACTTCAATAAAATAAGTGTCTCCGGTTTTCACCTTATCAAAATTTAATATTGTGGTGAGTGTCTTATTTTTTAAATGTTCTAAGTAAACTTCTGGTGTTACTTTTTGATTAAATCCAACGATAAGATTAGAGCCTTCATCTGCTTGTAACACATACCACATTTCTGTTTTTCCAAAAGAATTATGCCTTTTTGCAGCCAATTCATCATTGGGGTGCAGTTGGATAGACAAATCTTCTTTAGCGTCTATAAATTTTATAAGAAGTGGAAATTTATCTTTAAAAATCCTATAATTTTGAAGCCCAATTAAATCTGATGTATACGTATCTAAAAGTTGTTTTAATGATTGTCCTTTTAAACTTCCGTTAGAAACCATAGAAGTATTTCCTTGAACATCACTAATTTCCCAGCTTTCTCCAATATTTGGTAATTCACTATTTTTATTAAGAATGGTCTTTAATTTTTGTCCGCCCCATATTTTATCTTTTAAAATAGGGGTGAATTTTATTGGGTATAATAGTTTGTTCATATTATTTTCCTGAATAGGTTACAAAATTTCGTGGTGTTTCATAAAGAACCACTTCCAGATCAAATTTAGAATCTAATTTGGCTTTTATCTTTTTATAAATAATAACAACAATATTCTCTGCTGTTGGATTTAAATCTAAAAACTCAGGAACATCCAAATTCAGGTTTTTGTGATCAAAAGCATCTTCCACTTCTGCCTTTATAATATCTTTCAAAATTTTCACATCAATAACATATCCGGTTTCCTGATCAATTTCTCCAGTTACATTTGCTATTAATTCATAATTATGCCCATGATAATTTGGGTTGTTACATAAACCAAACACGTTCTCGTTTTTTTCAAAACTCCAGTCTTTTCTATACAATCTGTGTGCCGCATTAAAGTGTGCTTTTCTACTAACTGTTACTTTCATCTTTCGTTATATTTATATGTTCGTAGAATTTTTCAAAAATTATTTTAAACCATATGGTATATAATTCAGGATGTACTGACATGTCATCTTTAACTGCTTCCATGGGCATCCATTTCCAAGTGGCTACTTCGTCTTTATTAATTTTTGGCTCATCATTATATTTTCCAATTAAAATATGGTCAAATTCATGTTCAGTCAAACCATTGTCAAAAGGCGCTTTATAAATAAATGAAATGGATTCCTGTAAATCAACAGCAAATCCCATTTCCTCCTGTAAACGACGTTTTCCTGCTTCTATATTGGTTTCTCCAGCGCGCTGATGACTGCAACATGTATTGGTCCAAAGTAATGGTGAATGATATTTATGAGCGGCTCTTTGTTGAAGCATCAATTCATTATTGTTATTAAAAATAAAAACAGAAAAAGCTCTGTGCAACACTGCTTTTTCATGAGCTTCCATTTTGGGCATTAAGCCAATTTGCTCATCGTTTTCATTCACTAATATAACTTGCTCTTCTACCATACTATGCAAAAATAACAACTTAATTTTTAAAATAATACGATAATAAAAAAAGGCCATCAAATGATATCCTTTTTATTAAAATTTTAACAACATCAAATTTTTACGATATTCAAACCGTCATTATTATCATTAATCTATTCCTTCAAAATTACTTTTGTTAGACATAAATTATATTTTAAGTAGTTAACTCACGTTACGCAAAATCAGTCTTAAATTTCATAGTTTTAACACTTGAATAG
>CAXBJF010000051.1:0-19083 GCA_963976005.1 uncultured Flavobacteriales bacterium | reverse complement strand
CAGACTGTAAATCTGCTGACTACGTCTTCGCAGGTTCGAATCCTGCTCTCCCCACAAAATTCCTGCGAAAGCAGGAATCTCAAACTTCAAGCACCAAATTCCAAGCAAGATTGGAATTTGAGTTTTGGAATTTGTAAAATATTGCGGGAGTAGCTCAGTTGGTAGAGCGTCAGCCTTCCAAGCTGAATGTCGCCGGTTCGAACCCGGTCTCCCGCTCTAAAATTCCTGCGAAGGCAGGAATCTCTTCTTTCAAATTATGTGACCTTTTAAAGGGTTGCTTGGAAGAAAAGGAAATAAAAACTTTACGCCGGTGTAGCTCAGGGGTAGAGCGTTTCCTTGGTAAGGAAGAGGTCATGGGTTCAATTCCCATCATTGGCTCTATATTAAGTAGAATAAAAGTACACACTAATATTATTATATAACTAAGATTAAATAAATTAAACATGGCAAAGGCAAATTTTGATCGTTCCAAACCACACTTAAACATTGGTACAATTGGACATGTAGATCACGGTAAAACAACTTTAACAGCGGCTATTACAATGGTATTGGCTAAAGCTGGACTTTCGGAAATGAGAAGTTTCGATTCTATCGATAATGCTCCTGAAGAAAAAGAAAGAGGTATTACAATTAATACTTCTCACGTTGAGTATTCAACTGCAAATCGTCACTATGCCCACGTTGACTGTCCTGGTCATGCCGATTATGTAAAGAACATGGTAACAGGTGCTGCTCAAATGGATGGTGCTATTATCGTAGTTGCTGCAACTGATGGTCCAATGCCTCAAACTCGTGAACATATCTTATTAGGTCGTCAAGTTGGAATCCCTAGATTAGTTGTATTCATGAATAAAGTGGATATGGTTGATGATGAAGAATTATTGGAGTTGGTTGAAATGGAAATCAGAGAGTTATTATCATTCTACGATTATGATGGTGATAACACTCCTGTTATTCAAGGGTCTGCATTAGGTGGATTAAATGGTGATGATAAATGGGTGCCATCAATAATGGCGTTAATGGATGCCGTTGATACTTGGATTGAATTGCCAAAACGTGATATTGATAAACCATTCCTTATGCCTGTTGAAGATGTATTTTCTATTACAGGTCGTGGTACTGTTGCAACTGGTCGTATTGAAACTGGAATTGCAAATACTGGAGATGCTGTAGATATTATTGGTATGGGAGCAGAAAAATTAGTTTCTGTTGTTACTGGAGTTGAAATGTTCCGTAAAATATTAGATAGAGGTGAAGCTGGAGACAACGTTGGTATCCTACTTAGAGGTATTGAGAAATCTCAAATCACAAGAGGTATGGTTATCTGTAAAAAAGGTTCTGTAACTCCACATGCTAAATTTAAAGCTGAGGTTTATATCCTTAAAAAAGAAGAAGGTGGACGTCATACTCCATTCCATAATAACTATCGTCCACAGTTTTACGTTCGTACAACTGACGTAACAGGTACTATTTCTTTACCATCAGGTGTTGAAATGGTTATGCCCGGAGATAACTTAACAATACATGTTGAGTTGATTCAACCAATTGCAATGAATGTAGGTTTACGTTTCGCAATTCGTGAAGGTGGAAGAACTGTTGGAGCTGGTCAGGTAACTGAGATTTTAGACTAATACAGTAAAATAAATTGTAAGCTAAGGTATTCCTCCCGATAGCTATCGGGATTTCGGAATACCTTGACTTATATTTACGGGTTTAGCTCAGTTGGTAGAGCACTGGTCTCCAAAACCAGGTGTCGGGAGTTCGAGTCTCTCAACCCGTGCTAAGCTATGGATTGTGAGCGAGAAGTTTATCCTGAGCGGAGTCGAAGGAAGTCTCTCAACCCGTGCTTGGAAAAACAAATAACTTTTGAATTTGAAATTTCGGAAGTTTAATATGAGATTAAAAATTAATTGGTAAATAAAATAATTAATTAAATTTTTAATCCGTTCAAATAAAGAAAATATAAATGGCAGGAATTGTAAATTATATCAAAGAATCTTTTGGAGAACTTAAAAACAACGTGAGTTGGACACCTTGGGCAGAAGCTCAAAGTTTAACCATTTTAGTTGCGGTGTTTTCAATTATTTTTTCATTGGGGATTTGGGGCGTTGATACAGTATTCAGTAAGGTAATAGCGTTTTACTTTCAATTGATTAATTAATAAGTAAAAGTAAATTCTATGTCTGAAGAAGCAGTTGGTAAAAAATGGTATGTTGTAAGGGCCGTTAGTGGTCAGGAAAATAAAATTAAGACATATATTGAGAATGAAATTGCTCGATTGGGTCTTAAGGATTTTGTTGATCAAGTATTGGTGCCAACAGAAAGGGTTATTCAAATTCGAAACGGAAAAAAAATTCATAAAGAAAAAGTTTTTTTCCCGGGATATATCATGATACAAGCAAACCTGACAGGAGAAGTTCCCCATATTATCAGATCAGTGACTAACGTGATTGGATTTTTAGGAGAAACAAAAGGAGGAGACCCAGTGCCATTAAGACAATCTGAAGTTAACAGGATGTTAGGTAAGGTAGATGAATTGTCAATTGATGCAGATGCAAATATTTCAATTCCTTTTACTAAAGGTGAAACCGTTAAAGTTATTGATGGTCCTTTTAATGGATTTGATGGGACTATTGAAAAAATAAATGAAGAAAAACGCAAGCTTGAAGTTATGGTTAAAATTTTTGGAAGAAAAACACCATTAGAGTTAAGTTTCATGCAAGTTGAAAAAGTATAATAATTGTTACACTAAATATTGGGATGCGCTCTTTAGCTTCAATTATGAGAAGCGTATCAAACTAAATTATTAAAAATGGCAAAAGAAATTGGCAAAGTAGTTAAGTTACAAGTTCGGGGAGGTGCTGCGAATCCGTCGCCACCGGTTGGACCCGCTTTAGGAGCTGCTGGAGTTAACATCATGGAATTCTGTAAGCAATTTAATGCGAGAACACAGGATAAACCAGGTAAGGTGTTACCAGTAGTAATTACTGTTTACAAAGACAAATCATTTGATTTTGTAATCAAAACCCCTCCTGCAGCAGTCCAATTATTAGAAGCGGCCAAATTAAAAAAAGGTTCAGGAGAACCAAACCGAAAAAAAGTAGCTAAAGTTTCATGGGATCAAATCAAGACAATAGCAGAGGATAAAATGGTAGATTTAAATGCATTTACTGTTGAATCGGCTATGAGAATGATTGCTGGTACCGCAAGGTCTATGGGTATAACCGTTACCGGAAACGCACCAAATTAATCTATAAAAGACATTTAAAATGGCAAGATTAACAAAAAAGCAAAAGGAAGCTTTAGCAAAAATAGAAAAAGGAAAATTTTATTCTGTTGATGAAGCATCCGCATTAATAAAAGATATTACAAGTACCAAATTTGACGCATCAGTTGATTTAGCTGTTCGATTGGGAGTTGATCCAAGAAAAGCAAATCAAATGGTAAGAGGTGTTGTTTCACTTCCTCATGGTACGGGTAAAGACATGAAAGTATTGGCATTAGTAACACCAGATAAAGAAGCAGAAGCGAAAGAAGCTGGTGCTGATTATGTTGGTTTAGATGAATATCTTGATAAAATCAAGAATGGTTGGACAGATGTTGATGTTATTATTACGATGCCTAGTGTAATGGGTAAATTAGGTCCGTTAGGACGTGTATTAGGTCCTCGTGGTTTAATGCCTAACCCAAAAACCGGTACAGTGACTATGGATGTTGCTAAAGCAATTACAGAAGTAAAAGCTGGTAAAATTGAC
Source organism: uncultured Flavobacteriales bacterium (assembly GCA_963976005.1). Lineage (GTDB taxonomy): Bacteria > Bacteroidota > Bacteroidia > Flavobacteriales > Flavobacteriaceae > Yeosuana. The sequence continues at coordinate 15,328 of CAXBJF010000051.1, read as the reverse complement.
TTTAAAGTTGACAAAACAGGTATTGTACATGCGGCAATTGGAAAAGTATCATTTAGTGCTGATAAAATTGCAGGTAACGCAAATGAATTAATTCATACATTACTAAAATTAAAACCAACGTCATCAAAAGGAGTTTATGTGAAAAGCATTTATATGTCTAGCACCATGAGTCCTAGTGTTGCGGTTGATCCTAAAGTAGGAAGTTAATTAGTTAAATACTTTAATTATGACAAGAGAAGAAAAATCACAAGTAATAGAAGAGTTAACTGTACAATTAGCTGATAATACTAATATTTATTTAACAGATATTTCAGGATTAAATGCAGGTAGCACTTCAAATTTACGTCAGGCTTGTTTTAAAGCTGGCGTAAGATTAGCAGTAGTAAAAAACACATTACTTGAAAAAGCAATGGAAGCTTCAGATAAAGATTTTGGAGAACTTCCTGCGGTTTTAAAAGGAAATACATCGGTAATGTATTCAGAAACTGGAAATGCTCCAGCCAAAATTATTAAAGCGTTTCGTAAAAAATCAGATCGACCTTTATTAAAAGGTGCTTTCATTGAACACGCAATTTATATTGGTGATGAGCAATTAGATGCCTTAGTTGATATCAAATCTAAAGAAGAAATGATAGGTGAGATTATAGGATTATTACAATCTCCAGCTAAAAATGTGATATCAGCACTTAAATCAAGTGGTGGTAAACTGGCAGGTATCTTAAAAACGTTATCCGATAAATAAAGGATAGCATAAATTAGTACGCACTATATTACAATTATATTAAAATTAAAAATTTATTAAAACGATAGAAAAATGGCAGATTTAAAAGATTTCGCAGAAAAATTAGTTAACTTAACAGTAAAAGAAGTAAATGAGTTAGCTACTATTTTAAAAGATGAGTATGGCATTGAGCCTGCTGCTGCAGCTGTTGCTGTTGCCGCTGGTCCTGCTGGTGGTGGTGATGATGCTGCTGAAGCTCAAACTGAATTTACAGTAATATTAAAAGCCGCTGGTGGTTCTAAATTAGCTGTAGTAAAATTAGTAAAAGAATTAACTGGTTTAGGCTTAAAAGAAGCTAAAGAATTAGTTGATAATGCACCAAGCCCAATTAAAGAAGGAATTTCAAAAGAAGAAGCTGAAGGTTTAAAAACATCTTTAGAAGAAGCTGGAGCTGAGGTTGAGCTTAAGTAAGCTTTACATCCTAACAATACAAAGGTTTAGGTCTGAAGATTAGTACTTCAAGACCTAGACCATTTTGCGTATATAATCATTAAATACGCCTCTAATATTTTTTTTAATCATAATTCCGTCCATTGATGTTATCAACACAAGCTGAAAGATTAAATTTCTCGTCTATTGTTAATAGAACAGAATATCCGGATTTCTTGGATATTCAGATTAAATCCTTCCAGGATTTTTTCCAATTAGAAACAAAATCTGAAGAAAGAGGAGATGAAGGTCTTTACAATACCTTTATGGAGAACTTTCCTATTACAGATTCTCGTAATCAATTTGTTTTAGAATTTTTAGATTATTTCGTTGACCCACCAAGATATGCTATTGATGAGTGTATTGAAAGAGGGCTAACCTATAGCGTGCCGTTAAAAGCAAGGCTAAAATTGTATTGTACAGATCCTGAACATGAAGATTTTGAAACCATTGTTCAAGATGTGTATTTGGGTACAATTCCTTATATGACACCAAGTGGTACGTTTGTTATTAATGGTGCTGAGCGTGTAGTTGTATCACAATTACATCGTTCTCCGGGTGTTTTCTTCGGTCAGTCATTCCATGCTAATGGAACAAAATTATATTCTGCAAGAGTTATTCCTTTTAAAGGATCTTGGATTGAATTTGCGACCGATATTAACCAGGTAATGTATGCTTACATTGATAGAAAGAAAAAATTACCGGTTACAACATTGTTCAGGGCTATTGGTTTTGAACGTGATAAAGATATTTTAGAAATTTTTGATCTTGCAGAAGAAGTAAAAGTTTCTAAATCGGGATTAAAAAAATATTTAGGCAGAAAATTAGCCGCTCGTGTACTTAATACATGGCATGAGGATTTTGTGGATGAAGATACTGGAGAAGTAGTATCAATCGAGCGTAATGAAATAGTGCTTGACAGAGATACTGTTCTTGATAAAGATAATATTGAAGAAATTATTGAAGCCGATGTTAAAACCATTCTTTTACATAAAGAAAGCGCTGAACAAGGTGATTATGCCATTATTCATAACACGCTTCAAAAAGATCCAACAAACTCTGAAAAAGAGGCCGTTGAACATATTTACAGACAATTACGTAATGCTGAGCCACCAGATGAGGAAACAGCACGTGGTATTATAGACAAGTTATTCTTTAGTGACCAACGTTACTCTTTAGGTGAAGTTGGACGTTATAGAATGAATAAAAAATTAGGTCTTGATATTGGAATGGATAAGCAAGTACTTACCAAAGAAGATATCATTACCATTATTAAATATTTAATTGAGCTTATCAACTCTAAAGCTGAGATTGATGATATCGATCACTTATCAAACCGTCGTGTACGTACTGTTGGTGAACAATTATCACAACAATTTGGTGTTGGTTTAGCGCGTATGGCTAGAACTATTCGTGAGCGTATGAACGTTCGTGATAACGAAGTTTTTACACCCATTGACTTAATTAACGCTAAGACTTTGTCTTCAGTTATTAATTCATTCTTTGGTACAAACCAGTTATCTCAGTTTATGGACCAAACCAATCCATTGGCAGAAATCACGCACAAGCGTCGATTATCAGCATTAGGACCTGGTGGTTTATCACGTGAAAGAGCAGGATTTGAGGTTCGTGACGTTCACTATACACATTACGGACGTTTATGTCCAATTGAAACACCTGAAGGACCAAACATTGGTTTGATTTCTTCACTTTCGGTATATGCAAAAGTGAATTCTATGGGATTCATTGAAACGCCATACCGTTCAGTTACTAATGGTGTAGTTGATATTAAAAACACACCAATTTACTTAAGTGCTGAAGAAGAGGAAGGAAAATTAATTGCTCAAGCAACTGTTAAGGTTGATGACCATGGGAAAATATTGCATGAAAAGGTAATTGCAAGAATGGAGGGAGATTTCCCTGTAATTGACCCATCCGGACTACATTATACTGATGTGGCACCAAATCAAATTTCGTCAATTTCGGCATCTTTAATACCCTTTTTAGAGCATGATGATGCCAACAGAGCATTGATGGGATCAAACATGATGCGTCAAGCAGTACCATTATTATTGCCTCAAGCCCCTATTGTTGGAACTGGATTGGAACGTCAAGTGGCTTCAGATTCAAGAGTATTAATAAATGCTGAAGGAGATGGTGTTGTACAATATGTGGATGCTACTGAGATTATTATTAAGTACAATCGTACTGAGGATGAAGCTAAAGTAAGTTTTGACAGTGACGTTAAAACATACCCACTTGTAAAATTCAGAAAAACAAACCAAGGCACAAGTATCAACTTAAAACCAATTGTGGTTAAAGGTGATAAAGTAACTAAAGGTCAAGTTTTATGTGAAGGCTATGCAACTCAAAAAGGAGAATTGGCATTAGGTAGAAACATGAAGGTGGCTTTCATGCCTTGGAAAGGTTATAACTTTGAAGATGCGATTGTGATTTCAGAAAAAGTGGTACGTGAAGATATTTTTACGTCTATCCATATTGATGAATATTCACTTGAAGTTAGAGATACCAAGTTAGGTAATGAAGAATTAACCAATGACATTCCAAACGTTTCAGAAGAAGCTACTAAAGATTTAGATGAAAATGGAATGATTCGTGTTGGTGCTGATGTGAAACCTGGTGATATCCTTATAGGAAAAATTACTCCTAAAGGAGAATCTGATCCAACTCCGGAAGAAAAATTATTACGGGCCATATTTGGAGATAAAGCTGGAGATGTAAAAGATGCATCTTTAAAAGCTTCGCCTTCTTTACATGGTGTTGTAATTGAAAAAAAATTATTTGCACGTGCCGTAAAAGATAAACGAAAAAGAGCTCAAGATAAAGATGACATCGCTCATTTAGAAGCTATTTATGACGCTAAATTTGAAGATTTAAAAGCCGTTTTAATTGAAAAATTATTCACTATTGTAAATGGTAAAACAGCTCAAGGTATTTATAATGATTTAAGTGAAGAAGTGATGCCGAAAGGAAAGAAATTCACACTTAAAATGTTAAACGCTGTAGATGATTATGCGCATTTAATGGCTGGTAAATGGACAACAGATGATTATACAAGTAATCTTGTTGCAGATTTGCTTCATAATTATAAAATTAAAGAAAACGATTTACAAGGATCTTTAAGACGTGAGAAGTTTACTATTTCTGTAGGAGATGAATTACCAGCAGGTATTATTAAACTTGCTAAAGTCTATATCGCTAAAAAACGAAAGTTAAAAGTAGGTGATAAAATGGCAGGTCGTCACGGTAACAAGGGTATTGTAGCGCGTATTGTTCGTCAAGAAGATATGCCATTCCTTGAAGATGGAACACCAGTTGATATTGTATTAAACCCACTTGGTGTACCTTCTCGTATGAACATTGGACAGATTTATGAAACCGTTCTTGGTTGGGCTGGACAAAAATTAGGGCGCACGTATGCGACACCTATTTTTGACGGTGCTACACTTGATCAAATTAACGAATTTACAGACGAAGCTGGAATTCCACGATTTGGACACACCTATTTATATGATGGCGGATCTGGAGAACGATTTGATCAGCCTGCAACTGTTGGTGTTATTTATATGTTGAAATTAGGACATATGGTTGACGACAAGATGCATGCACGTTCCATAGGACCTTATTCATTGATTACACAACAACCTCTTGGTGGTAAAGCACAATTTGGTGGTCAACGTTTTGGTGAAATGGAGGTTTGGGCATTAGAAGCTTATGGAGCTTCAGCAACATTGCGTGAGATCTTAACAGTGAAATCTGATGATGTAATTGGTAGAGCAAAAACCTATGAAGCTATTGTTAAAGGAGAGCCTATGCCAGAACCTGGACTACCAGAATCTTTCAATGTGTTAATGCATGAATTGAAAGGTCTTGGATTAGACATAAGATTAGAGGAATAAAAAATAGTATGCAGTCGCAGTATCCAGCTTTACAGCATTAGTGAACTGAGTACTGAGACTGAGACTGAATACTAAAAGAAAATGGCAAGAAAACAAGATAAGAATACAGTACAGAGATTTAACAAAATCTCCATTGGTTTAGCATCACCAGAATCTATTTTAGCAGCTTCTAGAGGTGAAGTTTTAAAACCAGAAACTATCAATTATCGAACTCACAAACCAGAACGTGATGGTTTGTTCTGTGAGCGTATTTTTGGTCCTGTAAAAGACTACGAATGTGCTTGTGGTAAATATAAACGTATACGTTATAAAGGTATTGTATGTGACCGTTGTGGTGTAGAAGTAACAGAAAAGAAAGTACGTAGAGATAGGGTTGGGCACATCAATTTGGTAGTGCCTGTTGCTCACATTTGGTACTTCCGTTCTTTACCAAATAAAATAGGGTATTTATTAGGATTACCTTCTAAGAAATTAGATATGATTATTTACTATGAACGTTATGTAGTCATTCAGCCAGGTAATGCTAAAAATGAAGAAGGAGAACCAGTACAAGCCATGGATTTCTTAACGGAAGAGGAATATTTAAATATTCTGGAAACAATTCCACCTGAAAATCAATATTTAGATGATAATGACCCAAACAAGTTCCTAGCTAAAATGGGTGCTGAATGTTTAATTGAATTATTATCTAGAATAGATTTAGAAGCGTTGTCTTATGATTTACGTCATAGAGCAAACACTGAAACATCTAAACAACGTAAAACAGAAGCGTTAAAACGTTTACAAGTTGTTGAGTCATTACGTGAATCTAATTTAAATAGAGAAAATCGTCCGGAATGGATGATCATGAAAGTAATTCCAATTATACCACCAGAATTACGTCCGTTAGTGCCATTGGATGGTGGTCGTTTTGCGACATCTGATTTAAATGATTTATATAGAAGGGTAATTATCAGAAACAACCGATTAAAAAGATTGGTAGAGATTAAAGCTCCGGAAGTCATTTTACGTAATGAAAAACGTATGCTTCAAGAGTCTGTTGATTCTTTATTTGATAACACACGTAAATCTTCAGCAGTAAAAACCGATTCTAACAGACCGTTAAAATCATTATCTGATTCGCTTAAAGGAAAACAAGGACGTTTCCGTCAAAACTTACTTGGTAAGCGTGTAGATTATTCAGCACGTTCGGTAATTGTTGTTGGTCCGGAATTAAAATTACATGAATGTGGATTGCCAAAAAATATGGCAGCAGAACTTTACAAACCTTTCGTTATTAGAAAACTGATTGAAAGGGGTATTGTAAAAACTGTAAAATCTGCAAAGAAAATTATAGATAAAAGAGAACCTGTTGTTTGGGATATTTTAGAAAACGTTTTAAAAGGACATCCAGTGCTTTTAAATCGTGCTCCTACTTTACACAGATTAGGAATTCAAGCATTTCAACCAAAATTAATTGAAGGGAAAGCGATTCAGTTACACCCATTGGTTTGTACAGCGTTTAACGCCGATTTTGATGGTGATCAAATGGCGGTACATTTACCACTTGGCCCTGAGGCAATTTTAGAATGTCAATTATTAATGTTGGCATCTCACAATATCTTGAATCCTGCAAATGGATCACCAGTAACGGTACCTTCTCAAGACATGGTACTTGGTTTATATTATATGACCAAGTTACGTACGTCAACACCAGAAGCGCCAGTTAAAGGTGAAGGTTTAACATTTTATGGACCCGAAGAAGTTGAAATAGCTTTTAATGAAAAGAAAGTAGATTTAAATGCGAGTATTAAAGTTAGAACATTAGACATTAATGCTGATGGTAAACTGGCTCCAACTATTATTGAAACTACGGTTGGACGTGTATTATTTAACCAAAAAGTACCACAGGCCGCAGGGTATATAAATCAAGTACTTACCAAGAAATCTTTAAGGGATATTATTGGAAGTATTCTTAAATATACATCGGTTCCTGAAACTGCAGAATTCTTAGATGAAATCAGAACTTTAGGGTTCAAATTTGCATTCCAAGGAGGATTATCATTTAGTTTAGGAGATATTATTATTCCACCGGAAAAACCAGAAATGATTTCTGCTGCTAACAAGCAAGTAGATGGCATTATGGCTAACTATAACATGGGTCTTATCACCAACAATGAGCGTTATAATCAGGTTATTGATATTTGGACTTCTACGAATGCAGCGTTGACTGAATTGTCAATGAAGCGTATTCGTGAAGATCAACAAGGATTTAACTCGGTATATATGATGCTTGATTCTGGAGCCCGTGGATCTAAAGAACAGATTCGTCAGCTTACAGGTATGCGAGGATTGATGGCGAAACCTAAAAAATCAAACGCAGGTGGAGGGGAAATCATTGAAAACCCTATTCTTTCTAACTTTAAGGAAGGACTTTCAATTTTAGAATACTTTATCTCAACACACGGTGCTCGTAAAGGTCTTGCTGATACAGCGCTTAAAACTGCCGATGCAGGATATTTAACCCGTCGTTTGGTGGATGTTTCTCAAGATGTTATTATTAATACTGAAGATTGTGGAACCTTACGAGGCGTTGAAGTTGAACCTTTAAAGAAAAATGACGAAGTTGTTGAAACCCTTGAAGAGCGAATTGTTGGACGTGTTTCATTAAATGATGTATATAACCCAATAACTGAAGAGTTGTTAGTAGCAGCAGGTCAGTTAATTGAAGATAATATTGCTAAGATAATTGAAGAATCACCAATTGAAAGCGTTGAAGTACGTTCTGCATTAACTTGTGAAGCTTTAAAAGGTATTTGCGCAAAATGTTATGGTCGTAATTTAGCTACCGGAAAAATGGTTCAAAGAGGTGAAGCTGTAGGTGTTGTTGCCGCACAATCTATTGGAGAACCTGGTACCCAATTAACGCTTAGAACTTTTCACGTAGGTGGTATTGCAGGAAACATTTCCGAAGAAAATAAATTAGCCGTTAAATTTAGTGGTATTGCAGAAATTGAAGACCTTAAAACTGTTAAAGGAGAAAATAGCGAAGGAAAACCAATTGATATCGTAATTTCCCGTACATCAGAATTAAAACTTGTTGATAAAGGTTCAGGTATTACCTTGAGCACAAATAACATTCCTTATGGTTCAACCGTATTCGTTAAGAATGGTGATGAGTTAAGTAAAGGGGATGTGGTATGTTCTTGGGATCCATATAACGGTGTCATTATATCAGAATTTGCCGGTAAAATTCAATATGAAAATGTTGAGCAAGGGATAACATACCAAGTTGAAATAGATGAGCAAACAGGTTTCCAAGAGAAAGTAATTTCAGAATCTAGAAATAAAAAATTAATCCCTACACTTCATGTTGAAGATGGAAAAGGAAATATATTACGTTCTTATAACTTACCAGTTGGAGCCCATTTAATGATTGATGATGGTGAGAAAATTAAGGTTGGTAAAGTGTTGGTTAAAATTCCTCGTAAATCTGCAAAATCTGGAGATATTACAGGAGGTTTACCACGTGTAACTGAATTGTTTGAAGCACGTAATCCTTCTAACCCAGCGGTTGTAAGTGAAATAGATGGTGTTATATCTTTTGGGAAAATTAAGAGAGGTAACCGCGAGATCGTAGTGGAATCTAAGTTAGGGGAAGTGAAAAAATACTTGGTTAAATTATCTAGTCAAATTCTTGTACAAGAAAATGATTATGTAAAAGCTGGTATGCCACTTTCTGACGGTTCTGTTACTCCTAATGATATTTTAGATATTAAAGGGCCATCTGCTGTTCAGCAATACTTAGTGAATGAAGTACAAGAAGTATATCGTTTACAAGGTGTAAAAATTAATGATAAACACTTTGAAGTTGTTGTAAGACAAATGATGCGTAAAGTCCGTATTATTGATTCTGGAGACACTATTTTTTTAGAAGACCAATTGGCGCATAAAGCAGATTTTATTGAGCAAAATGATTTGATATTTGGTCTAAAAGTTGTTGTGGACCCAGGGGAATCTGCACATATTAAAGCTGGTCAAATTATTTCACCTCGTGAATTAAGGGATGAAAATTCCATTTTACGCAGAGAAGATAAAAAACTTGTTGAGGCTAGAGAAGCACAACCTGCAACGGCGACTCCTATATTACAAGGAATCACAAGAGCATCGCTTCAAACCAAATCATTTATTTCGGCAGCATCTTTCCAAGAAACTACTAAAGTTTTAAACGAAGCAGCTGTTGCTGGTAAGATTGATGATTTAGAAGGATTGAAGGAAAATGTAATTGTTGGTCATAGAATTCCTGCCGGAACCGGTATGCGAAGATACACCAACATTATTGTGGGTTCTAAAGAGGAGTTTGATGAAATGATGCAAGCAAGAAAAGAAGTAAACTATAATTAAGATTTAATATTCCCGCTTAGGCGGGAATATTTTTATATAAAATTTTAAATCATGGCAGAAGATAAAAACGCGCCAAAACAAGGGCAAATTAATATTGAATTGGATGCAGATATAGCGGAAGGGATTTATTCTAATTTGGCTATCATCAACCATTCTGTTTCAGAGTTTGTTGTAGACTTTGTTAGTATTATGCCTGGTATCCCAAAAAGCAAAGTAAAGTCGAGAATTATATTAACACCACAACATGCGAAGCGTTTGCTTAAAGCTTTAGGTGAGAATGTAGCAAGGTTTGAAAATGCCCACGGAGAAATAAAAGATTATGAACAGCCTCCAATTCCTTTAAATTTTGGACCCACTGGACAAGCATAAATAGAAGAGGCCTAAAAAGTGGGTTCCAAAGCCATATTTAGTACCCCGACCGCGCTCCTTTAGAATTAATTTCCGTACATTTTGATGGCGGTATCCTCCCTAGTGCACATCGTAGTGCCTAAAATGGTTATAATCCTCCACCCAAATTTGTGTTTGGCCCCCTTACCTGTTCCATGCTTTAAAAAATGTATTTGTCCAACACGCCTCGTCTGTAACTACCATTAAACCGTTCCACAAAAGCATTTTTGGATGGTTTCCCATGTTTTGAGTAAATTCTTGCTGAAAACCATCCAATTTCACGAAGAGCCCTGTTGCCTTATCGTCTAGGCATTTTGAATGTTTTGTTGTTTAATTTACTTAAAAATAAGTCGAATAAATAACAGTAGAAACACTTTTTTATTATCCGTAATTCACGTTAAATTAGTGCTTAACCAAAAGTTGTTTCAGTTTTGCTACACCTGCCTGCCGGCAATCAGGCTTGATTTACTGCGGGGAATCCTTGCGCAAAAAACCGCGATTTTAATTATACGTGACCTTGCACAATATTTCCGGATTTTCGCCGGATTTGGTAAAAACCCTTAAAAAACAACGAACCTTCAAAATGAAAACACCTTTCCGGTTTTACGGTTTTACCGTAATGTTGTTACATTTAATTTCAATAAATTTAGCTCATAGTATTTGTTATTGACAACATTTAAAAATTAAACAATTATGAAAAAAATTACATTAATCTTATCAATTTTATTATTTACTTTAAGCGTTAAAGCTCAAATAACCAAAGGAAATTGGATGTTTGGAGGTGATGCCATTATACAAGGCTACAAGTTTAAAAATTCAGAAAAATTTAATTACTATGCTGAAATTTTCCCAAAAGCAGGCTATTTTGTAATAGACAAATTGGTCATCGGGAGTGAAATAGGCATTTTCATTAATAGTGCAACCTTTTATACTTCTTTTGTCCCTTTTACAAGGTATTATCTTTTGAGTCCTGAAAAAACAATTAATCCGTTTATTGAAGGGGGGCTTGGATTTAAGAATATTAAGGATAAGCAAGATATTGACCCTACCTTGACTGAATTTATGTATCAATTTAAACTAGGTACTTCCATTTTTTTCACAAATAGCGTTGGATTGAATGTAACCTTGAATTATAAAAATAACTCATTCCAATTTGACCAAGAAATTTCAGTAGCCTTTGGTTTTCAGATACATTTAGAAAAAAAATAATTAATGTTTAAAACAAGCCTAAATTCTATAAAATAAATCTTTCTAAAAAGAGAAAGCCACTACACGAATATAGTGACCTCTCCAGTTAAAAATAATTACCGTCAAAATAATTAATTTAAAACATTACAAAACTATGAAAACAATCATTACAATTACAACATGTATAACATTAATATTTGGCGCATTTACATCCTTTGCTCAGGTAACTGTGTCAACTGAAAACATGACCTATAGCAATGGTGATTCTATAAGCAATTGTGGGACTATTGATTTAGGAACAAATCAAGATACATCAATTTCTTTTTGGATAAATTTATCGAAAAATTCAAATCAAGTTGTTGGTGATGGAGATTTGTACGTATACACAAAATACAATGTAAACGATGCTTCAGAAAATCAAGTATATTGGAAGACCATACCAAGCTCTTATTGGACAAACAGCGATACACAATATTCTGAATATACTACTCCAGTAATTACATTACAATCGCAAATGTTTAACACCTCTGGTGGAGTTCTATTTGTAAGGTATGTTTCTTCAAGTAATGTCAAATATAATTCTTGTAACTACTCTATTATAAAAGATGAAACGCCAACTTTTACTATTTCACCAAGTAGCACTAATGTAACTTGCGATTCAGCTTCGCCAAAAACATTTACAGTTACTAATGTTTACAATTCACCAGGTACTTTAACCTATAATTGGCAAGTTGGTAATGGTTGGGAGTATGAAGGTAATACGGTTTCCAATTTCACTACAAGTACCAATAGTGTTGCTTTAGTACCAACAAGTTTTCCGCCAAGTAATGTAAAGGTTACTCCTGTTTTAGATGGTAAAAGCTATTCTCAATTAACTTCTACGGTAAGTCTAAAAGATTATAACCCTTCTTACTCAATAAGTGGCAACAGCTCAATCTGTTTGTCTTCAACACCAGAAGTTTATAGCATTGCAAACCTTCCTAGTGACGTAACCGTAACCTGGAGTTCATCAAATACCGCAATAGCAACTGTTAATTCAACAACAGGCTCTAGTACTACTGTAAATTTACTTTCTAATGGTACTTTTAATCTTAATGCAAGAGTTACAAATTCGTGTGGTCAATACTTAGATATCCCTCCTAAACGGATTTCAGTAGGAAATCCTGAGATAACAAGATTAATGCATATTTCAACATTTGGCTGCACTATGGGAGAAATTAATGTATCAGTAAATGGAAATGCTGAACTGTTTGAATGGCAAGTTTCTGGAGGTGAAATAGTAATCCCTAATTCTGGAACAACTTATATTGGCGGTGGGACTATATTTGTTGACCCCAGCGATACTAACTTTGGGTTTACAGTGAAGGTTCGTGCCATAAATAGTTGTGGGCACTCTTCTTGGTACTCAGAGTATATTCCCACTAGCTGTGATCCAGATGATGGCGGTGGGGTAACACCATTATTTAGTGATATAGAAACCAAAATTAACAATAAAGAGATCAAAGCCTATCCAAACCCTGTCAAAAACGAATTAATTATTCTTTCTGGGAAAAATATTCTTAGTGAAATTCAATTATATAGCTTAAAAGGGATATTAGTTCTTGAAAAACCTAACCCTCTAAATATTGAAGTATTAGACTTATCAAAAATGCCCAATGGTATCTATTCTATGTGGTTATTGGGTGAAACCAAAACAGTTAAAAAAATAATTGTGCAACATTGACGGTGTTTTTTATTGGGCATATCAGAAAAACAGCATTGAATATCGGAAAGTACGCTTTCCGATATTTGTCGTCTGTTACACTTATAGTTTGAGCTTAGTAACGATAAGCAACATGGTTCAACACCGCAATATCAGCCATTCTGTGTCAGAGTTTGTTGTAGACTTTGTTAGTATTATGCCTGGTATCCCAAAAAGCAAAGTAAAGTCGAGAATTATATTAACACCACAACATGCGAAGCGTTTGCTTAAAGCTTTAGGTGAGAATGTAGCTAGATTTGAAAATGCTCACGGAGAAATAAAAGATTATGAACAGCCTCCAATTCCTTTAAATTTTGGGCCCACAGGACAAGCATAAATTAAAAACCCTTTGAAATAATTTCAAAGGGCTTTTGTTTAAAAACACTTCTGAATTAAAATTTAACTAGCTTTTTTAGTATTGTTTTTTTGATATGTTAAAGCACCTGAAGGGCACTTCTTTATTTGATTTATAATTTTAGTAGTTTCTGTGTTATCTAAATTAATCCACGGAATAATAGAAGTTCTAAATACTTCAGATAATTCCTTAGCACACTTTTCAGCGCGAATGCAAACACAAGGCTTGTAGGTAACAGTAATTTCTTTATTACTAAATTCGTTTTTATAAGTTTCCATAGGCGTTCATGTTTGGGGTAATGAATTTCTACTTATTAATACAATGGGTTATTAATTACGTATTTTTATAACGGTAAAATTATTAATATCATAACAAAAACAAAAAATACTCGTTGATTTGTTAAAATTCAGAGGTAAAGTGGAATTTTATGTTAGGATATTTTTGCTGAGTCATTTGTAAAGAAAATGATGAATCTGCTAAAAACACTAATTGATTTTGTTTGTCTTTTGCTAAAAAGCGTTGTTTTACTCTAACAAATTCTTTATACTCTTCAGTCTTAGATCCTTTAGGATCTACCCAGCATGCTTTAAAAACATTTAAGTTTTCATACGTACATTTGGCACCATACTCATGCTCTAATCTATATTGAATAACCTCATATTGAAGGGCTCCAACCGTTCCTATAACCTTTCGTCCATTAAGCTCTAAAGTAAATAACTGGGCTACACCTTCATCCATCAATTGGTCAATCCCTTTAAAAAGTTGTTTGGATTTTAACGGGTCGGCATTATTAATATATCTGAAATGTTCAGGTGAAAAACTAGGAACGCCTTTGTAATTGATAACTTCACCTTCCGTTAATGTATCGCCAATTTTAAAATTACCAGTATCGTGTAAGCCAACAATATCACCGGGATATGAGATATCTACAATTTCTTTTTTTTCTGCAAAGAATGCATTCGGACTTGAAAATTTTAAATTTTTACCATGCCTTACATGCAAATAAGGTGTATTTCTTTTAAATATCCCTGACACAATTTTAACAAATGCCAAACGATCCCGGTGATTAGGATCCATATTGGCATGTATTTTAAAAACAAAACCTGTAAATTTAGTCTCTTCTGGTTTTACTAAACGCTCCTCACTTTGCTTTGCTCTGGGTTTTGGCGCAATTTCAACAAAACAATCTAAAAGCTCCCGTACTCCAAAATTATTTAGAGCAGAACCAAAAAACACAGGTTGTAAATGTCCGTCTAAATAAGCTTGCTTGTCAAATTTTGGATAAATACCTTCAACAAGTTCTATTTCTTCACGTAATGTTTTAGCGGCTTTTTCACCAATAAGTTTATTTAATTCTGGTGATTCTAAATCGGAAATTTTAATGGTTTCTTCAATATCTTTTCTACTATCACCACTAAAAAGGTTTAGGTTCTTTTCCCAAAGATTATAAATTCCTTTAAAATCATAACCCATCCCAATAGGGAAACTTAAAGGCACTACTTTTAAACCTAATTTTTGTTCAATTTCATCCAATAAATCAAAAGCATCTTTACCCTCTCTATCCATTTTATTAATGAAAACGATCATAGGAATATTGCGCATACGGCAAACTTCAACTAACTTTTCGGTTTGTTCTTCAACACCTTTAGCAACATCTATGACAACAATAACACTATCAACCGCAGTAAGTGTTCTAAACGTATCTTCAGCAAAATCTTTATGACCGGGTGTATCTAGAATATTAATTTTTATACCATTGTATTCGAATGCTAAAACAGACGTGGCAACACTAATACCACGCTGCCGTTCAATTTCCATAAAATCACTGGTGGCACCTTTCTTTATTTTATTACTTTTTACAGCACCAGCCTCTTGTATGGCACCTCCAAATAATAATAATTTCTCGGTTAGTGTGGTTTTACCGGCATCAGGATGTGAGATAATGCCAAAAGTTCTTCGTCTGTTAATTTCTTTAGTAAAACTCATATTTTTTATTGCAAATGGGTTGCAAAGATAAACTTATTGTAGAATTTTATTAACCACTCACTTGATATAACTTTAATTAAGTTAAAAATTGATTTAAATTAACTACTCACATTACGCAAAAAATGATTCAAAAACTGCATTATGCAGCTCTAGGTGTT
>CAXBJF010000050.1:0-20947 GCA_963976005.1 uncultured Flavobacteriales bacterium | reverse complement strand
ATGAAGAACTTTGAATAAATTGTTAATAACCATAGAATTTCCGCTGAATAGTTACCATATTAATAAAAAAAGAGACTGCCTAAAAAGAATATATTAACCGTCATTACGAGAAATTTTTATTTCGAAGTAATCTGTAAATCAATAACTTGTAATTTACAGATTGCTTCTCCCGATGGCTATCGGGACTCGCAATGACGCCTTTTTAGACAGCCTCTTTTTAGTTGATTTAATTATTTAACTTCTTTTATTGCATTATCAATTAAGATTCTTAAGTGTTGTTTATGCGCAACAGATGAAATGTTTCCAGATGACGCAGCCATGGTTCTAATCTTTTTTAGATTAAATAATGCCATGGATTTTGCATTATTATCATATTTATCAGCTTGTTTTCCAGTTAAAATATCCATCAGCATATGGGTATATTCCAATTGAAGGTTTTGTCTGAAAGAGTTCACATTGCCATAAATGTCCACTTTAAAAATGGCATTGTTTAAATCTGTCATCATGGATGAAAGCGAGTATTGGTTACCATACAATTCAGAATCAGAAATTCTTTGCAGGGTATTATAGTGTAATAAATGTTTTAATATGTTTTTTTGGTAACCTAATACTTGATTATGGATTTTTGGATCTTCAGGCAATCTAAAATTAAATCCTCTTCGTTGCATAGCCAAATAATTATATAAATCATTGGGTGCATCAAATGCATTTGGTGCAAAAACATACTTACTTAGTGCCGCCATGGCTCGTTTTTGGTCTTTTAAACTTACTGGTGTATAAGGTTTTGTTTCACCTTCTTGACCAGCCATAGCTCTATCTACATAAACGCCTCCAATAAATCTTGAAATAGTATTTGCAGCAGATCCTTTTTGTCCACTTAACAAATAATAAACGCGTCTTAACTCTTGATATGATTCATCAGTTCTAGTAAATTTTACCTTCACATCCTTCATCAAGGAATTGGATAATTCAATTCGGTCTACAGACCATTTTATTTGATCATTTGATTGGTCAGAAACATTAACCCTTGGGTCAATGCCCTTTCCAGGTGAACGCATATCATCGGCGTCATTTCCAAAAATATGTTCAGGTTTTGTGGATTCATTCAATAAGGCTTGGTGCTCATCTTCAGATTTAAAAGGGGTATATCCCAACTGAACAGCCCAAATATCATAAGGCCCAATAGCAACATCGTCATATTGTCCTTGCTTGCTTCGGTCTCTGGTTATATTTAAAGCGGCATAATCCATCACCGAAGCTGTTAAACATTTTCCTTTTATAAAATCAGCGTCGTTTAATTGTTCAGGTGAAAACAGTTGACTCGCTTTCATGTTATGATTAAGACCCAAGGTATGCCCAACTTCGTGCATAATCAACGCCGTCATGGATTCTTTTTTAATGCGTTCCATTTCTAAATCGGTAGCAGCAGTAGCCGTAGCTACGGCATTGGCAAACATAACTTCTTGATGCAATTCATAACCTAAAGAACAGTACAATTCATTGCCTTTATCGTTTTGTGTATTGTTAAATGGTTCATCCAAGTGCGCCAAGTCGAACACTTTGTCATATAAAACCCTATTTGTAAAATGAACATATTCCAGCATAATATCGGCACCCAAAATCTCACCGGTTTTAGGGTTTACAAAACTAGGTCCATAACCTCCAAATGGTGGTTTTGGCGAAGATGTCCAACGTAACACGTTATAACTTAAATCACCAGCATCCCAAGTGGCATCATTTGGTTGCACTTTTACAGCCATAGCATTTTTAAAGCCTGCCTTTTCAAAAGCGACATTCCATTGCAAAACAGCGTCTTTAATGGTTTCCCGCCATTCTAAAGGTGTTGAATTTTCAATCCACCAAGTAATAGGTTCAACAGGTTCAGAAATGGCAGCTTCCGGGTTTTTCTTAACCAAGTTCCATCGATGGATCAAATCCCTGTAAGGTGTAGAACTGGTAGAGGTTTGATCTTCAACTTGGGTTGTGAAATAGCCAACCCTTGGGTCGTCAAAGCGTGGTTCAAAATCATTTTCAGGCATGGCAATTAAGCTGTGATATACTTTAATGCTTACATTTCTACCATCGGTTACGGCATTGGAACCACCATTTAAAACAGAAGGAGATGAATACACATATTCAACCGCTAAATCTGTGTTTTTTTCATAGTTTCTAATGGTGTTGATTTTGGTTTTAGCCTTATCTAAACTTCCAAGTTTAAAGTCAGTTGGAGATTCACCTGGTTTGCTTGGATTTTTTATTTGCAATAGGGTTTCACTTAAAAACAGGTTATCTGCTTTAATTAGATAAAGTCCTTTTTCTTTATCTACAGCCTCAATTTCTATGCTCGCCATATTGCCATTGCTAATATTGGCGTCTTTAGATTTTGATAAGGGATTGTTTGGGTCAAAATAGAATGAGGTATTTTGTGTGATGAATTCAATATTATTAAAATATTTCTCAATTTTAAAAACCTTTGAGCCTCTATATGAACCTCTATTAATTCTTCCAGCATCTAAAACACCATCTGCAATCTGACTGAAATAAATGAACTCCTTTCCAATTTGATCTTCAGAAATAAGCATTTGAATGGATCCTTTAATGGTATCTTGATAAATTTTAAACAAACCATCAATTTCCTTGCTGGACTTTACCAGGTCTGCAATGGATTTTTCCTTGTCTTTTGAATCTGTTTTAGCAGCTACTTCTGTAGTGTTTTCTTTATCTTTTTTCTTTTTTCTGTTTTGAGCTTCTATATTTTGAAGTGGTAAAAAGAAAATTAAAGTAAATACAATGCATAAAAATTTCATGTTTTTAAATGGTAATAGTCTCATCTTTTATAACAATTTTTAAATTAATTTAAATTAGTCGAGCTAAAGTTAAATATTATAATTGGGAACATTTGTTAAAATTTATAAAAACACTTGCCTATTGAAAATAAGTTGGTGCTTTTGTTATAAATAAATAACACAAACAGTTTTTTCAGTATCTTTACAACTATGATAAAAGATATAAAAATAGCGGTATTAATTGATGGTGATAATATCCCTTCAAAGTATATTACTGAGATGATGGAAGAAATTGCCAAATACGGGACTCCTACAATAAAACGAATTTATGGTGACTGGACCAAGCCACATTTGGCGAAATGGAAAACGGTATTATTAGAAAATGCCATAAGCCCCATACAACAATACAGTTATACCACCGGAAAAAATGCAACAGATTCTGCCATGATCATTGATGCCATGGATATTTTGTACTCCAATAAAGTGGATGCTTTTTGTTTGGCTTCTTCAGATAGTGATTTTACAAAACTGGCAACAAGATTACGTGAGGCCGGGTTACAAGTCTACGGTATAGGCGAAAAGAAAACCCCAGACCCTTTTATTGTGGCATGTGATAAGTTTATTTATTTGGAAATTTTAAACACTTTTAGTGAAAAACAAGAGCAAGGTGGTGGCAAGGTTAAAAAAGATAACCTCTACAATATAACACCAAAAGTGATATCCATGCTTAAAAATTCTGTTTCTGATGCAGCTGATGATGATGGATGGGCATTTTTAGGTGACGTTGGATCACTTATCCTTAAAAAGCAGCCCAATTTTGATGCTAGAAACTTTGGGTTTGAAAAATTAACACCACTTTTTAAGTCGTTGGATAATTTTGAGATGGAACAAAGAGATCAAAGTAATGGTCGATTTAAATTAATTTACGTAAGAAATAAACAAGCAAAAAGGTAATTTATATAATTTGCCTTAATACTTGATATATTGTTTGTTTTAGTGTTATGGGCATTTTATTATCAATTGCATATTTTTGGTTGATTTCCAATTCAACACCCAAATAGTTTTCTGGAAATTGTTTTCTTAAATACGTAGTAAATCCATCAGATTTCCCTAAATATGGGTAATTAAACCTCACTTTTAATTGTGGGTTTATTTTGATGATTTCTGATTTTAATCCTTTACAGGTTTTTTTTTCTGAAGTATTAGAAGAGTCATATAAAAGTCCAATATCACATCGTCTTTCTGTATTGTTATAAATAGGAGTGAAGGAGTGCACTGAGACATGAAGCACTTTTTCTCCAGCATTTATAAAGCTTTTAATTTTCGATTCAACCTCATTTCTATAATCTGAATAGTAGTCTTCAATGAGCAAAGATTTTTCTGATTTTGAAAAATATCTTGAAACTTCTGAAAATAAATTTTTATGATGTTGGGATCTATTAAGTTCAATAAGCAGTCTGCTTGTTTTACTAAATCTTGAATAATCTGCCAGTGGTTTTAAGTGGTTGAAAACATCCAACGCACCCAAATCGAACCCCCTATGCGTGTTTAAAACATCTTTAGAGCCGATAAAGTATACTTTATATTTTTCAGGAATTAAAGGACCACCATGTTCACAAGTCAGGACTAGTTTCATACAGTAAACATTTTGTTTTCTTGAAGACACATTGCTAATTCAGCATACACCTTTTTTATATTTTTTTCAGAAACATCAGAACCCAAAGCTTTTACTATTCGTGTAGCAAGGGTGCCTTTGTTTAATATGGTTTCAATAGCTTCATAATGAGATGTATGAATATTGGGTTTGGCTAGATTATATAAATGTTTCCATATATTTTGAACACTCATGGATTCTTTAATTCCAAACAGTTCAAGGTATTCCAGGTTAGATATTTTATAGGTTTCAGCATCCTTAATAATGGGATTTAAAATGTCCAACAAATCTTGTTTTAACCATTTTGTTTGACAATACAACGGCACTAATTTTTTATATGCTAAAAGTTTTAAAACTTCAATAATTAGCACACAAATGGCAACATCTGCTTTCGGACATTCTTGAATATCAACCAATCTAATTTCAATGGCATTTCTATCAAAACGCGCTATGGCACCTCTGGAATTTAGAAAATGTTGATCTAATATATTATTAGTATCATAAGGTTTTACCGCCTTTTTGATGGGTTCAAAAATGGTTTTATGATAATCAGTTTTTGAAAAAACCCTTTCTGGAATCACAGATCCTGTCATTTCAGGAATTTTCTTTTGGTTGGTTTTATAATATTCCAATCGGGTGTCTTTAAAACCTGTTATTTTACCATCTAATATAGGAGAACTAGCACATAAACCTGGAATAATTGGTAAAATGACCCGTATGGCGGCGTGTAATTTCTCAAACTCTTTATCGTCATAAAAAGGTAAATTTAAATGTGTACTTTGTACATTGCTCCAGCCATGGCCTTTGCAATTAAAAATTCTGTTATAAAGCTCGTAAATTTCATTATAATCATGTTTCCATAGTTGAGTATCTGTTAAGGGGTTCATTAATGGGTGTGCCGCTGTAGGTAACAAGTGAGCGTCCAATGATTTCAATAATGTATTAATTTCAATAACATTTTTATGAAAAAAACCGGCTAGATTATCCAAATCATTTGTTGGACCATTGGTTTTTAATTCTATGACATGGGCTACCAGTTCATTGCTCCATGCTATATTTCCGTTTTCAATATCCGGGGTTAAAGTGCCATTTTTTAATGTTAAAAGTGCATCTACTATAGGAGCTACTTTAAAAGTAGAGTTATTAACCAGCATATATTCAAGTTCAATACCGTAAACTTCAAACAAATGATATTTTTTTTTCATGCTATTCTAAACGGGTTTTAAAAGCATTAAGAATATCCATGTAAACGGCATCACCATAATATCTGTCTTCAACGCCAAAATCTATATTTGGATTATCATTAATTTCAATAACCATTGGCACATTATCAATTACTTTAATATCAATTCCGTAAAGACCTTTCCCCATTAATTTAGATGATTTTAATGCCATGGAAAGTACTTTTTTTGGCACTTTTTCAATGGGCAAGCAATCCGCATTACCATCTTGGTCGTCTTTTTTAGCCGCATTCCAATTATAGATTTGCCAATGACCTTTGGCCATATAATATTTACAGGCAAAAAACGGTTTGTCATCAATAATTCCAATCCTCCAGTCATAATCAGATGGACAAAATGCCTGCGCTATAATAAGCTCAGATTCTTTTAGCATACTGTTTACTAAAGTATGGTATTCCTCTTCCGTTTTTGCTTTTTTAACACCAAAAGAAAATGTTGAATCCGGGGCTTTTAAAACACAAGGGAGTCCTATATGTTTAAGCACACTATTTCTGTTTTCTTTATGTACTATAATGGTCTTAGGTGTATTGATATTGGCATTTTCAAGGGCCTCCGCCATAAATACCTTATTACAACATTTTAAAATAGCATCAGGATAATCAATGATTGCAATGCCTTCTTGTTGTGCTTCTCTCGCAAACGCATAGGCTTCGTTATTAACCTCTGTACTTTGTCTTATAAAAAGCGCATCAAATGACCTTAAACGAGGTAAATCTTTGGGGTAAATAATTTCTGCATAAATATTCATTTTTTCAGCAATTTCCACAAACCTTTTTAGAGCTTTAGGGTTACTTGGTGGCGCAGGGTCATTAGGGTTTACTAAAATTGCCAAATCAAAATCTGAATTTAAAACTTTTGGGGTATCATATCTTTTTTTAGAGAAATACTGATTAGCAAATTCATGTACACTACTCATGTGTTCATCAGGTATTTCAGATTCAGCAATCACTTTTACACTTTGAATATTCCATTTTGTGTTGAAATTAAATTTCACACGTAAAAAAGGAACTTGAAAATGTTTATAAAACAAAGAGCTTACTTCTTTATATTTCTGAGCAACATTTTGACCAAAATAAATACTTAGGGTAAATTCTTGCGATTTGATGGTTTTTAAACTTTGCTGAATCACATCATCAAATTCATCAGATACCAATCTCACAAATTTCAGGTTTTTTAAATCTACCAGATTTTTTACCGTAGGAATGGGTAAATGTCCTCTTGCTTCTGCCAAAAGCGAAACATAATACCCTTTTGATTGGTATGAATAATCTTTACAAAGATTAAAAATCCGTGCTTTTTTTACTAAGAAATATTTTGGGTTTGTAAGATATTCTTGAGATGAAATTACGGTAATGTTCTCAATAGTAAACTTCCATTTTTCAGGTTGGTTAACAACAATGTATTTTTTCATTAAAAGGGTATAATAGCATTAAAAATTACAATCAAATGTATATCATTTTTTAATATAATTTACCGGTGTTAAAATATATTGTGAACTGTTTCTTCGTTAAGAATTAACCGTTTAAAAAAAATTGAAATTTATTATCTCGTTATAGGTTAATACCCTGCTTCCGATAGTTATCGGAACGATAGTTATTGGAAGAGGAACGAGCGACGGGAAATCTTATAATAATGGGATTCCTCTTCGATTGCTCCGCAATGTACTTTCAATCAAAATATATTTTGATTTCAGTAACATTCGGAATGACAAGCTAACTTTAAAAAGAATTTCATTCTTTTGTTTTAAAACTATGGATTTCAAATCCATAGTGGTTTATTTTAATAAGTTTTACAATTTCATACCAAATTACGGATATAAATCCAATACCAATACTAATTAAAATTTGTTTTAAGTTTAATTGTTCAAACTCAAAAAAACTGGTTAAAGGAGCTACAAATAATAACAATCCTAAAATGAAAACTGTAATGGATATGATTAACAAAACTAAATTATTCTTATATTTTAAAGTGGTAAATATTGAATAATAGAAAGAGCGATTGACTAAAGTTAAAAATATATTTGCAGCAATTAAAACCGTAAAAACCATGGTTCTTGTTAATGGTTCATTATAATCATTATAAACGGCAAATTGATAAACAAATAAGGATCCAACTGTAATCATTAAACCTTGTATGATGCTGGCTGTAAGTTCTTTAAAATTAAAAAATGTGGTTGTAAATGGTCTGGGTTTTTGACTCATTAAATTTTTTTCAAGAGGTTCATTTTCGTAAATAATGGAGCAAGTAGGTCCCATAATTAATTCCAGAAAAATGACATGTATTGGTGAAAATATATTTGGGTATATCCAACCTAAAGCTAATGGCATAAATACTGTTAAGATGATTGGGATATGAATGGAAATAACATATTGGATTGCTTTTTTTAAATTAGAATAAATTTTTCTACCCATAGCAATGGCGTCCACCATTTTTGAAAGATCATCTTCCAATAATATCAATGATGCCGCTTGTTTTGCTATTTCGGTTCCTTTTTTACCCATGCCTATTCCAATATGAGCCGCTTTTAATGCAGGGCCGTCATTTACGCCATCGCCTGTCATGGCAACAACCTGTTGATTTGCTTTTAAAGCATTGATTATTTTTAATTTAGCCTCAGGAAACATTCTGACGAATACATTTGTTTGCATTACACAGGCTTGCAATTCAGAATCTTCCAATTTCATTAGGTCCTTTCCGGAAATGCTTTTTTCATAGCCTCTAAAACCTATTTGTTTTGCAATGGCTGTGGTGGTTTCCAAACTATCACCTGTAATTATTTTAACCAAAATCCCTGCCTCATAAAAGTCTTTCAATACGTTGCTTATATTCTTTTTTGGGGGATCATAAAAGGCAACCAATCCTTTAAATTCAAAATTAAAATCCTGTTGTTTTTTCGGAAAATCATTGCCTTCAAAAAAAGCTTTTCCAACACCTAACACTCTGTAACCTTCTTTTGCTAAACTTTTAATGACTTGATGAATGGTTTCTTTTTCTTTGGTTGATAATCTTGACACCCTCAAAATAGCTTCAGGAGCACCTTTGGCGGCAAAGATTCTATTTCCATCACTATTTTGAAAAACATGAGTCATCATAGGGGGCTGACCTTCTAACGGATATTCATAAAATAATTTATAGTTTTTTCTTTCGTCATTTATAATGAGAGACGAATAGGATTCATGTATGGCAATCTCCATGGGATCAAACGGAATGGGCTCGCTGGACCACATGGCCAATTTTATGAGTTCCAGTTCATCTGTTGTCAAGGTGCTTTCTGGTGCTGAAATTTTTTGAGTAGGAAGTGAATAGAGTTTTACTACACTCATTGTATTTTCAGTGATAGTACCTGTTTTATCAATACATATTACCGTTGCACTACCTAATGTTTCAACGGTTTTAATTTGTTTAACAATAACCCCCATTTTCATTAAACGCCATGCTCCAAGAGCCATAAACGTGATAAAAGCAACTGGGATTTCTTCTGGTAAAATACTCATGGCCAAGGTGAGTGCTTTTAATAAACTGTCTAATAGATTATGGGAATTATAATAATTAATTATCCAAACAATTAAAAAAACAACAGCACCGGCAATGACCATTTTTTTAACAAATGCACTTATTTGTCTCTCTAAAGGTGTTTTTTCTTCCTTAATATTTTCTATACTTTTGCCTATTTTCCCTAAACTGGTGGCATTTCCAATGTGCGTAATGTTTATTATAGCTAAACCACTAGCTACTGTAGTTCCTGAAAACACATAGTTGTCATTTTTTGATTTGTTTTTAAACACTGGTAAGGATTCACCTGTTAGTATAGATTCATTCACTGAAAAATCATTGGAGTGCACTATGTAGCCATCTGCTGTAATTAAAGTGCCCTCTTCAAGCACCAAACTATCACCAACTACTAAATCTTCACTTTTAATTTGTTGATTAATACCGTTTCTAATGACCTTGCAATAGGGTTGTGAAAAATCCTTTAATTTTTCCAAGGCATTTCTGCTCCTTGAATCTTGATATAAAGAAATTAAAGACACTAAAATGATAGCTGAAGCCAAAAAAATAGCATCACCAGATTCACCGCTTATAAAATATATGATGGATGCAACTAGCAATAAAAAAACCATGGGTTCTTTTAGAATACTTTTAATGGCATTTAAAAACCCATTCTCTTTTTTGAAATACAGTTTGTTTGAACCATATTTTTCCCTAGAAAAAAGGACTTGTTCATCTGATAACCCTTTAATATTGAAATTATTTTCAATCATTATAAAATTGGATGTTTGTTAAAAAATGAAAGATATTTTTTAAAGAGAAGAAAGTAGTATTTTCAATATTTAAAGCAGCAAATAACACTATTACACAGATGGTAAATTACCCTCTAATTTAAGCATAATTTACGTGTTAATCCCTGTTTAGCATGGATTTGTTCAGATAAATTGGAATTTAATTTAGGGTTGCCGGTGAATATAATTTATAGCAACACAGTTAATATTTTTTTATTGAAATTAATTCATAGAATAACCACGTATTTGGGTCTAATTCTATGGAATCAATATTTTTCAGAGTAGGGATAGAAATGTTTTGGTTTTTTTCAGAAATACGCACTGTTTCAATGGAAGAGCTACCATCTTTATAATTTATTTTAACGTCCAAAGGGAAAATAAAACTATTTGTTTGAGTTTGATTCAAGACCATATTTAACATATCCATTTTGTTTTGCCATTTAACTTCCAGTTTTGGATGACCAGATTGATACAACCATTGTTTAAAAAAATAGGTTAAATTTTTACTTGAAATAATTTCTATATCACGTTGAAAACCTTCAGACAATGCATTACTATATTTATAATCATTATAATACTTCTTAATACCAGTCCAAAAGAGCTCATCACCTAATTCCCGTCTTAACATATGAAGCACCCAACTCGCTTTTTCATACGTGTTTGGGTTAAGTAATTTAAAATAATTATTTTCGGTCACATCAACAATTGGCGATTGGCTTTGTTTGGCATATTTGAGGGCCTTTTGTCGATCTTGTTTTAATTTATCGATAAACGAATCACGCCCATATCTATTTTCATAATAAAGATTTTCAAAATATGTGGCAAATCCTTCACTTAACCACACATGGTGCCAATCAAGTTCAGAGGCAGAATCTCCAAACCATTGATGTGCTATTTCATGGGCAATAACTGCTTCATAATCACCATTTCCTGTAATACTATTTTCATTATAAAATATATTACCAGCGTTTTCCATGCCACCATAAATAGTTTTTGATTGCACATTTGCCAGTTTTTTAAATGGATATGGCCCCACATGTTTAATCATAAAATCTAAAATGGGTAAGGCAACAGCGTAGTCTTTAAAACCATTTATTTTGTCCTGTGGATACACCCAAGTGGATACCGGGATATTATATATTTCATCAAGATTTTGAACTGCAAAACGTGCCACACCAATAACCATAACTTTGGTTGGAATGGGTTCATCAAATTGCCATCGTGTTAAAGTAGTTTCATCACTAAGATTAGTGCGTTCGGTCATTAATCCATTTCCAATTACTTGATAATAGGAGGGCGCTGTAACAACCCATGTAACAGTTGCCTTATCAGAAGGGTGATCAACTACCGGTAGCCAGTTTTTTGCTCTATCCGGCCAGTTATCTCCAAAAAAGGTGCGTTCACCATATTTGTTTTTTGAAATGATTAATCCATCAGAAGGAATTCCTTTATATTTTATTTGATATGTTCTTATTTCATCAACTTGAGTTAAACCAATATTTATTGATAATTGGTTGTTTTTTTGCTGAAAAGAAACGGGTTTTTCATTTTCTAAAACTGAATCGACCATCATCCCGGTATTATCGGATTGTTTATCAACTAAATCAAGTGAAAAATTTGTAAGCGCTTTTTTGAATGCAATTTCTATATCTGCAATGCCATTAATTTCATCGGCTTCATCAGATAATACTAAGTTAAAATTATAATGAATGACATCAATTTTTTCAAAACGATCTTGATGATTTTGAGAATAAACAGTTAGAATTGTACCGAAGACAAAAAGTAAAACAAAAATTCTTTTAAAGCTGTTCATGAATGCTATTTTTTACTTGTTTAATTTGATGATTCTTAAATAATCCAACATGGCGGTATTTACATCTACATTCATGTTATTATTCCAGTCTTCAAATTTAATTTTAAGCATGTTGTTCCCAGATTTCAGATACACTTTTTTACTATTTGAAAACCCCCAGTCAGACCATTCATCTTGACCTCTTTGTGGAAACACAAAAACGCCTTGGTATTCATTGTTAACATAAGCACTTCTAATAGCGCATTTATTATCTGTATTCCAAGGTCCGCTTCCATTGGAATAGCGAATATCCAATAAATAATTTCCAGCTTCCTTTACTTGTATTGGCACTTCAATGTCAAGATTTTTATCAATAGAAACTTCTACAAAACCTTGTTCTGTAAAATTGGTATAGGGCAAATCAGATTTTTTTGCGAAATTTTCAAATTCAGCATATTGTGTGTCAACTGCCATAACAACAGGCTCACTGGCAAAACCTTCATATCCTTCATGGTCTAATGCACTCACTTGATAAGAAGCATAATTTTCAGCAGGAATGGTTATTTCAGTATCAGTAGTTTTATCAATTAATTGTCCGTTTTTGTAAACTAAGTAGTTCGCAACACCATCAATAGCATGCCATTTCAAAGTCTGACCATTTATTTCTGTTTGAACAGTTGGTAAGGTAAAATGATTTTCAACCTTATTCATTCCGGCGTCATTAAATTCATTATTAGCCAATTCAATTTGAATGGTATGATGTCCACTTAAATTATTAGGGATAAATGCTTTTTCTGCTAGTTTTCCATCAATGGATACAAATTTGATTCTATTGCCAAAACCATTTACAGTCATATTTAAAACTGTATTTCGATATTTAAAATTGGACAATGTTTTTTTTCCACTGTATGTCTTTGGAACAACAGGGTTCAAATAAAGGCCGTCTACTTCAAAGGACATTCCCATAAAAACTCTATGAACCATGGCCAAATTACCTGCCATACTCCATAACATTCTATCAGAATTTATTTCAGTTCCTAAAAAATCCCCGGTGTCAGCCACCATATTTTCATAATTAGTTAGAAAGAGTGCTGCTGCTCTGTAAATACTTGCTAATCCATGATTTAAAACCGCTTCATTGCCGGCTTTTGCAGCAGCCAAATTCCAATAGGATTGCACAAAAGGCCAGATACCATTGTTGTGGTATGGTGGTATTCCAGGAATTTGAGGATAAATGCAAGTAACTCCAAATTCTGTAACTGGGGATTTTGAAATTATTGAACTTGCTTTTTTATTATCAGCTACATCAAATAAAATGGACAAAGCTTCACCTAATGCTTCAAATCTTGGGGACATAATCAAATCATTTCTTCCATATAAATACTGGGCGTAGTATCCTTTATCGGCTTGCCATAAATAGGTGTTGATTCCTTTTTTAATCATTTCAGCACGTTGGTTATAAACATCACCGGAATCTCCTTGTAATTCAGCTATTTTTGCTAAAATTTTATGGGCCTGATAATGCACCACATTAGTTCCTAAGTTTTCAGACACATAAATATCCATATTGGACATCCATTTAGGATAGGTTTGTTCCCTCCAATCCAAAAAAGAAGATTCACCGGAATACATGCCTGTTTTAGCATCATAAACAGTTTTGTAATCATCATCTAATGTGTTTTTAATAATGGGATAAATTTCATTTAGCCAAGCTTCGTCACCGGTAACTTTGTAAATTTCCCAAGCTGCCAATACCCAAGTGGTTCTATCAGATGACACTGGCCATGCACCACCAGAACCTGTATCTTGAATGATTCGGTTGCGTTTTACTTTTTTTCGTAAACTAATTTTAGCAACTTCAGGCTCATGGTAAGCAAAAGCTAAAACCGTGCTATAACTTACATCTCTTGTCCATACGCCACCCCATTTTGCGCCCGTTCTTAACGTACTATCAGGTTCAATGTTTTTGATAGCTTCTTCTAAAGAAAGATTAAATAAAGCATCTACTATGGGCTGTTCTGAAGTGTATTTTGGTCGGTTAGACAAGTCTGTTTGCAAGGTCCATTCCTTAACCTGGTCTTCAGAAGCATTATGAGGATTTAACGTAACCGTTAAGCTATAAATATTTCGGTTTTCAGTGGGTTGTAATTGTAAGCCTTTGCTGTTTAAATTAACAAAATCCCAAGATAAGGGCTCTGAACCACCAGCTACATAAAACCCTTTAAAATCAGCTTTTGCTATTTTAGTGCCATCAAAGGTTTCATAAAAGCCTTTCTCTTCAAATTGTTTTAAAACGGGAGACATATCTACTCTAAAGGTAAATTCATAATTTGTTGGTAAATATGTAGTAGGTTCTTCTGGTTGTGATTGGGGACTTTGACCAAAAATAAGAACCGGAGTTTCATGTTCATTATTTATAATTATCCAGTGATTTACTCCAACAGGAAGCTCATTATCTTTTTCATTAATGCTGAATTTGAAATTTATAAGTCGGGAAAACAAACTACTTGACGGACTGATATAATTTGATTTTAAGTGAGTAGCATCTAAAGCCTCAGCCATGTTAGTGCCTTGAATAACTTTATTGGAGTAGACGGTATATGTTTTAGATTGGTATAAAATGGGATCCTCTTTTTTTGTTTGACATGAACTAATAACTAAAAGAATTAGCAGTATTTTTTTCATTGGAAATATTTTTAAGAACTTATTATTTGGAATGTATGCAAGTGATTCATACAAAGTTAGTATTAATCGTGTTTTTATTAAGATTAAACCAACAAAATTTCAGGGTACTAAAAGAGGCTGTCGGAAAAGTAAAGTTTTACGTCATTGCAAGTCCCGATAGCTATCGGGAGAAGCAATCTGTAAATTATTGGTAATCAATAAACAGATTACTTCACTTTAGCCTGTCTTGAGCGACAGTCGAAAGATTCGTAATGACGCCTTATTTTGACTTTTCAGACAGCCTCTTTAAACTATAATATAATTAATTAGTATGGTTAATCAGTAGTTTCTTCCATAGTGTGATATACATATTGTACATCATCATCTTCTTCAAGTTTTTCCAATAATTTTTCAACATCAGCTGCATCTTCGGCATATAATTGTTTGGTAACTTGAGGAATACGTTCAAAACCTGAAGATAAAATTTCAATATTTTTTTCTTCAAGTGCTGCTTGAATCGCTCCAAAACTTTCAAAAGGCGCATAAATTAAAATGCCATCTTCATCAGCAAAAACTTCTTCAGCACCATAATCAATAAATTCCAACTCAATTTCTTCCGGATCCAATCCTTCAGCATTTATTCTGAAATTACACGTATGGTCAAACATAAAAACCACAGATCCCGAAGTTCCTAAACTTCCATCACATTTATTAAAATAGCTTCTTACGTTGGCAACGGTTCTGGTATTGTTATCGGTAGCAGTTTCTACTAAGATAGCAATTCCGTGAGGTGCATAGCCTTCAAAAATGACTTCTTTATAATCCCCCTGACTTTTATCACTGGCTTTTTTAATAGCCCGCTCCACGTTGTCTTTCGGCATGTTAACGGACTTTGCGTTTTGTATAACAGCGCGCAATCTTGAATTGTTATTTGGGTCTGGTCCGCCTTCTTTAACAGCCATAACGATGTCCTTTCCAATGCGCGTAAATGCTTTGCTCATAGCAGACCATCGCTTCATTTTACGTGCTTTTCTAAATTCAAAAGCTCTTCCCATATTTTACTATTTTTAAGTTCCCAATTCAGGAAATGTATTGATGTATTAATTTGTGCGCAAAAGTAATAATGCTTCTTGAAATACGGAAATTATTCGTCAGGTTCTACAATATATTCTATGGCTTCAGCCAATTTAAAATCTAAATCTGTCACCCCTTTAGCGCTATGTGTTGATAATGATATGGTTAGTACATTATAAATATTGCGCCAATCTGGATGATGATTTAAAGCCTCGCATTCAAAGGCTATTCTGCTCATAGCACTAAAGCAATCTTTAAAATTTTCAAATTCAAATTCGCCGTGAATGGCATCATCATAAAATTCCCAGTCAGGAAACCCTAAAAGTCTTTTTTCAATATCTTGTTCAGAAAGTTTTGTTGTAGCCATAGTTTTTATAAATTAAGTTATCATCGTACTAATTTAATCAATTGAAGTTTCACAATCAATTATAATTTCAATTCAGTTAATATTTCCTGACTCACTAATTGTAAATGTTTCGGGAGCAAATTGTCTTTTGGTAAAACAGCTAAATATCTGTCATCATTTGTTGTAAACACATTTTTTAAAATAGCATGTCCAACATCTAAACTTCCTAAAATTTCTTTTATAAATTCATCATGATGCACTAAATCATTACTGCCAAGATGAAAAATCCCTGATTTATTCCTATTGATAATATAATGAATTTGCTGACAAACCTTTGAATCTGTAGTGACATTCATTATTAAGTTTGGAAAAACATCTATTGGCGATTTCTCCTTTATACTTTGTTTAATGTTATTTATTCTTGGTGATTGTGAGCCAAATACCATCGGTAATCTTATGATTGCAATTTTATTTTTAGGTAATCGCAAGAGCATATTTTCAATTTTTATTTTGAAATGACCATAGATACTATTGCTTAACGTTTTATCATTTTCATAGCTTGGGTATTTACTGTAAGCATCAAAAACATTAGCTGATGACAAGAAAATAAGCTTGCATTTATTTGATGCCAGGTATTCTGTAATATGCTGATGAACTACAACTTGCGCTGAAAAATCACCTCGCAATGATGAAATAATAATATTGGGTTTTATTAGTTCAAGTATTTCAAAAATATCATCTTCCTCCAATTTATATTGAAAAAAATGCTGGTTATTACTGTAATTTATATTGTCTGCATGATAGGTTCCAAAGGTTTTAAAATAGGAGCACAGCTCTTTATAAAGTGACCCACCTATAAAGCCACTGGCTCCTAATATTAAAATTCTATATTTTTTTATTTCATTCTTCATAAACCCAAAACGTACAATAAAAATTGACTAGAAAATAGATAATTCGGTTTTAGTTGTAAACTGTTCTAAAGCTAACATACCTAATTTTGAATTTCCTTTTTTGTTAAGACCGGGGGACCACGTAGTAATAATAAATTTATTTGGCAAAAGGGCAACAATTCCACCTCCAACGCCACTTTTACCCGGCAATCCAACAGTAAAAGCAAATTCTCCTGCTTCGTCATAAAAACCGCAAGTGAGCATTAATGCATTTATACGTTTGGTTTGACTTTCTGTAATGTGTGTTTTATTTTGCAGGCATTTTCCTTTATTGGCAAATAAATAAAATGCTTTTGATAATTGGCTGCAATTCATTTCAATGGAGCATTGATGAAAGTAAAAATCCAAAACATCCTCAACCTCATTATGTAAGTTATTAAAAGACTTTAATAGATTGGCAGCGGCATAGTTTCTATAACCGGTGATTTTTTCAGAATGTGCTACCTGTTCATTATAATTAATGGAATCATCTAAAGTTAAGGCTCTAATAAAATTTATAAAATCTTCTTTAGGATTTTCAAAATGAGAGATTAAAATATCTGAAATAACTAGTGCTCCGGCATTAATTAATGGATTTCTGGGGATGCCATTTTCCAATTCCAATAAAGACAAAAAATTGAATGGGTTTCCTGATGGCTCAACATCTACACGTGCCCAGACTTCATTTCCTTTAAAAGAAATGGCTTTTGTTAAGGCTAATACTTTTGAAATACTCTGAATGGAAAATTTCTCGTTATAGTCACCAATACCATATTCAGTCCCTTCACAAGTTCTTAAATGAACACCAAATTTATTGATGTCAACATTTGCTAATTCAGGAATATAGGATGCCACAACGCCCTTATCTTGGGTTTTTGTTGCTTCGGTATAAATATCCTGAAGAATAGATTGTAAATCAATCATGACTGATTTTTATAAAAGGGTAATTTTACAACGGTGGCAGGAATTGCATTTTTACGTATCTGGATATGAATTTGGCAGCCAATTTCTGAAAATATTGTCGACACATAACCCAAACCAATACCTTTTCCTAAAGATGGAGACATGGTACCGGAAGTTACTACACCAATTTTGTTGCCATTGTTGTCAACAATATCATAGCCATGCCGAGGCACACCACGATCCATTAATTCAAAAGCAATTAATTTACGTTTGGGTCCATGTTTCTTTTCAGCTTCAAGGGCTTCAGAATTTGTGAATTTTTTTGTGAATTTGGTGACCCAACCTAAACCAGCTTCAATAGGTGAAGTGGTGTCGTCAATATCATTACCGTATAAACAATAACCCATCTCTAAACGCAAGGTATCACGCGCTGCTAAACCAATGGGTTTAATTCCGTAAGCCTTACCAGCTTCAAAAACTTTGTCCCAAACTTGTTTTACCTCACTATTCTTGCAATAAATTTCAAAGCCACCACTGCCTGTATAACCGGTTGCCGAAATAATAACATGTTCAATGCCCGCAAAATCACCTACTATAAAATTATAAAATGGAATAGCTGCCAAATCATGACTGGATAATGACTGCATCGCTTCAACCGCTTTTGGTCCCTGAATGGCTAATAATGAATAATCATCCGATAGATTTCTCATTTTTGCATCCATATCATTTTTAGATTGAATCCAGTTCCAATCCTTATCAATATTGTCAGCATTCACTACCAGCAAATAGGTTTTTTCTTTAACTTTATAAATAATCAAATCATCAACAATGCCGCCATCATCATTTGGTAAATAACTGTATTGTGCTTTTCCAATGGTTAATTTTGTAGCATCGTTACTAGATACTTTTTGAATGAGTTCTAAGGCATGTTCACCCTCAATTAAAAACTCACCCATATGAGACACATCAAAGACCCCAACGGCGTTTCTAACCGTTTCATGTTCTGCATTGACGCCTTCATATTGCACAGGCATGTTAAAACCAGCAAAAGGCACCATTTTAGCTCCTAAGGCTTCATGTGTTGATGTTAAAGCAGTATTTTTCATTATAAATGATTATATTATTAAACGGCAAACCTACATAAATATTTATTCTTTTTTTACGCTTCATGAGAATAAATATTTGTTAATTTAAAAATGTATTTAAGCAAGAATCACTATTTTTCTAAATAATAAACCATTTAACCATGAAAGTATTTTTACGGCTATTCTGTTTTCTATTGATATCACACTCCATACTGGCTCAAGATGGAACACCTTCTGATTATTTAACTTCTGAATTTCATAAAAACAGGAGGGAAGCCTTAAGGGCTAACATGCCAAAAAATACGGTAGCTGTGTTTTTTGCAAATGCCGTTAGAAACAGAGCCAATGATGTCGATTATGTATATCATCAAGATCCCGATTTTTATTATTTAACAGGTTATAAAGAGCCTAATGCGGTTTTAGTTGTTTTTTCTGAAAATCAAACTAATTCTAATGGCGAAACTTATAATGAGATAATTTATGTGCAAAAGCGCAATGAATTGGCTGAACAGTGGACAGGAAAACGACTCGGTATAGAAGGCGCTAAAGAAAAACTAGGGTTTAATATGGCTTTTAATGGTGAAGATTTTATGAATAATGGCATTAATTTTACAGATTTTGAAGCGGTCATGTTCGATGCTTTTAAAGATGATTATAGAAATTCCACAAGGGATAATGCCGATTTATTCGATTTGATTCAAGCATTTAAATCTCAGATAAATTACACGGAAACCAATGTCATTACTAACAATCAAATGAATGTGGAATTAAAACAGAATACCAATACCATACAAGAGAAAAAGGTAACGGTTGATAACAAAACCTTATCCAGATTAATGGCTGGCTTACGTGAAGTTAAAACCGATGATGAAATGGTGTTGTTAACCAAAGCGGTGCGGATTTCTGCTATGGGTCAACGTGAAATTATGAAGGCGATGCATGTTGGTATGTCTGAAGCTGAGATACAAGGCATTCATGAATATGTATATAAAAAATACGGTAGCGAATATGAAGGATACCCGAGTATTGTAGGTGCTGGCAATAATGGTTGTGTGCTGCATTACATTGATAACTCCAAGATGAAAGTGGATAATGATTTGGTGTTGATGGATTTAGGAGCAGAATACCATGGATATACAGCTGATGTCACCAGAACCATTCCTGCCAATGGAAAATTTAACCCGGAACAAAAACTTATTTATGATTTGGTTTATAAAGCGCAGGAAGCAGGCATTGCATTTTCAGTTATTGGAAATAATTTAAGGACACCAGATGATGCGGCCAGAAAAGTAGTGAATGAGGGTTTAATAGCTTTAGGTATTGCTAAAAACGATGATGCAGCCAGACGGTATTTTCCTCATGGAACTTCACATCATATTGGTTTAGATGTGCATGACACCAATTTAGGAGGTTCATTTGAACCTAATATGGTGATTACTGTTGAACCCGGTATTTATATTCCGGAAGGAAGCCCATGTGATAAAAAATGGTGGGGCATTGCGGTAAGAATTGAAGATGATGTATTAATTACTAAAAACGGTCCTGTGGTTTTATCTGCTGAAGCACCACGAAAATCTGAAGCCATTGAAAGCTTAATGAAAGAAACCAGTCCTTTAGGTTTAAGGGTACAGATTTATTAGCCATTGAAGGAATGAGCTACAATACGGTACTTGCCATTATGAGTGAAGTGGGATATGAGGCATTAAAAAATTTAAATCCGCTAAGCACTTTACTTCATGGCTGAGACTAGCTCCAAATAACAAAGTAAGCGGTGGAAAAGTACTTTCTAGCAAAATTGGAAAAGGCAGCAGCAGACTCAAAATAGCATTACGAAATGCTGCAAATGCCATAGGGAACTTAAAAGAAAGTACACCACTTAGAGATTTTTTTCACAGAATCAACTTTAGAAAAGGACGTGTCTCTGCTATAACAGCTACAGCAAGAAAACTTGCTGTTATCATTTGGAACATGGTTGTGAAAGGAGTTGCATATCAAAATCCTGAAGGCTATCTTTACCTTGATCAAAAAAGAAAACTTGGACTCGTAAAAAGAATAAGAAAACAAATTGATAAATTTGGAATCACTAATGAAGATTTGCAAATAAATGTAAATCAGTAAGTTAATTTTACGTTAGTCAGAATGCGGAAAAAATCCGTATTCGAATGAAAATTTAGTTTGCAAAAAGTAAATAAT
>CAXBJF010000049.1:0-21206 GCA_963976005.1 uncultured Flavobacteriales bacterium | reverse complement strand
ACATATTGGACGCTTTTAAAACTATTGCTATATTAAAGGCTGAATAGTTACAATACATAAAGAATCATTAGTGTCCGATAAAAATCTAAACTACTAAAAAAATCTTTGTTGGTGGTTTATTTTACCGTCTTTTCACCTCATTTTCAAAACTGAACCTCCTTATGGGTCAAACAGGCTTAATTGCCCTATGTTTTTTGTTGTGATGTCTTCCCATTGTGCGTTGGGGTTTTTCAGGAATTTGAACAGGTCGATATAGGTCATCAAATGATACCGTATCACGGACATCATATTGGAGTATGCCCATTTTCTTTCTGCTTTTCGCTGAATGACAAGCATAATGAGTTGGATTATCAAACTGACCCAAATTTGTGTCTCGATGGCATTTTGATTGTCCCCGAGGAAATATTTCAGGGGGAAATTCTGCTTGAGGCGTTTGAACATGGTCTCAATCTGCCACCTGTTCTTGTAGATCTCGGCAATTTTATCTGCCTCAAGCTCATAGTTGTTGGTAATGAATTCATAGACCTTTTGATGTTTATCGTGCCAAAAAGCAATCCTTCTAATGGAAAACGGGATGCCGTCATTGTCTGTGAGTTCTATTTTTTCGTCCTTTAGGACAGCATCATCGACCGTATCGGGGATGTCAAACTCTTCAAGGCTTGTATAGCGGGCATTGTCCTTTTGTCTGGTCACAAAGTAAATGTCCTCCAATGTCCATTTTTGGTATTGCCCATAATCCACATACCCCTTGTCAAAGACAACATAAGAGCCTTTTTTCAGTTCAAGGTCTTTCAAAAAGCTATGGTCATGTGTGGCGGCACTTGAAAACTTTATCAGGCAGGGCACATCTTCCATGGCGTTTATCATGGTGTGCATCTTGATGCCGCCCTTCTTTTTACCGTTGAGCGGATTCCTTCCCACACCTTTAAGGATGTCGCTAAAGAGCGTTATCGTTGAGGAATCAACAATTTTAAGGCCTTTTACCGCTGGTTCACAAATCCTGCTGTCCGATAAAAACCGATGGTACCGTTTATAGAGCAAATGATAAATATCGGCAAATACTGCTGAGCCTCTTCTCTTGTTGGCATCGGACAATGTGCTTCGCTTTGGGAAGTCCTTTAGCCCCAAATGGTTGATTTTCCCTTCACAGGCAAGCATAATGCTGGAAACTTCACGAAGCGAGCTGCAACCGCTGATGACAGTAAAAATCATAGTGGCCAAATGCTCATAAGTAGTGAATTTTTTGGTGTATCTGTCGCTGTTGTGCTTTTTGGCTGTCCGATAAACATCTTTGGGCAAAATGAAATTCAGGACCTGCTTGATAATGGGTTGACCGCTAAAATTTTTACTTTTGTTCATATCTCTATTCTTGGTAAAATCAAGATATAAAATAAGCGGGAAATCCAATCAAGGAAATCCCGCTTTTAAAAAGTTTTATCGGACACTAATGAAAAACTTTATGTTAAAAAAAACCGACTCACTTTTAAAACTGAACATTGGGACGTCTAACAAAATTTTAGTTAACATAAAATAATTATTAAAATGCTTATAAAATCCAGACTTTTTGTTTTAACAATATTTCTTTTTTGCAATTTTAATGTAATAGCTAAAGATTATTATGTGCACCCTAAATTAGGAAACGATTCAAATAATGGATTAAACAAAGAGTCTCCTTTTAAATCCTTATCCCGTGTTTCCAAAATAAAATTGAAACCTGGTGATAGAATATTATTGGCATCAAATCAATTATTTGAATCAGGAATCAGTTTAATAAACCAGAGCGGAACAAAAAATAATCCAATTATCCTCACTACAATTAACTGGGATACTTCCGAAACAATATTGCCATCAATTATAGATTTCAAAGGAGAACCTCATGGGATTCTTTTAGAAGATTGCAGTTTTATTAAAGTCTCTAATTTAAAATTAACAGCTAACGGTTTTAATAACCCAAGCATTTTACAAAAAATGAGATGTGGTATTTTAATCAAAAAAAAGTCGTCAAAAAAGATGCAACATATTGTGATAGAAAATATTACTATTAATGATATTTACTATGAAAATTACGGTTTTGTAAGAGGAGAAAATGAAGTTAAAACGGCCAATGGTACCCAAAAATATGGCTGGGGTATTCGTGTCGTTAATGACACAAATTCCTTAATTGATATTGTAAAAATCTTAAATTGTTCTATAATTAATGTGTCTCATACAGGAATTAAATTAACAGGGAATAA
Source organism: uncultured Flavobacteriales bacterium (assembly GCA_963976005.1). Classification (GTDB taxonomy): domain Bacteria; phylum Bacteroidota; class Bacteroidia; order Flavobacteriales; family Flavobacteriaceae; genus Yeosuana. The sequence continues at coordinate 18,972 of CAXBJF010000049.1, read as the reverse complement.
TAAAAATATTTCTAATATTGAAATATCAAATAATACCATTAAAAAAACTGGTGGCCCTGGAATTCAGATGTCTGGAGTAGAAAATGTTTATGTATCCAATAATACCGTATCTCATTCTGGCAGTCCTGATGATTCCAGAAAATGGGGGCGCGGAAGTGGGTTATGGACCTGGGGTTCTTCAAAAGTTTTAATTGAAAAAAATAAATTTTTATATGCCAATGGTCCCGGTGATTCAGCTGGTGCACATATAGATTTTAATTGCGATAATATAGTTTTACAATATAACATAAGCGCTTATAATGCTGGCGGGTTTTGTGAAATACTTGGAAACAATTACAACTGCGCATATCGCTATAATATTAGCATTAATGATGGCCATAGAACCAAGGGTATTGACGGAGCCTTTCAGGAAGGAAAAATTTTATGGCTAAGTGGCTTTCAAGGGAATGAAAAGAAAAGAAAAGGACCTGTAAACTCCTATTTTTACAATAACACCATTTATTCAGACTCTACGGTTGTTTCTAAAATAGCGATAGACAATACAAGTATTGGCATATTGATTGTAAATAACATTTTTTATTTAGAAGGTGATTCCAAAGCCGTTTTAGGAGACCAGTATAAGCCAGATACATTAACTGGTGATTTAGCCACAAATGTTTTCTTTAAGAATAATTTATTTTTAAATATAGAAAACTGGCCTGAAGGTATTGGTATAAAGGATAGTACTCCACTTTTTGGAAATCCAGAATTTGTTCATAAAGGTGGTATCGATATTAAAGATTATATTCCTAAAAATTTAAGTTTAGTTAAAAATCAAGGAATTGAAATTACTTTGTTACCAAATGATTCTGTTGGATTATTACAATCCTTAAAACTTGACAAAGATATTTTAGGAAATCCTATTTCAGAACAACCAAGTTTGGGAGCCATAGAACCAATGCATTAAATATATTAGTTATGAAATTAAATAGTTGGCTTATCTTAATCTTATTTTTTATTGCTAATCCTTACATCTTTTGCCAGATAAAAGAGGTAAAACCCAATGTATTATTTATAATTTGTGATGATTTAAATGACTATCAAGGCGCCTTTGGTGGTCACCCACAAGCCAAAACACCTAACATAGATAAATTAGCCGCTTCTGGAGTTCGCTTCATGAATGCACATTCCAATGTGCCCGTTTGTTCGCCATCCAGAAACAGTTTGATTACAGGCGTTTATCCTCATATATCTAAAGATTATGGATGGACAGACCTAAAAAAGCAACCCGTTTTAATGCATAATAAAACGCTTATGCGCTTTTTTAAAGAAAACGGTTATAAAACTTTGGGGACAGGTAAAATTACTCATGGCGAAGTAAGGAGCGATTGGGATGAATGGGGTATGCTATTAGCTCATAATTATGGGCCTATTTATTTTGATGGAGAAAACAACACAAGTAATCCAAGTGTTCCGGCTCCTTTTAATACTATTGGGGGCATTGACGGATCTTATGGCAGACTCTCTTCTGCTAAATCATTAGGGATTACAGGTGAAAAAGGATGGGTATATGGATGGGATAAAAAACCAATGAGATACATTAGCGATGATGACAGAGATTTGATGCAAGACGAATTACATGCCAATTGGGTGGTTGACAAAATTAAAGCATTAGATATTGATAATGACAGCACCCCTTTCTTTCTTGGGGTTATTTGTAAGACCACATACCCCCTTGCATGCACCGGATAAGTATTTTGATATGTTTCCGTTAAATAAAATTGAATTGGAAAAATGGATGATTGATGATGAAAAAGACACTTTTTACAATGATAATTTTGACTCAAACGATAATGATAATAATAAAGGACATAGATATTATAGCATGCTATTGGAGTCCTACAATGGAGATAGAGAGTTGGTTCTTAAAAATTTTTTACAAGCTTATTTAGCCTGTGTAGCCTTTGTTGATGAACAAGTTGGTAAAGTAATAGATGCTTTAAATACCCGTAAATTTAAGGACAACACCATCATAGTTTTTACAAGTGATCATGGGTGGCAAATGGGAGAAAAAAACTATTTATTTAAAAATTCTCCTTGGGAAGAAAGCACAAGAATTCCCATGATAATAAAAACACCATCCTCCAATTCAGGCTTAAAAGTAGAACATCCTGTTTCGCTAATTGACCTCTATCCTACCCTAAAAGACTATTGTAATTTAGCGGGAAGTAATAAATACAATCCATATGGTGGAGAATTAGGCGGCTATAGTTTAAGACCATTTATAGAAGAAAATAGTAAAAAATGGAAAGGTCCAAACGGTGCTTTAACGGTTGTTGGTAATTATGGAATTAAGATTCCCACTGAGAACCAAAATTTCTCATATCGAACACAAAATTGGCGGTATATTAGATATGGTAATGGCAAAGAAGAGTTATACAACCATAAAACAGATTCCTTTGAATGGTATAATTTGGCTTATGAAAAAAAATATAAAAAGATAAAAAATATGCTGACCTATGAAATGAAAAACATCATTACAAATAAATGATAATTCTTGAAAAAAATATAATAACTCTAAATTTTATGAATAATTGTAGTATCCGATAAAACTTTCTAAAAGCGAGGTTTCCACCAATTGCATTTACATCGATATATTAAATAGAAATATTTTAGTTTTCTCTCGTATGGTAAAAATCCAATAATCCAAATCTATCTCCATTACGATGTTATCCCAATTCAAATTTAAAATATTATCAATTTAAGTAAGTAAATTATGAATCCATTTTTAATAAAAGAAGTGAACACAAAACTGAACACATTTTGGATCGCGATTTAGAATACAAGCATCTGGGAAACCCTATAAACAGAGAATTATGAATTTTTTAATTAAGTTCATAACCTGGAGCTTGAATATTCCAATGGACAAATGATTTAATGCTTATAATTCACCCCAATAGCTTGTAATTAAATAAAGCCAAAACTTTTAAATAAATTTAATTTCAAAAAACGGTGCGTAATTCGGTTCGTAAAAAATTTACACCTCTTATTAAGACCTATGAATACTCAAAAAACGAAAATTTGGATAGTTCCTCTTTCTCCGCTGAAATTTATTCAATTTCAATCAAAGTCCTGTAAACACTATGTTTACGGGACTTTTTAGTTTCCACAAAACATCAAAAAGTGTATTAAAAACCATTCTGTTGGTGACCTATTAGGTGACCTTTTTTAAACCTTATTTAGGTCACCTATTTGTTAATAACTGTTTATAAATCAGTTACTTAAATAGATTAAAAGACCTGAATATTTTGTAAATTAATGTATAATTTTAAAGGTCACCAGAATGAACAAAACATTTGGATTATTATTCTACTTGAAAAAAAGTAAAGTAGATGCACAGGGCAAATGCCCTATTTACTTGCGTATTACCATAGATGGAAAGCGCACAGAAATAAGCTCTAAACGCACTATTGAAGCGGAACGCTGGAGCATTGAAGCCAATAAAGCTATTGGCAGAACAGAAGATATACGAGAGCTTAACGCTTATTTAGATTCGCTTACTACAAAAGTATATCAAAGTCAAAGAGACTTAATTCAAGACAACAAACCTGTAACATCAGAAACCCTAAAAAACAAGATTTTAGGCGTTGAAGAAAAGGAAAGAACACTCATAACCATCTTTGAAACTCACAACAAACAAGTTGAAAAATTAGTAGGCAGAGAGTTTTCGGCAGGTACTTTAGAACGTTACAAAACCGTATCAAAACATCTACAAGACTTTATCAAACTGCAATACAAAGTCAGTGATGTACCTATTAAAAAAATAGACCACCAATTTATTACCGATTTTGAGTTTTACTTAAAAACCGTTAGAAACTGCGGACATAACAGTACAATCAAATATATTAAATAGTCCGTATTGCAATTGCTAATAATTGGATAAACAGAGACCCATTTCTTAATTATAAAGTACGCTTAAAAGAAGTAGAACGTCAATACCTTTCAGAAGAAGAAATACAAGCAATGCTTGATAAAGACTTACATACAAATCGTTTAGAACAAGTACGAGATATATTTGTATTCTGTTGCTTTACTGGTTTAGCGTATAGCGACGTTAAGAAGCTCACAAAAAACAATTTGGTATTTGGTATTGATGGCGATAAATGGATTAAAACAAAGCGTACTAAAACCGATACACGTAGTAACATTCCCTTACTTCCAACCGCTTTAGAAATTATAAAGAAATACGAGAACCATCCAGAGGCAGTTACAAAAGGTGTGTTACTTCCTGTAAAAGTTTACTAAGTAGAGTTTTGATGAAAATATATTTGCTTAAGATGTGAAATCATTTTGGCCATTTTCCCCATTATCCTCATTTTCCAAATCTTTTAGAAGTTCATCCAGAGAAGTCGTATGTGCATCTTTCTCTTCGTCTGTCATATTTTTATAGTCTTCTATAGTGCTTTCGATTCTGCCAAGCTCGTTTTGTATGTCTTCTTCTTCAAAACCCATAAAGGTCATTTCGTATAGGCAATGCGAGATAATTTCCAATTCAGAAAAATGGACAAAACTTTCTGGGTTAATGTCCATGCCTAACCATTGATTCCAAGGGGTAAACTCAATAGCTTGTGAAAACCTTTCTTCTTCATTTTTCGGATTTTTATAGGTTCCAGAAACATCTACATATTCTTCTCCATCAAAATCGTCTTTTTGATGTACGACATCAATTGAAATATCTGAATCTTCGACATCCATAAGCAAAAGCTTTTCAAACACTTCTTTGTATCCCGAAAGGTTATTTGCTTCATCTGGATATAACTCTTGCAAAATTGCTGCTATGCTTAACCAAGAATTTGTCTGTATGAGTTTTTTTAATGTCATATAATTTTCAATTTGAACTCCATTTGTTCCACAACATCCTTCTTTTTATTAAAATTTTGATTAATAATGGTAATTAAATTCGCTCCAATACTTTATAGTTCAGTCCTAAACGCTGCCTCCATAATTATCTGTTCCTTATTTGAAATCCCAATTTGCTTCGCAATAGCTTTCCAATCCTTCACCACAGTTAAAACTTCTTCAATAATGATATCCATTTCATTTTCGCTTAAACGAAAATAGTCTCCAACACTTTTTGCAAGCTCAAAATCTAGGGAATTGTCAACCATATCGATATTAAGTGCCAAACCATTTTTCTCTGTTGATGGATTTAAATCGTAAGCGGGCGATAATCGCCAACCCTTTTCACTTAAAATAAAACCGTGATTACGTAAATGATCGTCTGTATTTGAAACGGCAATATTAAATACAATTCTACGCCACAGTTGGTGTAAATTCTCTTCTACATCTGTCCCGTAATTGATTATTACATCCACAATATCCAGATAACTGGGCGCTTTCGTTTTTAATGAATCTTCTGTATTCCCAGTCATCGTCATTGCCGATGCAAAATGAATCCGGTTGCCAGTATCACGATCAAAACGTTTGGTCAAAAAGGTATGGTATGCTCCGGAAATCCATTCAATTTTAGATTCTGCCATTTCAATGCCACAAGCAATTGCCAGTTTATAGGTAAGAAATTCCCAAGTGGCTTTATCGACCGTATCGGTTTTCGAAGGAAATTTAGCAATCCATAAATCATTATCCTTTCCTAATATATTGGCTTTGGGTCTAGCACCACCAAGCGAGGAACCAGGTGCGATAAGAACCGCTATCCATTTGCGTATGGCGTCACTTTCTGAATCATTTTCGAGGTGTCTAACAGCTTCCTGTAAATCGCCTAGTGATGACCACGGCGGTGTAGGGTTTTGAGCGTCGTTGTCCAAGAAAGGGCCATCGGGATCCGTCTTAAAGCGGAGTGCTCCCATACGGCTCTCATCATAAACACCTAGCAGATAATCAATTTCATAAAGAGTTCTCGCCTTCTCATTGCGTACCCTTGCGTCTTGGGCTTCTCGACGTTTCATCAGGGTTTTTCCCCAAGTATCAGGCATACTGTCTAAAAATATTCCGAAATTTTCTTTGTCAGTGGGATATTGTGGACCTGAATAAAAGCCAATATCTGGATCTAGTAATGGATACAAACCTTTATCGAGCCATTCTTTAGTATATTCAAAACTAAACGCTTTTTTCGCTTTCGCAAAATGAGCTGAAAGTATTCCTATTTGAATGGGCCCTCCTAGACCTTTCCAATCTGCGTACACATATATGTCAAATTTTCCTCCTGCCATCGCTTATAGTAAATCAAGATCCTGAAGTTTGCGCCCAAAAGGATCATCGGCTGCAAGTTGCGAGAAGTCTTTATCTAAATTTAATACCCTGAATATATTAAAGTAAATACCTATTGCTACAGATGGATCTCCTTTTTCTACCCGATACAAGGTAGCACGGTGAATCCCTGCACGTTCAGAAACTTGATCGGCAGTGAGCTTTCTACGCTTCCTCGCCAATTTGATATTTTCTCCTATTTCATCAAAAACTTTCTGATATTTGGGGAGGAGTATGGCTTTCTTCGAATTCATAACGCATCTTATTAACGACAAATATATCAAAAGTGTTATAAATAAGCGACATTTATACAGTTATCTTATTTAAACCTAATATCTATTTTAACCAATAAACTCCCTAAAATTCTCATTTGTAATCACTTTTACTTCTGTATTATATGTTTCCCCAAAGGTTTTAGGAATTTTGACTTTACTTTTTGGATTCCATTTTATTTCAAATCCTGTAACTGTTCCTGCTTCTTCGGCTACATAATCAATTTCTTGTTGCTGCGTGGTTCGCCAGAAATAGCCTTTACTTAATGAACCTGTATAGGCGTTATGTTTTAGCCGTTCAGCTATTAAAAAATTTTCCCAAAGATTGCCTTTATCTTGGCGTACTTCTAAAGGATTTAAATCGCCAATAAAATCATATTTGGGGATTGTAATCCCCAAATATGATGTTTTTCAGGGATTATGTGCAGCGGATTTTAGATTAATTTAGAGGGTTTTTATAAATGAACCAAACTATTCAAAAACAAAGCTTTAGTGTTCCTCTTCTTAATTTTTCAAAGTATCATCTGGTTCTGTCAGTCATTTTTTAATGGTTTATTCATTTGTAAATCAATGTTTAATTAATATATTTGCATCAAAAAATAACAATAACACATCATTAATTAATAACATAAGAACATCTTAAATAAATAATTATAGCACAGCATTAATTAATAGTTTTATCACAAATTAAAAAAAATGGCAACACCAGGAGTGAAATTAGCCGAATCATTAGAAAAATTAAAAATAATTCAAGATCAAGAATTAGTTGCCATAAAAGCGTCTGATTTGACTAGAGTACATAGAGAGCGATTGGTTAAGAATGGATTTATTCGCGAGGTTATTAAAGGATGGTACATCGTTGTACCGCATGATGAGCAAAAAGGGGATAGTACTTCTTGGTTTTCTTCATTTTGGGAGTTTTGTGCAAGATATTTAGAAGATAGATATGGGAATGATTATTGTGTATCTGCTGAACAATCCCTCATGCTTCATGCAGGAAATAATTCTGTTCCTACACAATTAATCATACGTTCCTCCAAAGGCAACAATTTACCCACGTCGTTACTCTTTGGCACATCACTTTTTGTTATGAAATCTACATTGCCAAATGTGGCTGAGATAGAAGTGCTAAATGGTATTAGGGTGGTTAATCTGGCATCATCCATAGTTTATTCTACACCGTCCATATTCACAAAACAATCTATAGAATCTCGAACCGCTCTGATGATGATTAAAGATGCTTCTGAACTGTTAAGTATTTTACTTGATGGTGGTCATTCAACTATTGCAGGCAGGTTGGTAGGAGCCTTTAGAAATTTAGGACAGGACAAAATTTCGAATGATATTTTAAAAACCATGAAATCAGCCGACTACGATGTTAGGGAGTCAGACCCATTTGAAGAACCCACACCTATTAAGTTTGATTTAAGGGAACGTTCACCTTATGTGAATCGCATTAAATTGATGTGGCATAATATGAGAAAGGATATCATAGATTTATTTCCAAAAGCTCCGGGAATACCAGAAGATAAAACAGCATATATCAAAAATATAGAAGAAATTTACACAACCGATGCCTATCATTCTTTATCTATTGAAAGGTATACAGTAACACTTGCACTCATTGAGCGAGTAAGGAGTGGTGCTTGGGATGCTAAAGAAAATGAACAAGACCGTAAGCAAAAAGACGCTATGGCAGCAAGAGGTTACTGGCAGGCTTTTAAGGCTGTAAAAGAAAGTGTCGTTAGGATTTTAGAGGGAGAAAATTCAGGTAAAGTAGTTGATAAAGATCATGGCGATTGGTATCGAGAATTGTTTTCTCCCAGTGTTGCTGTTGGTTTACTGAAAGCTTCAGATTTGGCTGGATACAGAAATGGCCAGGTATATATAAGCCAATCTAAGCATACACCAATAAGCAAAGAAGCTGTTCGTGACGTAATGCCCTTGTTATTTGAATTAATAGAAAATGAAGAACACGCTAGCGTTAGAGCAGTATTAGGGCATTTTATTTTTGTATACACGCATCCATATATGGATGGTAATGGACGTATGGGAAGGTTTTTAATGAACGCTATGCTTGCCTCAGGAGGCTACCCTTGGACTGTTATCCCTGTTGAGGAAAGGAATCAATATATGAATGCCTTAGAGAGTGCTAGCTTTGGCCAAAACATAAAACCATTTGCAGAATATATTGCCTATTTGGTTAAGGCTGGCTTAAAGGGGACACCTATAGCTAAAATAGACGCTGAAAATTAAATATGATTCGATTTGAGTTAAATTGACTATAATTTCTCATTGTAATGTTAAAGTTTTCATAAAAAGGGGCTAATTCGGGGTCAGTAAATTTTAAGGGTTGTTTTAAGCCCTGTAAATGCTATAAAAATGAGAATTTGGATAGTTCCTCTTCCTCCGCTGAAATTTGATATCAATTGCCTGCAAATCATATCATTTGCAGGCTTTTTCATTTTAATTAGTTCTATTTGATATCATTCGATATGACTTATTTTATATTAATTATACTTATAAATGGTCTCATTTAGGACCATTATAAAGGATTATATCAGAACCACAGAATCAAGAACATGAGTTTAATGAGTCCAATTCTTCATTTTGAAACCTTCTTCAATTAACTTTACTTGAAGAAAAGTTATTCTGGATTATTTTATGAGCCGATTAAACTCAAAAAAAATAATTGCTTTACCCAACTTATACGTACAAAACAAACGAAAACAAACTTATCCTAGCCAAGATTTATTCTGTAACTTGTACTGCGTCCTCCACCGGATGGAATCAAAACATTTTTCGCAACAAGGTCTTGTAAATCCCTGGTGGCTGTAGCTTTTGATGTATGGGCAATTGATATATACTTTTTGGCATTCATACCCCCTGCAAAACCTTTTACCCCTTCTTTCTTCTAACATATTCCTAATTACTTTTAATTGACGTTCATTTAATTGGCCTTCAAAGTAATCAAAGAATTTGGTTTTCTTTAGCACGAATTCAATCTGTTGTTCTGCATGACCTTGTGCATCAATCGTCATATTTACAAAATAGTTAATCCAATGAGTAATCTCATTTGGCCTTTGAGTAGTTTGGAGTACCTCATAATAAGCCTTTTTATTGGCTTCAATCGCTTTTGATAAGCTAAGCAATATTGGCCGCTTTACACCTTGCGACAACGCTTTTTCAGAAATGGCTCGCCCAATCCGACCATTACCCTCTTCAAAAGGATGAATGGATTCAAAATAGATATGGCTATGGCTGAACGTACGGCAGGTTTATTAATTTCATTTTTGGCCACCGGGAGCCGTATCATTAAACCACTTTACAAAGCGTGCCATTTCAACTGAAACTTTGACGGAAGGCGGAGCTTCATAATGAACTTTTTCTTTACCCAATGCACCGGATATAATTTGCATAGGTTCTTCATGGCTACGCCACTCACTAATTTGAATACCTTTGCTTCCCTTCATAATCATAGTGTACCAGGAAAATAGCTTTTATTTAGTTAACGTTTCAGAATAGCTATTTCTAACATCAATGATAAGTTCTGCGGCCCCTTCAGCTTTTTTATCTTGAACCTCTTCAGAATTCTTAGTCAAGCCAAGATTATTCCTGATAGATGACATTATATCTTTTCGACTCAGATATTCTCCCTCAATCTCAGAGGTTTTTATTGCTTCAGATACCATCATATCAATCATAGCTTCGGTTTGGGCATCTTCTGAAAGGCCTTTAAGAAAGCTGCTTATTCTTCCAGATTTTTCGGCAAAGTCAAACAAAAGACGTTCAATAGCTATGAGGCCGTATTTAAATTTAGGTCAATCTAATTGTTGCCAATTATAGGTCATGAGCCGATTATTTTACTTATTTGGCTCATGTTTATAACATGATTCTTTTTATTAATTAATTTTCAGTTTTTGGTTTTCATTTTTGTGTTCTTTATTTAGAAGCATTTACATAGGCCAATGTTTGCTTTCCTATTGTATATTCTGAACTATAATAAAGTTTAATTTCATTTTTATTAGTTGCTATTACCCCCATAATCATCCTTTTATAACAAAGAAAGCTCATTGGCTGCAATCCTATTAACTCAATAAATTATTATACTAACTCAAAAGACAAAAATAGGTTATACATAAAGAGATTTTGCCTTACCTTGTTGGCTATGTTTAACATACTTCTTTTTATATATGCTATAATTACACTTTGGGCTTTGTTTAGTATTATAATGTATGGCACAAGACCAACAAAGTCGTTAAGTTGGGTATTAATTATTGTTATTTTTCCTTTTGGGGGTGCATTACTTTATTATCTTTTTGGAGTTAATAGAAGAAAATTTAAATTCTTTAGGTTAAAAAGATCTCAAAAAAGAAAACTTTACGACATAGAAAATAAGGAAGCAATAGATGCTGAATTTGAGTTTGAATCCATGCAATCCAGAAAGCTTTCTAAACTCATTTTAAATAATACGTATTTATATGTAAAACATGGAAATAAAGTTGACGTTTTAAATACAGGAAAGGACACTTTTGATGCTATTTTTAATGCCATAGAAAAAGCAAAGGATTTTATTCATGTACAATATTATATTTTTGAAAAAGGAGAATTGCAAGATAAATTTTATGAAATATTTAAAAGAAAAATTGAAGAAGGGGTTGAAATAAGAATGATTTATGATTCTTTTGGTAGTGTTTCTTTTCGAGGAAAACTCAAAAAGCGTTTTCGCGATATTGGCGTTAAAACAAATCCTATGATGCCATTACGTTTTGGAAGTTTGCTTTTCACGTTAAATTATCGAAATCATCGTAAAATAATCATTATCGACGGTAAGATAGGATTTACAGGAGGTTTTAATGTTTCTGATAAATATATTCAATCCACATCAGATCTCGGGATTTGGGAGGATTTGCATGTTAAATTGGAAGGTCCAGTTGTAAATAGTTTACATCGGATATTTATTAAAGATTATCACTTTGCCAGTAAAGAACCTTTGCTTTTAACATCAAAATATCTTCCAAACCATAAAAATACTGGAACTAGTGCTGTGCAAATAGTAGCAAGTGGCCCAGATTCAAATCAGCCCGCCATAATGCAACAATATATTGCCATGATAAACCTTGCTGAATCATCTATATTTATTGCAAACCCTTATTTCATACCTGGTTCTGCTGTAATTCTAGCTTTAATAATAGCAGCCCAAAGCGGTATTGAAGTAACCCTAATAGTGCCTAAAAAAGGAGATTCTATATTGGTAACCTACTCTATGCTTTCAAATTTTGAGGAACTTTTAGCAGTTGGTATAAATATATATGAAAGAGATGTCTTTTCGCATAGCAAAGTTATTGTGATAGATGAAAAAATAGCATCTATTGGATCTGGTAATTTTGACCATAGGAGCTTTGAACTTAACTTTGAGATTAATGCCGTTATATATGATAAAAACATTGCAAAACAAATAGTAGTAGATTCTGAAAACAAATGTTCTAAGGCCTCTAAATTATCATACGAATCATTCAAAAACAGATCTAAATCACAAAAATTTTTAGAAGGTCTAGCCAAATTTTTTATCCCTTTGCTATAAGTACCCGCTTATGAAAATTAGTTTCATTTTTTTAACGCTATCCTTAATTGGTAGAACATTTAAGTGAAATTATAAAAATATTAATATGGTTAATTATGAAGATTTTTAAGAACGATCTTCAAAAAAAAATAAATAATTTAGCTCGATTTTTAATACCCTTTTATAAAAATAAATCCAATGGAAATTTTATCCTCTTATAATATTATTATTGTTTTAACAATAACCATAATACTCTCTTTCTTCTTTGATAAACTATCCTCGAAAACAAGCATCCCTTCAGTATTAATGCTTATCGGCTTGGGCGTTGGCTTTCAATATGCAATAAAATATATAGGTGTTGATCTACCCGATTTTTTTCCAGTATTAGAAATTTTAGGAATCGTTGGATTAATAATGATTGTTTTAGAAGCAGCATTAGAATTAGAACTTAAAAAAGAAAAGTTAAAACCTATACTAAAATCAATGTTAATAGCCCTAATAGGTTTAGTTGTTACAACAGCAGCTGCTATGTTTGTCTTGTATCAGTTTATTCCAGAGATAACGTATCAATCGGCATGGTTATATGCAACATCTCTTTCTATTTTATCGAGTTCTATTATTATTCCAAGTGTAAATACATTGTCCGATGAGAAAAAAGAATTTCATATTTATGAAAGCACATTTTCAGATATTCTGGGTATTGTGATGTTTTATTTTTTAATTGATTTGTTTTCAACTAATGGAGTTGCAGTAATTGCAGAATTCTCAATTAGTTTAATTCTTACCATAATTATTTCTATAATTATAAGCTATATCATTATTCTGGTTTTTCAACGAATAGAAAGTAAGGTAAAATTATTCCTTCTGATATCTGTATTGTTGCTTTTTTATGCTTTGGGTAAAAAATTACACCTATCGTCTTTAATAATGATCTTGATTTTTGGTTTGGTCATTTCCAATAAGAAACTCTTTTTTAAAGGAAAACTTAAAAAACATCTCCAACATGATAAAGTTGAAGAAATTCTCCACTATTTACACATTATTACCGCAGAAACAGCATTTGTTATAAAAACTTTGTTCTTTGTCGTTTTTGGTTTTACCATGTTATTAACTTCGCTACTAAGCATAAATGTGGCCATTATTAGTGGGTTAATTATAGTGTCGTCATATTTTATCCGCTTTATTATTCTTCGTTTAATTAATGGAAAAGATATCTTTCCACAACTATTTATTGCACCAAAGGGGCTAATCACTGTATTACTATTTTATGCAATACCCTAGGCGTTTCAAATAGAAACATTCAAAACTGGTATTTTATTTTTTGTAATTATAGGAACCGGTATTATTATGACGATTGCTCTTATTAGAAATAAGCATAAAACTTCCAAAGAAGAAGTTATTATTAACACTGAGAACGCAGACGAATTTGATGAAATAATGCCAAATCGCCCAGATAGTCATGAAAATAATATTGAGTAAAAGTAACATTCATAATTTCTCAATAAAAAATTTCTTGAAACCGACTATCCCCGAGGCAAAACATAGGGGTATTACGCCTCCCGATAGTTATCGGGATCATTTTGGCCACAGGGCCAAAAACCGAAATTTTGTATTTTACCTCACCTGAAACTGCCAAAAAGAGCAGTTTCGACCTCTCCTTTGGAGAGGTAAATCGGAAACCCCGAGGCACTAGCCATCGGGGAATTCTTTAGATTAAAAAAAGTAATTTAAATGCTTTTCAATATTATATGAGTTAATATGGAATCGAAACGAGCTAAAGCCTACAAGTATTTAGTTTTATATTTGGATTGAAAAAAACATAAACTATGAATTACTTTTTATGAATAAATAGAGCCTTATGCTTGTTGCAAAGGTTTAAACATATAAAAAACCAAAATGGTATTATTAGACAAATTAAATTAACGTTTTGCTACCAAAGCCATGAATGTCAAAAAAAGTACCTCAAGATAGAATTTTAGAAGCTGCACGTTAGCCCCAACATCAAGTGGTACAACCTTTTAATATTATTGTAATTACAAACAGTGCGGTTAAAAACAAATTAGACCCGTGGCTTGGAACCTGCCTGTAATTACAGAGTGCTCGCACTTTGTTTTTTGCCACTGCTTATGAAAAAGTAGACACCACAACCATGGAAGGTTTTAGTGCAAATGCTATAGATCAAATTTTAGGGTTAAGAAAAAAAGGATTACGCAGCACCGTTATACTGGTAATTAGGTTATAAAGTTACGGAAGAAGATTAGTTATTAAACTTAGTGAAAGTAAGAACTTGCACCGAAGATTTAATTACCGTGATAGATTAATCAAATATTCGAAGCGTGAAACCCATAAATGCTATAGCTTACTATTAACAATTATTATCGTTTCGAGTTGCAAAAATAAAAAGAAGACTTCTAAAACCGCTTTAAAAGATATACCAACATTAAAAAAGAAAAAATAATGAATATATTATTTGTATTATCAACTCATGACCAGTATAGGAGATACAAGAGAAAAAACTGGGTTTTGGGTTGAATAATTTGCGAATCCATATTACACATTGCTAGACAAAGGCACTAATATTACACTTGTGTCACCAAAAGACAGGAAAGCGCCTACAGATCCAAGAAGCACTTCAAAAGAAGCTGTTACCAAAGCTACAGAGCGTTATAATAAGCAGGGAGATAAAGGTGAATTTAATAGCTTCCTTTGTATGGGCTTACATTAATTCTCGTAAATATTTTAATTCACTCTTAGTCGTATCTACTATTTCAGCAAATTTTCCATTCACCATCAATTTTGCCATGGATTCTGCAAAGCCTTTCACTTGGTCGAATTTTAGGGAAGGTGGCATTGCCAGGGCATTGGGGTCTGTAAAAATGTTGATAATTGCTGGACCATTATGCTTGAACCCGTTTGAGAGGGCTATTTCCACATCTTTGGGTTCTTTGGCTTCCCATGCTTCGATATTCATGGCTTCCGCCAATTTCACAAAATCGGGATTTACCATATCGGTTTGCCAATCCATATAGCCTTGAACCAGCATCTCAAGCTTTACCATACCTAGTGACCGATTATTAAAAATGATGATTTTAACAGGAATTTGATATTGGCTAATAGTCATCAAATCGCCCAAAAGCATGGAAATACCACCATCTCCACAAAATGCTATCACTTGTCGGTCGGGATGTGATAGTCCCGCTCCTATGGCCATTGGCATGGCATTCGCCATTGACCCATGATTGAACGACCCTGTCAGGTAACGATTTCTACCTGCTTTAAGGTAGCGTGCGGCCCATACGGCACTCATTCCTGTATCAACTGTAAATATGGCATCATCATCTGCTAATTTATCAACCAAATAGGCAACATATTCCGGGTGAATATTCTTTTCAGATCCCTTTTCTTCCACATAACTATCATATATAGCTTCAATTTTTTGATGTAATGAACGCATTTTGTCAAGAAAATCAGTAGAAGATTTTGTTTCAATCATAGGCATTAGCTCTTGCAGCGTTGATTTTATATCACCACAATATCCAAAATCCACTTTAGCCCTACGTCCTAATTTTTCAGGTTTGGTATCTATTTGTATGATTTTGCATTTTTCGGGAAGGAACTCACTATAAGGAAAATCTGTACCCAACATCAAAAGGACATCTGCTTGGTTCATGGCTTCAAAACCCGACTTATTACCTAAAAGCCCATTTAATCCAACGGCATAGGGGTTTTCTTTACGTTCAAAAAATATTTTTCCTCTAAAACTATATCCCAAAGGCGCATTAAGTGTTTGTGCCAGTTGCATGACTTCATCTACTGCAAAACGACATCCATGTCCACAAAAAAGGACCACCTTTTCATGGGTATTGATAATGCTAGCCAGTTCCTCAAGATGTTCATGGTTTGGGATTATTCTTGGTTGCGTATAGAAATTTTTATTAGAAGAATGTACGGATTCCAGTTTGGCTGCAGCCACATCGCCTGGAAGTGCTAGAACAGCTACCCCCTTCATGCTTATGGCATGCTGAATAGCGGTTTGCAATCCATTTATGGCTTGTTTGGGTGTATTCGCTTGAAATACATATTTCGAGCAATCCTGAAATAAGGATTCAGGTCTTGTCTCTTGAAAGTTGTCCATCCCCATTTTTTCAGTATGAATGGTTGAAGCAATAGCAATAACAGGATTCTCAGCTCTATTAGCATCATATAAACCATTGACTAAATGAACATGCCCTGGGCCACTGCTTCCCATGCAACAACCAATACCGTTTAGCTCTGCTTCCATGGAGGCCGCATAAGCTCCTGCTTCCTCATGCCTTACATGTATCCATTGGAGCCTACCATCTCTTCGTACGGCATCATTTATCGGATTAAGACTGTCACCTGTTACGGCATAAATTCTTTTAACACCTGCTTCTACTAGCATTTCAACTATTTGATCGGATACATTTTTTGACATAACTCTCTTGTATTGAAATTAAATTTATTATTGCAAAAATTGGTTACAACGGGTTAAAATATGGTATTCTTTTGTTATTTGAAAGTTCACATCTTTCAATTTACTTCCATATTTCATTATTACTAGCATCTTTATTTTTAGCACTTTCTGCCAAATGAATCATGTTTGTTGTTGTAGCCAGTTATTATTCATTTTCTACTTCCTTTTCAGAAAATAAATTATCAATTTATTGTAATTTAGGAATGATTTTATTATCTTTTTTTAGTGTGGATTTAAGAGCAATAATTGTTGGTGTTAGAACAAAAATTGTGATTACCATACCTAAAAAAAATAAAGCTAATGATGTTGTTTGAGTATTCCAAAATAATAGATGAATATTTACTTCATCAGTGTTTTGAAGCGAGAATATTTCAATGAATATAATGGTGGTTAATATTAAATAAGTTGTTTTTTTGATTTTTTACTTAGTTCATATTCATTCTAATTTCTCTTTTCTTTTTATCAATTTTATTTCTGCTATTTTTAATAGGTTATTATTAGATGTTACTGCCACTTCTACTCTTGAATTTATTTCTTTAGCTTATCAATTCTATCAGAATTATCAACAATGTCTCTTTTTGTATTATGCTTCTGATTGTATTATGCTTCTGATTTTTGAACATATCAGCTTTTATAAACGTTTTACAGGAAGACCTAATGTAATCCAATCATGCATTCCTCCTCTGTAGTATAAAATTTTGTCGGCCGGATATCCAGCTTCTATAAGGTTCTTTATTGCTGTTGATGATTGAGGACATTGTGGACCATTGCAAAAAAATATACTGGGATGATTTTTATCTAACTCATTCATCCTTTCCACAATCTTATCATAAGGAATATTTTTTGAGCCAGGGATACGTACTTCTTCAAAAGTATCGGGTTTTCGTGCATCAATAATGGGCAGGTTCATTTTTTTATGATGAAACATTTCCAGTTCCCCAACGGTAAGAACCGCTTTTGCAGCTTGCATGGGTTGAATACTTCCCCATGTAGTATCAACTTCCACTAAATCAGGGTCTTTGTTTATATTGATGGGGATCATATGGTTCTTGGTTCTTTTTGGTACCCTATTTTCCGATATGTCTTTATTTCTTGAAATTAATTCGGTTATCTGATTCATTTCGGGCATCCCTATAGATTCCACTTTTTCATCCACAATTAACAAGGGAGAGTGTTTTAATTTATATTTCTTTATTAATTCGGGATGATTTTCAAAATAAAATACCTTGTAGGGAAACCATGCGTCCTGAAGTATCTTTTCAAGTAAAGGTCGATGTGGGCAAGTTTTTGTAGCGGCTATTATAATCTCCATAAAAATTCTAATTTAGTGTTTAAAAATATTTTTCTTTTTTTAATATAGTACCTATCATTTTCTTCTTCTAGTTCTTAAAAAATAGAGGATTACAACTATGACAAGTAGTAGTACAATCCACGTCCCCCATCCCATTCCCCAATGCCAATTGCTATTGTGCATGTTGGGTTGTTTGGTGTTGCATGCCGTAAACAGTAATATTCCAATGGAAATAAGCATTGAAGTAATTGGTGATCTTTTCATTTTTAATAGTTTTTAAAATTATTATTGAACATTCATTGGTATTGTTTTATTATAAGTACATAGTTGTGTGTTAAAACGGACCATTCAATTCACTTACTTGAATGAGTTTCTAATTAACAAACTCCTGAATGCCTTCATGACCTGTTCCTGCTTTTCCGTCAACTGGACTCATCATGCTTGGTTTACCTGGCAATTGTGAAGCTGCATGTAAAAACCTGATATTAATTTTTACTTTTTATACTCCTCATGGATAAACTTATTCTGTGATGCTTTGAATTGCAGGTGTCATCGTTTCACAATCGGTTCGGCAGCCAACCAATAAAATTAACGAAAACAAAAAAATTTTCTCATAAGGTATTGTTGTTCCAACCAACTCTAAGGTTTCTTAGCTGTTTTCAAAATGCCTTCTTACAAAAGCAAATTGTTCATTCTCTGTCATGTTATCTGCTGATTCAACATCAATTTTTATATCCTTAAAATGCATATCCTTATTAAAGTAATTATGAAGTTCTGTTTTTGCATTTGTGGGGCCAAATAATAGCACATGATCATATTTCAAAATCTCGTCTGCTATTTCTTTGTAAAAAGTTTCATTCAGTTGTTGTCGTTTGTTATGCATGCCTTTTTCACTTCTATTCAATGCTTCTTCTTTAGTATTAGAAGTAAATTTTGAGGATATAGAATGATTGTTTTTTTGGGCATTTAATCCTATCAAATTTGCAATTGAATGATCCATCCAAATACCTAAGTTTTTATTTGTTTCCATTTTTTTGCTTTTAATGATTTTGGTAACTATTCAGCCTTTAATATAGCAATAGTTTTAAAAGCGTCCAATATGTTT
>CAXBJF010000048.1:0-21971 GCA_963976005.1 uncultured Flavobacteriales bacterium | reverse complement strand
AAAGGTAAGAAAAATATATAATGTAAGAACTAAATTATGCTCTTATTAATAATTGATTTTTAGCAATAGAATCATGGCTAAAAAGCTTAAATTTAGTTGGTTATTGTTTTCTTATCAGATAAATCATCCTGTTTTTGAAAAAGTGTGAATAACAATTTCAAAAAAACTAAAAACTTTGCAAGTCGCAATACACTCTTAATAATCTTTCATTATATTTAGCCCATATCCAACTTTTTACATTTCATCAAATAATAACAATTGAAAGAAGAATATCACAAATGGTACTCGCCAACTTTAAGCAAAGATGTTGAAATGCTTGTATTTGGGCACGCTGGTTATCCTGTTATTTTATTTCCAACCACTATGGGAAAATATTATGAATGTAAAGACATGAAGCTTATTGAATCTGTACGCTGGTTTTTAGAACAGGGCTTGGTTCAAATTTATTGTCCAGATAGCATCAATGATTTGAGTTGGTATAATAAAAGTATTCATCCCGCAGAACGCATCAAAAACCATATGTGGTATGATGAGTTTATTATGAATGAGCTTGTAAATAAAATATGTCATGAAAAAGACATCCCCAAAGTAGCCGTAGCTGGACCAAGTTTTGGTGGTTACCAAGCTGCTAATTTCGCCTTTAGACATCCTGAAAAAGTAAGCCATATGTTTAGTATGAGTGGTGCATTTGATATTAAGTTATTTCTGGACGGGTATTATGATGATAACGCATATTTTAACAATCCTATGGATTATCTCCCCCATAATAACCATCCAGATTTATGGCGAATGAGCATCATCCTTGGTGTTGGCGAATGGGATATTTGCCTGGAATCCAATAAACAACTGGCTAGCATTTTATCCTCCAAAAATATTCCTTTTTGGTATGATGAACGTAAATGGGCTGAACATGATTGGCCAATTTGGAGAGATATGTTTCCGCACTATTTATCAAAACTTTAAAAACACTTAAATCCGCATTAATTATGAAAAAAATAGGTATTTTGTTCGGACAAGAAAATACATTTCCTCAAGCATTTATTGACCGCGTAAACCAAATAGCTCCTAAAGATATTATGGCTGAGGCCGTTTCTATTGATATGGTGGAACAAGCTAAACCCACAGATTATGCCGTTATTATTGATAGAATTTCTCAGGACGTACCATTTTATAGAGCGTATCTAAAAAATGCTGCTATTTCTGGTACTGCCGTTATAAATAATCCCTTTTGGTGGAGTGCTGATGAAAAGTTTTTTAATAATGCCTTAGCGGAAAAAGTAGGTGTTCCGGTACCTAAAACGTTCATTTTACCAACATCTCATCGTCCTCCTGACACTACTGAAAATTCTTTTAGAAACATGAAATTCCCCTTTAATTGGGAAAACATGTTTGAAACAATCGGTTTTCCAGCGTATATGAAACCACATGACGGTGGAGGATGGAAAAGTGTGTATCGTGTAGAAAACCCTGAAGATTTATGGCAAAAACATGGTGAAACAGAGCAGTTAGTCATGATGTTACAGGAAGAAATAAATTTTACTGAGTATTTTAGGTGTTATGTTTTAAATACAGACAATGTACACATCATGCAATATGAACCAAGAAATCCGCATCATTTAAGATATGTAATTGATGGTCCTCCAGTTAAAAAAGCAACATTGGATTTAGTGAAAAATTATTGTATCAGACTAAACAAAGCCTTAGGTTATGATTTCAATACTGTTGAATTCGCTATTAGGGATGATATCCCCTATGCCATTGATTTTTGCAATCCTGCACCTGATGCGGATATCAATTCTGTTGGTCAAGAAAATTTTGATTGGATAGTAGAAAATGCTGCCAATATGGCCATTGAAAAAGCTAAACAATTCAAAAAAGACCAAATGAACCTTACCTGGGGAAGCTTTGTAAAGGATCAGATTACAGGGAAGAAAACGGTTTTTAAATAATTTTAGTTTAATATTTAATTAAGATAAGACATTAATTAGAATCCTCTATGAAATTCACACTGGGCATTGAAGAAGAATATCAAGTAATTGATCCTGTGAGCAGGGAATTAATTTCTCACGATCAGCAAATAGTAAGTGAAGCTGCCAAAGTATTGAACGAGCAAGTCAAAGCAGAAATGCATCAAGCCGTTGTAGAGGTTGGCACCAACATTTGTCATGATATCTCTGAAGCCCGATATGAAATAACACATCTTCGTCAATCTATATCCAATATTGCAAAAGATTTAGGGTTTAGAATTGGCGCTGCCGGCACACACCCTTTTACTAAATGGGAAACACAACTTATCACACCAAACCCACGTTATGATGAAATTATAAATGAATTGCAAGATACCGCACGTTCCAACTTAATTTTTGGATTACATGTTCATGTTGGAGTTGAAGACAAACAATTAGCGCTTCAGTTAACCAATGCCATGCGTTATTTTTTACCGCATTTATATGCATTATCAACCAATTCCCCATTTTGGGAAGGGCGTAATACCGGATTTAAATCGTACCGGTCCAAAGTTTTTGATAAGTTTCCTAGAACAGGAATTCCAGGCACTTTTGATTCTGTGGCCGAATATGAGCATTACATCAATTTATTGATAAAAACTAAATGTATTGATAATCCAAAGAAAATCTGGTGGGACATTCGTATTCATCCATTTTTTCCAACTTTAGAAGTTCGTATTTGTGATATCCCCATGACCATTGATGAAACCATAAGTATTTCAGCACTTATACAAGCATTAGTGGCCAAATTATATAAATTAAGAACTCAAAATCTCAATTTTGTAGTTTATCATAGAGCATTGATTAATGAAAACAAATGGCGAGCCAGTCGTTATGGACTTGATGGCAAAATGATTGATTTTGGAAAAGAATGCGAAGTTTACACCAAAGAACTCATGGAAGAATTACTTCTTTTTGTGGATGATGTTGTTGATGAATTGGGGTCTAGAAACGAAATTGAAAACATAAGAACAATGCTTAAAAATGGTACAGGAGCTGACCGACAATTGGCAATATTTGAAAAAACAAAAGATTTAACAAAAGTGGTTGATTTCATCATGGAACAAACCATTTTAGGAACTTAGAAATAGTGAACATGCAAAAACATAAAGTGAAAATAGCTATTTTGGATATGAACAACGATGAACCCAATCAAGGGTTGCGCTGTATTGTTGATATTGCAAGGTCTTTCAAAGAAGATGTTGATTATAAAATTTTTAACGTCAGGGCAAAAAAAGAATTACCAGACCTTACTTATGATCTTTACATTTCAAGTGGCGGACCAGGAAGCCCGCTAGATTCGGGCTCTTGGCGACAACCCTATCTGGAATTAATCCAATCTCTTTGGGATTTTAATAAAAATTCTGTTGAAGAAAAGAAATTTTTATTCTTAATATGTTATTCTTTTCAAGTGGTGTGTGATTATTTTAAATTAGGAGAAATGAAACCACGTAAAAGCACATCCTTTGGAATCCTTCCTATTCATAAGACAAAAGCAGGCAGTAAGGACTTGATCTTGGATGGATTGGATGACCCCTTTTATGCTGTTGATTCTCGCGATTGGCAATTAATTCAACCCCGGTTGAAAGTTTTCAAAGAACAGGGAGCAACCATATTAAGTTTGGAAAAAATTCGAACACATGTTGAATATGAAAGAGCTATCATGGCTGTGCGTTTTTCTAATGAAATTGTTGGCACACAATTTCATCCCGAAGCTGATCCAGTTGGCATGCTTACACACTTTTCAAAAGAGGAAATCAAACAACATATAATTTCAACTTTCGGTGAAGAAAAATACAATGATATGATGGACAAAATGGATGATGACGATAAGATTCTAAGAACTTACAATATCATTTTACCAAAATTCATTTCAAATGCTATTCACCAAACAACCCAACAATTAATATCATAAGTACCTATGATACCAAAATACCGTAATTTATTCAATGCGCAATTTACAGAGGAAAAGTATCAAGCACTTCTTAATGACATCATCACAACATATAACTACACGCCAAAGTTTAAAATTGCTGAAACACCTGTATTTATTCCAAAATTACTGAAAGAAAGGTTGCTGGTGGCTTGTGAAGATATTATGAAAGTTATCAATAAGCCAAATTTTAAAGAATTGACTCAAGGGGCTTTTTTTGATAAACAGCAAATGGTGCCAAATGAAGATGCCCATTCTAAATTTATTCAACTTGATTTTGGAATTTGTCTGGATAAGGATAACCATCTTGAACCAAAACTAATTGAATTGCAAGGTTTTCCATCTCTCTATTTTTTCCAAGAACTGCTAGGTCGAATGTATCGAAAACATTATGATGGAATTCCAGATACCTTTTCTCAACATCTTAATGGTTTAACAACCCATCAATATATTGAATTATTAAGGGAAGAAATTGTTGGTAATACCAATCCAAAACAAGTTGT
Organism: uncultured Flavobacteriales bacterium; assembly: GCA_963976005.1. Taxonomy (GTDB): domain Bacteria; phylum Bacteroidota; class Bacteroidia; order Flavobacteriales; family Flavobacteriaceae; genus Yeosuana. The sequence continues at coordinate 17,529 of CAXBJF010000048.1, read as the reverse complement.
TTTATTAGAAATAGAACCTGAAAAACAAGCTACCGCCATTGATTTTATAGCGACTGAAAAAATGCTTGGTATTAAAGTACTTTGTATTACCAATTTAAAGAAAAAAGGCAAAAATTTATTTTATTTGGATGATGAAGGCAAAGAAATTAAGGTTTTAAAAATTTATAATAGAATTATTTTTGATGAATTAAATCAGCGTACCGACCTTAAATGTGAATTTAATTTTAAAGATGAAGTTGATATTGAATGGATTGGTCATCCCAACTGGTTTTTTAGAATTAGTAAATTTACCATGCCGTTACTTCATGGAAATTACGTGCCAAAATCATATTACCTTGACAAACTCAAAGTTATTCCAAACGATTTGGAAAACTTTGTGCTTAAACCCTTATATTCATTTGCTGGCTCTGGTGTCCAAATTCATGTAACCCGTGAAATGATTGATGCCATCACTGATAAATCAAATTATTTATTGCAAGAAAAAGTAGCCTATGCACCTATTATAAAAACTATGGATGTGCCTGCCAAATGTGAAATCAGGATGATGTTGCTACATAATTCTAAAACCAATCAAACACAAATTGTTAGTAATCTGATGCGTTTAAGTAAAGGTGAAATGGTTGGTGTTAAATACAACAAAGATAAAACCTGGGTTGGCGGAAGTACTGCTTTTTTTGAACCTTAAAATGGCGCAGTAATCTTAATTAAAAATTCATTTTCTATAAACTATCTTGATTTATCCGGAGCAGGTAAACTGGCATGAAATTCGTTAGAAATTCTTTGTGTATACTGGTCAAGAAGTCCAAGAACCCCATCACTGGAATCTGACACAACTATTAGTCCGATATGCCAAGCTTTGTTCATCCGCCAAACAATTTCTTTGTCCGTAAAACTTGAAGTATCAGGATGCTCATATCGACTTAATGACACCACAATCCCCGCATATTTATTAGTGATTTTTGGCAAACTATATTTTTGGTTTTTTAAGGTGGCTGTTTCAATTTTCGCCCATTCGCCCCACAAATTAACTCCAGATGCAAATTGAACCATTTCAGCTAAATTCGCCCCACCGACTCGTGAGGATGTTTCCAGAAAAAACAATTCGCCAGTTTCTTTTGACTCAATAAATTCAGTATGTGAAGCACCAAACTGCATGCCAAAGGCTTTCATAACTGCGGCATTCATTTTAGTTAAGCCTTTTTCAGCTTTTGAACCTATTTCACTAGTAGCTGACCTGAAAATTCCACCTCCATGTGCTACTTCAAACGGGGTGTTTAAATATTTACTTACTCTTGAAAACAACACCTTTCCATCTAAATTAAGTCCATCTACATGGTAAACATCGCCCGGTGCAAATTTTTCAACTAAATAATTTCCTCTTTCGTCATTTAAATTATTTACTATTTGCCACAACTCATCCTTACTTTGTATTTTCTTTATTCCTGTTGCCGAAGCCTCAGAGCGCGGTTTTAACAACCATGGCGGGCTTACTTTATCTGCATACAAATTGATATTGTTATCATTAAATAAATCTGTAAACTCTGGTACGTTTATCCCTTCTTGCTTTGCTTTTATTCGCATTGCCAATTTATCCCTAAAGTAATGTGCCGTGGTTTGACCCATTCCTGCCATTCTAAAATGTTCTCTTAGCATAGCCACTTTTTCCACATCAAAATCATCCAATGCAACGAATCGATCAAACTTAATGGATCTGTATTTATAGGCTATTCCTTTGGCAATATCACCATCATTCCATTTTTCAACATAAAACACTTCATCAATAGATTCCCATGGCCAATGTTCATTTTCTAAAGTTTTCATGGTTAGTAAATAAACATGATTGCCTTCAGCCTTACAAGATTTTAAAAAATCAACACCTTTATAATAGGTTGAAATACAGAGAAAATTTAAAGGTTGACCAGACATGTGCGTTAAATTAAAGATTTAATATAATTTGTGATTAATTGTACGCCATAACCACTCGCCCCTTTCATTTTTGAATACGCAGAATCTCCAAAAGAAACGCCAGCTATATCCAAATGCATCCAGTTTTTATGAGACTCCATAAAAGCTTCCAAAAATTTAGCGGCAGTAATAGCGCCTCCAATGGGCTTGCCACTAAAATTACGCAAATCAGCAATATCAGAATGTAAATCATCTTCAAAATCAGCAAATAAGGGTAATTGCCAAACACGTTCATTAACATCAAAACCTATATCTGACATTTTCTGAGCCATTTTTTTATTATTGGTGAACATGCCTGCAGCCGAATATCCCAAAGTTTGCACTACACTTCCCGTTAAGGTTGCCAAATCAATAACTTGGGCTGGCTTGAATTTTTTTATCATATAACTCAACCCGTCAGCCAATACCAATCGCCCTTCGGCATCTGTATCAATAATTTCAATGGTTTTCCCTGAATACGAATTGATAACATCCCCAGGGCGATAACTATTGCTGTCCACAGCATTTTCAGCCGAAGCAACCACACCAACGATATTGATATTCAGTTTCAATTTTGCAACTAACTCTACCACGCCTAAAACCACGGCGGCACCACCCATATCACTTTTCATATAGTGCAAATTGGTAGACGATTTAATTGACAGGCCACCCGTATCAAATGTGATACCTTTACCTACTAAACCAATATCCACCTTTCCACCTTTTTTGGGTAAATATTCAGTCACAATTACTACAGGTGGATTGACACTTCCTTGACCAACTGCAATAACAGCATCAAACTTTTGCATTTCAAGCTCCTTTTTATGAAGAACGGCACATTTATAGTTGTTGGTTTTTGCAGAATCTTCAGCCCATTTTCCAAGAAATTCAGGTGTTTTAAGATTTGCAGGTGCATCTACCAAGGCTTTAATCCGGTTGATAGTTTCACCTATAAGTTTGCCTTCTTTAAGTGCGTTTGAAATTGTATTAGGTGACGAGAAACTTATATTTAAGTTTTTCTGATCCTCTTTTTTTGATTTAAATTGACCTATCTCATAAGTAGCCATTTCTAAACCAACAACTGCTTTTTTAACTTGGTCTATAGTAAGATCATCCGCTAGAATTTGAATGGTCCCTTTCCAATATTTTTTCTGGTTGAAACATAATTTCCGGAACGCATCATCAATTTTTACTGCATCTTTTGGTTCTCCTAAACCCAACGCATAAATCCGGTTTCCATTACTACCATAATAAAGTTGAGATTCAGAAAAGGCACCTTCAAAATCGATTTTTTCCACCGAAACAAAAGTTTTCAATGTGTTTAAATTACCTTTACTGCAAAGAATAATTAGATCTGTTTTAGCGTCTAATTTCTGTATGTGTTTATATGTCATCATCTGTGGTTAAAAAATAGCCATTTAACGGCTTCTGGAAATTCTACTCTCCAATGTGTTTCGGAATGATTTCCAAATTCATTTATTGAGAAATGTAAATCAATATGATTGTTTTCTACCATCCGTTGCCTAATAATAGATTCTAGTTTTTGTGCATTTGGCAAATGATTATCACTTTCTTGACCTCCAGCATACAAATATATTTTAGATTCCTGCAAGGGTTTAAATGATTTTGTATGATTGAAAATAGTTTTAGATATCCATAAACTTGGTGAAAATATCATCATTTTCCCAAAAACACCAGGATTTGCCAAACCAGCATATAAGCTAATTAACCCACCCATTGAACTTCCACCAATTCCCGTATTCTCAAAATCTGTGAGGGTACGGTAATGAGTATTTATATATGGAATCAACTTTTCAATCATAAACTGTATATAAAAATTACCTTTCCCTTCTCCAAAACGCGGATGGTAATATGGTAAATATTCTTTGATACGTTCCTGTTCACCATGATCAATAGCAATAATTATAATATCACTCATGCCTTCTTCAGCTAATTTAGCTAAAGATTTGTCAATAGCCCAATCCCCATAAGGTGCCGTTGGGTTGAATAGATTCTGACCATCTTGAAGATACAAAACCGGGTATTTTTTTTCTGATAAGTAATAATCATAGGGCAATAATGCTGAAATTTTTCTTGTAGCATTAAGATGTGGTATTTCGTAGGCATCTTCAATTACCTCAATTATGGGTGCAAACTCCGTCACTGTCATTTAGTATTCTTTAAGAAAACGAAAATACATTTTTATGGATTTAAAATCCATATAATATTAATTATATATTAACAAAATCGTCATGTTTTTTATAAATGAACACGTATTTTTGTTACTAATTGGTGACCATTAATGAAATACAAATTTTCATTTAATTTTATCTATGTTTTACTTTAAATTAAATCATTAATTAATTTAAAATGGCTGACGATTAAAAGTTTATCAAATATAATAACCCAAAAAATGAAGCGTATTTTCATAATTTTCCTTATAACCTATTGTCATCATGTTCATTCTCAAAACCCTGTGATTGATAAACCTATTGAAATAAATATTTCAACTAAGTTTGGGCAATATGGATCTCTATATGAAAATATAAGTAATTATTCTCCAATGATTGCTGAATTTAATAAAGGCCAAAAGTGTGTTGTTTTGCAATATTTTGGAAATAATAACTATAAAATTGAATACAAAAATTGGATTGGGTTTGTAACTTCTGAATATTTAGTAATTAATAAAAAAATAAAGGGTGTTTTAAAAGCATATGAAGAAAATAAGAAACTTGGAAGCGATAAAAAAGAATTAAAAGATGAATTAAGAAAGCCTGTTGAGGACAATTCAAAAATTGAGGAAGGGAGACAGAATCAAATGGAACCCAAACTTGAAGCTGAGAAAGAACAAAAGAGAATAGTCGACAGCCTAAATTTAATAATTCAAAAATATGAAAAGGAAAAAGCGCAAAGGAGAATAACTGATAGTCTAAATCAACTAGCAAAATTAAGAACGCGTTGTGATTATCAGATCAATGAAATTGATGATTTCAACCATACGACGATTGTCAGGACCGAAAAATATCGCGTTAGCAATAATCTGGAAATTGAATTATACAAAAAAGGAAATAGTAAACAGGCGTTTTTCAGTAGTGCCAGTGAATTGGGATGTGTAAGTTATTTTAGCAACAACAGGTCTTCTGTGAAAATTACGTTAGAAAATAATGACATTGTTACTGTTTATCATTCATGGAATATGGATTGCGGGAATTTTAGCCTAAAAGGTGTTCTTACAAATGATGCTATATCAAAGCTTGAAAAATCACCCATTAAATCCATTAGGCTACAAGGAACGAAACAGTATCTTGAAATTGAAACCATAGAGTATAAAGAGTTCTTTATGGATAAACTGCACTGTTTGGATTAAATAACTATTGAGTGAATGCCGATGGTTTGATTTCGGTCTGAATGTGGCTAAAGCTACTCTGTGAAGCCTATCAATTCTCTAAAATTATCGGTATTGATAACTTTTATTTGTGAATAAGTTTCAATAAAACTTTTATGAATTTTTATTTTTGCTTTAGGATTCCATTTAAACCCGTAACCAAAAATCTTTCCTGATTTTTCTTCAACATAATCTATTTCCTGTTGCTGTTTGGTGCGCCAAAAGTATTGCCCGTTTCTTAGCTTACTATAACTTAATTTTTTTAGTCTTTCACTTATTAAAAAATTCTCCCAAATCGCACCCGTATCTGCCCTTGAGTTTAATGGAGTAAAGTTTCCGATGATTGCGTTCCTAACACCGGTATCATAGAAATAAATTTTTTGATTTGTTTTAATTTCAGTTCTCAAATTTCTGCTAAAGCTTGGTAATCTATAAATCACATAACTTTTACATAATAAATCAATATAGCTTTCAATGGTTCCCTTGTTAACGCCTATTAATCTAGACAGTTCATTATAACTTACTTCGTTACCTAATTGGAGTGCTAATGCTTTCAATAATTTTTCGAGAACATCAGGCTTTCTAATTCCACTAAAAGCAAGTATGTCTTTATATAAGTAACTATTCACCAATTGATTTAAAACTTCAATTTCATCTCCAGGATTATTAATAACATCCGGGTACATGCCATATAATAATCTTAACTCTAATTGTTGGGTGGATTTTACATATCCTATATTGTCTTCCAATTCTTTCCATGAGATTGGATATAATTTATATTCCCATTTTCTACCTGTCAAAGGTTCGTTGGTTTGGTTATTTAATTCAAAAGCTGATGAGCCACTCACAAACAGTTGAACCGATTTAAACTGATCGGTAATTATTTTTAAAGTTATTCCTATATTTTCAATTCGCTGAGCTTCATCAATAAAAACAATTTTATAGTCTCCTATGATGCTTTTTAATTGTTCTGTATTGGGATTTGTTAAAATATTTCTTACCGTGGGATCATCTCCATCCAGAAATATATAATCTTTATCCTTTAATACAGATTTTATTAATGTAGTCTTTCCAACTTGTCTTGGTCCAATTAGAATTATGGCCTTACCCGAGCTTATTTTTTCATTTAAAGTTGTAGATATGATTCTATTTATCATGACTTTCAGTTATTATAATAGCCAAAAGCGATGCTTTTTAGTTAATATATAAACCAAAAGTCAATTAATATTAAAATCTCTTCTCTGTTCATCTACATCAAAATAATCATGCATTCATTCTTGTTATCATCAGCAATTATTTTTGAAATTCATTTTTTGTTCATTTTTCAAACTAATAATTTCATTTCAAACCATCCATTCACAATAGATAGCGTATTGTTGAAAACTAAATTATTTTAATTTATTATACGATTTTTCAATCAAATTCATTAAATTTAATTACTCCCTATGCAACAATAATTAATTAGTAAATATTAAACGTATTTAATAATTAACCATGATTAAAAAAACCCTCCTGTTTACAAACAAATGTGCAATATCTACCTCCAATGAACAACTCGTGGTTTCTTCTGAAAACAGAAATACAACAATACCAATTGAAGATATTGGATATGTTGTAATAGACCATAATGAAACATACATTAGTATTCCCGCACTTAATCAATTAATCCATAATAATTGTGCTGTTATTATCTGCGACAGTAAGCATCTTCCAAATGGTATGCTATTAAACCTAAATAGTCATAATATTCAACAGGAAATATTTAAATACCAAATACAAGCTAGTGCTCCATTAAAAAAGCAACTATGGCAACAAACAATTATAGAAAAAATTAAAAACCAAGGAATATTATTAGAAAAAGTAACAAATAAAAAAAACAACCACGAATTTTTAGCTAATAAAGTTTTAAGCGGTGACACCAGCAATATGGAGGCTGTTGCGGCTAAATTTTATTGGAAATCATTTTTCGAAATTGAATTTAAAAGAGAACGTTTTGGTAATTATCCAAACAATTTTTTAAATTATGGCTATGCCATTTTAAGGGCTGCAACTGCAAGGGCTTTGTCAGGTAGCGGATTACTTAACACGTTAGGAATTCACCATAAAAGTAAATACAATGCTTTTGCTTTAGCTGATGATATTATGGAACCCTTTAGACCATTAGTGGATGAGGCAGTTTATCTCATAATGCAACATTATGATGAGCAAGAATTGAACACCGAAATAAAATCCATTTTACTGGAAACACTCACCAGAACCGTATATTTTAAAGATAAAAAAAGCCCTTTAATGGTTGCTCTTCAAAAAACAGCGAGCTCCCTACAACAATGCTATAGTGGCAAACGCAAAAAAATCAAATATCCATCATTATGGAACTAAATGGATATAGAATTATGTGGTTATTTGTTTTTTTTGATTTACCTACGGACACCGCCAAAGACCGTAAGAATGCTGCGGGTTTTAGGAAAAACATTATGAAAGATGGTTTTACCATGATGCAATACTCTGTCTATATGCGCCATTGTGCCAGTAGCGAAAGTGCCGATGCACATGAAAAACGTATAAAAAAATTACTTCCTCCATTTGGGAAAGTCAGTATTTTAAGAATAACCGATAAACAATTTGGGAATATCATGAATTTTTGGGGGCGAGCAGAAGTACCCAAAGAACCACAACCAACACAATTAGAGTTGTTTTAAATTAAAAAAATGCTTCAATCTTGCCTTATCACTGCAAAAAAGAAGCATTTTTTTAAACGATATTTTACTTTAAAACCGTGATAATTAGAAGTTAACAAACCAACTAATATCGTGTTTTCTAATCTTTAATCAAACCACAACTATCGCTGCAAAATAATTAGCTAAATCCAAAATATCGTGTTTTCTAATCTTTAATCAAACCACAACCAAACAAAGAACTAACCCCCGAAATGGCAGAATATCGTGTTTTCTAATCTTTAATCAAACCACAACTGATTCTGGTTTTTCTATTAAAGAGTTGTAAATATCGTGTTTTCTAATCTTTAATCAAACCACAACAACAGGTGATTCTAAATTTGTTACGCAACAATATCGTGTTTTCTAATCTTTAATCAAACCACAACATTAAGTTCATACTCATATTCATTTGTACCAATATCGTGTTTTCTAATCTTTAATCAAACCACAACATAATAAAGACCAGGAATCGTATACTTCCAATATCGTGTTTTCTAATCTTTAATCAAACCACAACGCGCAGCAGAGGGATGTTGTTGACTATACAATATCGTGTTTTCTAATCTTTAATCAAACCACAACGTTATGTACCAATATTTGGCATACCCCCTGAATATCGTGTTTTCTAATCTTTAATCAAACCACAACAGCTCATGCTTCGCCAAAATTTTCTTCCTAATATCGTGTTTTCTAATCTTTAATCAAACCACAACAATCTTACTTTTAATGGTGTTATAGTCTTTAATATCGTGTTTTCTAATCTTTAATCAAACCACAACCAAAGCCTTATGCTGTGGAGTGATTGTAATAATATCGTGTTTTCTAATCTTTAATCAAACCACAACGATTGTTTAATCTTTGATACAAAGATTTACAATATCGTGTTTTCTAATCTTTAATCAAACCACAACGCCATCTCCACCATGACTTATAGCATCACCAATATCGTGTTTTCTAATCTTTAATCAAACCACAACGGAAGCGCTACTGCTTTAACTAGCGATAAGAATATCGTGTTTTCTAATCTTTAATCAAACCACAACCATCTTGGTTTTCATAACTAATTGGCTTCGAATATCGTGTTTTCTAATCTTTAATCAAACCACAACGCTGCCAGAGACCTTAGAGTATCGACAACAAATATCGTGTTTTCTAATCTTTAATCAAACCACAACCATTTAGTTTCTTTTGATCTTCTTCTTCTTAATATCGTGTTTTCTAATCTTTAATCAAACCACAACAATTATGAATATAGAAGTAACAAAAGAAACAATATCGTGTTTTCTAATCTTTAATCAAACCACAACATTGTTTTCTTGAATAAATAAACCTATTCTAATATCGTGTTTTCTAATCTTTAATCAAACCACAACAGGGCAGCGACACAGGTTTTTTTGGATGAAAATATCGTGTTTTCTAATCTTTAATCAAACCACAACATTGCAGGGGTTTATAATGCAAACACTTCAAATATCGTGTTTTCTAATCTTTAATCAAACCACAACATTTAAACATTTGTGTTTAATTTCCAGATCAATATCGTGTTTTCTAATCTTTAATCAAACCACAACGGTGGAATATTGGGTTCGGTGAATGGTTTAAATATCGTGTTTTCTAATCTTTAATCAAACCACAACTCTCCGATTACTCCAAAGCAAATCGAGACGAATATCGTGTTTTCTAATCTTTAATCAAACCACAACTCTAAAATAATTGTAAGAGCAAGATACAATAATATCGTGTTTTCTAATCTTTAATCAAACCACAACGGAAAGTAGTTTTTTAATTGTTGGTAACGCAATATCGTGTTTTCTAATCTTTAATCAAACCACAACAGGAAAGCCATGAAAATGGAAAAATAAATAAATATCGTGTTTTCTAATCTTTAATTGCAAAAAACGGTCAAAGTTAACCACCTTCAGCGGATTAAAGTGAGCACAGCTATAATTATTATAATTCCTTTTATAGCATAGGCTGAAATGATTTTTTAAGTGGCTCAAAATTTTCCGTTTTCAGTGGTTAACTTTGACCGTCCTATCCACCTACCAACATTTGACATCATGAAATGGCTTTACCGTACATGCTGTATGGTACGGTAAAATGCTTAACAGAGTTTTACATCATTGAGCAATATCTTAAGCGAAGTTTCTGCTTCTGGCACTTTGAGGTATTTATAAGATTCATTCACCAAAAGTTGGAGTGCGCCTTTGTAGCAGGCTTTTACATAGGATAATGTTCATCCTCATATTTTTCGATAACGAGTGCCAACAAATCCAACTCATCGCCTTCAAGAGTACCGTGTTTAGCATCGAAAATTTCGTGCATAAATTTTAGATATGTCTGGTACTGCTTTTCGTTTTTTATAATTGAAATATCCATGGTATTTATAATTTATAGATTTTCTATATCTAATTTGTCATATTCTTTGTGAGTGCCTAAAAAAGGACAAAAACTAAATGTTTTTCATTCTCATAATCAATCCTCCGAAAGGCTAAAGCATGTAATTGGTAAGATATCCATATTATAAAGAACCTTTTGCTTCTACCAAATCTAAAGAATTTAATGATAATGTCCTAATCAAAAACTATCTACTTCTTTTATATAGCACCATTCTATCTTTTGTCACTAAAATTGATTTGCTGACGAAAAATAGTTTTGTATCTTTGTGTAAAATTATTTGAACATCAATACTAAAAAGCTACATATAAAAGACCTCAAAAAGCGTTTTAAAGAGATTTCTCCAATTTCGTTAGATGATATAGTATCGTTTTATAGAACGTTTGAAGAAAGCGTTAAAAAAACGACTGTTAAATGGCGTGTTTACGCTTTGGTCGATAGAGGTGTTATCCAAAGGATAGGCAGGGGAAAATACAGTTTGGGCAAACAAAAAGAATTTACGCCAGTTATTTCCAGTGAGAATAGAACACTATATTCAATCCTAAAAGAAGAATACCCTTTTTTGGATATTTCCATTTGGACCACGCAATGGGTGGCACAATGGATGCTCCATATTCCCGGAACGTATGAAACTATAATTGAAGTGGAAAAGGGCTCAGAGGAAAGCGTGTTTTATTTTTTATCGGATATAAGGAATAATGTTTTTTTAAATCCCCCAAAAGATATTTTAAACAAGTATGCGAAAACCGAAAAACCAATAATCATCATTAAAAACTTGGTTACCTGTTCACCTCTTCAAGAAGTAGACAGTGTACAGATACCCAGTATTGAAAAGATATTGGTTGACTTGATTGTTGATAACGAACTATTATCTGCTTACCAAGGTCGGGATTTAACAAGTATTATTGAAAATGCTTTTGAATACAATACCATTAATATGGATACACTATTGCGTTATGCCGGGAGAAGAAGAAAGAGAACTATGGTAGCGGATTTAATAAATGATAAGCGATAAGTAATGATCCTGGACAAAAGCATACAACCCGATTGGATTTACAGTAAGACATCTGAATTCCATGCAGACCCAATTATTGTTGAAAAAGTGGTACGGGCATTAATTCTGCTCGAATCATTGCAAATATCCAAGCTTGATTTTATATTCAAAGGCGGTACTTCATTAATGTTAATGATACAGGAACCGAGAAGATTTTCAATCGACATTGATATAATCGTTGAAAACAAAGCACAAAAAATTGGAGAAATACTTGACAAGGTTGTGGCATCCACGGATTTTATTGGATGGGAAGAACATAAAAGAAAAGCCAAATCTACTATTGAAAAAGCCCATTTTAAGTTGTTTTATAACCCTGTGTCAGCGCAAGAGGGCGATGTAAATAATATTCTTTTGGATGTGGTCTTTGGAGATAATCCGTATGTAGAAACAAAAGAAACCGAGGTCTCGCATTTTCTTGTATCGGAAAAAGGAAACCCCGTTAAAGTTATTACACCAACGCTTGCAGCTATTTTAGGAGATAAACTAACAGCTTACGGACCAAATACAACTGGCGTTTCCTTAACTAAACCCAAAGAGGTTTTAAAGCAAATTTATGATATAGCCAGTATTTTTGATAGGGTTCCATCATTGGAAGGCGTTAGGGAAAACTTCATCAAAGTTGCCAAAGGGGAACTTGCATATAAGGGATTTGAATCAAACAATTTTCAAGTTATAATTGATGATATTATTGCTACTTCTTATAATTTCTGTACCTATGGCAGAGTGAACAAAAGTGCTTTTAGAACAATCCAACTAGGCGTTGGCCAGTTATCAGGTTTTATATATGGCGAAAAATTTAGAGAGCCACAGGCTCAAATTGCAGTTGCAAAAGCATCCTATATTGTAAAACAGATTACAAGAAATGAAGTTGGTATTGTTAGATTTGATAAAACAGAAGATATGAAATCGTGGGTTATTACGGACCACAACTACTCAGCATTGAACAAACTAAAAAAGCATAATTTAGAAGCGTTCCACTATTGGTATAAAACTTTAGAAGGATAATTCACTTTGGCACATGAATTAGGTCACGTACTACCTCGTCAAATGGAACACGTCCGCAGTACTTCTATTGGAGTTCGGGTCGTATTTCCTGTAGCTTTCTTTGAGGCAATAAAACGGAATCAAGAACTTTTAATCACATAATTTAAAAAATCATGGATTATCCTATTAGGGTTCACTTAAACTTAAAACAAAAAGCCCTTAAACTACTTTGATAAGAGTGACGGTAAAAAATGGAAAGGGAGAAAAAGAAAAAAAATGGACAACTGAAACGGCGTGTGTTGACAAATCCTATATCTAATTATATATGTAAATGTATATATGATTAGATAAATATATATCTATATAACCGCATTAAAACTGTAACAGAACAGCAAGAAAACAAATTAAACCAACAAAATATTAACCTCTTCTTCTTTCTCCCTTTCCACAAAAAGCACCCGTTAGGGTGGTATATTAAAAGTAGGGCGCATTAATCCGAAGCATAAAAGCAGCCCACAACAAGATTAGAAAACTAAATCAAGGCTATAAAGATTGTGAGTTCAATAGGTTTTTATCTTGGGTTTTGAATTTGTAGCTTTCTCAATTTTTTCTTCAGAAAGATTCATATTAAGGTCTAAACTTATCTAGGTTATCCCGCTTTCTATATTAAGAATCCCATCCATTTTATAAAAATCCAGATTCAATATTTTTTTGGTTGGTCACAAACTTTCTGTAATGCAAGAAAGTTCCTTTAATAGATTGCTCTTTATCAATTTGTATTCCGATAAACCAATCAATGTGCTTATTGGGGTTGGCGGGGGGAGAAATAAAGTCTAAGGGAACTTTTTTCTAAGTTTCCTTAGTCTTTATGAGCGGTCTTGGGTAGGTCTGTGGAATGGAGGTAAAAGGTCCGGGATGAAACTGAGCGAAGCGAAGTCATCCCAGAGCTTGAAACCGTAATGGAGCAGACTTACCAAAAGACTTGGAAAAACCCAGAAGAAGTCCAAACCTTTATTTAAAAAAATAATCGCTGACAGGATTTACAGTAGAGCTCACATACAATCTGAATATGTGAATCGAGAAAATAGAGATTTAGAAACTCCTATCCACATTACCTCTTAAATATCATTGTCCGTACTATGAAGACAACAGGCATGGTTTAAAGTGCTACAAATTTGAACTCCAACATTTGTCAAATGAATTCTTAAACACCTCTAAATAAATAATCAGTGATAAAATATTAAATGCCTTGGTGGATAGATTATCCGTTGAATACCTTGAAGCTGTTCTCGCTGAAAAGAAAACTAAGGTATTTCCTGATTACAAACTTAAACCAATGATCGAAGAACAACATCCAAAGGAACATTGCAATCATAAAATAATATAAAATAAAGTAACAAAAAAAAATGTCGGGAATATGTCGAAGTTTAAAATCAAAAAACCCTTGAAAATCAATCGATTAACAAGGGTTTTAGTACTGAAGACGGGACTTGAACCCGTACGTCCTAATGGACATTGGATTTTAAGTCCAACGTGTCTACCAATTCCACCACTTCAGCATTGGTATATTTTAAAAAAAAGTTTCAGAGCGAAAGACGGGATTTGAACCCGCGACCTCCACCTTGGCAAGGTGATGCTCTACCCCTGAGCTACTTTCGCAGTTTTTTATGAACTTACAATATTGCTATTGCGGATGCAAATTTAAAATTTTTATACTAAAACCAAAGACTTTTTATAAATTAAATAATTTTTATTTTAAGCCTTCTTTTTCTTAACCAACATGCGCTTTATTTCATTAAGCTTCATAAGCGCTTCTACAGGCGTAAGTGTGTCAATATCAATATGTAAAATCTCTTCTTTTATATTTTCTAGCAATGGGTCATCTAAATTGAAGAAACTTAATTGCATTTCATCATTTAGTAATTTTACCTTATCCGTTAATTCCTCGCTGGAATGCGACTTCTCTAATTTCTTTAAAATCTGATTGGCTCTATGCAATACCTGTTGTGGCATACCTGCCATTTTAGCCACATGAATACCAAAACTATGGGCACTTCCGCCGGCAACTAATTTTCTTAAAAAAAGCACATTATCTTTAAGTTCCTTCACAGATACATTAAAATTTTTAATGCGATTAAAGGTTTCGGTCATTTCATTAAGTTCGTGATAATGCGTAGCAAATAAGGTTTTTGGTTTAGCTGGATGTTCATGTAAATACTCACTAATAGCCCAAGCTATTGAAATACCATCATAGGTACTGGTACCACGGCCAATTTCATCTAACAACACCAAACTTCTATCAGATATATTATTTAATATGGAAGCAGTTTCATTCATTTCTACCATAAAAGTAGATTCTCCCATGGAGATATTATCACTGGCACCTACTCTGGTGAAAATTTTATCAACTAAACCAATTCTGGCTGCTTTTGCAGGCACAAAACTGCCTATTTGAGCTAACAACACAATCAACGCAGTCTGGCGTAAAATAGCCGATTTACCGGACATATTTGGTCCCGTAATCATGATGATTTGCTGCGTTTCGCTATCTAAAAAAACATTATTGGAAATATAAGGTTCCCCAATTGGCAATTGCTTTTCAATTACCGGATGGCGTCCTTCTGAAATATCCAAAGCAAACGAATCATCGAGGTCCGGATAGACATAATGATTGTCCTTAGCTAATTGGGCAAAGCCACATAAACAATCCAATTGCCCTACCAAAAATGCATTTTGTTGCACTGGTTTTATATATTGATTCAACCAGCTAACCAACTCTGAAAACAATTGTTGTTCAATGGCTAGAATTCTATCTTCTGCACCTAATATTTTTGCCTCGTATTCCTTAAGTTCTTCCGTTATGTAGCGTTCAGCATTTACCAGGGTTTGTTTTCGTATCCATTCCAATGGCACTTTGTCTTTATGGGTATTTCTAACTTCAATATAATAACCATATACATTATTGGAATCAATTTTTAAAGAGGTGATTCCGGTGCGCTGACTTTCACGCTCAAGCATTTTATCTAAATAATGTTTACCAGATTTCGCTAAACCTCTCAATTCATCTAATTCCGAAGAAAATCCTGAAGCAATAGTATGCCCTTTTAAAACATTAACGGGTGCGTCTTCATTTAGGGTTTCTTTTATTTTCTCACGAAGAACCTCACAACTTTGAAGGGTATCCCCAATAATTTTTAAGGATTCATTCTTGCAGTTAGAAGCTATTGCTTTGATTGGAACAATGGCTTCCAATGAGTTTTTAAGTTGAATAACCTCTCGTGGATTCACCTTTGCTGTGGCAACTTTAGAAATTAAACGCTCCAAATCGCCAATATGCTTGATGTGATTCTGAATTTTTTGAAGCGTGGTTTTTTCTTTTGATAAAAAATCAACAACTTCATGACGTTGCTTTATTTTTTCTAAATTTTTTAACGGCAATGACAACCATCTTTTTAATAATCGTCCGCCCATTGGCGAAATGGTTTTATCAATAACATTCAAAAGTGTTACGGCATTTGTATTGTTAGAATTGTAAAGTTCTAAATTCCTGATGGTAAACTTATCCATCCAAACATATTCATCTTCAGCAATTCTTGATATGGAACTAATATGTTGAATTTTGTTATGCTGTGTTTCAGATAAATAATGCAAAATAGACCCTGAGGCAATAATACCCTCATATAAATCTTCAATACCAAACCCTTTTAATGATTTTGTGTTGAAATGTTTTATCAAAGTTTCATAGGCATAATCCGTTTGATAGACCCAATCTTCCATATAAAACGTATGGAAGTTTTTACCAAAAGTTTCAGTAAATGTGGTTCGTTTTTGCTTTGAAATTAAAACCTCACTAGGACTGAAATTTTGCAATAACTTATCAATATATTCTGCATTCCCTTGTGAGGTTAAAAACTCACCTGTTGAAATATCTAAAAACGAAATGCCAATATGGGCCTTATCAAAATAAACCGAACATAGAAAATTATTAGATTTAGATACTAAAACCTCATCATTAAAAGCAACACCAGGGGTTACCAGCTCAGTAACGCCGCGTTTCACAATATTCTTGGTGAGTTTTGGATCTTCCAATTGGTCACAAATAGCAACACGTGCCCCAGCCTTTACCAGTTTAGGCAAATAGGTGTTTAAGGAATGATGCGGAAAACCTGCCAACTCAATTTCACTTTCGCTGCCTGCGCCTCTTTTAGTTAAAATAATTCCTAAAATACCAGCGGTTTTAATGGCATCTTCACCAAAAGTTTCATAAAAATCCCCCACGCGAAACAACAACAAGGCATCTGGGTACTTTGCTTTAATAGCATTGTACTGTTTCATTAACGGGGTTTCCTTCCTAGGTTTGGTTTTTGCAGTCAAAAAAACGAACTTTTAATTAGCATTATGTTTCCTTGCGAATTTAGTTAAATAAAAAGAGGTTATAAAACTGTGTTAAAAAATAATTTCCTTTAACTTTGTTATAACAAATCATAAAAAAGTTATTTAACCATGAAAAAAGTTATTTTATTATGCGGTTTTGCTATGTTTGGGATGATCTCTGCAGGAATTGCGCAAATTAGTACTAAGGTTGTTACACCTCAAGTTGCAGCAGATGCAAAAGATGGCGCAATAATTACGTTTGAAACAGAAACAATTGATTACGGAACCATTGAAAACAATGCAGACGGAAATAGGGAGTTTAAATTTACCAATACTGGTAATGCACCTCTAGTAATTTCAAATGCTAAAGGATCTTGTGGATGTACGGTCCCAACATGGCCAAAAGAACCTATTGCACCCGGAGCATCTTCTGTAATTAAAGTTAAATATGATACTAACAGAACAGGAGCATTTTCAAAAAGCGTAACCTTAGTTTCAAATGCGGTAAATGAACCTACAAAAGTGCTTCATATAAAAGGAACCGTTAAACCTGTTGAAACAGCAGTAGCAGAGCCAACAGACGAAACCGTTGAGCCTAATTAATTCCTGATTTTATAATATACCTTAAATCCGCAAGTTTACTGATTAAAAACTAAGTCAAATCCAGTAAGGGA
>CAXBJF010000047.1:0-22102 GCA_963976005.1 uncultured Flavobacteriales bacterium | reverse complement strand
ATATCAGCAGGATAAATATATGACCTGAACCCCTTTTTTAAGGTTCGACTATTTAGATTACTCTTCTTTTATTAAATCTACATTTGGAGAACGTGTACAAAAAATATCAATTGATATTGGTTTTTCCTGCCCAAACAGAGATGGCTCTAAAGGCTATGGAGGCTGTACCTACTGCAATAACAATAGCTTTAACCCTGAGTACTGCGTTTCTACCCAACCCATTACAGAACAATTACAAGAAGGCATAAGGCGATTTTCCAAAAAATACAAAACACAACACTACTTTGCCTACTTTCAGGCGTACACCAATACCTATGCTGATTTAGAATCATTAAAAAACATGTATGAAGAAGCGTTACGTGTTCCAAAAGTCATTGGATTGGTCATTGGTACCCGGCCCGATTGTATTTCTGAAGAGATTATTGAGTATCTGTCCTTTTTATCAAAACGTACCTATATTTCTCTGGAGTTTGGTGTGGAAAGTACGTTAAACAGAACCTTAAAAAACGTCAACAGATGCCATACCTTTGAAGACACCAAAGCTGCCTTTAACTTATGCAAAAATAAAGGGGTTCATTTAGGAGCACATTTAATATTAGGCTTACCAGGTGAAACCAAAGAAGCGTTATTAAACCATGCTGTAGAAATTTCCAAACTCCCCATTGACACCATAAAACTGCACCATTTGCAGATTGTAAAACAATCGGTCATGGCAAGCCAATTCAAAAAAAATCCTGACATGTTCAATTTATTTACTTCAGAAAGGTATATTGAGTTTATTTCAGAATTTATAGGATTACTACGCCCGGATATCATTATAGAACGGTTTATAAGCGAAACGCCATTGGATTTATTGATAGCACCCAAATGGAACGGCCTTAAAAACTTTGAAGTTGTGGCTAAAATAGACAAAGAGCTTTCTAAAAGAAATACATGGCAAGGAAAGAACTATAGACAGCCATAAGATTACTCTACCCTTTCAATATGAGCTCCAATAGCGCGTAAGCGTTCATCAATACGCTCATACCCTCTGTCAATCTGCTCAATATTTTGAATGGTTGATGTGCCTTTTGCAGATAAGGCTGCAATCAATAAAGACACCCCGGCACGAATATCAGGAGATGTCATGGTGGTTGCTTTTAAAGTCGACTTAAAATCATGACCAATAACGGTAGCTCTATGTGGGTCACATAAAATAATTTTGGCGCCCATATCAATCAATTTATCCACGAAGAATAAACGGCTTTCAAACATTTTTTGGTGAATTAAAACACTCCCTCTGGCTTGAGTTGCTACAACCAAAATAATACTTAATAAATCTGGTGTAAACCCTGGCCATGGCGCATCCGAAATAGTTAAAATGGAGCCATCAATAAAATTTTGTATTTCGTATCCTTTGGTATGTGCAGGAACATGAATATCATCACCTTGTTTCTCAACGGTGATTCCAAGTTTTCTAAACACAGTAGGAATCAACCCTAAATCATCCCAACTTACATTTTTAATGGTCAATTCACTTTTAGTCATAGCAGCTAAACCAATCCAACTACCAATTTCAATCATATCCGGCAACATGGTATGTGTGGTTCCTCTTAAATTATCAACACCTTCAATAACCAACATATTAGAACCAACACCGCTGATTTTTGCACCCATTCTATTTAGCATTTTACATAATTGCTGAAGATAAGGCTCGCAAGCAGCATTGTAAATAGTGGTAATTCCTTCAGCTAAAACAGCTGCCATTACAATATTTGCGGTTCCGGTAACTGAAGCTTCTTCAAGCAACATAAAGGTTCCTTTTAGTTTTTTAGCTTCCACACCATAAAATTGATCTTCTTTACTATACCTAAATTTAGCCCCTAATTTAATAAGGCCATCAAAATGTGTATCTAACCTGCGGCGACCAATTTTATCACCTCCTGGTTTCGGAATATAGCCTCTGCCAAAACGTGCCAATAACGGGCCAACAATCATGATAGAACCACGTAATCCGCGTCCGTCAATCTTGAATTCGTCCGATTCTAAGTACTTTAAATTTACATCATCAGCCTGAAAAGTAAAAGAGCCATGAGAAAGCTTTTTAACTTTAACCCCTAATTTTTTAAGGAGGTTAATAAGCTTATTTACATCAACAATATCAGGTATATTATGAATGGTAATAACATCTGGTGTAAGCAATACGGAACATAAAATTTGTAATGCTTCATTTTTGGCGCCTTGAGGTTGAATACTCCCCTTTAATTTATGACCACCCTCAATTTTAAAAGTTCCCATATAATAAATTTAATAGCGTTTTCTTGGACGATTACTAACATTTTTTTTATGTCCGCCTTTTTTACTCCCTGTATTAAATTTGGTTTTACTGCGCATTAAACTTGTAGAATCTGATAAATCTTCTTCTGTATTTTTAAGGTTTATTTTTCCATTGGATAACTCATATAAATGCTTGAATATGACGAAATCTTCAACAGTATCTTTGTTCCAATTTAAAAAACATTTTTTCATGTGATTCGCAATGGTAAAAATAAGGGCTTCTTTAAGATCACCTTCTTCCCAAGTATTTGCAACATCAATCATGGTTTTTATATTATTGCCATAAAAACGATATTTTGGAAAATTCTGTGGATAATGCAATGGTTCCGGTCCCACTTCAAGCAATTCTTTTGAAGGTTTTGGATATGGTGAATCTGCATCCAATTCAAAATTGGACATGATAAATAGCTGATCCCAAAGTTTATGTTGAAAATCAGGTACATCTCTTAAATGAGGCTGCATATTGCCCATGACCGCAATAATGGATTTTGCTAATTTATCTCGTTCTTCTTTCGTTTCACGTGATTTTGCGTAATTAATCATTTTTTGCATATGTCTGCCATATTCAGGAATGATTAAATGTTCACGTTCTGTGTTATATTCTAAATTGTCTATCAACATAATAAGGTGTGTAGAATTATAGGTTTTTGCATGGAGTTGTTATGCTTGACCAAAAATACAAAAAAAAACTAAAGGCTAATAACACCCTCAACTTTATTTATCACTTCTTTATACTTTTCAATGACCGCTTCCGGATTCAGTAAAAGCACATTTATTGAAATGCTTGTATATTTGGCGTTACTGGAAGCTTTCGTATTAATAACCGCTCCCATATTATTAAAGATAGCTTCAATTTTAGCCATATCTTCAATATTTGATTTTAATATAAACTTATATAAATAATCTGAAGGCCATTTGGTTGATTCATATAATTGATCTTTTAATTTTTCGTAAAATTCTTCTGGATTTTGACTTGAACTCATAACTTTTTTAATATGCTGCAAATATACAGATTCTTTGGATTTTTTTTTCATCATTTTAATTCCGAATTTTACAACAAAATATTGCTGATTTGAATAGAAAAAAAATTGTTATCACAGGTGGCCCAGGAACCGGGAAATCAACGATTATAAATGAACTCATAAAAAGAGGGTTTACCTGTTTTGAAGAAATCTCACGTCAAGTTACCCTGGATGCTAAAAAAACCGGTATTGATCAATTGTTTTTAACTAACCCTTTAATGTTTAGTGATTTGTTATTAAAAAGAAGGCAAAAACAGTTTTTGGAAGCCAGTAATCATATGTCAGATCTTATATTTCTTGACCGTGGAATTCCTGATGTTTTGGCATATATGGATTATATTGGAGATGCATATCCAGAGAATTTTATTAACGCCTGTAAAGATAACATGTATGATTTTGCTTTTATTTTAAAACCCTGGCAAGATATTTATACCAGTGATAATGAACGCTATGAAAATTTTGATCAGGCTCAGGAAATTCATAAACATTTATTGAATACCTATCAAACCTATAATTATAATTTATTGGATGTCCCTTTCGATACTGTAGAAAATCGCACAGATTATATTCTAAATGCTTTAAAATTGCAATAATGCAACATCCCATAAACATATTAGAACGCTATTGGAATTTCACAGCGTTTATGCCGCTTCAAGAGGGCATCATAAATGCCGTTATTGAGGGTGAAGATACCTTTGCGTTATTACCTACAGGTGGCGGTAAATCTATATGTTTTCAAATTCCTGCCTTAGCTAAAGATGGGATTTGCATTGTCATTTCCCCCTTAATTGCCTTAATGAAAAATCAAGTGCAAACACTTCAAGACCGAGGTATTAAAGCCATGGCGCTCACAAGTGGGATCACTTTTGAGCAGTTGGATAAATTGCTGGACAATTGTATTTATGGAAATTATAAATTTTTATATCTATCCCCTGAACGATTGCAACAAGAGTTAGTGCAAGAACGCATTAAGCAAATGAACGTGAACTTAATTGCGGTTGATGAAGCCCATTGTATATCGCAATGGGGAAATGATTTTAGACCTGCTTACAAAAATATAAGCTTGCTACGGCAATTACACCCAAGTGTTAATCTAGTGGCCTTAACAGCATCAGCAACACCCGAAGTGGTTACAGATATTGTAAAAGAATTAGATTTTATTAAACCCAAAGTTTTTAAACAATCTTTTGCAAGACCAAACTTGGCATATTTAGTTTTGCATGAAGATGATAAATATTACCGTATTGAAAGTATTTTAAAAAAATACAAGTCATCTTCCATTATTTATGTTAGAAACAGAAAATTAACCTTTGAAATTAGTTCTTTTTTAGAATCTAAAGGAATTTTATCTACCTATTACCATGGTGGCCTTTCCAATTCTGAAAAAGACACATTCATGCAGCAATGGTTACATAACAAAAAACAGGTTATGGTTGCTACCAATGCCTTTGGAATGGGTATTGATAAACCAGATGTAAAAACCATCATCCATTTTAATTTACCCGAAAGTCTGGAAAGTTATTTTCAGGAAGCTGGTCGTGCAGGACGAAATGGAGAAAAGGCTTTTGCCGTTATTTTAAAAAATAATAGTGATGAGCTTTTAGTTAAAAATCAGTTTTTGAGTGTATTACCAACAGTTGATTTTATAAAACAGGTGTACCGAAAACTATGTAATTACTTTCAAATATCATATGGTGAAGGAGAAAATTTGACCTTCGATTTTGATTTTAATAACTTTTGCAAAGCATATAATTTCAGTAGTATATTATGTTATAATGCTTTAAATCTACTTGACAGAGTCAGTATTATTTGTTTATCAAGGCAATTTCACAATCAGGTTTCTATTCAGGTAATTGTATCAAGCGCAGTAGTATTTCATTATTTAGAAACACATCAAGACCTTGAAGTTATTATGAAATCATTTCTAAGAATGTATGGTGGTATTTTTGAGCATGAAACCAAAATAAATACATTAAGCCTTTCTGAAAAATCATCAACCAGTGAACCTGAACTTATTTCAGCTTTGAAGCAATTAGAAAAAGATGGCATTATTTCATTACACTTAGCAAAAACGGATGCACAGGTCACCTTTATTGAACCGCGTGAAGATGACAAGACCATCAACCGCATTGCGTCCATTATTGAACAACAGAATGACTTGAAACAATTTCAAGTAAAATCAGTCATTGATTATGTAAAAAACGACGATATTTGCAAAAACATACAGCTACTCTCCTATTTCGGTGAAAAAAACATAGAACCTTGTGGTATTTGTTCTGTTTGCACAAAATCGACAAAAACCGGTAAACCACAAGATTTAA
The DNA here is from genome assembly GCA_963976005.1 of uncultured Flavobacteriales bacterium. Taxonomy (GTDB): domain Bacteria; phylum Bacteroidota; class Bacteroidia; order Flavobacteriales; family Flavobacteriaceae; genus Yeosuana. The sequence continues at coordinate 16,443 of CAXBJF010000047.1, read as the reverse complement.
AAGCTTTAAAAAAGCGCATAGTAGAATTATTAGAGCACGGAAATCTTTCATCCAGAGCCATGCTTACTAAACTTGATTGTTCTGAAAAAGATATTAAAAATGTGCTACAATTAATGTTAGAACACAACATGATTTCAGTAACAAAAACAAACACATATAAACTGTTTCATAAATGAGAGATTTAAGAATTGTTTTCATGGGAACACCCGATTTTGCTGTGGCAACACTTAAAGAATTAGTTGAAAACCATTATAATATAGTTGGTGTTATTACAGCACCGGATAGACCTGCAGGCAGAGGAAGAAAACTTAATGAAAGTGCGGTTAAACAATATGCTAGGTCACAAAACTTACATATCCTGCAACCAACAAATTTAAAAGACGCGTCCTTTTTAAATGATTTAAAAACATTGGATGCAAATCTACAGATTGTCGTAGCCTTTAGGATGTTACCAAAAGCCGTTTGGCAAATGCCAGAATACGGCACCTTCAACTTGCATGCCTCACTACTCCCTAATTTCCGTGGAGCAGCCCCCATTAATTGGGCCATCATAAATGGTGAAACCACAACCGGCGTTTCAACATTCTTTATTGATGATAAAATTGATACCGGAGATATGATTTTACAAAAAGAAGTTTCTATTGATCCTGATGAAAATGCCGGGAGTCTTCATGATACATTAATGACTATGGGAAGTCAACTAGTACTTGACACGGTTGCATTAATAAAAGAAGGACCTGTGAAAACGAAACCTCAAAAGACTACTAATAACATTAAAACCGCCCACAAACTAGATAAAGATAATTGCAAAATTGATTGGAACGACACTCAAAATAATATATATAACAAAATACGAGGCTTAAGTCCTTATCCAGGAGCCTGGTGCACATTAATTAATAAAGAAGAGGTGTCTGTTGTTAAAATATTTAAAACAGTCAAAGAAATCAATCAACATTCGTTTGCTACAGGAACCGTTTTTTCTTCAAAACAAGAATTGAAAATTGCAACCAAAAGTGGCTATATTATCGTTAAGGAAATTCAGTTTCCAGGAAAGCGCAGCATGGATATAAAATCACTTTTAAATGGTTATCATTTTGATAGCGGAGCTAAAGTGCTGTAAACCCTTATCCTTATTGATATTTTCAATTCAACGATAAAAACTTTGTGCTTTATTAACAAACAGTATAAGTTATCAACATTACCCTGCATTTCCCTTGCTATTACTTGCGTGATTGCATAATCCGTATAAATTTGTATAAGGTTTCAACAAAAAATGTTTAACCAACAATTTATTAATAATTAAATTTTATATTATGAACAAAACAGATTTAGTCGATGCAATGGCAGCACATGCCGGAATTACAAAAGCCGCTGCAAAAAAAGCATTAGAATGTGCTCTTATTGAAATTGAAGGCGCTTTACAAAAAGGCAACAGAGTTTCATTAGTTGGATTTGGTTCTTGGTCAGTTTCTAAAAGAGCTGCAAGAGAAGGTAGAAACCCTCAAACAGGACAAACAATAAAAATAAAAGCTAAAAAAGTAGTTAAGTTTAAAGCAGGTTCAGATTTATCTAGAGCAGTAAACTAAAATACTTTATTTAATATTTTTAAAAGAGGCTGTCTAAAAAGTCAAGTTTAATGTCATATTGAGCCTGTCGAAATATTTAACTTATTGATAATCAATATCGGTTTCGACAAGCTCAACCTGACAAACTAAATATAAAAGACTTTTTAGACAGCCTCTTTTTATATAAAAAATAATCAAACCTTTGCATTTTAAATAAATATATATTAGATTTAATCGTCTAATAATATTCAATGATTACTACTAAACCTAAAAAAGGGGATTTACTAATAGCAGAACCCGCTATTATTGGTGATATTTCATTTAATCGTTCCATTGTTTTATTGGCAGATCATAACCTAGAAGGTTCTATAGGTTTTATACTGAATAAACCATTAAATTACACGTTAAATGATTTGATACCAGAGGTTGTGGCCGATTTTAAAGTTTATAATGGTGGACCTGTAGAACAGGATAATTTATACTTTATTCATAAAGTGCCCGAATTAATTCCAGAAAGCATTGAAATTTCATTAGGCATATTTTGGGGTGGAGATTTTAATAAAGTGGCCGAACTTATTACCAATAATAAAATAACAGAAAGTGATATTAGGTTTTTTCTTGGTTATTCCGGATGGAAATCCAGTCAGTTAGAAACGGAGCTTAAATCAAATTCGTGGGTTGTAACAGAAAATACTTATAAGAAAAAGATTATTGAGAAAGATTATGAATCTTTTTGGAAAGAAAAAATGCTGGAATTTGGTGGTGAGTACAGTATATGGTCAAATGCTCCTGAAAACCCAAATTTCAATTAGGATAATCGCATTTTTACATTCAGTTTTTGCAATAAATTTTTTGAGACTTCATTAACAAACATCTTTTTTCTATATTTAGTAATCGGCTGAACGCCAACTATCACATTGGTCACCATAAGTTCATCAGCTTGTTGCAATTCAAAAGGTGATACGGATGCTTCTAATAAATTATATTCTGGAATCTCATTTATAATTTCTATAAGTTGTTTTCGCATAATCCCTTTTAAGCAACCATCAGTCATTGGCGGGGTTTTAATAACGTTTCCTTTCACAACAAAAATATTTCCATTAAGCGCTTCAATAACATGTTTGTCAGTATTTAACAGCAGACAGTTTTGTAACTTATTTTCTTTGGCAAAAATACTCCCAACTACATTAATAGCCTTATTATTAGTCTTTAAAGTAGATAACAATCCAGGGGCAACAAAAAAATCTTTAAACAAATCAACTTCATAAAACTCATTATTCAGAAGATAAAAATCACTGTCAAGCTTACTTGCACTTATTATAAAACTAATATCATTTGTTTCGGGCAAATACAATCCGCCTTCATTTCTAAAAATCATTAATTTTATACGCGAAGAACAAGTATTTAATTCATTTGCTTTTAGTGTTTCTTGAATTTGATTTTCTAGGAAACCCATTGTAAAATTCATAGGTATTTCCATGCGCATAATACGCATAGAAGCCATCAATCTGAAATAATGATCTTCCCAAAACAAAATTTTCCCATTAGAAGTTTTTATGGTTTCAAAAAGTGCATCACCATAAGCAAACCCTCTGTTATTAATTGACAATATGGTATTGTCCATTAATATATTTCCATTATAATTTACCATAAATGTACTCTAAAACACAATCAACTTGAGAAAAAAAATAAGCTAAAGAATTATTTATTTATGAAGACCCTAATACTTGTTTTAAACTGGAAACTTGATTTTCCCATAGCATTTTTGCTTCTTCAACTTCATCTCCATCAGCAAAATCAATAATAATTAACGACACATCCTTCGTAATTTCATCAACTTGAATTTTGATCTCAAAATACGTTGTTAATTCATCCTCTTCATCTGCTAACCACCTAAATTTAATACGCTCTCCATTTTTTTTACTTAATAATTTGGCCTGCTCTTCACTATCATCCCAAATAAATGTAAATAATTCTCCACGAGAATTCACATTATCTGAAAACCATTCTGACAAACCAGATGGCGTTGATATATATTGATATAGCAATTGAGGGGATGCTTGTATTGGGAATTCTATTTCGAATTTAATTTTATCGTCCATAAGTAACATTATAATTTATGATGCTCAATATATACATAAATTGATAAGTTTAACTACAATTTTTTAAAAATATTTTACTTAACTAATGTTTGTTGACAATAATATTGTTTTTATATTTGCAGCCTTATTATGGCGAGGTAGCTCAGCTGGTTAGAGCGTCGGATTCATAACCCGGAGGTCGGGGGATCGTGCCCCCCTCTCGCTACAAGGTAGAATCATGCACAAACAAACGGTTTAGTTCACTCTAAACCGTTTTTTTTATGACCTCTTTTATGGCGTTTTCAAAATTCAAGAGAGCATATTACGGAATACCGCAATTGAAAACTCAAAAATGTGCAACCTATTTTGTATTTTAGTTAACTACGCAAACCAAATGATTCAATCTTACAAACAACAACCCCAGTAACAGGAAGCCTATGACACTATCATCATAGGATCAGGCATGGGAGGGTCTTGCAACAGCTGCTATCCTATCAAAACAAGGTCAAAAGGTTTTGGTATTGGAGCAACATTATACAGCGGGTGGTTTTACACATGTTTTTAAACGTAAAGGCTATGAATGGGATGTAGGCATCCATTATATAGGCGAAGTACAACGGGAAAACAGTATTTTTAAGAAAACTGTTTGATTATGTGACGACAGGTGTTGGAGGCGCCTTGTTTTCAGGTGTATTGACTACTATGGCTATGACTGGCAAAAATGTACTGAAAGCTTTATAATATATGTATAAGGGTAATCGTTGCAAAAAACACAGCAAATCTCAACATTCCGAATGTTTTATTTTTTTTTGTTTTTTGACTCACAAAACACTAAACAATTTTCTTTATTCTTAAATTTATAAAAATAAAGTTGTTCCAGTTTATCTATAGAAAATTCACCATAGTATGGCTTTGGGTCTTCGTTACTGGAGTAATATATTTTATAAATTAATTCACCATTTACCAGTTCTGGAAATATGGGTTCACCTGTGCTAAAATCAAATAAAGTATAAGCCCTTTTCCAAAAAATATTATCATGATCCGCCCCCCATGAATTTGGATTTCTTTTAATAATATTATCATTCAAATTGTCCTCTGCCTCTTTAACCAGTCCATCATTTAAATTTATAAACTTTCCAAGAACCCAACCAACTTCACCCCTACTACTTTTAACCTTATACCATGCGGTATAAGCCTGTTCAATGGCATCAGATTCTAGACTTAAATGATGTTCTTGTAACTCTTTGTCTTTAAATGAAACTAAATATGTTCCATTGTTTTCAGAAATAATATGTAAAGCTTTGCCTTTTTCTATAATTGTTATCTTATTATTGAGGTTAACATTTATATCCTTACTTAAAAGGGCTTCAGAGTTATTTGATAAAGCGTAGATGTCAATAATTTCAACACTCTCACCTAGGTTATTAAATAAACCAATGATTTTAGAAGATGGGGTGTAGCTATCTCTTATAATAACATCTGTATCATTAATGAATCCTGTCAATATAGGGATAGCGTCCAAATTAATAGGTTCAACAAATTTTAATTTTTCAGTACTTCTTATTTCAACCTTTTTGTTTTCTTGTGGTTTAGGTTCTATTACATCCATTTGTTGCTCGTCATTTAAACTATTAACAAACCACCACACTAAAGGGATTAATAATAATGGGATTAAATAAAGAATTTTAGGAATTTTGGTTTTTTTCTTCTTACATGAAATACACAACCCTTTATTGCTTTCATTTAAGTCTTTAGATATTTCAACGCCACATTTTTTGCATTTTAAATCATTATCAAATTTTACTTTATTTGGCTCTTCTTTTTCTATTGATTTCTCATTATTTTTAATGAACGTTTTTTCTGCCTCTTCATCAATTTTGGCAGAAACATTTTCATTCGTCAAGTCTTCAGAATCCGTGTGTGATTGTTTAATAATACCTAGAATTTCATTTTTTAAATCGTTATATTCTTCTTCGGAAACAATGCCATCGTCTAATAATTGATTTAGCTTTTTTAATTCTTCTATTATATCCATTTTGTAAAAAAATATTAATTCTTCCAGCCTCTATTAAGGACATGTCTACCATATAAAAAATAATTCATTTTGGTTTTGTGCCACACCAAAATAAAAGTATTAACCAAATGCTGGATTTAGGTGGAATAATCCTAGAGCTGATTCACGACGAAATCCTAGCCTAACCGAATGCAACTTTTATTCCTCAATTTCCAAGTGATTTTTTGGGGATTTAAAAGACTTTTTTATTGTAAAAAACTTAATGGTACGCCATAAAAACAGCATTATTCCCATCCCATAAGGATTACTTTTCCTATGTATTGAATGCAAGCTGAATTGACTTTTATTTATGATGGCATCTGCTGCAAGCATGGCACTCTCAACCGCTGGGCCTATGCCCTCTCCCAAGTGCGTTGTTGCCAAACCAGCGGCATCACCAATGACAAAGGCATTATCCAGTCTACAATGCTCTACACGATCTCTTATTTGATACACGTAGCCCTTGGGTTTAAATTCATGGTTTTTAACAATGTTAAGGGAATCAAGTTTTTTAACAAGTTAGTCCCAATGCTCTTTTATATCCACTTTTTCACCTTTGAAAAGTCCTCCAACACCTATATTCAAGTAGCCATCATTTTTTGAAACACACCATGAATAGCCTTGAATATTATGTTCATAAAACCAACAACGGCATGCCTTATCTTTATAATCATATTTTATCTCTTCATCCAAACAGCAGACCTCATAATTCTTATTTCTTGGGTGTATTGCTTTGAAAAACGAAATATAAACAGGACAATGTGATCCTCCAGCACCTACAAGATATTTACATTTATATTCATCATCTATAATATAAAATCCATCTTGTTTCTTAATATTATGAACTTTATGATGATATACATCCACGCCAGATCGTTTTAAAAGCCAGTCATCAAATTCATAGCGTCTTATAGCATATGATTTTGATTTTAGTTTTTTATCAATCCCAAAGAAGTTAACATAATTGTCTTTAACTTGAATGTTCGGATAATCACTTAATTCAAGTTGATCGATGACCTTGGGAGTTATCCATCCAGCGCATAGTTTTGTTCTTGGTAATTTTTGAGAATCAAGAAGTATACAGTCCTTATTGCTCTGTTTTAATTTCCAGACACAGGTGGAGCCGGCCGGTCCCCCTCCAATTATAATAACTTCTGAGAATTTCATTTACTCATCTTGTAGCTTCATAAAGGTAATAATAAAACTGTCACATCAAACAATCCAGCTGCTCTTTTGATTTATGGAAAGTCTCTTTATCATTTGAAATTTATTAAAAAAAACAATGTGACGTCCTAAAATAGCGTTACAAAATTAATAAATTAAAGGTGGTGATTTTATATTGCTGCCTTTTTTGTTTTTATAAACAACAAAACAATTTATAAAAAGATAAGATTTGAAACAACATATAACGAAAGCAATAAAATACAACAGATAAAAATATCGCCTACAAATAGGGAATTTAGAAAAATACTAAAACAGTACTTACTGTTTGGTGAATCCGGTATCAAATTCAAACGAGTTTCTCCGGCCACGTCATTATGATTTTAAGCACCATATTTAACATACTTTTTGCAAAAAACTACCTACTGATTGACCTGCATCATTTTGAGAATGACACTTCTACAATACTTTTGTGATAAATAAAATGTTTAACCTTAAATAATAAAATTATGTCACTCGTAAAATTCAAAAAAAGACCCTTAACAAGTTTTATCCCATCAAATTTTCTAGCTATGGATGATATTTTAGGAAATAACTTATGGAGCAGCGATCTTCTAGATGTTGATTTCTGGAACGGAAATTCAAGAGAACCCGCTTTAAATATTAAAGAAACTGACAAACAATTTGAAATCGAACTGGCAGCTCCGGGATTTTCAAAAAAAGATTTTGAAGTAAATGTGGACAATGGTTGTCTTAACATTACAGCTGAAAAATCAACTACAAAAGAAGAAAAAGAAGAAAACTTCAGACGTAAAGAGTTTAGTTACAATTCATTTCAAAGATCTTTACAACTGCCTGAAAACGTAAAAGAAGAAGCAATAAAAGCGCATTACCATGATGGCATTTTAAGCTTTAATCTTGACAAAAAAGAAGAAACCAAAAAACATAAACCAAAAAAAATAGAAATTGCATAATACATTCAATTTTTTGATAGGTTAATTTTAATTAGTCATTTCAAATCAAAAATGCCCTTTTACGAAAGCCATTACAATGCATTCTTATATTGGTTTAGTTTAAGGGCTTTAAATTAATTAGCAATCATTTTAAAAACTCATTTCACAGATGATTATCATATTCCCAAATGTTACAAAATGCATTCACACTCACTTCACAAAAAGTTGCCAAAAAACTGGAAAGCAGTCTTAATAAAGGTTTAAGCAATAAAGAGGCGGCGAAACGGCTTTTAAAATATAAAGACAATGAAATTCTCATAAAAGAAAGCCAAATCAAATGGAAAATTTTAATTAGTCCATTTCTCGACACAATCATCACCACTTTATTATAATTAATTGAAATTATTGTGAATGATCATGCGTTTTCCGTTTTTATGAACAAAATACTTATATGTACAAATAAATAGTTAAAAAAGGACATATTTATTAAGCTAAAACCTTAACTTTAAGTGTCTTAATAAACAGAGTATGAATATTAAAGAAAATGACTTATTTCAGTCTGTTTTTCAAGCTTCTGTAGAAGGTATTTTAATTGTAAATAGCCAAGGAATCATCCTAACGGCCAATACAGCTTGTGAAAAAATTTTTGGTTACGATACCGGAGAATTGATTGATAAAAACATTGATATTCTTATTCCAGATGAATTTAAAAAAAAACATAAGGTTCATATAAAAAACTATGCAAAAAACCCAATAAACAGAGCTGTCAATAAAGAATTGGATTTATTGGGAATTAAAAAGGATGGAACCCAACTATATCTAGACATAAGCTTAAGCCCAACAATTGTAAATGGTAACCAAATAGCCATTGCTTTTGTAAAAGACATCACAAAGCAGAAAAAAAATATTGTAAAAATTAAGCAAACAAACAAAGCTCTAAAAGATGCCAACCGAAAATTCAATATGTTAATAAACAACCAGAATGGTATAATATATCGCTGTAAAAACAGCCTAAACTGGGAAATGGAATACATAAGCAAAGGATGTTTAGAAATTACAGGATATCATCAGCATGAATTTATAAAACATGATATAAATTTTGGTCAACTAATTGTTCCGGAAGACCAGGAATATACATGGGATACCGTTCAAAATGCCATTAAATTAAAAAGATCATACAGCCTTGAATATAGAATACAGGATAAAAATGGGGACATAAAAAATCTTTTGGAAAAAGGGCAAGCAGTTTTTAATAAAAACGGAAAAGGCATAGCTTTAGAAGGCTTTATCTCTGATATAACATCACATAAAAAAACCGAGCAAACCTTAAAAGCTAGTGAAGCTAAAATTAAAGCCTTACTGGAAGCCATCCCAGATATGATATTTATCCAGAACTTTCAAGGTGATTTTGAGGATGTTTATGCACAAAATACAGAAAAATTGTTAATGGAACCTGATCAGGTTATTGGTAAAAACATGAAGGATATTCTGCCACCAAATGTTTTTAAAAAAGTTGATAAGGCAAGAAAAATGACCATAAAGGATAATCAAATTCACGTTGTGGAATATGACTTAAACGGCGAACAAGGCAAAGATTATTTTGAAGCTAGAATGGTTCCATTAAATAAACATAGCATTCTTACTATTGTTAGGGATATTACAGAAAAGAAAAATCTTGAGCAGAGCATAAAAACAGTAGAAACTAGGAGTGAGGCTATTTTACAGGCCTCGCCTGATTTATTTATTGTGTATGATAAAAATACAACTGTATTGGAGGTCTATGCATCAAATCCTTCATTATTAATTGCGCCAAAAGAAGGTCTTTTAGGTAAAACCGCAAAAGAGATTTATCCTGCCAATGTGGCTAATAAAATTACAGGAAAAATCTTAAATGCTAGCAAAAGAAACCACATGGAGTTTATGCAAATGAAAATAGAATCTATGAGTGGACTTCTGGATTTTGACTTTCGTTTTGTGCCTCTTGCAAATAATAAAATATTAAGCATTGCACGTAATGTTACTGAAGAAAAAGCCAATGAACACCTTTTAAATATTAGAAATAGGGCTTTGGCAGATGCTGGTAACGGCATTATTATTGTTGATGCCCAAAAACCTGATTTTCCTATTATTTACTGTAATGATTCTTTTGAAAAAATAACAGGTTATAAAAAGGATGAAGTATACGGAATGAATTGCAGGTTTTTGCAAAACGATGACCGGGACCAAAAAGAAATTGACATCATAAAATCATCAATTATAAATGGTGAAGCTTGTAAAGTGACCCTGCGTAATTATCGTAAAGACGGAACCATATTCTGGAATGAGTTAACAATTACTCCAGTACACAATGATGAGAAGGAGTTAACCCATTTTATTGGTGTACAAAATGATGTTACAGCCAAAAAAAGGGAAGAATATTTAAAAGATCAGATACGTAAAATACTTGAAAAGATTGCATCTGATAAACCATTGGATCTTATTGGCAATACCATTACAGAAACTATAGATACCTATTTTAAAAATTGCATGTCATCCATTTTATTGCTGAACAAAAAAAATAACACGTTTCATATTTTGGCAGCACCTAATATACCAAAAGCATATTGTGATTATATTGAAGGCACTATTATTGGACCTAAAGTTGGTTCCTGTGGTGCGGCTGCTTTTTTTAAAAAGGAAATAGTTGTTGAAGATATTGAAACCAACAACCTTTGGAAAGATTATAAAGATATAGCTATAAAAAATGGTTTAAAATCATGTTGGTCCTACCCTATTATATCATCTAACAATGAGGTCATTGGCACTTTTGATGTTTATAGTAAATATACCAGAAAGCCTTTAAAGAATGAAAAAGATATTGTTTTGGACATGGCCCATTTGATAAGGGTTGCCATTGAACAACATAACAATAATATTTCTATTGAGAAAAACAAAAATCAACTTGAAAAATATTCACAAATATTAGAAAAAACAATTCAGGAACGTACAGAGGAATTGACGTCTACCGTTCAAAAATTGGTTGAATCCAATTTAGATCTTGAAGACCAGATTCAAATAACCAATAAAGCAAAAAATGAGGCATTGGCAGAAAAAGCTTTATCATCGGCAATAGCAAAAAACTTTCCTAAAGGAATAATAGCCGTTGTAAGCAAAAATTTTGAAATTTTATTTGCAGAGGGTGAAGCATTAACCATCTTAGGATTAAAAAAAAATATGCTGGAAGGGATAAACATTGATCATATTTCAACTTTTTCTGAAAACCGAAAATCAAAACTCAAGGAAAATGTATCAAGAACCCTTTCTGGTGAGCACCTCTATTTTGAAGAAAACTATAACAATAATTACTACTCGGTAAATACAGTCCCTTTTTATGATGAAAACAAGAAAGCCGCAAGTGCTTTAATAGTATACAGTGATATTTCGTTGCAAAAACAAATTGAGTTCAACATGGAAATTGCACTAAAAAAAGAGCAGGAATTAAATGAATTAAAATCGCGCTTTATCGGTACGGCATCTCATGAATTTAGGACCCCTTTAAGTGTTATTCAAACTTCAGCCATCTTAATTGGCAAACAAAACGGAAGTAATAAACAAGTTGAAAACATAAAATATGTCAATAAAATCATAAAGAATGTAAATAACCTTGAATTAATTTTAAACGATTTCCTTTCTTTGAACAGACTGGATGAAGGAAACATATCAGCAACTCTGGAACGCTTCGACTTAATTCGTCTTTCAAAATCATTGGTTGAAGAAATTGAAATAAATATAAAAAAGGGACAAACCATAACAATTACAAATAACGAGAATAATATTCCTGTTAATTTAGATTCAAAATTAATGCGTCATATACTTTTAAACTTACTGTCAAATGCCACTAAGTATTCCGCTGAAAATACTGAAATCACCTTAAATATATTAAATAACCAAGACAAGGTTTCTTTAGAAATAATAGATCAGGGAATTGGTATTCCTGATGAAGACCAGAACAATTTATTTCAACGATTTTTTAGAGCCAAAAATGCATCAAATATTGAAGGAACCGGTATTGGACTAAATATTGTGAAACACTATGTAGAATTAATGCATGGCACTATTGATTTTAAAAGCACCTTAAACAAAGGAAGTTCTTTTATTATAGAATTGCCCAATAACATAAATTGATGAAACTTACATGAACCTAATTATTAAATACACAGTTTAAAAAAACGATCATAACGATCAAACCAAATATTAGTACCTATGGAAAAAATACTCCTAATAGAAGACAATGAAGATGTTCGTGAAAATACCACCGCCCTACTGGAACTTGCAAATTACAGGGTAGTTGCTGCCGAAAATGGAAAAATTGGAGTTGAAATGGCAAAAAAAAATAAACTGGATCTCATTATTTGCGACATCATGATGCCGGAATTGGATGGTTATGGAGTACTCCAGACATTAAGTAAACATTATAAAACAGCGAGTATCCCTTTTATTTTTTTAACTGCCAAAACAGAAAAGGACGATATAAGAAAAGGAATGAATCTGGGAGCTGATGATTATTTAACAAAACCGTTTAGTGAACAGGAACTGTTAGAAGCTGTAAAAAGCCGGTTAAAAAAACATTCCTTTTTAAAAAAGCAATTTTCGCAAAACGTACAAGGTATCACAGAGTTTTTAGAAGATGTGTCAGAATATTTGGATTTAGAATCTATATCCAGAGATTACAGTCTTCAAAATTACAAAAAGAATGACTTGATTTTTATGGAAGGAGACACCGCTAATTCATTATGCTTTGTGCAAAGTGGCATCATAAAAACATATAAAACATCCGAAGCAGGTAAAGATTTGGTTACAGGGCTTTTTGGCCAAGGAAGTTTTATTGGTCAGTTATCATTGTTAACAGATCATGGCCTTTATCTTGAATCGGCTATGGCTCTTGAAGATGTTGAGATCTATAAAATTCCTAAAATTGATTTTTTAACGCTTTTATATGGAAATAAAGTGGTTTCAAAAAAGTTTATCAATTTGATTTCCAACAACTTGATTGAAGTTCAAAAACAATTGCTCAATATAGCCTTTGCTACGGTAAGGCAAAAAGTTGCAAGAGCGTTGTTGGAACTGCAACAGAAAGGTATTTTAACAGATAATAAGACTGACGGTATAAGCATTTCAAGAGAGGATTTTGCAGGAATTATTGGTACAGCTCCAGAAACAGCCATAAGAATGTTAACTGAATTTAAGGAAGAAGGTTTAATAACCATAGGTTCTGGTAGAAAAATTATTATCCAAAATGAAAAAGCATTAAAAGAAATTACAACCTTAAGTTAATCCATAAAAACCACATTGTTACTTATTAATTTTATGAGTTGAAATTTATATATTTCATAGAATTGACCTACATCATTCCCAATATTAATTATACCTGTTATATTAGTGTTAGATTAATTAGTTATAGCTCATACTATGCATATATTTATAGTTGTGACCACAGAAGAAGATAATAAAAAACAAGTTTTTTTTAAAGAATACAAAAACCTCAACCAAATAAAAAAAACTTTAAAGCGTGTTAAGGAATATCATACTTCCAACATACAGGTATCTATTCTTGGTAAGTTTCCAAAAAACAATTCTGACGATATGAAACTATTGGAAAAAGATATTAGGGATATGCATGTTTATTGGAGAAAAGTATTAGGAACTTCCTTTGATTTTGGTAGCTTTAAAAATCCTGAAGTTGGAGTAGTCTTTATTGCTGGTCCATTAACTTCCCTGTTTTTAAATGACATAAATGGGAAATCCCTGGGGACCATGACTACAGGTATTTATGGTGTTTTAAGAGGCTTGGGGGCTAATTTATTTCAAGCCGAAACTTATTTAAAAGCTTTAAATAATAATGAATATTTATTGATTATGAGAGGATTTGATTATGATCTTTATGGTATGGAAAATCTGTTGAAAAAAAATGATTGAGCCATTTTTATATCAGTTTACAATTAATATTGTACAAATAAAAAAGAGGTCGTCTAAAAAGTATATATCAACCGTCATTACGAGAAATTTTTATTTCGAAGTAATCTGTAAATCAACAACTTGCAATTTACAGATTGCTTCATTTCATTCGCAATGACGACTTTTTAGACAGCCTCTTTTGTTTTCTATTAAAAAAGTTACTATTTGTACCTCCAACCAATTAATTAAAATCAAATTCGTTTTAAGCAAAACAATATTCCCTCCTTCTTAATAGCCCAATAATTGATTAATAGCAAAAATCAATATTTTAAATATTTTATAAAGAAGCCAAGGCATGTAACTGTCTTGGCTTCTCATAAGGTATTAAGTATATTTTATGACCGCTTACTGTATTGTTGCACGTATACCTCTATACAATTACAAAAACTCAAGCTGTAAAAAATATATTTAATACCTCTAGGACCTTTAATGCATTTCTACATTAAAAATCTATATTGTCAAGTTATCAAAGAACGCTTCTTGTTTTTATTGTGACACTAAAGTACAAAAGCCTGATAAGAATGAAAATGACCTGGATCAGTTACGTGATTTTTTTATTATTTATAAAAAACCAAGCATTTCTAAAAATAGAAACTGGAAGCCTAAACTTCCAGTTTCCTTATGAAATGACTAATTCCTTTATACCTCCCATTAATCTATTTTACATATTCTATCTCTAAAATATCAGAACCAATTAATTCTTGGTAAAATAACTTCAATCATTTCATATTGGTTAAACCTGCTTTTCAACAAATATTAACCAATATTTTTATATGTTGGAAGGAAACCGAAACATTTGCATGTCCCGGCTTCCCTAAAGGCATTAAATCAATTTTATGACCGCTTACAGCATTCATGTTCTTGCATATCTCTATACAATTACATAAACACAAGGTGTAAAAAATATATTTAATACCTCTTATGAGCAATTCTCCAGTATTCCTACGCAATTTGCTTTCAAAATGAGATGGCAAAGAGGCTGTTTCCGATTCATTATTTAGAATTGTGTTTTCAACTGGCTTAAAATCCACGTCACATACAAAATCCCATAACCATGTCTTGCCAATTATTTCATTAATATCAGACCCTATTAAATAACACCCTTTTTGGTTGATCATTTGCACCCTGTTGTCAGTATCCAACAAAAGAAAAACAACAGGTGCCAGATCTAAGTATTGCTGTATTTTCTCTTTTTCCTTTTGCAAAGCCTCATGCTGTAATAATATGGTTTCAGCCTTTTTGAGTGGTGTTACGTCTTGAAATGATATTCTGCATAAATGCCATTCCCATGTTTTTTGGTGCCGCTGTAAAAAATTCCTTAAAAGCCTCTAAACCTCCTGCTGATGCACCCATGCCTACGATAAGAAAAGGATTCGTTTTAATGTTTGATATCGCTTTTTTCTTAATAGAAACTGGTTTTGCCACAACCTGGGTAGCCAATGTTTTCCTTTTTGCCATGGAAATGATATTGTATTTAGAGTGATATTTAATATATTAATAAAGATAGATAATATATGAGTATATCATAAATTTTTACCTGCATATAATTCAAATGCTTCCTGATTAATGCAAGTCATTTATATATTTATGTCCAGACCAATAGGACAATGGTCAGAGCCATAATAATCTGAAAGAATATGTATTGTTTTAACTTTATCAATTATACCTTTGCTAATCAAAAAATAATCAATACGCCAACCTGTATTTCTTTCCCTTGCTTTAAAACGGTAACTCCAATAGGTATATTCAACTTTATTTGGGTGAAACTTTCTAAACGTATCAATAAATCCAGATTTTAAAAAATTGTCCATTCCATCAATTTCAATTTGGGTGTATCCCGCTGTTTTGTTATAATTGGCTTTATCATTTTTAAGATCCATTGGTTGGTGGGCCACATTAAAATCTCCAGCAATGATTACCGGCTTTTTCTTTTCAAGATTTTTTAAATAATTAAGAAAATCTGCATCCCATTTTTTTCGGTAATCAAGCCTTTCCAATTGCTGCCCAGAATTTGGAACATACACATTAACCAAATAAAAACCTTGGTATTCGGCACAAATGACCCTTCCTTCTTGGTCATTTTCTTCAATTCCCATATCATTGACTATGGAAATGGGTTTTGTTTTGGAAAGTATTGAAGTTCCTGAATATCCCTTTCTCTCTGCCGAATTAACATAAATATTATAATTGGATAATTGAGATAAGGTTTTGTTTACGTCCTCATCTTGTGCTTTAGTCTCCTGAATGCACAGTATGTCTGGATCCATTATTTTTAAATCCTCAAAAAAATTCTTTTTCACAATAGCCCTTAGGCCATTAACATTCCATGAAATAATGTTCATATTTAGCAAAATCTTGATTTAAAAACTAATAATACAAAATTACCTAAAAACTACTTAACTGCAGTAATGGGCGGTTCTAACAACTCAAAGAACTGGTCAAGTTTAGGTCATATTACTATTTCGGTTCTTCTGTTTTTGGTACGCCCTTCAACAGTTACATTAGTAGTTTTAGGTACGAATTCTAATCTTCCACCTGCAGTCATTCTACTATTGTTCTTCAAAATACTAAATTATTTTTTTTGTAACTATTCAGCCTTTAATATAGCAATAGTTTTAAAAGCGTCCAATATGTTT
>CAXBJF010000046.1:0-25293 GCA_963976005.1 uncultured Flavobacteriales bacterium | reverse complement strand
GCACGAATAAAACTGAAAAGGCTTTATCCGTCATATGAAGATTGACTTGACACTAGTTTTCCCTTTCCAGAATATGCGTTTTCTAAATCATTGCCATATAAATTTCTTAACGATTTATTTATTAAACCTTTTGCATAATCTTCAATTGAAATTGGATCTTTTTTATCGTATGGTAATTCTTTATGCAAATTGCTCTTGGTTTATGTTTACATCAACCCTTTGACTTAATTCTTCTCCTAATTTTTTAACTATACCAACAACTAAAGCATTTCCCATAAAAAAAGCTCTTTTGGTATCTGTTATTCCATCTAATTCAGTGTGGTTATCTGGAAACATATTTAGTCGTTCAAGCTCTTTGGGTGTCAATCTTCTTAATCTACCTTTTTGTTCTACAACATGCTTAAATCGAGATGGAGACTTACCTCCTTCTCCAGTTATTATAGTTCTAGAAGCATTATCTAAAGCATCAGGGAAAATCATACTTCCTTCGCTATAGTTATATTTAAAACCTTCTTTAGTTTGTCTGATTTCACTTTTAGACCCTTTAAGATATTTCCATCCTTTTATTTTGTGTATATCTTCTTCGGCAATAAAATATTCTTCTGGAACTTCTTCTATATTAATCAATTTACTGCCAAGAGTTTGTCTTAATCCATTATAATCTGGTTTAGTTTTTACAGTAATAAACTCACCATTAATCATTAAACCAGAATTCTCAAAAGGACTATTTTTTTCTCCTAAATTAAATTCTTCAGAAATATTAATTAAATCACCTTCAACATTACCTCTTTTAATAGGTTCACTTATTTCGCGAACTGGAAATGCAGTTGCAATGATTCCGTCAGAATCTAACCAATCTTCTCGATTTTCAGTTTCTAATATTCTATTATAAATTTCAGTATCATTTCTATAAGCTAAAAAGAAAACTCTTCTTCTTCTTTGTGGCATTCCATATTCGGCTGCATTTATAACTCTCCATTCTACTGCATAGCCCAGATAATTTAATGAAGCCAACATTACTGCAAAATCTCTACCTCTTTGTTTTGATGGAGATTTTAATAATCTGTCAACATTCTCAAGCATAAGATATTTTGGTCTGTTTTCCGCTTTTCTACGTAATATAGCTTCAATACTCCACCATAAAACTCCTTTTTTTCCAATTAAACCTTTAGAGTTTTTTAAAGTTGTTGCAACAGAATAATCTTGACAAGGAAATCCACCAACTAATAAATCATGATCTGGTATTACATCAAAATTGTTTTCTATTACATCTTCAATGTTTTCACCACAATGATTTGCATTTGGCCAACGATTCTCATAAACCATATTTGCATGTTGAGCTTTGGTACTAGGTTCCCATTGGTTACTCCATACAACATTATAATTAGCGTCATCTCTTTTTGGATACCCTTCTAACCCTATTCTAAATCCGCCTACTCCAGCAAAAAGTTCAACAACTCTAATTGGCATATATTAATAATATTTAATGTGAATTATAAAAAAATAAAAATATCATATTTAATCCTAATAAGTAAGGTTTTCAAATTAATTTGATTAAGTATTTTTCAACAATTTAAATATTAATCCATTTCACACACATTACGCTTCCCTCCTACGTCGTCGCATAAAAAGTGTTCCATTAACATTGTAGAAGAAACTTTTAGAATAAATTTTTTTAAGAAACTGTAGTAACAACTTTCGCTTTTAACCAAAGCTCAGGTTACATAACGCAGAACATTATAATACATTTTTAATTATGGATTATCCAGTGGATGATTCATAATTAAAATAGAGATTAGCAGTATTATGATGCTATTTTACACACAAATGCAAAGCATTCATGAGCTCCTAATTATCAAATAGAAATTAGGCGAATAATTATCCAACGCTTGCCAACGCCAAAATAAAAGCTAACCTTTTTACTCTTATTAAAAATCGCGTATTCGATAAAATGTACGTAATAAAAAAATTTATGAGATTCTCGTAAGCTTGCCACAAGAGCATAAAATTACTCGAAGAGATAATTTCTATGCACTTGCTATGTTTAGAACTTTAATTTTATTTATTGGGTTTTTATTGAAATATTGTCTTCAATAGCATTCTCATGTAACACAGCGTATCCAATGGCTTTCTTTACAAAATCATTTAAAGATATTCTTTTTTGACTTGCAATTATAGCTGCTCTTTTGTGCAATTCCATGCTTACTCTTACATTAAAACTCCCCTTAAATGTCTTATTTGGTTGTTTACCTAACTCTTTACATGTTTCTAAATAATCATCAATTGATTCCTCAAAAGATTCTTTTAATTCCTTTACAGACGACCCTTCAAAGTTCACTAAATCACTAATTCCAAAAACTTTTCCATAAAATACTTCATCGTCTGAATTAAAATTTACAGTTCCAAAATATCCTTTATATGTTAAAAAATCACTCATAATTATAAATTTAAATATTCTATAACTTGCTTAATCGCATAGTGTTTTACTGTTTTTTTTGGATGCGGTTCATGTAAACTAATCACATCCTTTTGTTTATTTATAAACTTTCTTCTTGAACCTCCTGTTTTTCCTTTTTGAGGCATTTCTTCAAAACCGTAATGTGATAAAACTTTTTTTAATTCATCCCAAGTAAAGTCTTTCGGGTTAGATTGAATTTTTAAAATAAGTTTATCAATTTTTGCCACTTATATATTATTAGACGTTGCAACTATTATTTAGTTACAAATATATGTATTTTTTTTTAAATCACTTTATTCCCATCATTTTTATGCATAGCTTAATCATAAAGATTTAATTAATCATTTTTTTCAATCTTTCATTATCTGTATTTTAAAAATTGATACTCAATCAATTCTTTAAAATAGTGTCTTGAAACACTATTTAGCGGTAGCTAAATACCTAAAACAAAAAAATCAAGGCTGCATATAATTTCGGAAACAATTAACGGCTCATTCGCTATATTTTAGACTATTTGGCGTTAAGAAAATGTCTGGTAGACATTTTTAGCTAAATACGATTTGAAAGGAGATTTTAGTAAAGTGTTGTATCCAAATACAATCATCCACTGGATAATTGCATTTGTATAGCCTAAAATATGGACGCTCATTTCTCCTATTGTTTTAGCCAAAATTTTATGAGGACACAATAGCATCTGCTTCAATTTCAATCAACCAATCTGGATTTATAAAACGAGATACCTGCATGATTGTATCAGCAGGTTTTATAGTTTTAAAATAGGAAGCCCTTACATCGGCAGCACCTTTCCAATCATCAATATTAGTTAATAACATCCGGGTTCTAACGACATCATTTAAGCTTGCCCCTGCTTTTTCTAAAGCTACTTTAATAATTTCCAGACATTGTTTGGTTTGCAAAGTAATATCTCCAATTCCTATTGTATTTCCGTTTATATCCATTGGTGCAGTTCCTCCAATTGTAATATATGGACCAACTCGCACGGCACGACTAAATCCTACAATGATTTCACGTATCACGTCACCATTTGAAGGTTCTTCTTTGAGAGTTTCCGGATCCCATTGACTGCGTACGGTAGCAAAGAAATCACCACCATAAATGTGAAGCCCTCCAGTAAATCTCTGTAGAGGATTGGTTACAGAATGAATGGCACTTGTATTTAGAGTTGCGACATCTCCAGCAAATAAACATCTCACATCTTTTGCCTTCAATTTATCATCACTTTGCTCCCACAAAATATTGTCTTCTCGCCCAGTATATATGCCAATATTTGCCCACATAAGGTGGTTGTGTGGCATAAGATTCATTTGTGGCGTCCAAGATGCGGCAAAAATTGTTAACTCCTTAGATCGAAGAAAAACCTTTAAACCGGCCTCAGTAGGTTCACCAATTGCTTTCAGCATTGCTGAATGGTTTGATACTCCTTTAGCTAAGACCTCTTTAACAGCATCCTGAGGATTAAATAGTTCACAGGACCTTTTCTTAACGTTCTTTACTGCTTTTACCCAAATCGAGTTTGCGAGATTCATGAACTCAATAGTTTAAAATAAAAACCTCGTGGATAAAGCTCAAGTTATACTTCGACTTCGCTCAGCACAGGCTTCACGCGGAACATTATAGTACAAATATTATCATTGGCATTTAATGCGAGGAGTTCAAAGCTAGCCTTTTGCAAGTATTAAAAATCGCTTATTCAACAAAATTCCTATGCTAGATGTTATATTTGTGAAAAATGATATACAAATAATATCTATGTACAAAACATACATACCCCTTTCTATTTATTGTTTTTTTATTTTATTTTCCATGCTATCCTCTGCTCAAAATTCAAATATTGAGATTACAGGAAAGGTGATTGATGCCACAAGCAATCAGCCTATAGAATATGCTACCATTTCAGTATTAAACAACACAACCAATGCCCCTATTACAGGAACCGTTTCCAACATACATGGCGACTTTTCGGTTGCTACCCAGGCCCGTGATTTTTATGTGGAAATTAGTTTTATAGGATATATAACCAAAACAATTAAAAACTATAGCATAACAAAAAATCGAATAGATTTAAAAGTTGTGTCGCTATCTGAAGACTTACAAGCATTAGGTGAAGTTATTGTGCGTGCTGAAAAATCACAGACAGAATTTAAATTAGACAAACGTATTTTTAATGTAGGGACAGACCTAATTTCTACGGGTGCCAGTGCCCTAGAAGTATTAAACAATGTGCCATCGGTAAACGTAAATATTGAAGGTGAAGTTAGCTTACGCGGAAGTAAGGGCGTCAAAATATTAATAAACGGAAAGCCTTCTGTTTTAGCTACCGCCGATGGAAATGCCTTGGGAACTATTACGGCAGATATGATTGATAGAATTGAAGTGATTACCAATCCTTCTGCAAAATATGATGCCGAAGGGACTTCAGGAATCATCAACATCATTATAAAGAAATCTGAAAAGCGTGGTTTAAATGGTTCTGCTAGTTTAAATGTGGGTGTGCCCAATAGCAATAGCTTTGGTTTAAGTATAAATAAACGTACCGAAAAATTCAATCTATTTAGTCAAATTGGTGCTGGGAAACGAACGTTTAAGGATAAAAGGAAGACTATAAACCGTGATATTATTAACGATACCACCATCACGAGTAATGAACACAGTAATTTTGACGAAAAATTCAGCAGCATCCTTTTAGGCACAGATTATTATATTAATGACTCTAATGTCATTACGCTTTCTGGATCGTACGCTTATGAGGTGGAAGACCAATCTTCTAACGCAAATTTCAACAAACTTTTTAATGAAACCACAACAACAGATAGTTGGGTAAGAAACGAAACCACAGAAGCAACCAACCCAAAATTGAACTACGAGTTACAATATAAAAAGGACTTTAAACGCCATGAAGACCAAGATTTGATTTTTAGTGCTACAGGAAATAGATTCGGCAAAGATCAATCTTCTGTCTTTGGAAACACAACTATTACAGGTGATGCCCCTAATAGTTTGCAAAAAACCCGTACTGATTATTCACTTGAAGATTATACGTTTAAACTCGATTATATGCATCCGTTTTTAAAAAAATACACTTTAGAAACCGGTACGCAATATGCTATTAATGATGTTTCCAATGATTTTGCAGTGAGTAATTTAGTAGATAGTGAGTGGGTTGATAACCCGAACCTAACTAATGTATTTGATTTTAATCAAAAGGTTTTTGCTTATTATAACACCTTAGCCTACGAAGGAGATGTTTGGGGTTTAAAAATTGGACTGCGACTAGAAAATACAGAAATAAGTACGTTGTTACGAACAACAAGCGTTTCCAGCAAAAGCTCTTATACCAATATGTTTCCTAGCATACACACATCATACAAAGTTACTGGTGATTTTTCCATGCAGGCCGGATATTCCCGAAGGATAAGCAGACCCGGTTTACGGCAACTAAATCCATTCAACAATATTAGAAATAATTATAATATTTCTAGAGGAAATCCAAATTTACAACCAGAATATACCGATTCGTATGAGCTAACCAGTATCCATAAAATGAAGGACTTATCCTTAAACTTTAGTTTATACAATCGTTATACCACGGATGTTGTAGAAAATATAATAACGTTTGAAAACAATATCAGTACGTCTCAACCAGAAAATATAGGAACAAGTAACACGATTGGTTTTGAAGCCAATGGCAAATACAATCCCGTAAATTGGTTTACGTTAACGGGCGATTTTAACATTAATTATTTTAACAGAACGGGGGTTTTTGAAGCTCAAAATTTTGATTTTAAAGGCAATAGATGGAATTCCAGTGTCTCATCAAAATTTAAACTGCCTTTAGAATTTGACTTTGAAATGTCCAGTAATTATAATTCCAAATACACAAGTCTTCAAGGAGGAATATCTGAAAGCTTTTATGTTGATTTTGGGTTAAGAAAGAAACTGTTTAAAGGAAAGTTTATTTTGAATTTAAGTGTTCGCGATGCTTTTGAAACCCGTATTGATGAAAGCTTTTCTTCGCAATCCGATTTTTATTCGTTCAATAACAGAAAACGTGGTCGCTTTGTGACTTTTGGTATTAGTTATGGCTTTGGAAAAGGTGAAGCCATGGAATTTTCAGGACAAAGACATTAATTTTAAAAGCGCTTTACACACAATCCTCTTCGCTCCTATCGTGTCGCTTCGTAAATTGTACAATTATAACAATTAGCGGAATAGCGCTTTTTACTCTGTTTAGAAGAAACTTTTAAAGTTTTATGAGCCACTTATTTCAATGCAATCACTTTGCTCTTTAATACCCACGCCCCATTTATTTCTGCACTGGATGTTACTGTAATTTTATTAGTGCCTGTTTTTTTAAAAACGTCAATAAGTTTTAGGTTTTTATGGACGGTGGTATTAATTACAATAGGCTCGATTAGTAAAGTACCATCTGTTGCATTAAAAACATAAAGGCTCTTGGTTGTGGGTTTTATATCCCAAAAACCTATCTCGTCTGCACCGTCGCTATTAAGGTCTTTAAGATTTTCTAGTTGTGATTGGTACGCACCTTTGATTGTGATGGCTTTTAAAGCCTTATTACTAAATATGATTATGCTGTTGCATCCGCCAACGCATTGCACGGTATCAGTGTTTTGGACATCGGCATTGCTAGCGGAACGTATTTCTGGAGAGATTACAGTAGCATAGTCTGATAGACCGTCGCCATTAAAATCACCATACAATTGCCTGTTATTAGAGATGATAGCGTTACTTTTGCGAGCACTTGGAAAAATGGGTGCATCCAGATTTTCCGCATTTTTAGACACGCCTTCCCGCATTATTTTAAATTCACCATTTTTAATCGTTACTGAAAGATACGAGGGATAATCGGCTTCTACTCCGTTGTAGTTAACGTGTTTGGTGAACGTTACTAAATAGCTTCCCTCCACTTTCGTGACTTCAGATTGGTCATTTAAAATACCCTGTGTATAGTCTGGGAATTGTTGAAACAGCAAATTCTTATCTTGCTGTACGTGGTCTCTGGTGAATTCTTTTTCGTAATAGGTTACTATATCCATATAGTAGCGTTCTAGGTATGGTGACTTTATTTGTGTATGGGCATCATTCCATTGTTTTACAAACTTACGCACCTCTTTTTCGCCACTAGGATTAACCTCATTGCAACCAAGTAATAGTAGAATAAACAGGCAGGAAAAAAGGGAGAAACACTTCATAGTCAGAATGATTTTTTAGCTTTAAAATGAACCTTAAAGATACATGATTTTTTGATGAATTTAGGTTCCACTTATGAATACTTTGTAGGACAAAAGTCGCCTTTCAGAATGTGTTCTTGTAATAACACAATATCTAATCCAACATTAGTAATATGCCGGTGTGCCATTTGGCTCCTTGGTTAAAAAAATCACTTACTATTTCTTAACGTTCTGCCCTGCTTTTATGCAAATCGAGTTTGCGAGATTCATGAACTCAATAGTTTAAAATAAAAACCTTGTGAATAAAGCTCAAGTTATACTTCGACTTCGCTCAGCACAGGCTTCACGCAGAACATTATAGTACATTTTTAATTATGGATTATCAAGTGGATGATTCATAATTAAAATAGAGATTACCTCAAATATGATACTTAACGAATTCTAAGTATAATGACAATTAGCCAATAGCACGTTTCTATTTTTTGAGTTTTTTCATTCTAAAAAAAACGTAACTTGCAAATTGTTATGCGCGCATAGTAATTGTGTATAAAAAATTATAGAAAAATGACCAAGTATAAACATATTTTCGAACCACTGGATTTAGGATTTACAACGCTGAAAAACCGAATTATAATGGGTTCTATGCATACGGGATTGGAAGAGAAAAAAAATGGCTTGGAAAAAATAGCAACCTATTATGCTGAACGTGCAAAAGGAGGCGCTGGTTTAATTGTTTCCGGTGGAATTGCACCCAACATACAAGGATGGACCGCCCCTTTTTCGGCACGTATGAGCACAAAAAAACATGCAAAACATCATAAAGTAATTACAGACGCCGTGCATAGAGAAGGTGGTAAAATATGTATGCAAATTTTACACGCAGGACGCTATGGATATCATCCTTTTGCGGTTGCTCCCTCTGCCATAAAATCCCCAATTACTCCCTTTAAGCCTTTTAAACTAAAACAATCAGGTATAAAACGTACCATTCGCGACTTTGTAAACGCCGCTAAACTTTCAAAATTAGCAGGCTATGATGGAGTGGAAATTATGGGCTCCGAAGGGTATTTAATCAATCAGTTTATTGCAGAAAGAACCAATAAGCGTACGGATGCTTATGGAGGAAGCTATGAAAACAGAATGCGTTTACCAATAGAATTAGTAAAGCAAACACGCGAAGCTGTTGGAAAGAAGTTTATTATTATCTACCGCTTATCCATGCTGGATTTAGTAGAAAACGGAAGCACATGGCAAGAAGTAGTAGCTTTAGGTAAAGAAATTGAAAAAGCTGGTGCAACCATTATAAATACAGGAATTGGTTGGCACGAAGCTCGAATACCAACAATTGCAACATCAGTACCAAGAGCTGCATTTACTTGGGTGACTAAAAAAATGAAAGAAGAACTTTCCATTCCGTTAGTTACTTCCAACAGAATAAACATGCCAGAAACGGCTGAAAAGATATTGGCAGAAGGACATGCAGATCTGATTTCGATGGCACGACCTTTTTTAGCGGATCCAGAATGGGTAAATAAAGCAGAAGCAAATAAATCGGACGAAATAAATACCTGTATTGGTTGCAATCAAGCATGTTTAGACCACGTTTTTGAACAAAAAGTTGCGAGCTGCTTGGTAAATCCAAGAGCGTGCCATGAAACTGAGCTGAATTATCTTCCGACGGAAAAAAAGAAAAAAATTGCCGTAGTAGGTGCTGGTCCTGCAGGTTTAGCTGCGTCAACCATTGCAGCACAACGAGGACATGACATCACTCTTTTTGATGCCGATAAAGAAATTGGAGGTCAATTTAACTTGGCAAAGCAAATTCCAGGGAAAGAAGAATTTTACGAAACCATTCGTTATTTTAATACACAAATCGCATTACATCAGGTAACGGTAAAATTAAACACACGAGTATATGCTGAAGATTTAAAAAACGGCAATTTTGATGAAGTAATATTAGCTACAGGAATAAAACCAAGAACGCTAAAAATTGAAGGTATTGAACATCCCAAAGTACTTAGCTATATTGATGTTTTAAAGTTAAAAAAGCCGGTTGGTAAACGCGTTGCAGTTATTGGTGCAGGAGGTATTGGTTTTGATGTGTCAGAATATTTAGCACATGAAGGTAAAAGCACTTCATTACATATTGACGCTTGGTTAAAAGAATGGGGAATTGATAAAACAATGAAGGCTCGAAGTGGAATTGAAGGTGTAACTGCAGAAGTTCATCCATCACCAAGAGAAATTTTCATGTTTAAGCGTAGCAAGGGTAAATTTGGTGGCAACTTAGGAAAAACTACGGGTTGGATTCATCGTGCTACATTGAAAAAGAAAAACGTACAGTTTATCAATAATGTGCAATACACAAAAATTGATGATGAAGGCTTGCATTATGTTCAAAATGAAGAGCAAAAAGTGTTGGCTGTAGATACTATTGTAATTTGCGCAGGTCAGTTACCATTTAAAGAATTATTAGAACCATTGGAAGCAAATGGTATAAAAGTACATGTAATTGGAGGTGCGGATATTGCGGCTGAATTGGACGCAAAACGGGCCATAAATCAAGCTAGTAGATTAGCATCTATAATTTAACAAATTTAAAATAAAGGTATTAATCCCTCTTTTATTACAAGATTGGGAAGTATTACTAACCTAAAGGGTAATTATTATGTCATATAATTCTTCCACACTCATTTTAAAGAACAGTTACTCGTATCTTTTTCTTTTTTAATCGGGAATTGTTTAATGTATCTACTAATTCATTCGCCATAGTTAGAGGAAATCGACCAATCGACCTGGTGTTGCAACAACAATATGTGTATTATTTTTTAAACGCTCTATTTGAGGTTTTATAGGGATGCCTCCACAAACGGATGCTATTGAAATAAAAGGGCTATGAGACGAAAATGCCGTTAAATTCGCAAATATTTGTTGCCCCAGCTCCCTTGTTGGTGCTAAAATAACTGTTTGTATATTCGTGTTTTCGGTATCAGTTAACTGTAATAAAGGCAACCCGAAAGCAGCTGTTTTTCCTGTTCCTGTTTTTGCTAAAACAACAAGGTCTTCCTTTTGATTTAAAACAACTGGAATCGTCTTTTCTTGTATTTCTGTTGGAACAGAAATTTTTAAATCGGATAAGCTTTGTTGTAATTGCAGATTAATTCCTAAATCGGAAAAGGGTTTTAACATCACATTAATTTTTTGCAAAGGTAACTACACTTTTACAGGGAATACCATCTAATTTGGTTTGATATTCGTTTTAATTGTGTGATATAGAAAAACTGGTTGAATTAGCAACCGGTTATTGAACCCTTTCAGTTACACACATTCCAAAACTCCCCTATTGTTATGTTGTGAAAAGAGTGTTTACAGCTCCACTCCTATCTGGATAAATAGGAGCTGGTGAATCTCGTAAACTCTATTTCATTAACTTAAGTAAAATAAGCTATAGAAAAGAAAACTTTCCTTACGGTTCTTCCCTACTTCTTTCCAAAGCTCAAGTTACATCACACAGGTCATTATAGTATATTTCACAACTTATTAGCTTAATACCGCATATTACTAAAAAAGCCCATCATAATTGATGGGCTCTTTTTTAAAACTTGAAAGTATATATATTAAATAACTTTTACGTTTACTGCGTTTAATCCTTTGGTTCCTTCTTCTAAATTGAATTCAACTTGGTCGCCTTCACGAATTTCGTCAACTAATCCAGAAATGTGTACAAAGTGATCTTTGTCAACACCCTCTTCTGTAATAAAACCAAATCCTTTGGCATTATTGAAAAATTTTACTGTTCCTTTATTCATTGTAATGTAATTAAATTTATAATACTTGTTATATGGCAAAGATGGTGCCAATAATTGGATTTATTACTAATTCTACTGTATTATTTAATTGAACCGCAATTACTTGACCTAAATATTCAACTTTGTTTCTTTAAATGAATTGTTTAAAACTGATGATTTTGAGCAAAAAAAGTGTGTTTATAACCACATTCTATTTTTAATTCACATCTGTATTGATCACTTTGAAGAGGTTTACAAGTTTACCAACTACCTCCGCCTCCGCCGCCAAATCCGCCACCTGAGGAGCCTCCACCTGAACTCCCACTACTTTTTGGGGAACTTACCATATTAGATTGTGTCCCTGCAATAGTTCTTGAAAATGAGCGTGAGAAGTTGTGCATAGTGAGCGCATTGTTTCCCGTAGAAGTATACCAATTTGGGGGCTGTACATTTAATGCTTCAAATTTTCTGGCCCATTTTTCAAATAAACCAAAGGCCAATGCATAGCCCATGGTATTTTCAAAATAACCTGGATCCTCTTTTAATAGCATTTTCAACTTATTTTCTTCGGCAACTTTAATAAACCGTTTGAACCCCTTTAATTCTGATAGTAATTGATTACCAACGGCATTCTTTTTTATCATATAGAAATTTACAAACAGTAATATAACACAGCATACAAATGTGGCTAAGGCAGCTATCAATCCCCAAAAAGTCAAAGATATTAGGGTTAATAATATGGTTAACAGTACTAATACAACATAGGTAATGGTTTGCACTTTTTTAGATTTAGCTTCATAATAAGGCTGTGCTTTTTCTTTTAAAAGCTTAGCAGCACTTGCCATGGTGATATAAAAGGTGTCTTTTAGGCTGCTCACCAGTACTTCTTCAATTGGGCTACTTGAATTATCAGCAAAAAGACCATTAAAAATTTTTAATTCGTAATCAGGAGAATCAACCGGTAATGCTTTAAGTTTAATAATTTTAGTGTCCTTTTTACCTAAAACCCATTTCTTTTTAATCTCCTCAATTCTTATATGTCCTTTTGAGCCCCAATGAGGTATCAAAGAAATAAGATCAGAATTATCTTCTTTATCGTTAATTAAAAACCCAGCCATGGCAGGATCAATATTTTTTGGCGCATAATAACTTGTAGTGGCTATGACTTTTTGGTCTTTGCCATATTTATCCCATACGGCATAAAATAAAGCTATTAGAGCTCCAATTAAAAACACCCATCCATATTGATTCCAAAAAGGCCAGAGTGGTTTTATTTCGTTTATGGAATTTAAAGGAAGATTTATTAAAACCGTCACACTTTGACCAGGATAAGAAACAAAATTGCTTTTACTGGTGGCGACCATTACATTATTTTCAAAATGAAAATCAAAATCAGTGCTTATATTGGTATTATTGGTATTGCCGGAGTACACAAAACAGTTTTCTTTACTAAGCTGTATGTTAGCAGGTGCTTCAATTTTAAAGCTGATTTTATGAAATTCTGCAATCCAGCCATCCGGTTTTAGATTCCAATAAAAGCGAATTTGGGGTTCTTCAAAAAGAAAGGCATTCTTAACACGGTATTTAATTTCATAATGCTGTGGCCCAATCAAGGTTTTATCCTTATCCCCTATTTTGATGTCCATTTTTTTGGAGAGCTTTTGTACAAACCCGAAAGGCGCATCAAATTTATAGTTAGGAACTTTTATTTTACTGATTTCTATTTTCCGTTTTTCTTGTGTTCCTTCTGAATTAGTAAGATTGTATTCAGTAAGAATGGTTCTATAAATGCCGTGTTTATAGGTTTCAAAGTTAAGATCGTAATTTTCATCCACATCAAAATATCCCTTCTCAGAAATTATAATGTCTACGGAATACTTGTTAACCGTAAAATCTTGAGAATACCCTTTGCAAATAACAAAGAGCGCGAGCATAAGAAGATGCACATGTTTCATCACGAAAAATCTACCTTAACATTGGCTCTACTGGTTTCATCTGTTTCAAAAAAGTCGAAATGCTGATATTTAAACATGCTGGCAAATAAAACCCCTGGAACACTTTCTCCATAGGTATTATTTTCACGTACGGTTCCATTATAATATCTACGGCTACGTTCTAAATTTTCCTCAATAACATTTAGTTTTTCCTGTAAATCAAGAAAATTGGTGTTGGCTTTTAAATCTGGATACGCCTCGCCCAATGCGAAAATACTGCGTAGGCTTTGTTGCAATTGGTTTTCAGCCTTAATCTGGGCATTTATATCTCCAGTTGGCACTTGCATAGCTGCATTTCTGGCATTGACAACGGCTTCAAAAGTAGATTTTTCATGTTTTGCATAGCCTTTAACGGTCTCTACTAAATTAGGAATTAAGTCATAACGTCGTTTTAAAGCAACATCAATATTGCTCCAAGCGTCTTTTACTAAATTTCTGTTTTTTGCAAAACGATTGAAAACAGTAACAATGAATAAAACCAAGAGTAAACCAAGACCTAATAAGAGAAGTATTGCACCCATAATAAAAATATTTTGAAATTAATGATTAACTAAGATACAATATTCTTACCATATATTATTAATAATAACACCTTCAAATTTAGCAATTTAGCCGTACAGGGTTAGCGCTAATCCTATTACAAAATCATCAATAAGCCATTATTTTTTTCGCTTTGCTTTCATTTGCTGAAACAATTCTTTAAACATGCCACGGGCAATCAATAATTTCATGATCTCATTGGTTCCGGCATAAATTCTAGCCACCCTGTTATCAGCATACATGCGGGCAATTGGGTAATCCCATATATAGCCATAACCTCCAAATAATTGCAGGCATTCATCAACTACCTTACTGTGCATATCTGTAGCGGAATATTTTGCCATGGAGGCACTTTCCGCTGTTAACTTATGATCTGATAATAATTGTGTACATCGATCTATAAACGCCTGATGAATTTGAAGTTGTGTTGCACATTCAGCGAGTTTAAATTGTGTGTTTTGAAATCCTGCAATGGGTTGTTTAAAGGCGGTTCTTGTAGAGGTGTATTCAATGGTTTTTTCTATAGCCCCTTCTGCTCCACCAATAGCACCAAGGGCTACTGTTAAGCGCTCTCTAGCTAATTCTGTCATCATAATTTTGAAACCCAATCCTTCTTCCCCTAATAAATTTTCTTTTGGAACTTTTACATTATCAAAAAATAATTCACAGGTGTCTTGGGCTTTCATTCCTATTTTTTTGAAAGGAACTCCTTTTTCAAAACCTTCGGATGCACTTTCCATTATCAATAATGACACACCTTCCTTTTCTGTTCCCAAATTAGTTTTTACAGCTACTATGGACATATCACTCATATATCCATTCGTGATAAAGGTTTTTTGTCCGTTTACCAAATAATAGTCCCCTTTATCTACAGCAGATGTTTTGATGGCTTGAAGATCACTACCACAGTTTGGCTCGGTCATACCAAGGGATGTAATCATTTTTCCGGTTGCCATTAAGGGAAGATATTTTTGTTTTTGAGCTTCTGTACCATACTTAAAAAGATACGGAGCAATAATATCTGAATGTAATGAAAAACCTGGTCCGCTGATGCCTTCTTTTGCCATTTCTTCAATAAATAAGGCACTATAACTAAAATCTAAACCACTACCACCATATTGCTCAGGCATATCAATACAAAGCAAGCCTAATGCTCCAGCGCGTTCCCAGATTTTACGACTCACCATGCCGTCTTTTTCCCATTGGTCTATATGATCCATAATTTCATTTTTGATGAAATCTTGAATCATATTTTGCATCATTTTATGTTCTTCTGATGCGTATATTTCGCGTTCTATTAAAATATTTTGTAACATATTATCGACAAATCAGGTTAGAATAATTTTTTTCAATATATGTAAAGATAGCATCTTTTTACTGGTTGTTTGAAAGATAGCGTGCATCCAATCACCTATAATGAGACAGATTATAATATCTCGATAAGTTTTCTGATTGTTTAATAAATCTTATCCTTCGAATTTATAGCTTTTAGAGGGCTATTTTAAAACCTAGCTGAACTTAAGGGTGTTTCTTTCTTATTACTGATATTGCGGATTGTTTTCGTCTAAAACAATATCTTTTGTCGCCACATATAAATCACCTTCCTTTTTGAGTTTAAGAATGCTATTGATTCCATTTCGTTTTAATTTAGAACGACAGTACTTAGATAATAATGGATCATTATCAAAAACCATGGCCGTCATAGCATATTCAGATTTACCAGGCACTTTAATAACCGGATTTATAAGTTTAAGTTCGTTACTATGATGATATGTACCGGGTACAAATGTGTAGAATGTATAATGACCATCAGAACCGGTTTTAATCCAGCCTCTGTGATGGATATAGCGTTTTTCATTATGAATTTCCATTTTATATTCTCCATTTGCGTCTGTTTGAGAGATGGAAAGAAGCACGCCATTTGCAGGTGTTTTTCCATCATTTTGAAAAATGGTCCCGGTTATCATTAGTTTCTCCTTGTTTTTATCAAAATCAGGAATGGTATCCGTATTGTTTAACGGACGTTCAGAATAATTATAAATAGGACTGCTTTTCTTAAAAAAAGAAAGAGATTCTTCCAAAGTACTGTTAGATTCTTGTGCCAAAACCGTTTGATAAGAAAACAGAATGTAGGCAAAACAAATGAGGGTCATTAACTTTTTCATGAGGGTCTTAGATTAATTAATTTTTTAAATCTAAATAATTTAGTCCGTTACAGACTTAAAAATCACATGAACTCTAAAATTAAACGATAAAATGAACATTTTGCTCCTAATATTAAGGAATCCAAATCGATGTTAAAGAAAATTAAATGCTGAAACACCCTATTATTTAGAGAGCAGTAATTATTTAAGATATGATGTTTTCGAGGCAATAAATAAACATCAAAAATTCATGGGGTCTATTATAAAAACTTATATTTATGCGAAAGGATTTTTACAAATTAATTGGTATCCCAAACAAACTAAATCGAATAGAGAGAATTTCCTCGATATCTTTTAAACTAATTAAAAGTAACAAACAGCATAAATAAATTAAATATGATAACAGAAACCATTTTATTAAAACAAAGACCAATTGGGAAACCAAAACTATCTGATTTTGAGTTTTTAAAAAAAGAAACCAATTTAGCTATTAAGAAAGGTGACATTCTTTTAGACACCATTTATATTTCTGTAGATCCGTATTTAAGAGGAAGAATGAACGATGCTAAATCTTACATTCCACCCTTTGAAGTTGGAAAACCCATAAGTTCAGGTTTAGTTGCTAAAGTCATGGCGTCAAAAAATGACCATTTTAATGAGGGGGATTATGTTTCAGGAATGTTAGAATGGAAAACAAAACAAATTTCTACAGGTGAAGGTTTAATAAAAATCGATAAAAATTCAGCACCACTAAGCGCTTACTTAGGAATTTTAGGAATGACAGGCTTTACAGCCTATTTAGGCCTTACAGAAATTGGTAAACCTAAAGCTGGAGAAACGTTGGTGGTTTCTGGTGCCGCTGGCGCCGTTGGAACAGTTGTCGGTCAGATTGGGAAAATTTTAGGCTTGCATGTGGTTGGTATTGCAGGTACCGATGAAAAAACTGAAATGCTTATTTCTGAATTTGGTTGTGATCATGCCATAAATTATAATACCACCGCAAATATGAAGGACGCTATAAAAAAGGCCTGCCCAAATGGTGTTGATATTTATTTTGATAATGTTGGTGGACCCATTTCTGACGCCATTCTATTTAATATCAACAAATTTGCCAGAATGATTATTTGTGGTGCAATTTCGGTATATAATAATACAGAGATTCCTCAAAGTATGAGTGTACAACCATTTTTGATTAAAAACAGTGCTTTAATGCAAGGATTTATAATTTTTAATTATGCAGATAAATTCCCGGACGCCATAAAACAGCTCTCTACATGGTTAGGAGAAGGCAAATTAACATATAAAGAAACCATTGTTGAAGGTTTTGAAAATACCCCTCAGGCATTTATGGATTTATTTAACGGAAAAAATAAAGGTAAAATGATAGTGAAAGTCTAATGTTAAAAAGCAACTAAAACTATTATCGAATACCTGTATCTATATCAATATTAAGCATAGTAGTTTCATTTTTACTAATATTGACTGTTGCTGGCAATGATGAACCAAAAAAGTGTTCGTTCACCAGATCAACAACGTAGATGCCTTCTGGTATTTCAAAAGTGTAAGTACCATCCAACATTTGGTTGAATCAATCCTACTTTGGTTTTTTTATCTGAAGTCCAAATAGCAATCGGCCATGCTTTATAGGTTTCTGCAGTAGGTTGACAATAGGGGTCTGGCGGATTCGTTTCCACCGGACAAATGGGTCCAATTGTAACCTTTCCTCTCAATTCTCCTTGATTTAAAATCTGATTTTGTCCTGAATCACAACTAAAATTTGAGGTTATTATTAGTCCAAAGAACAACATGGAGAGGTGCTTGCGAAAACGACCTCGTGAGTGGACTATCCTTAAAATTTGTAGGTTCATATTGTCAAAATTTAGGGTTTTTCATGTAAAGTTAGTCAAAAAAACAATTTCATTGGTTTATCCTTTTGAAAAATAATCTTAGTGATACTTTAAAATAATCGTCCTATATCATCATTAATGTTTTTAAACAAAAAATATAATCAAATTTGAATTCTGTAATTATAGTTATATAAAACCTAATCAAATAAAATTTATATAAATTTGATTTTTTAAAACCTAATACAGAACATGGCTGGTAAAAAGATTTTCGGCACATTTGAAGGGGTATTTACACCTTCTATATTGACTATCCTCGGTGTAATTATGTATATGCGTTTAGGCTGGGTCGTTGGTAACGCAGGTTTAATTGGTGCTATTGTAATTATTTTAATTGCCCACGTTATATCTGTTTCAACAGGTTTAAGTGTGTCATCGGTGGCTACTGACAAAAAAATTGGAGCTGGAGGTATCTATTATGTGCTTTCAAGAAGTATGGGGATTCCTATTGGTGGCTCTATCGGCATTGCTTTATACGTTGGGACGGCTTTTTCCATTGCGCTTTATTTAATAGGGTTTGCTGAAAGCTTTAATGGCTATTTTGGATTTGATTTGACCATTAATGCATACAGACTAACAGGCACCATTGCTTTAGTATCTTTAACAACTTTGGCTGTTATAAGCACTTCGGTTGCCTTAAAAGCGCAGTTTTTTATTTTTGCAGCTATTATAATTTCAATTATTTCTATTTTTTTAGGTACCTCTGATTATATCCCTCAATCCATCCCCATGTTTTCCACAACAGATTCTGTTCCATTAGAAGTTGTGTTTGCCATATTTTTCCCTGCAGTAACAGGATTTACAGCTGGTATTGCTATGAGTGGAGATTTAAAAGATCCTAAACAGTCTATTCCAAAAGGAACCTTAGCCGCAATTGGTGTTGGTTTGGTAATATATTTAGTTCTTGCCGTTTTTATGGCTTACAATGTAGATTCGGAAGTATTGAAAACCGATAATAATATTTTAATGCAAATCGCTTTATTTGCACCTGCCGTTGTTGCGGGCATTTGGGGAGCCACCTTATCTTCTGCATTAGGTGGTATTTTAGGTGGCCCTAGAATTTTGCAAGCCATGTCAATTGATAAAGTCACCCCAAAAATTTTCGGTACAGGAAAAGGTAAAAACAATGAACCCATTAATGCCTTGATTTTAGTTTTTTTAATTGCTGAAGCAGGCATTTTAATTGGTGAACTGGATGTTATAGCCCGTGTGGTGTCTATGTTTTATTTAACAGCCTATGGTTTTATAAATTTATCATTTTTCCTTGAAAGTTGGGCGAATCCAGATTTTCAACCCACATTTAAAGTGAAACGCTGGATAGGATTATTAGGATTCATAGCCTGCTTTGGAGTGATGTTTAAATTGGATATGTTCGCTATGATTGGTGCTTTGGCGTTGGTAACGCTGTTATATTTCTTATTGCAACGCAAAGAAGTAAAATTACAATCAAATGATGTTTGGCGAAGTGTTTGGGAAAATGTAGTCAATAAAGGTTTGAAAAAAATTCATGATAAAGATGATGAAAACTCAAGTTGGAACCCAAATATCATATTATTTAGCGGTGAGAGTAGTCACCAGTCCTACTTATTAGAACTTAGTAAAACCGTTTCTGGAAAAACAGGTATTGTCACAAATTTTAAATTAATTTTAAATAAAGACAATGAAAAACCGCTTAAAAAGAATGAACAAATAGTACGAGAAGATATTTTTAATGACCTCGGAATTTTTGCAAGACAAATAAAAGTGGATAATATATACCAAGGCATTACAAATATTGCCACGACGTTTGGATTTTCGGGCGTAGAACCCAATACGGTTATGATGGGCTGGCCTAAAGGGTTAGAGAATTCTGAAGATTATGCTAAAATGACAGAAACACTGTTATATTTAGATTACAACCTGTTATATTTAGATTTTGACGAAAAAATGAAATTTGGTAATTATCAGACGGTTGATTTTTGGTGGCGTGAAACAGACAGCAAAAATGCGGAAATGATGTTGAACATTGCTCGTTTTATAATTTCTTCACCAAGATGGAAAAACACCATTATTAGAGTGCTGTTTGTGAATAACAATAATGCTAAAAATGACCTGATATATGCAAAAGTTTCAAAACTTGTAGAAGCATTGAGAGTAAATGTTGAAATTAAAATTATTGATAATGTGGTAAAACAAATTCCGTTTTATGATATTATTTCAAGATATTCAAACACAACCGATTTAACTATTATTGGAATTCCTAATTATAACATTGAAGATCAGGCTGAATTTATTTTAAAAACGAACAATTTGTTTGATACCATTGGTTCAACATTACTTGTAAAAGCAGCAAATAATTTTAATGTTCTTGATTTAAATTTTGCAAAAAACAAATAGTTTGCTCCTACCCTAGCAGGATTATCTCATGCTCAAAGTAATTGGATAATCATAAAAAAAAGGGATTGAACCATTAGTTCAATCCCTTCAATTAAGCAAATATCATGACGTTTTTACATTATTTTAATTGAACGTATTGGTTTTTGCTTAGCTTCTTCCTTTTTAGGAAGTTTAATGCTTAAAATACCATCAGTATAAGTGGCATTGATTTTACCATCATCAACAGAATCTGGCAGTGTGAATGTTCTTTTAAATGAAGAATAACCATACTCTCTGCGAGTGTAATTATCTTCTTTTTCCTCATTTTCTTCTTTTGTTTCAGAAGAAATTGATAAAATTTGATTGTCTAAATCAATATGGAAGTCAGATTTTTTAAAACCAGGTACCGCCATATCAACAAAATACGCATCCGCCTCTTCCTTAATATTAACTTTTGGTAAAGTTATACCTGCATTAAAATTTGTTGAAAATACTGAAGGCAGATTAGCATTTAAAATGTCATCAATAAAAGACCAGTTTGGGAAATTTGATAAACTTGGTGTTCTTGTCAAACCTCCATTTCTAGGAACAGTTACTAAAGTGCTCATAATAATAAAAATTTTAGTTAAACATTATACTTTTTTAAAAATAAGTTGTCAAATAAAATGCCAAAATTTAAAAATATTTTTCACTTTAACATTTTTGCTTTTTTTTAACTATTAAAGGAATGAATGTCATATATAAAGTGACATATTTACGTTTTAATAATCAAATTTTTTGCCATTTTGTCATTAAATAATTCTCGAAGTAAGCCCGCGAGGTGCTTAATGAAAAAGAACTTATTAATGGCGTGATAGAACCTTGGTTTTTTATACTTTCCTTTTTAACTCACAAGACAGTGTCCTTGGGCGATTTTTTTGATTAAAACTAAATTTTTGTTAAAAAATGAATGTTCATTCTTTTTTTATCTATATTTGTACCACACTTAAAAAGTATGTCAAAAACATTAAAAAGTCAATTAAAACGGGAGTCGCTTGTGAAAGCGACCATGAACCTGGTTAATAATAGCGGTTTTCATGCCACACCAATGTCTAAAATAGCAAAAATGGCAAACGTGTCGCCAGCAACAATTTACTTGTATTTTGAAAATAAACAAGACCTTGTAAACAAAGTATATATAGAAGTTAAAGGAGCTTTTACTACCTATGCGTTTGCAACATATAATAAGGACATGCCAGTTAAAACAGGTTTTGAAATAGTATGGAAACGTATTGCAGATTTTAAACTTAAAAAATGTGATGAAGCTATGTTTTTAGCGCAGTGTGATAATACACCTATGATTGATGAGGCCAGCAGACAAGAAGGGTTAAAACATTTGCAACCCCTGCTCGATTTATGGGAACGTGGTAAAAGGGAAGGTCTTATTAAACCATTATCCCCCTACTTATTATATGCTTATACCATTAGTCCGTTGTCCTTTTTAATGGTTATGCAGCAGCGTGGGGCTTTTCAGTTAAATAAGAACCATATAGAAGATGCCTATCAAGCAGCTTGGAACAGTATTAAAATATAAAAAACAGAATTAAATAAATAAAAATGGAATTATTGGATAAATTAAATTGGAGATATGCTACAAAAGCAATGAATGGCAAAAAGGTAGCTCAAGATAAAGTAGATAGAATTATTGAAGCTGCTCGTTTAGCTCCAACATCAAGTGGTTTACAACCTTTTGAAATCATGGTCATTACTAATCAAGAGGTTAAAGAAAAAATTAAACCGGTAGCCTGGAATCAATCTGTAATAACCGATTGTTCTCACTTATTGGTATTTGCTGCCTGGGACACTTATACTGCAGAGCGTATTAATAAAATGTTTGATTTAACAAACGAAATTCGCGGATTTAAAAATGAAGGTTGGGAAAATTACAGACAAATGTTGTTGAATATGTATCCTAAAAAAGATGCTGAAGAAAACTTTAACCATGCAGCAAAACAAGCTTATATTGCTTTTTCCCAATCTATTGCTGCTGCAGCCTTTGAAGGTGTTGACTCCACACCTATTGAGGGGTTTGACCCCAAAGCGGTAGATACCATTTTAGGATTAAGGGACAAAGGATTGCGAAGTACCGTTTTATTGGCATTAGGCTATAGAAAAGAATCAGATGACTGGTTGGTAAACTTAGTTAAAGTGAGAAAAAGCACAGAAGATTTGGTTACGGTTATTGAATAGACAATAGGAGTCAATGAGTATCTGATTAAAAATAAAAAAAAGCATGAATAATTTTGAATTTAAAAACCCAACTAAAATCATATTTGGGAAAGACACCATAGAAAAACTAACAACAGAAATACCCGATAACGCTAAAGTATTATTGCTTTATGGAAGCGGGAGCATTAAAAAAAATGGTATTTACGAGCAAGTAAAAAAAGCATTAAAAAGCGTAGTAGTCATTGAGTTTGGTGGTATTCCGGCAAACCCGGAATATGCAGTATTAATGGAAGCATTGAAAATAATCAAGGAACAGAACATAACATTTTTATTAGCTGTAGGAGGAGGATCTGTTATAGATGGCACCAAATTCTTGTCTTCTGCGGCCCTTTATAAAGGAGATACACCATGGGATATTTTAACAAGCAATACGCCTACCACTAAAGGCATGCCTTTTGGAACGGTGTTGACCTTACCGGCAACAGGTTCTGAAATGAACTCGGGGGCTGTTATTACACGTAAAGATACACAAGAAAAACTAGCCATGGGAGGTCCGGGATTATTTCCAATATTCTCGATTTTAGACCCACAAGTGATACAATCCATACCAGAACGGCAACTTGTAAATGGTATTACAGATGCTTTTATGCATGTATTGGAACAGTACATGACCTATCCTGCTGGTGCTTATTTACAAGATCGATTTGCTGAAGGTATTTTACAAACCTTGATAGAAATCGCTCCAAAGGTAATTGATGATCCATCAAATTATATTGCAGCCTCCA
This sequence comes from uncultured Flavobacteriales bacterium, assembly GCA_963976005.1. GTDB lineage: Bacteria > Bacteroidota > Bacteroidia > Flavobacteriales > Flavobacteriaceae > Yeosuana. Next base: position 1,907 of record CAXBJF010000046.1, on the reverse strand, counting down.
ACTTTATGTGGTGTTGCACCATGGCCCTTAATGGTTTAATACAAAAAGGCGTGCCGACAGATTGGGCAGTTCATGCCATAGGACATGAATTAACGGCACTATATGGAATAGATCACGCGAGAACCCTGGCCATTATTGCGCCCAGTCATTACAAATACAATTTTGAAGCCAAAAAACAAAAATTGTCACAGTATGCAGAACGTATTTGGAATATTAACGAAGGTAGTACTGATGATAAAGCAAACGCTGCAATTGAAAAAACGGAGGAATTCTTTAACAAATTAGGCATCAACACAAAACTATCACAATACACAGGTGATTATGAAGGTACCGCTCAAAAAATTTCAGGGCGTTTTACAGAACGTGGTTGGTTGGGTTTAGGTGAACATAAAACCTTGACTCCATCCGATGTTGAGAAAATTGTCGCCATGGCCTATTAATTTTATAACCATGAAAGCACTAAATAATATTGGCATTAGCAATTATAACTATTGCAAGTTGTATTAACAAAGTGAAGAATGACTCTGAAATTATTAAAACAAAAGAATTTAACAATAAAATAACAAACAACAAAATGAATATATTATTTGTACTAACATCTCACGATAAATTAGGGGATACAGGGAAAAAAACAGGTTTTTGGGTTGAAGAATTTGCAAATCCATATTACACATTATTGGACAAAGGTGCTACTATTACATTGGCAACGCCTAAAGGCGGAAAAGCCCCAATAGATCCAAGCAGTGATACACCAAATACCAGTACAGAAGCTACAGAACGCTTTAAAAAAGATGAAGCAGCACAACAGAAAATAAACAGCACAGTGGTTCTATCTGAAATTAAACCAGACGATTATGATGCGGTATTTTATCCAGGAGGCCATGGGCCACTTTGGGATTTGGCAGAAGACAAAATATCCATCCATTTAATTGAAACTTTTAATAAGCAACAAAAACCAATAGCATTTGTATGTCACGCTCCAGCAGCTCTTAAAGCGGTCAAAAATGAAGATGGTACACCAATTGTAAAAGGCAAAAAAGTAACGGGTTTTTCCAATACAGAAGAAGAAGCTGTACAATTAACCAATGTTGTACCTTTTTTAGTAGAGGACATGCTTAAAGAAAATGGCGGTATTTATTCTAGAGGAGATGATTGGTCTGCGTATGCAATTCAAGACGGAAATTTAATTACAGGACAAAATCCCGCTTCGTCAGAATTAGTGGCAAATAAGTTATTAGAGATACTTAAATAAACACTAAACAATCAGTATTATGAAAGAGGCTGTATAACTTTTTAAACAGCCTCCTTTTTTTGGACTATTTTTGTATCAACAATATAAACTCCCAACACCTGAGTTGGGTAGATAACTCAGAAAATTATGGTATAAATTGTGGCATGTCAGCTACTTATTCATCATCAATTTTAGAGACATTCCCTTGATAGCGAATAAAAAACCGATGCGTACTATTAACGGAGATTGCACTGGTTAAATTTGGGAATAATTCAATATTAACCGTATAACTTTCAGTTAAATTTGTTTTATCAGGGATACTAAAACTTATAAGATAGCTATTCTTTTTTCCCTTTTTAACTTCATAGTTCTTAGGAATATCATCAAATTGAATCCCTGTATTGACACTTGCATAGCCTCCCCCCATCTGCCGTTCCCCAAAATAAGGCAAGTATCCTGTTATACTATCGCCTTTGATCTTTACAAAATTTGAGTTACCTATCAAACTGATTGAATTCACCGAGCTACCAAGAGGAAGCAATCCTGCATTTAAGATACTGCTAAGCGCATTTGTTACTTGAGGATATGCCCATTCCGATTCAATTTTAAATGATTTATGGGTTACCTTAAATCCGCAAGCAACTAATTTGTCAATTTAAAATTAATTTTCTAGTGC
>CAXBJF010000045.1:0-27251 GCA_963976005.1 uncultured Flavobacteriales bacterium | reverse complement strand
AACTCTGAAACTCTGAAACTCTGAAACTCTGAAACTCTGAAACTCTGAAACTCTGAAACTCAAAAACTTTGAAACTTTGAAACTTTGAAACTCTGAAACTCTGAAACTCTGAAACTCTGAAACTTTGAAAACTCAGAAACTCAAAAACATGCTATACCAAATAACTCAATACATGAAGTTTTTATCAAAATCTACCAATCAGCATGGAGTCCACTCTCCTTTTGTATTTAATTTGGTAACAAAGTGCTTTTATGATAAAACGGATTTTCCGGCATATAAAAACATTTCTAAATTTAAGAAAGACCTACTTTGTGATAAAACCAAAATTTCAGTAACTGATTTAGGTGCGGGTTCTCAAATTTCTAATTCATCTACTCGCACCATTTCAGAAATTGCAAAGCACGCAGGAACCTCATCTTTTAGGTCGAAACTTTTATTCAGATTGGTAAACTATTTCAAACCTAAAAATATCCTTGAATTAGGAACTTCTTTAGGAATTGCAACACATGCTATGCATTTAGGAAATCCTAAAGCAACTATAACCACCATTGAAGGTTGTCCAAATATTTCAGAATTTTCTAAAACTAATTTTGAAAAAAATCACATTCAAAATTTTTTACTTTTAAATACTGATTTTAAAAATGCGCTGAAAGATTTAACTTCAAGTTCCTTCGATCTTATTTTTTTTGACGGCAATCATAAAAAGGAAGCCACTTTACAATATTTTGAATCACTTTTACCAACAATACATAATGATTCTGTGTTAATTTTTGACGATATTTACTGGTCTAAAAGTATGGCTGAAGCTTGGGAAATCATTAAACAACACCCAAAAGTTACAGTAAGTATTGATACTTTTTTTTGGGGACTCGTATTTTTCAGACATGAACAATCAAAAGAACATTTTACAATTAGACTGTAACAACATTGTTAAAAAAGCGTCAAATTAAGATATTAAATAGCTTATGAGCAACATCATCAAAATGAGGAATATCATTCGAGACTTTAAGTTAGGTCAAGAAACGGTACATGTTTTAAAAGGCATAGATTTAGATATTGAACGGGGCGAATTTGTAGCCATTATGGGCCCATCAGGTTCTGGGAAATCAACACTAATGAATCTGATAGGTTGCTTAGACACCGCGACTTCAGGCTCCTATATTCTAAATGGTAAAGACGTTAGTAAAATGTCTGATAATGAATTAGCAGAAATCCGGAATACAGAAATTGGTTTTGTGTTTCAAACCTTTAATTTATTACCACGTACAACAGCCCTTGATAATGTAGCTTTGCCCATGGTTTATGCAGGCGTATCAAAAAGTGAACGTACAAAGCGTGCCACACAAGTGCTTATAAATGTAGGTTTAGAAGACCGCATGGATCATAAGCCCAATCAACTTTCTGGTGGACAACGCCAACGTGTTGCTGTAGGTCGTGCTTTAATAAACAATCCGTCCATTATTTTAGCTGATGAACCTACAGGAAATTTAGATTCTAAAACATCATTGGAAATATTGCATCTATTTGAAGACATTCATAAAGCAGGAAACACTATTATTGTGGTTACCCATGAAGAAGATGTAGCAGCTAGAGCTCATAGAATCATTCGTTTAATTGATGGTATGATAAGCAGTGATACTATGAATAAATAGTTGTTGGTTGTTAGTTGTTAGTTGTTAGTTGTTAGAAAGTTAGCCTTTTCAATTTTAAATCAATGTTATTCCTTTTAACTTTGTACTTTGTACTTTTAATATTTAACTTTTAACTTTTAACAATGAAAATCTATACAAAAACAGGAGATAAAGGCACTACTGCTTTATTTGGTGGCACCAGGGTTTCTAAACATCATATCCGCATTGAAAGTTACGGTACCGTTGATGAACTTAACTCTCATTTAGGCTTAATTAGGGACCAGGACATGGGTCAGCATTATAAAAACATACTCATTCATATTCAAGATAATTTATTTACTCTGGGCGCTATTTTAGCAACTGATCCGGAAAAACAAATTTTAAAAAACGGAAAAGAACGTTTAAATATCCCAAAAATTTCTTTAGTGGATATTGAACGCTTAGAAGTAGAAATAGATAGTATGAATGAGGCCTTGCCACCAATGACAAATTTTATACTTCCTGGCGGTCATCAAACCGTGTCATTCTGTCATATTGCACGCTGTGTATGCAGAAGAGCTGAACGATTGGTAACAGCTCTAAATGACATGACTCCTGTTGATTCACATACGTTAATATATTTAAACCGTCTTTCTGACTATCTGTTTGTGTTGGCACGGAAGTTGTCATCAGACCTTCAAGCAAATGAGATTAAATGGATTCCTTCAAAAGAATAATAGTGTTGTTGTTTTTTAAGAATGGAAACGTTTTTTGGAAAAAATTTTTGGTAACTAAATTTATCTGAATAAAGTCTTTTACAAGCTCAAATTTCATTTGCTTCGAATAAACCACAATACGTTCTTAAAAATAATAATTAAATAATTCATTTTTTCCTTGTCTGTTTAAACTAAAAAATTATTTTTGCAAAAATTTAAACAAGTATACCATGTATTGGACACTAGAATTAGCATCTTATTTAAGCGATGCGCCTTGGCCAGCAACTAAAGACGAGTTAATAGATTACGCTATTAGAACCGGAGCGCCTTTAGAAGTTGTGGAAAATTTACAATCAATTGAAGATGAAGGAGACTCTTATGATTCCATTGAAGAAATTTGGTCTGATTACCCAACTGATGATGATTACCTCTGGAATGAGGATGAATATTAATAAAGCATAAAGAAAAGTTAAAAAGTCTCGATAAGAGACTTTTTTTGTGCCCTATTTTTACAAAACAACTTAACATAATGTATCTTTGAAGGCTTTTTAAAGCATTCTATAAAAATAAACTTATCACACTTAGCACAACTAACGTGTTAACATAAAAATATATTACCCATGAGTTTTTTAAATTCAGTACTTAAAGTATTTGTTGGAGACAAATCAAAACAAGATGTAAAGGCCATAACTCCACTTGTTAATAAAATTAAAACCTTTGAAGCCGCATTAGAAGCCTTATCCCATGACGAATTACGTGCTAAAACAGCCGAATTCAAGATGATAATTGCCGAAGCAAACAAACCCATTGATGAACAAATTGAAAAACTTCTGGCTGAAGCCGAATTAACAGAGGATATTGATCAACGTGAAGATATTTATCTTGATATTGATAAACTTAAAGAAGATGCCTACTTGGTTACTGAAGACGTATTAAACACTATTTTACCCGAAGCTTTTGCCGTAGTAAAAGAAACCACAAAACGATTTGTTAATAATACCGAAATAAAAGTAACAGCAAATACCTTTGACAGAGAATTATCCGGAACTAAAGGATATGTGACGCTTGATAATGAACATGCCATTTGGTCAAATAGTTGGGATGCTGCAGGAAAACCCATTACTTGGGATATGGTACATTATGATGTGCAGTTAATTGGTGGTATTGCACTCCATCAAGGTAAAATTGCCGAAATGCAAACAGGTGAAGGTAAAACGTTAGTAGCCACGTTGCCAATGTACTTAAATGCCCTTTCAGGAAAAGGTGTGCATTTAGTGACTGTAAATGATTATTTAGCAAAACGTGATAGTGCGTGGATGGCTCCAATTTTTGAGTTTCACGGTTTAAGTGTAGATTGTATTGATTATCACCAACCCAACTCTGAAGCACGTAAAAAAGCATACAATTCTGATATCACTTATGGAACCAACAATGAATTTGGTTTTGATTATTTGCGTGATAATATGGCACATTCCCCAGATGACTTAGTGCAACGTCCGCATCATTACGCGATTGTTGATGAGGTGGATTCTGTTTTGGTTGATGATGCCCGTACACCATTAATTATTTCTGGACCTATTCCTCAAGGAGAACGTCATGAATTTAATGAGCTGAAACCAAAAATTGATGACATAGTTAGTGTTCAGCGTAAGTATTTAACCGGCGTTTTAGCAGAAGCTAAAAAATTGATTGCAGAAGGTGAAACTAAGGAAGGTGGATTAAAATTACTGCGTGTATTTAGGGGTATTCCAAAAAACAAAGCCTTAATAAAATTTTTAAGTGAAGAAGGAGTAAAACAATTGCTTCAAAAAACAGAAAATTTCTATATGCAGGATAACAACCGCGAAATGCCAAAAGTTGATGTTGAATTGTATTATGTAATTGATGAAAAAAACAATCAAATAGAATTATCCGATAAAGGTGTAGAATATCTCTCTGGAAAAGATGATCCTAACTTTTTCGTCATGCCGGAAATTGGCCTCGAAATTGCGAAAATTGAAAAACAAGGACTTCCCCTTGAAGAAGAAGCTAAATTAAAAGAAGTATTATTTAAAGATTTTGGGATAAAATCAGAACGTATTCATACACTTAATCAATTATTAAAAGCATACGCCCTTTTTGAAAAAGATATTCAATATGTGGTTATTGACAATAAAGTCATGATTGTTGATGAACAAACGGGTCGTATCATGGATGGTAGAAGATATAGTGATGGTTTACACCAAGCTATTGAAGCCAAAGAAAATGTAAAAATTGAAGACGCCACACAAACTTTTGCTACCGTAACGCTTCAAAACTTTTTCAGAATGTACAAAAAACTGTCTGGTATGACGGGTACAGCGGTTACTGAAGCTGGTGAGTTTTGGGAAATATACAAATTAGATGTCGTTGAAATTCCAACTAACAGACCTATTGTGCGTGATGACCGTGAAGACTTGGTTTATAAAACAAAACGTGAAAAATATAATGCAGTAATTGATGAAGTCACAAAATTATCAGAAGCAGGTCGTCCGGTTTTAATTGGAACCACCTCAGTTGAAATAAGTGAGTTATTAGGAAAAATGCTAGACATTAGAAAAATTCCCCATAACGTTTTAAATGCGAAACTTCATAAAAAAGAAGCCGATATTGTGGCTGAAGCAGGACAACCTGGGCAAGTAACCATTGCAACCAATATGGCAGGTCGTGGTACGGATATTAAATTAGTTGATGAGGTTAAAAAAGCAGGTGGTTTGGCCATTGTAGGAACCGAGCGTCATGATTCTAGACGTGTAGACAGACAGTTGCGAGGTCGTGCGGGTCGTCAAGGAGATCCGGGAAGCTCACAATTTTATGTGTCACTTGATGATAATTTGATGCGTTTATTTGGAAGTGAACGTATTGCAAAAATGATGGATAGAATGGGCTTGAAAGAAGGCGAAGTCATTCAACATTCCATGATTTCAAAATCCATTGAACGTGCTCAGAAAAAAGTTGAAGAGAACAACTTTGGCGTTCGTAAGCGTTTATTGGAATATGATGATGTTATGAATGCGCAACGTGAGGTTGTTTATAAACGTCGTCACCATGCCCTGTTTGGAGAACGATTAAGAGTAGATTTGGCGAACATGATTTTTGATACTACAGAAATTATTTCTGAAACCAATAAAGGCGCTAATGATTTTAAAAACTTTGAGTTTGAATTAATCCGTTACTTCTCAATGGCATCACCAATTTCTGCTGAAGAATTTGGGAAATTATCAGCGCAGGAAATTACTTCAAAAATTTACAAAGCGGCTTTTAGTCATTATAAAGAAAAAATGCAACGAAATGCTGAAATGGCATTTCCAGTTATAAAAAATGTATATGAAACCCAACGTGATAAATTCAAACGTATTGTGGTTCCGTTTACTGATGGTATTAAGAATTTACAAGTAGTTACAGATCTTGAAAAAGCTTACGAAACTCAAGGAAAACAATTAATTACCGATTTTGAAAAGAACATTACCCTTGCCATAATTGATGATGCCTGGAAAACACATTTGCGCAAAATGGATGAGTTAAAACAATCGGTTCAATTGGCCGTTCATGAGCAAAAAGACCCTTTATTGATTTATAAATTTGAAGCATTTGAGTTATTTAAAAGTATGATTGATCAGGTAAATAAAGATGTTATTTCGTTTTTATTTAAAGGTGAATTACCTACAGAAACTCAAAATACCATTCAAGAAGCCAGAGTAAGAAAGCAAGAAAAGCTACAAACCCAGAAAGACGAAATCCCAAATATGGATGAACGTTCGGCGCAAAGCAGGGCCGCAGGTAATACGCAACGTCAACACGAAGTTGTGGAAACCATTGTGCGTGACAGACCAAAAATAGGCCGAAATGACCATGTGACCATTAAACATGTTATGAGTGGTGAAAATAAAACCGTAAAATACAAGCAGGCCGAACCTTTAATAAATAAAGGCGAATGGGTTTTGGTTGAAGATTAGCAAATTCCTGCAGAAACGGGAATATTGAAATAAAAAAGAGGCTGTCTGAAAAGTCAAAATAAATTGTCATTACGAATCTTTCGACTGTCGCTCAAGACAGGCTAAAGTGAAGTAATCTGTTTATTGATTACCAATAATTTACAGTTTGCTTCTCCCGATGGCTATCGAGACTCGCAATGAATAACATTAAAATCCTGATAGGAATTCTATCAGGATTTTTTTTAAACTTAGTTGCAGTTTTTAAACAAAAGCGGTTATCTGAAAAGTATGTATTAACCGTCATTACGAGAAATTTTTATTTCGAAGTAATCTGTAAATCAGCAACTTGCAGTTTACAGATTGCTTCTCCCGATAGCTATCGGGACTCGCAATGACGCCTTTTTAAACAGTCTCTTTTTATATCAAATAATAGGTATTACTTTATTTTATAATAACTTCTGTTTTTTTGGCTCCATCTTTAGTTGAAAATTCTACTCCATCAGAATCAACTTTAAGTGATGTTCCATTACTTGCTTTTGGTGTTTCAACTTGTTTTTCAATGATAACCGTTTCAGTTTTTGATTTCTCATCCCTACAGCTTACCACGGCAAAAATGGCGAAACTTACTAGTATTAATATTGCTTTTTTCATAGTCTATGGTTTTTAAATTAATATAGTTGCAAGGTACAACAAGCACGAACCACAAAAATTACAGCAATTTTGATTTATGTTATAGAATTTCCATTTAACATCTAACTAAAAATCAATGTTTTTTTAGTTAACCCTACTATCATTTTATAATTGATTTGTTTAAAACCTTAATTTCAACAATAAATTTGGGTCCGGGCAATTTTTAAGATAAAAATTTAGGTCTTTTTTACTACTAACACCAGGGTAATCACCCTGATAATCTTGAATATTTTTTATAATTTGAAAATGTAAATGTGGTGGATAATCGCCATTAACAGTAGCATCACCTAAAGTTCCAATTTGATCACCCTGATTATAAACCTGATTGATTTTTAAATTTTCAATAGACGCTAAACTTAAATGCCCATACAGGGTATAAAATTCAATATTATCAATTGTATGTTTTAAAATAATGGTTGGTCCATAATCACCATAGTTCAAGTTATTTTTAAAGCTATGAACGGTTGCGTTAAGAGGTGCGTAAACAGGAGAATCAACCTCACGCCACAAATCCAACCCTATATGAATATTACGTTCGCTAACATCGTTTAAATTAAAATGACGGCTTCGTTTATAAATATCTCTCAATTCATTATAACCTCCATAAGCTACTAATCCATTTTGTTTTTTAATATGAGCATTCACAAAGTTTTCTAAAGAAAAGGATGAAGACACATCAACCTTTTGTAGCAATGTATTTCCAGATGATAAATCCAGAGGAATATATTTTGAAATTGGAATGGTTTTATCAAGCACACAAAGTCTTTTGGAACTTATCTCATTTAAAAAATTGGAAAATTGATTCATAAATTATTTAAGAAGAGATTCCAATGCTGGTTGCAAATGATGATACTTAAAATGAAATCCGGAATCTTCAATTTTTTTTGAACTTACACGCTGGCTTAAAAATAATAAGCTATGCATATCTCCTAAAATTACATTCATTAATGGCTTTGGAATATTAGGTAAAAATAAAGGTTTCTCCAAAACCTTAGCAGATAATTTAGTAAGCTCTTGATTTGTTACCGGATTAGGGGCAACAGCATTATAAACACCCCCTAAATGATGCTGAATCACAAATATAAATATTCGAGCTACATCCGTTATATGAATCCAGGATTGCCATGAATCACCAGAACCAAATGCGGCTCCAAACCCCAATTTTATTGGTTTTACCAGCTCAGGTAATGCTCCGCCTTTATTAGATAATACTAATCCAATTCTAATTTTTGAAACGATAATACTTAATTCCGAAAAAACATCAACCGCAGCTTCCCATTGTTTAACAACATCACTTAAAAAAGTATCATCACCTTCTGAATTTGTTTCATCATAATAATTTGACAATGAATCTGGATATATGCCAATGGCACTCGCTGCAATTATATGTTTTACTTGATGTGGTATTGTTTTTAAGGAATCCACTAAAAGTTGGGTGGTTTCTAACCTACTTGATAAAATCTCTTTTTTATAGCTTGATGTCCAACGTTTTGAAACAGTTGCACCTGCCAAATGGATAATCGCATCTACATCATTAAAACAGGCAATATCTATTTCTTTTCTTATTGGATTCCAATAAAATCCGTGATAATTTTTATCAGTAGAAATTTTTGTTTTGTTTGTGCTTAAATAACTAACATGTATTCCTTTTTTATGGCAAATTTTCACAATTTGTTTACCAATTAATCCAGTAGCTCCTGTAATTAATACACGCATTTACTTTTTTGAATAAATTTACAAAAACAATTGATCATGCTCATTAGGTTTATGTTAGGTTTAACAGAATGGTTGTTGGTTTTTGGTTGTTGGTTTTTGGTTGTTTGCAAGAAAATGTTAAAAGTTAAGCCTATAAACTGAGACGGCAGACTGAGACTGTAAATTATGGAACACCCTTAAGCATTTGGCTAACGCCTAATACCCAGAACCTTTTCGTGGCTCTAAGCATTTAACTTCGTTGAATGTTACACTTCTTTACGCGCGCGTAACATTTCACGTTTTCCTGGAGGGCCTGGTAATTTTTCAACTTTAAAACCAACGGTTTGCATGGCTCGTCGTACACTTCCTTTTGCTGCATAGGTTACTAAAATCCCGTTTGGTTGCAATACATCATACATTTTTTGGAAGATAGCTTCTGTCCAAAGTTCCGGTTGAACCCTAGCGCCAAAAGCATCAAAATAAATAATATTGAATGTATTAATTTCTTCAATTTCAGAAAAAAATTTCTTCTGCTTTGTTAAGCAAAAAAAGGAAGATATCATGTGATTATTTTCCCAGCTTAATTCATGTAAATGTCTAAATATATGTGCCTTATCAATAACTTCTAAAGTAGTTGGATAATTTAATTGGTTAATTTCATCCATTCCAACTGGATACCCCTCAACGCCTGTGTAATCAACAGCAACTTGACGTTTTTCAGCTTCCAAAAGCGTAATGAAAGCATTTAATCCGGTTCCAAAGCCAATTTCTAAAATTGATATAGGATGTTTTACATCAGGATAAAGTGATAAATAATGATTGAAACCATGTTTTATAAATACATGGTTTGCTTCTTGAATAGCGCCATGTTTAGAATGGTATTGTTCATCCCAATCCGGTAAGTGAATAGTTGAAGAACCATCAGCCGTAATAACAATTTTTCTTTCCAAATTTAATTTACTATCCGTTTTTATCCCAAAAACCACCCTGAATTACAATGATTTAAAAGGGAATATTACATTTTTAAAGATACTTATTTTTGATAAACTATCCTTTTTTTATAAACTCTAATTTGTGTAAATTTGTCTCAAATAAGATTTACACTTTACAAAATGTAACTTCTTCAAAATAATAAACAAATGAATACAGCAGTGAGCGATATAGAAATAATAAAAGCAAAAACCACAAAAATTCATGATGTAGATTTTGAGCATTTAAGTTTTGGTAAAACCTTTTCAGACCACATGTTAGTCTGTGATTATAAAAATGGTAAATGGCAAGCTCCAAAAATAATGCCTTATCAACCTATTACTTTAGATCCAGCTGCTAAAATTTTTCATTATGGTCAATCGGTTTTTGAAGGCATGAAAGCCTACAAAGATGCTAATGAGGATATCTTTTTATTCAGGCCTTTAGACAATTGGAAGCGATTAAATATATCATCAAAACGATTAGCCATTCCTGAATTGCCAGAACATTATTTTATGGATGGCTTAAAAACTTTATTAAAACTGGAAAGCGATTGGATTCCAAAATCTGAAGGCAGCTCTTTATATATCAGACCCTTTATTTTTGCCTCTGGAAATGGGTTTCACGCCTCACCATCTGACGAATATAAATTCATCATTGCATGTGCCCCTTCTGGGTCTTATTTCGCTGGAAAGGTGAAGGTTTTAATTGAAGAAACTTATTCACGTTCTGCAAATGGTGGTGTTGGTTTTGCTAAAGCCGGCGGAAATTATGCTGGACAGTTCTACCCAACACAATTAGCCATTGAAAAAGGGTATAACCAGGTTATTTGGACTGATGACAATACGCATGAATATATTGAGGAAGCTGGTGCCATGAATATTTTTATCAGAATTAATGATACTTTAATAACAGGTCCAACAAGTGACCGTATTTTAGATGGTATTACACGTAAAAGTATTATTGAATTAGCAAAAGCTGAAGGCATTGCCGTTGATGTTAGAAAAATTACCGTTCATGAGGTGGTAAATGCAGCTAAAAATGGTACACTTAAAGAAATGTTCGGAGCTGGTACTGCCGCCGTTATTTCTCCAATTTCCGGTTTTGGATATCATGGAGAAGATTTTGATTTACCGAAATTAGAAAACAGTTATGCCAGTTCTTTAAAGAAAAAAATTACTGATATTCAAACCAACAAAAGTAAAGACCCGTTTGGTTGGAGATATAAAGTTTAATCTCCTTTTTGTGGTTTTCGATATTTTTCTAAAAAAGCAAAAATCAATTGAGTTTCATAAAATTTGAAAAAGTGGCTATCTGAAAAGTATATCTTAATCGTCATTACGAAAAATTTTATTTTTAAGTAATCTGTAAATCAATAACTTGCAAATTACAGATTGCTTCTCCCGATAGCTATCGGGACTCGCAATGACAACTTTTTGGATAGCCGCTTTTTATTTACCTAAAATAGATTCAATATTAGGCTTAAAATAATTAGGCCCTTTTAGTACTTTTCCATCTTCTCTATAAACGGGCTCCCCATCTTCACCTAGTTTACTCATATTACTGCGTTGAATTTCTTCAAAAACTTCTTCAATTTTATGCTGCATACCATGTTCAATGATTGTTCCGCATAAAATGTATAGCATATCACCCAAAGCATCGGCCACTTCAATTAAATCATTGTTATTTGCAGCTTCAAAATATTCTTCATTTTCTTCTTTCATCAAATTGAAACGCAATAAATTTTTACTGCTACCTAAATCTGCTTTTGGGGTTTCACGGTGACCTAATTTAAATGCGGTGTGAAATGCTTTGACGGCTTCAATTTTATTTTTCATGATTTCCCTATATTTTTAATTAAATTTGCATAAAAATAACCATATGTTCAGTAAAGGTCAAATCATTTTTGGAGTTATTTTTGCAATCGTTTTCTCCATAGTCATTGCCTATGCTTACCGAAAAGATTTTAAACTTCATAAACGCTTTTATTCGGGATCTATATGGGTCCTTCTTGCATTCATTGCATTTATCTTATTTATTTCTGCTATTAAATACTTGTTTAAATAAACCACTATGGATTTCAAATCCATAGTTTTAAAACAAAAGAATGAAATTCTTTTTAAAGTTAACTTGTCATTCCGAATGTTACTGAAATCAAAATATATTTTGATTGAAAGTACATTGCGGAGCAATCGAAGAGGAATCTCATTATTATAAGATTTCTCGCCGCTCGTTCCTCTTCCGATAGCTATCGGGAGCAGAGTTTTAACCTATAACTTAGATAATAAATTGAATTTTAACATTTTAGCCGGCGTATTAATATTTTATATTAAAAAATAAAGCTTTTTTTTGGTAGGAAAAATTAAAAGTATTCTGTTATATAATTAGTTTATAACATATGACGCAACCAATTCAGTAATTGTGTATCTAATAAATAACTAATACATTAAACATGAATATTCTTATTACCATAGCTGTCCTTATTCTTATTAATATTATTCTTTTAGCTTTTAGTGTAAATAAAAAAACAGAACCTTAAAAGGTTCTGTTTTTTTACAATAAGTTATTGATTCTTTAATTTATTTCAGGAAGAAAATTATAATTTTCACTATAATCCAACATTTGTCCAGCAAAAGTTTCTGGTTGGGTTACTTTTACCGCAATAATTTCTCCGGCAGCATTAGTTTCAGCAACTAAAACAGGGTTTACAAAGCCGGAATAAGGTGCAGACGTAAATTGTTTATTTCGTTCTAAAACTTCAGCGTGAAGTTTTTGGTCCACTTTTACACCATAAGTTTCAACCAAAGCTTCAACAGCTTTATAATCTCCTTCAGATTTTATACGTTGTGTTTCGCGTAATAATTGCCCGAAAAGTGTATGCAACTTTTCATAATCATTGATATTATAAAAAGTTTTCCCGTCTCGAGTGATTTTCTCTATCACATTATCAGACTTCCCTTTTTCATATACCCAAGCTGATATCCATTGTCTGTTTCGCATATGAGCTTCTTCAACATCATCACCTAAATTCAATCTTATTAATTGCGTTAAAAGTCCGTTTCTAATATAACCATCATAGGCCGCCATACCAATTTTTTTCCAATCGTCAACCAAACCAAGTTCTTGAAGTTTAGGATTATACAAATAATAAAGTGCTACTAAATCTGCACGACCTTCTTCCAGTGTTGACCTGTAATTTTTAAGTGTTTCGTTTACCGTTCCTACTCCAGGGTTTATCTGTCCTGATGCATGTCCAATAACTTCATGTAAAGCGGTATGTAACTTATCGGCTAATTGCCCGTATTTTTCTTCCAATTGAAGTTCTTCTTCATCATTTACAAATTCTTTTAATCTGCCAGAACTGGCAGCCTTATTATAAGCCTCCGTAATATTTCCTAATGAAACAGACTTGCTTCCAATAGCTGCTCTTATCCAATTGGCATTTGGTAAATTAACACCAATTGGTGTACTAGGTGAAGCGTCACCTGATTCACCTGCCACATTAACTACCTTATAGGAAACTCCAACCACATTTTTCTTTTTATGCGCTTCCATCAACGTTGAATTATCTTCAAACCACTGTGCATTATCTGATACCACTTTCATTTTTTGAGACATGTCAAAATCATTAATTTGAACAATGGTTTCATAAGATCCTCTATATCCTAATGGATCGTTATATACTTCAACAAAGCCATTGATATAATCAATATTGCCTTCGGTGGCTTTACTCCATGCAACATTATAATCGTCCCACGTTTGTAAATCGCCAGTTTTATAATAGTCAATCAATAATCCTAATGCATTTCCTTGAGCCTCATTTTCTGCCACACCTTTTGCTAATTCCAGCCATTTAATAATTTGATCAATAGCTGTACCATATAATCCGCCAGACTTATAAACACGCTCTTTGATGACACCATTTTCTTTTACTAATTGAGAATTCAATCCAAAGGACAAAGGCTTTGTTGGATCTGGTGATTTTTTTGTTTTGTAATAATTAATGACATCCTTATTGGTCACATTAGGACCATAAAAATTAACTGCTGAAAGTAATACATTATCAACACCTTTGGCTTGATTTACCTTTTTATTATCAACATTATTAAATATGGCATCAAAGGCTTCTCCTTCTAATTTGGTATTGGTATCAGCTAACAATTGTTTTAAATAATCCGCTGAAAAATCTGGTTTCATTTTTTCATTTGAATAATGGTGATGAATCCCGTTACTAAACCAAACACGCTTTAAATAAATCTCAAAAGCTTTCCAATCTTCTGATGATTTGTCTCCATTATAATTGGCATAAATAGACTGTAAAGCTTTTCTAATGGTAAGGTTATAACGATAATTTTGATCCCAGGCAATATCTCTTCCAGCTAACCCTGCTTGAGTAAGATAATATACTAATTTTTGTTCTTTAAGAGTCAGATTTTCCCAACCAGGAATTTGATAACGTAAAACTTTAATGTCTGCAAATTGTTCTACGTTGTAATTAAAGGCGATACTGTCTTTTTGTACCGTTACAATTTCTGAATTTTTATCAGATTTTTCTTGTCCACAGGATAGCATAAATACAGCTATTAATGACCATCCTAATATTAATTTTAGTTTCATTAAGTAAATTTAAATAGTTTTTAATTTGATTTTAGCTCTAATTAATGATCAAATTTATTGAATAACATAAATTATCCATTTTTAATTATTAATTATGTTTTTTTATTGCTGCAAAGGTAAGAATTTATTAATCAATGAAATTATTTGTTTACCTTTGATTTATAATTTTTTTATTAAAAGCAGCACATGAAAGCATTTAAGTACATTCTCTTTTTATTACTCATCGGAATTATTGGTTTTGCCATTTATATTGCGGTACAACCTAATACTTTTGAAGTAAGCCGTACCAGAACAATAAAGGCTCCTGCAGCGGTTATTTATGACAATGTTATCGATTTTAAAAATTGGGCAGCTTGGTCGTCATGGGTTGAAGCAAATCCAGATATGAAAATTTCATTTCCTGAACAGACCAAAGGGGTTAATGGCGCCTATTTTTGGGAAGATAAAGATGGCGTAGGGACTATGAAAACCATTGAAGCAACTCCTTATTCTTCTATCAAAGAAGACATGCAAATTGCAGATTATCCAAAATCAGAAGTTTTATGGACTTTTACATCCAATGAAGATAATTCAACGGATGTCACTTGGAGTATTTCGGGAAAAAATTTACCCTTTATGTTTAAAATGTTCACCGTAATTATGGGTGGCATGGAAAAACAAATTGGCCCCCATTATGAGCGAAGTTTGGAAAAATTAGATAGCATCGTGGTAGCTGATATGAAAAAATATACCATAAATGTTAATGGTATAACAGACCACAGTGGTGGTTATTACTTGTACAACACAAGCTCAAGTAAAATAGATGAACTTTCAAGTACCATGCAAAATATGCTCCCAAAAGTTATAGCTTATGCCAAAAAAAACAATATAACTATGGCAGGAGCTCCATTTGTAATTTATCACAAATGGGATGAAGCAAATAATGCAGTTATGTTTTCAAGCTGTGTCCCAACAACTTCCAGGGTCATAACAACTGAAAACGATATTCTTACTGGTGAACTTCAACCATTTAAAGCCGTTAAAACAACTCTTAAAGGTGATTATATAAATTTAAAAGAAGCCTGGGATACCACTATGGAATATATCACTCAAAATCAATTGGAAATGGTAGAATCTGGCCCAATGCTTGAAACATATATCATGGGCCCATCAAAAACTTCAAATCCAGCCAATTGGATAACCGAAATTTATATTGCCATTAAATAGTATGAAGCATATATTACTTGTTTTTTTTGGGGGAGGCATTGGTAGTGTTTTACGTTATCTTATTGGAAAATACCTCAACAATGCAGAAACGGGTATTCCTTATGGCACTTTTACCGCTAATATTTTAGGAAGTTTACTAATTGGAATAATATTGGGTTTAGCTTTAAAAAATAATACGATTACCCAAAATCAATTATTGCTCTTGGCCAGTGGATTCTGTGGTGGCTTTACAACCTTTTCAACCTTTGCGTACGAAAACCATGTATTTTTAAAATCGGGAGATTTTACAAGTTTTGCTATTTACACCATTGCTACTTTTGTTCTTGGTTTTTTAGCCGTGTTTTTGGGGATGTTTTTGGTGAAATAAGAACTTGGCTTTATCAGAAAAAAACTATAACTTCGTTTAACATCAGATATAAAACATTAAAACGGTTTCATATCAAGTCCTTAGCCACAAGCTGAATACACGTGTAAAAATAAAAATATTGGCACGTATTTAAAAATTATTTTATAACTTTGTAAAAAGTAACTCATAAACTCATTATTATGAATACAAAGTTGACATTAACAATAGAAAGAGAAATAATTGACAGAGCAAAGAACTATGCGAAAGAAAAAAATCGCAGTTTGTCAGATATTATCGAAAACTATTTGAAAATACTTACTAAAGAAGAACGAAAAGATAGAATAAAAAAACTTAATCCAGCAGTAGAATCATTAAAAGGTTCATTTAAGATGCCAAAAGATATGGATTATAAAAAAGAGCTTAAAAATCGCTTGGAAAAAAAATATTTGTAAATGGATAAAGTTCTAATCGATACAGATGTACTACTAGATTTCTTTTTTGACCGAAAACCATTCTCAGAATATTCTGCAGAAATTCTAAATCTTTGTGCAGAAAAGGAAATAAAAGGATACACAACCCCAGTTATAATTTCCAATGTTTACTATTTGCTTCGAAAAACAGCAGAACACAATATTATAGTTGAGAAGATAAAACAACTTCTAAATATAATCGATATTGTAAAAATGGATAAAAATGCTGTAATAAATGCTCTAAACTCTGAATTTAAAGACTTTGAAGATGCACTACAAAATTTTTCAGCAATGGAAAATGGACAAATACAGATTATTTTAACAAGAAATCTAAAGGATTTTAAAAAGAGTGAATTAGCTATTTTGACCCCTGAAACATATCTGAAAGGAAAAGCCAGTGGCTAACAGTATATAAAAAATTGCTGGTTTTGGCTTAACCAATGTGAGTTTTGCTTTGTTTGCTTGCATCTGATTTTCCTTCGGAAAATCCTCGCACACAAACACGCAACTTTCCATATAAACGTTAAACGAATCAAAATCAAAATCAAAAAACGCTTATCAATGCTTTCCAAAAGCTTTTACACCCGCTTCTATTCTGGTTTTTAAATAATTTTCCCTTGGCACAATTGGACAGGAATATTTTTCATTATAGGCACAATACGGATTGAAGGCCGAATTAAAATCTATTACAACCGTATCACTTTTCGGAATTTTTAAATCTAAATAGCGTCCACCACCATAACTTTCAAGACCATTGGTCTCATCGGAAAATGGCAAAAACAAGTAATCCCCATAACCATCCTCTTTTGTTAATTTTTCATCTTGATAGGCATTCAACTTAAACCTTTCATTTTTAAGGGAAAACTCCAATTCACCATATTTAATATATTCAATAAGACTATCTGTACTTGTTTTCATCTTAAAAGGAACTTCATGCTCTGTTCTTGTAAACAAGGCTTCAACAACATAAGCAGAATCATACTTAAAAAATTCCAAGGCATCAAATTCTTTTCTGTCTTTTTCTTTCAATGGAGATGTTGACGCATCTTTAAACACGGCATTTAATCCTTTTTGAAATTGGGTATCTCCCTTTAGGGGTTGCTTTCCGCCATCACAACTGGATAAGAAAACGAAAAGGATCAAGCATTTAGCTACTAACTTCATTTAAAAAAAATTGTTTTCAAAAATACAAATTACAATTATTTTATATACATTTAAAATCCTAAATAAATCAAAAATCTGCCATATCCTCACGCTTTTTAAACAATAAACTGTTTCTTAGTGTTTTACTTAAAAGGTTTTACTTCATTATATTTCACGACATGTGATAATACAATTTGTGTCTTGGTTTCCCCATACACAATAAGCTGGTCAATAAAAGTTTCTAAATGTTTCTGGTTTTTAAAAACCACTTCCATGACTATATTTTCATTACCGGTGATTCTATAGCAATTTAATACCTCATCATACGTTTTTACCTTTTCTAAAAAAGGCTTTAACATACCCATAAATGCGCGTAAGGTAATAAGCGCTTTTAACTGATACCCAACGTCTAAGGGTGAAACTGACGTTTTATAACCTTGTATAACACCGGCGTCTTCCATCTTTTTAATACGCTCAGAAACGGCGGGAGAACTTATGCCTACAATCTTCCCAATAGCAACATTTGATTGTCTGGCATTATCTTGTAAACACTTTAAAATCTTCCAATTTAGTGAATCTAATATCATTTAAATAAATTTAACTATTAAAACTTAATAATTAAATCAAATATACATAAATACTTTAATATCTATAGCGGAAATTGCATTCTTGTGACTAATTTTGATAAAATTGCTTATAAAAAGATGTTACACAATATTTCATCAGATTTTTCAGAATTGCCTATTTATAAAAAGGCCATGGAAATCTATATACTTTCACGAAGTATCTCTTCATGCCTTCAATATGATTTATCTGCTTTAAGATCTGATGGGAGTGAAAACTCAGACATCTATTTTTCTGGAGATATCATTCAGCAATCTGTGTCTTTAGGACCTGAAATATTAAATGCGGAATTAGAGCGCTATTCTGATAAAAAGGAAAAACACATAGCTTCTGTACAACGTCTTACCAACCTTCTATACAAAAACTCTTTTCGATTGGAACGTTCTAATAGTAATGGAAAAGACTTTTTACCAATATTAAGAAGTGAATTAAAAAAATTCAGAAGGCTTCAACATACTTGGATGCTTACTTTATAAGTTTTTTTAATTTACTTTAATAAATTTCTGGCCGCAACCTTCAATACATTGAAACCATAAAATAAGGTTGACCCCTTCTGTTTTATAATATACTTTTGTTTCAGTATTATCACATCTAATAGGTAAAATTTCACCATCGTAATAATCATTATTAACTAAGGTTGAAAAAATCCCGGAACTCTGTTTTCCTACTTCCGAAGCCATAAAACATAAATCACCATTAACAACCACGGTGTCATCATTAAAAAACTCTAAGGTTCTCTCACTGGAAATTGGCATAAACATACCGCTGCCATCACCAGGATCAATTAGTTGCTCTATCAATCTCCATTTACCTAGTAAACCATTATTGCCATAATCATCTTTATCATTGTTTGTACAAGTACTAACAATCAATAAAATGAGTACTAAGATAACTGTGTTTTTCACGAATCAAATTTAAGGTTTATTTAAAGATGCCTTAAATTTAAGATGGTTGCGTTGAAATTCACTATTAAAGAAAATTATGAATCAAATTCCATTTCTCCAATTGAATAGGCATTCGTTTCAACTTCGTAATATTTTTCAGATTTAATAATGTAAATTAACCAATCTAAATAATTTTTTGACTGTCTTTTAAAACTGTAATTAAGTGTAGATTCCATAAGTTAAGATTTAATTATTTGGGTAATAATTTGTTCAATAATAAACTTAAACACTGTGAAATTACATTTGAATTTATTATGCGGAAAAAAAATTAGTTCAATCGTTTAAATAAAACTTTTACGTGTTTTAATTTGCAAAAAAATGCGATGAAAAAGACTCATTACGGTTATTTTAACATGAAATAATTAAGACAAAAAATGTAGGTTTTTTAGAAATATGTAGTATTTTTTATATGGATTTATTAAAAATTACGAGATAAAAAACTTGCATACCTTTCTGATTGAGAAAAATTTAAACAAAATTTATCATGAAAGCCTTGTGAGTAAGATCAAGATAACCAGTCAGTCATTTTTTTTAATGGTAACAGCTTACATATTCCGTCTATACTGTCCTCCTACTTCAAACAACGCATTGGTTATTTGCCCTAAAGAGCAAACTTTACAAACTTCCATTAAAGCTTCAAAGATATTTTGATTGTGAATGGCCGTTTTCTGTAAATCAATTAAAATGCTTTCCGTACTATTAGCTTTATGTAAATTATGCAAGGTTGTAATTTGGAACTGTTTTTCATCATCAGTAGCTCGTATCACTTCTTTTGGTAATATAGTTGGTGACCCTTTACTACTTAAAAATGTATTTACCCCAATAATTGGAAACTCTCCATTATGTTTCAAAGTTTCATAATATAAGCTCTCTTCTTGAATTTTACTGCGTTGGTACATGGTTTCCATTGCTCCGAGAACGCCACCTCGTTCTGTAATTCTATCAAATTCAAGCAACACTGCTTCTTCAACCAAATCAGTCAATTCTTCAATAATGAAAGCACCTTGAATAGGGTTTTCATTTTTTGCCAAGCCCAATTCTTTATTAATGATCAATTGAATGGCCATGGCTCTGCGTACAGATTCTTCAGTTGGTGTTGTAATAGCCTCATCATAAGCATTGGTATGTAAGGAATTACAATTATCATAAATAGCATACAAGGCTTGTAGTGTGGTGCGAATGTCATTGAAATCAATTTCCTGTGCGTGTAAACTTCTGCCAGATGTTTGAATGTGATACTTCAACATTTGAGATCTCTCATCTGCTCCATATTTATATTTCATAGCTTTTGACCATATTTTTCTGGCCACACGACCAATCACAGCATATTCAGGATCAATACCATTTGAAAAAAAGAAAGATAAATTTGGACCGAATTTATTGATATCCATGCCCCGGCTTAAATAGTATTCCACATAAGTGAAACCATTAGACAAGGTTAATGCCAATTGTGTAATTGGGTTGGCTCCCGCTTCTGCAATATGATACCCGGAAATAGAGACCGAATAAAAATTACGAACCTTGTTTTCAATAAAATATTCCTGAACATCTCCCATTAACCGCAGCGCAAATTCTGTTGAAAAAATACAAGTGTTTTGTGCTTGGTCTTCTTTTAAAATATCTGCCTGAACCGTTCCTCTAACCTGAGACATTGTTTTAGTTTTAATATCTTCATAAACTTCCTTTGGTAAAACCAGATCACCAGTTACCCCTAACAACATCAATCCTAAACCATTATTACCTTCTGGTAAATCGCCGTTATATAATGGACGAACTTTATCTTTATATATATTAGTGATTTTTGCTTCTACTTCTTTTTCAAGGCCGTTTTTTTTGATATAAATTTCGCACTGCTGATCAATAGCAGCATTCATAAAAAAGCCTAACAACATAGGTGCAGGACCATTAATTGTCATACTTACAGAAGTCATTTCATGTGCTAAATTAAACCCGGAATATAATTTCTTAGCATCATCTAAACAACAAATGGAAACGCCTGCATTTCCAATTTTTCCATAAATATCCGGCCTTAAATCCGGGTCATTTCCATAAAGCGTGACACTATCAAATGCAGTAGACAAGCGTTTGGCCGGCAAACCAGCACTTACATAATGAAAACGTCTGTTGGTACGTTCTGGTCCACCTTCACCGGCAAACATGCGAGCAGGGTCTTCACCAATGCGCTTAAAAGGATATAATCCAGCCGTAAAAGGGAATTCTCCAGGGACATTTTCCTGTAAAATCCAGTGTAAAATATCGCCCCAAGCCTGATACTTTGGTAAAGCTACTTTAGCAATTTGTGTATGGGAAAGTGATTCTGTATGTGTGTCGATCTTTATTTCTTTACCACGAACTTTAAAGGAATAGATTGGATTTTTATATTTATTTACCTTTTCATCCCAACTTGTAATAACTTCCCAATTGTAAGGATTGAGATTCAGTTTTACTCTATCAAACTCTGAAATAAGAAGCTTTACAAAGTCTTTATTGTTATCGTTAACTAGTTTCAGTATCTCTTCGCTATTTAATCCATGCTTACCCAAAAGAGATTGCTTCGCTTTACTCGCAATGACGTTTAGTACCGATTCTAAAGTCTTATAAATTCCGTAAAGCTTTTGAGCTACTTCAACTTGTTCATTCCCTTTTTTATCATAAGCACGATTATTTTCAGAAATTTCAGATAAATAACGGGTTCTAGCAGGAGGAATTATAAAAATCTTCTCGCTCATTTCTTCGGAAATTGCAAAAGTGGACTTTAAATTTGCTGACGTTTTTTCAACTAACTTATCCATGACGGCCTTGTAAAGCGTATTCATTCCAGGGTCATTAAATTGCGAAGCAATCGTTCCAAAAATCGGTAAATCATCTTGAGGTATGTCCCAAAGATTATGGTTACGCATGTATTGCTTTTTCACATCACGCAACGCATCAAGCGAACCTCTTTTATCGAATTTATTAATGGCAACCAAATCGGCAAAATCAAGCATGTCAATTTTTTCCAACTGAGTAGCAGCGCCAAATTCTGGAGTCATCACGTATAATGATACATCACTATGCTCAATAATTTCAGTATCTGACTGACCAATACCTGATGTTTCTAGAATTATTAAATCATACTCTGCCGCTTTTAAAACTTCAATAGCTTCATGCACATATTTTGAAAGCGCTAAATTGGATTGGCGTGTTGCCAAACTTCGCATATAAACACGCGAATTATTAATAGCATTCATGCGGATTCTATCACCTAACAAAGCACCACCCGTTTTCCTTTTTGAAGGATCCACAGAAATTATTCCGACTGTTTTTTTAGGAAAATCAACTAAAAACCTGCGCACCAATTCATCCACTAATGACGATTTTCCGGCTCCTCCAGTTCCTGTAATCCCTAATACAGAAGCCTCTTTTCCCGTTTTCTCCAAAGGAGAAAAGCTTTCTTCAAATTTTTCATGATTATTTTCAGCAAAAGAAATTAATCGGGCAATCGTATTTACATCTTTATCTTTTAGGCTCTGCTTAATTTCCTTCCCTTTGGGAAGGATTAAGGATGGGCTTGCAAAATCGGATTTTTTTACTAAATCATTAATCATTCCCTGTAAACCCATTTCTCGTCCATCATCAGGCGAATAAATACGAGCAATACCATATTTCATTAAATCTTTTATTTCGGAAGGCAAAATAACGCCGCCGCCGCCGCCAAATATTTTGATATGTTCAGCACCTTTTTCTTTTAATAAATCAAACATATACTTAAAGTACTCATTATGACCACCTTGATACGATGTCAAACAAATAGCATTAACATCTTCCTGTATAGCAGTATTCACTACTTCTTCAACGCTTCTGTCATGACCCAAATGAATGACCTCAACGCCAGTAGATTGAATGATTCGGCGCATAATATTTATAGATGCATCATGCCCATCAAAAAGTGAAGCTGCCGTTACAATTCTAATTTTATACTTTGGTTTATAAGGTGCTATTTGTTTCATTTATTAAAAATATCTATTTTTTGCCCTGCAATTTACGGAATATTCAAAAAAATATGCCATTTATCTGTAATAATCTAAAACCATTTCATTTATAAATTCGATAATTATTTTAGTTAATTTTGACCTTTACTTGAAATTGAATATGATGAATAAAATCACTTTGTTAATGCACTGTCAGGACCAACCTAATATCATTGCTTCTGTCACAAATTTTATTGCAAATAACAAAGGGAATATTGTTTATATAGATCAGCATGTTGACAGAGAGCAGGATATTTTTTTTATGCGTTTAGAAAGTGAGTTTGAATCGAAAACATTTTCTATTGAAACTTTTAAAGACTTATTTAAAAATACCTTGGTTGACAAGTTTAAGATTAAATGGCGCATGTATTCTTCAAACAGAAAACCTAAAATGGCGTTGTTTGTTTCAAAATATGATCATTGTTTATACGATATTTTAGGTCGCTACAATTCTGGTGAAATGTTTTTAGAAATTCCCTTCATTGCAAGTAATCATTTAGATTTAAAACCCATTGCCGATAGTTTTAAAATTCCATTTTTTCATGTTCCGGTTACCAAAGACACGAAACTAGACGCAGAACAAAAACACTTACAACTGTTAGAATCTCATCAAATTGATTTTATTGTTCTCGCAAGGTATATGCAAATAATCTCAAGTGCCTTAATTAGTAAATACCCCAATAAAATAATCAACATACATCATTCATTTTTACCTGCATTTGTCGGTGCAAAACCCTATCATTCAGCTTATAAAAGAGGTGTTAAAATTATTGGCGCCACAAGTCATTATGTCACTGAAGAACTTGATGCCGGCCCTATTATAGAACAAGATGTAGCCCGTGTTTCACATACCCATTCCATTGAAGATTTAATTGCGAAAGGACGTGATTTAGAAAAAATTGTGTTGGCTAATGCTATTAAATTACACACTAACAGAAAAGTCATGGTATATAATAACAAAACCGTTATTTTTTCTTAAATTCTTCAACTTATAAACCGTTTTAAAAATAAGAAATATGATTCGTAAATTTTTAGCCTTAATATTGATTTTAAATGTCATGTCTTGCGCAGAATTACAGCAAGTAGTGAACCAATTACCTCAAGGTACAATTGGAAATGCCGAAATAGCTTCTGGTTTAAGACAGGCCTTAGATTTTGGTATAGATAAACAAGTTAGCAAACTAACCCAGACAGATGGTTTTTATAAAAATGACTTAGTTAAAATTTTATTGCCTGAAGAATTACAAAAAGTAGATAAAGGTTTAAGAGATATTGGTTTAAGCAAATTAGCAGATGAAGGTTTAAAAGCACTTAATAGAGCTGCGGAAGATGCGGTTAAAGAAGCAACTCCTATATTTGTTGATGCCGTAAAAGGTATTACGTTTGCCGATGCAAAAAATATTTTACTTGGCGGTAGCACAGCGGCAACGCAGTATTTAACCAGTAAAACACAAACGGCTTTATATGCTAAATTTAATCCGGTTATTAAAAATTCATTTAGTAAGGTTGGGGCAGATCAAATTTGGAGCAATTTAATAAATAGATATAATGCCATTCCATTTACAACCAATGTGAACCCTGATTTAACTGATTATGTAACCAATGAAGCTTTAAAAGGTGTGTATACCATGATTGCTGTTGAAGAAAAAGAAATACGTACTAATTTTTCATCTAGAACAACCGATTTATTGAGGAAGGTTTTTGCTTTGCAAGACTAACACGATTTTAACTTTTTAGGCAAATACTTTAAAAAACATATCAATTATATCTTAGTTATCAATAAATAATGTATATTTAAGAGTCTGTTAATCAATGACTCAATGAATAGAATTGACATTATAAAAGCCAATCAGGCTAAAATTAATAAACAATATAAACAGCTTATTGAGCAGGCATATAATATGCGTCAAACCGATAGTGCTTTAAGTGATTTTTTTGAATATAAAGCTTTAAAACTTCTCAACAAACTCAACAGGTTAAAATATCTTGCCAGAGAGCAAGCACCGGTGACAGTATAATTTTAATAATTGTTTAACTTCTATTTTACATCTATTTTATCTCGGTTCACGTATTTTATATAAAAGAAGATATGAGTCCGCATTATTGTAAAGTTGGAAAAATTATACCATGTGTTGAAACAGAATTTGAATCTAACAATGAAATAAATTTTTCAACAGAAGTTATTGAAAAATCAAATGATGAGAATCAGAACGAAGAATTATTATAACTGATTTAAAATTTCCTCCATTTCCTGTTGAACTTCGAAAGCTTTGAGTGCAGCTGCTTTAGCAAAACCCTTGTTTTTTGATGCATAAATTATTCCTCTGGAAGAATTGACCAACAAACCTATTTGCTTATTTAATCCATATTTACAGAAGTCCTGTAAATTACCCCCTTGGGCACCAACTCCTGGAACTAACAAAAAACTATTCGGAATAATTTGTCTTATTTCTTTCAAATATTCTGCTTTGGTAGCACCAATGACATACATTAGGTTTTCTGAGTTCTTCCAAGATTTAGAAGTTTCCAGAACCTGTTTATATAACTCTTTCCCATCGATTTTTTTAGTTTGAAAATCAAAAGCACCTTCATTGGATGTTAAGGCTAAAAGGATGGTATGTTTATTTTCAAAGGCTAAAAAAGGTTCAACAGAATCTTTACCCATATAAGGCGCCACGGTCATACTGTCAAAAGCTAAATCTTCAAAAAAAGCCTTGGCATACCTGCTGCTTGTATTTCCTATATCACCCCGTTTGGCATCAGCAATGGTGAAAATTTCCGGATACGATGCGTTTAAATAATGTATCGTTTTTTCTAAAGCTTTCCAGCCCTTTAAGCCATAGGCCTCATAAAATGCCGTATTTGGTTTATAGGCTACACATAAATGATGAGTTGCGTCTATAATGGCTTTATTAAATTTAAAAATAGGGTCTTCCTCTTTTAATAAAAACTCAGGGATTTTATTTAAATCCACATCCAATCCAATGCAAAGAAAAGATTTTTTCCTGTGTATTTGTTCTATGAGTTGTTTGGTGGTCATATATTAAAAACCCAATAAAAAAGAGGGTTTATTTTAAATTAAATCGGTATTGGCCTTTAGCTTTTCAGTGTTATCTGCTAATTGTAATTCGTCTATAATTCTTTGAATATCACCGTTTACAATATTTGATAAATCATAAAGCGTTAGTCCTATTCTGTGATCCGTCACGCGTCCTTGAGGGTAATTATAGGTTCTTATTTTGGCACTTCTATCTCCTGATGTTACCATAGATCCGCGTTTTTCAGAATCCTCGGCATTTTTCTTAGCCAATTCCATGTCATATAACCTGGATCTTAATACCTTAAAGGCTTTTTCTTTGTTTTTATGTTGTGACTTCTGATCCTGACACTGAGCTACTAAACCTGTTGGAATATGAGTTAACCTTACTGCAGAATAGGTAGTATTTACAGATTGTCCACCTGGGCCCGATGAACAGAAAAAATCTATTCGTACATCTTTAGGATTGACTTCCACATCAAATTCTTCTGCCTCTGGAAAAACCATGACTGTTGCAGCGCTTGTATGAATCCTACCTTGTGTTTCTGTTTGCGGTACACGTTGTACACGATGCACTCCAGCTTCAAATTTTAAAGTTCCATATACATCTTCACCGGTTACTTCAAATTGGATTTCTTTAAAACCACCGTTAGTGCCTTCACTAAAATCTACCACATCAACTTTCCACCCTCTATTTTCGCAATATTTTGTATACATTCTGAATAAATCACCAGCAAATATACTGGCTTCATCACCACCAGTTCCAGCTCTTAACTCAACCACAGCATTTTTAGAATCTTCTGGTTCTTTTGGAATTAACAAGAATTTAATCTCATCTTCAAGCACTGGCAATCTTGTTTTGGCCTCTTCATATTGCATTTTTGCCATGTCCACCATTTCAGGATCACCTCCCTCAGAAATAATATCTTCAGCTTCAGAAATATTATCTAACAGACTTTTATACTCTTCCCGTTTTTCAACAAGAATCTTAAGGTCCTTATACTCCTTGGTTAAAGCAATGTACCGCTTTTGATCCGTCATCACATCGGGCTGAATAATTAAATCGCCTATCTCGTCAAAACGTTGCTTTACTATTTGTAATTTCTCTAACATCTACTATTTAAATTGTGCCCCAAAAATACGATAATTTATGAATTTTTAATATGACCTTAAATCCGCAAGTTTACTGATTAAAAACTAAGTCAAATCCAGTAAGGGAAA
>CAXBJF010000044.1:0-29958 GCA_963976005.1 uncultured Flavobacteriales bacterium | reverse complement strand
AAATAAGTTATTAAATTAATAATCAACAACTTGAGGGTTTACGACCAGACACTAGATAGTTAGCGACAAAGGATAGGCCATATTTAAAAATACTTTTAGCTTTTCTTCCATGTTTTTTGATTGGTATGGGATACAATAGATGTAAATATATTCCAACTTTATAACACCAAACAAAAGCTATTATTACCAATAGAATCAGTTTTTCTATACGTTTAATATCTTGTAAATGCGTTTTTTCAATATCAAACCCACTAGATTTCATAGCTTTAAAACACATTTCTATTTGCCAACGCTGTTTATATTGGTGTTGCGCTTTCTCAGGTTTGTTAAAGGATACAATAATTAAAAAATCCTGTTTCCCGTTTCTGTTATTAAGTTTACATCCAGAGAGATAGCAAAGTTGACCGTTAACACATACAATTTTAGGATAATATACAAACTCATTAATTTTAAATCTATTAAACAAATGAGCAGCCCTTATCTCTTTGTTTTTATGCGGTAAAAACACTTTAAAGTTATTACGAATGCGAATGTAATATCTAAGTCTATTCTCATTAAGAAATGCCAACCATTTGCCACCTACAAATTCTCTGTCTGCAACAATAGATTCAATACCTTGTTTCCCAAATAGTTTGATAAATCTATTGACCAAATCTATACGCTCCTGACAATTTGAGTTACCTCGTTTATCAAGCATAGTAAACAATAAAGGAAAAGCAACACCTTTATATGCAATACCTAACATGAATATGTTAATATTGGCTTGTCCAAATTTCCAATTGGTTCTATCTATGCTTAGTATAAAACGCTCTTGCTTAGGCAGAAGGTTAAAAACCAAACGTGCAACTATATCACTATTCAGGCTATAGTTTGCTATAAAACGCTGAATACGTCTAAGTGATGAATCTGCACACGCTTTGGTATCAAAAGCGTTGGCTAATTTCTCAAAGCTAACAGTTTGCACTTTACACAAAGCGATAATAACGTGTGAAATGAGTTTTACTCTAGCTAAATTTAGAGAACCTTTAAAATGTGTGTTGAGAACTAAAGTTAATTCACTATTTTTAGTGACAGCATTGGTTTTCTTCATTAGAAAAACAAGTCGAATTATTCATCTAATATACTGAAAATCAATGCTTTAATCTAATTTTTTAACACTTAATTTATTGAAAATCAATGAATTATATTTTTGTCATGTACTAAAATTATTTATCTAAAAGTAATAATTGTAAATTCTATGCTTTTACAAACATAGGATGACGGATGGATTTTAGTAATTTTTATGGCAACTTGCCCAAATCAATGCGCTTCCACCAAGGTTTTTGTAATTCTAACGGAAGCAATTTTTGATGCCATAACCCCTAAAACAGAAATGGTTACAAACACAATCAGGAAATTTTCAAACTTTAAGGTAACAGGATATGCTAACGAGGAGGTAATCATGACCAATGCAAATTTTGCTTGCAACACAATAACCAGCAAGCCTATTAGTAACCCTATAATGCCACCAACAACGGTCATTAAGCTGCCTTGCAAAAAGAAGATTCGGCGTATATCTTTTAGGGTGGCACCCAGGTTAAATAAGGTGTTTAAGGTTTTCTTTTTGTCAAGAATCATCATGATGATGGACCCAATCACATTAAATAAGGCAATGATGAGTACCAGTGTGAATATTAAATACACAGCCAGATTCTCGGTGTTTAACATTTTATAGAGTGCATCATTCAGTTGTTCCCTGTTTTTTATTACCACGCGGTCACCTAATATTTCCTGAATTTCTGATTTTACTAAATCCCTGTCAGCGCCATCAACCAGTCGGAATTCTATACCGGTCACTTGTTGCGGGGTATAATTTAAAAGATTTCGGGCCATATCAATGGATGTAAATACATAGGTGTCATTAAGTTTTTCATTAATATCAAACACGCCCACATTTACGGCTTTAATGGTGTTATAGGGGTTATTTGTTAAGGTAATTTGCCCTTTTCCCGGTTTCGGAACATATAAAGTCACGGCTTTTGAATAATCTAAAACACCAAGGGACAAATTGCTTGAAACACCCCAACCCACAACCACCTGATTGGCGTCCTGGGTGAGCCAGCTACCTTGAACAATCACAGAATTCATGTCGTTCACACTTTCAAAAGATTCATCAACCCCTTTTAAGGTCACAATATCATTTTTATCATCCAGGGCAATAATAACGCGTTCCTCAATAATTTTTGAATAGAGGGCAATGTCTTTTAAATCCTTGAACTTTGCCGTATCGTCATCCGTTAAAATAAACGACTTCCCAATGGCGGCTTCTGCCTTTAAATCGGGATCCACAATGCTTGAAAACTGAAGTGTGAAATCTTTTAACCCTGCAAAACCGGATAGCACAATAAATAGGGAGGCGGCACCTAAAATCACGCCAATAGCGGCAATGATGGTTATAAAATTTATGGCGTTGTTACTGCTTTTTGAGAGCAAATACCGTTTGGCTATGTACAGTGACACATTCATAAACTATAATATGTTGATGTTATAACCATTAAAAAAGAACAGGAGTTAATGGGACTTATTAAGATTTTTTGCGTTTATCTAAAATGCTAGGGTCTTTTATGGGGTTCTCTTTTCCTTTTAATGACTGCTCAATCTGGTCCATGTATTCCAAAGAATCATCAATAAAAAAGGTCAGTTTAGGCATGCGCCTTAATTGATGTTTGGTACGTTGGGCAATTTCGTGTTTGATTAAAGGCGCGTTTGATTTGATGCCTTCCAGCAATTCCTTGCCTTTATCATTAGGAAAAATGCTTAAATATACGGTGGCGACTGATAGGTCGACCGTTACTTTTACTTTTGAAACAGAAATGATGATGCCCTTCATACCGCCTTGTGTCGCAGCATTTTGCAATACGTCCACTAAATCACGTTGTAATACGGAGGCAATTTTTTTTTGTCTTTGACTTTCTTCCATACTGCAAAAATAGAGGATATTTAAAGATAATCTTACTTTTGATTTGCAAAATTTGTATCTTCCTTTAAATTTAAAATAAAAAGAGATTTCCGTTTTCACGAAAAATAAATATGAAAAAAATCGAACATATTGGAATTGCGGTAAAAAACCTGAAAACTTCCAATGCCCTGTTTTCTAAACTTTTTGGAGAACCTGCCTATAAAATAGAAGCTGTGGAAAGTGAAGGCGTGAACACCTCATTTTTTAAAGTGGGAACCAATAAAATTGAACTGTTGGAAGCCACCACTGCCGATAGCCCCATTTCAAAATTCATAGAAAAAAAAGGGGAAGGCATCCACCATATTGCTTTTGAAGTAGATGATATAGAAGCCGAAGTAAAACGATTGACGCTTGAAGGCTTTATTGTTTTAAATGAAAAACCTAAAAAAGGCGCTGATAATAAGCTGGTTGTTTTTTTACACCCAAAAGCCACCAATGGCGTGTTGATTGAGCTGTGTCAGGAAATTATTTTAAAAGAATAAATTTCTTGTAGAGTTTTAAAATTAGTATTAAATTCGCAGCCAAATTGGGTCCTATAGCTCAGTTGGTTAGAGCACCTGACTCATAATCAGGTGGTCCCTGGTTCGAGCCCAGGTGGGACCACGTCAACAAAGACAAGCCTTTCAAGAGATTGAAAGGTTTTCTTTTTTTACACCAGTACAACATCTGTACAACAATTGCTCTTACTTTTGCTTTCATTTATTCTTATCTTTATAATATGGAACGATTAGGTGAAATATTGGCAAGTCGGCTATATAAAAGCAGAAAGGATTTGAAACTTCTTTGGCTTAGGCATTCCTCGTTAACAACAAACAGACTTTCCATTGTCGTTTTGATATTATTTTGCATAATACCATTAACACTTTATTTTTTAATCTCTACCGTGACTTATTCTATAATACAAATTATAGCAAGCTATCTTTTTGTTACACTATTGTTTAGTTTGTCAATATTACTAGTTATTACTTGGTTCAAATCTGAGGTATTGTTCAAAAGCAATATTCAAGGCTTTTCTTTTTTGCAATTGTCTATATCAAAAATCGATACCGTTTTTTTTGGTTTTGACAGTCATGATGTTGAAAACCTTCTTAGACTGGTGAATGGACTACCTACAGAACAAAAAATTGTAATCAGGGAAACCCCAAAGAACAAACAAACAGGAAACATCCGATTTTTATTTACTTTTTTGGATTTGATAATTCGTGGCGGAATCTTTAGGATGGATACGAAACCCAAGGAGTCGTTGAATATGCTCATCTCCGAAAGATTTACGTTTCAAGATGCTGAAATAAATCCAAGCACGCTTCCTTCAAGTTATTCAAAATGGTGTTCCAACACCCATGACGGTAAGTATGATGATGTGCGAAAGGACATTTCTAAAGCATTAGGTATCACCCAATAGTTATACTTCTTCAATTTTTATAAAGAAAACTTAGAGCAATTCTAAAGCAATCGTTATTTCTCTATTGTTTTTACTGTATTTAACGTCATATGTTTGTCCTGTACAATCGTAGTAAATGGCCTTTTACTCATTATTAATTCTTAAATATAAAGATTATGAATGAGCAAGAAAATGTGGTGGACTTATTGCAGGATATCAAAGGCCTGCTTTCTCACACTAAAAAAGTATTTAACATCGATGACCTCGTGAAATACACTGGGCTATCCAAGAGCAAAATCTACAAACTCTCCCAATTAAAGCTGATACCGACAGGAAATAACAAGCATATCCGTCAATTGTTCTTCAACAAAGAAGATATTGATGCTTGGCTTTTGGGAACACCTAATCTATCCGATGAATTTTTAGAAAGACAGTTCAATGAGCAACTGCTGCAGAACAAAAAATCAGGATTATGAAAGACACAACATACATCCGCGTGGGAACTTCTTATTATAAATTGGTGCAAGTCCCAACTATTGCTGGACATTTTAACGAAATCATTGTACCATGGACACTGGAAACAATTCGACAGGATCATGGGAGGAGTTTTATCGGCACAATTAAAAAATATGATGGATTCACTTGTCTTCCAAGTCATATTCGCTTTAAACGGGAATGCCATGGTTTCTATAACACGTATTCCCCTTTACCCCATAAAATTGAACAAGGTCATTTCCCTTATACTTTAGAACTATTGAATCATATTTTCGGTCAGCAGATTAATATAGGGATGGATTATTTACAGCTTTTATTTGAAAAACCAATCCAAATACTGCCCATATTATGTTTGGTATCTAAGGAGCGTTCTACAGGAAAGACCACCTTTCTTAAATGGTTAAAAATGATTTTTGACAATAATTTGACCTATTTAACCAATGACAGTTTCAGTAGTCAATTCAATGCGGATTGGGCAAACAAGCTTTTGATTTGTATAGACGAGGTATTATTCAATAAAGAAGAATTGACAGAACGGATTAAGTATCTGAGCACTACCAATTTCAATAAACTGGAAGCGAAGGGAAAAGACAAAAGAGAGGTAGAATTCTTTGGAAAGTTTATTCTTTGTAGTAATAATGAGGATAACTTTATTAAGATAGATAACAATGAGACTCGTTTTTGGGTGTTGAAGATACCTTCCATAAAAAAAGAAGAAACGCAATTTCTAGAGTACTTGAAATCGGAAATACCTGCATTTCTTTACCATTTGCAACATAGAGAACTGATTAGCCCCAATAAAACCCGAATGTGGTTTTCAGCTGCGCAGATTAAGACCAAGGCTTTGGAAAATTTAATGAATAACAACAGAAATCGTGTTGAAAAGGAACTTGCCAGTATTATTCTTAATGCCATGGAGACCTTGGAGTTAGAAGAAATAAGTTTATGTCCCTTAGATGCCGTTCAACTATTAAACCGCACCCGAATCAAAACCGACCTTACCCAATTAAGGCATATTATTAAAAAGGACTGGAAGCTGAAAAATCAAGAAAACTCAATGACCTACCGGAAATTAATGATCTGGCAGGACGGAGGGATGGGATTGACTGATGCTAAGGGAAGATACTATTCCATAAACAAGGATTTTCTGATGGAGCATTTTGGTGAAGCTTAGCAAAATGATGAAATGATGATAAAACGTTGACATGGAAAATGCAATGTTTGCAGGTAATACGAGCGATTAAGCATCATTTTCCTTAAAAATCGCTGATGAAAAAGAAAAACACCTCACCAAATCATACTTTTTTTGATGAAACGATGACAGAATCATAGAACCCCAATGTTTACAGGGGATAAGGTCGTCATCAAACTGTCATCATTTTGTCATCAAAAAAATAATGATGACAGAGTAAAGTTTTAAAAAATCACCTAAAACACACAGGCTAATGAAAAGAAAAATAAATTGTGAAACAGCCCGAGATTTTTCAGTGATAAAAACACTGGAAAAATTAGGGCACTTTCCCAAAAGGACAGCGGAAAAAGAAGCTTGGTTTCTGAGTCCTTTCAGGTCAGAAACCCAAGCCTCTTTTAAAGTTTCTAAAACCAAAAACCGATGGTTCGACCATGGTGAGGGTGTTGGAGGTAACGTGATAGATTTAGTATGCAGGATTTTAAAATGTTCCATAAAGGAAACTTTAGAATTCTTGAATGATGGTATAGCAATTAGCCCATTTAAGCAACAACTAGTTTTTAATGAAAAAGAAACCCAGATTGATATAACGAAAATTCAAGAGCTTACACATCCAGCACTCATTCAATATCTAAGTTCCAGGGGAATTTCAATAACCATTGCCAGGACCTATTGCAAAGAGGTTTGGTACAGATATAAAGACGCCCAGTATTTCGCCATTGGTTTAAGGAACGTTAAAAATGGTTGGGAATTACGCAATAAGATTTTTAAAAACAGTAGCAGTCCCAAATCCTATACCTATATCCAAAACAACAGCAAGCAATTAATCATTTTGGAAGGCATGTTTGATCTGTTAACGTTGGCCACTTTAAATGAAAAATTATTAAAAGCTTCAGATATCCTTGTTTTAAATTCCATTGCATTTATAAAAGCTATTGAAAGACATATATCCAAATATGAATCAATTCAACTCTATTTGGATAATGACAGAGCAGGGCAACAGGCAACAGAGTATTTGACTAAAAAATACAAACACGTCATTGACAAAAGAGACACCTATAAAAACCATAAAGATTTAAACGATTTTATATGTCATGAAAAAGGAAAACAAATATGATTTTAAATCCTTAGATAAACAGAAGCAGACGGTCAAGATTCCTACCGATGTACTTAACAGTTCGGATAGCATAGCCTTGGATCTGGAAAAGAATTCTTCGGAAAAGGGAATGGTCTTGGGTAGGAATTCGAGATGTGTGTCTGTGGACACATTCTCGTTTGCTCCCGAAGGTCGCAAAGAAAAAAAAGTGTTTAAGGGGAAGGTAGATCTGGTTAAGTTTCGATGTTCCATCTACGAAAAGAAACTTCTGAAAGTGAAGGCTAAACGAAGCGGATTGACCTTAAGCGAATATATACGACGTAGTCTTTTTGAACAAGAAATTACAGAACGCTTTACAGAGGAACATATTGAGCTTTACAAAATGCTCATTAAGTACCATAACAATTTTAAGTCCATTGGAAACATGTTCAAAAAACGAAACCCTAAACTCATGCAAACAGTCTATGATTTAGCAGACGACATCAAAGCACATCTTAAAAGATTCTAATAATGATAGGTAAAGGGAAAAGCATATCGCATACCAGAGCTTCAATGTCCTACGGATGGAACCAGGAAAAGGACGCAGAAGTCGTACTCAAGGAATTTCTCCATGGAGATTCACCTGCAGAAATCACCAAAGAATTCAAAATGCTCCAGGACCAAAATTACCATTGTACAAAAAACACCTTGTCTTTTGTGATCAGCCCAACGATAGAAGATGGCAAGCGATTGGATAAAAATGAGTTGCAAGCTATAACCAAACGCTTTATGCATGAAATGAAACTGGGAGAGCGGCAGGCCATTGCATTTGTACATCAGGATAAAGAGCATAAGCACATCCATTTATATGTCAACCGTATTGATTTTAAAGGCGTGGCTTATAACGACAGCTTTATAGGTAAACGTAGTCAACTTGCTGCAGAAAAAACAGCGGAGCATATGGGTTTGACCTCTGTCAAACAAATCCAATTTGAAAAAGAATTTAATTTAATTGAAATACGAACTGAGATCAAACGCAGGCATGATCTGACCATGAAACAATTCCAGCCCAAATCCTTTGATGCCTATGTAAAAGCCATGGAAGCCAATGGAGTTAAGGTCATTCCAACGATAAACAAACAAAACAAACTACAAGGCTTTCGGTTTGAGTTTGACGGACATAATCTTAAAGGGAGTGAGGTGCATCGCAATATGTCAATGGGCAATATAGGAAAAGAGATGTCAGGGATTCAAGGAAAAAGTATTTTAAAAGACAATAATGTAAGTATAAAGCTTGCTGGTAAAGTGGTTGACTTGACGCCAAATTTAGCTTTAAAAATCACCAAGTTCATTATTAAAAGAGCCATTGATAAAGGGATGGACATAGGATATTAAATTAAATATAACTATCATGACAAAACTTGAAGAACTAACCGCTTTATTGGTTAATGAAATTGATGACTTTAAGAATGGTGTTGAAAACCTAGAGAAAATTAATGACCAAATAAAAGACACCAAGATCAAGATGGATTTATCGGAATATAAAACCATGATTTATTCACACCAAAAAGAAATGGCATCTCACTTAAAAGCCATTGAACGCTTTGAAAATCGGTTTAACAATAAAATCATCCAAGCTAAAATTTATCCTACTTGGGCGGTGATAGTATTTATAGTTTGTATTGTAGTTACTGTAGTGCTAGCCTCCTATATGTTTTTGAAATAATATATTATGTTGAAAGAAATTTCAGTAAACCATTTATAACTCCAATTTCTTTTTTAACTTTAAAGTCTCCTTAAAAATTATTTAATAATAGTCTCATGAGTCGCTTTATTTATTAAAAAGAATGATACAATAAATGGTATTTACATGGTGGTAATTCTAGTAAAATATTTAATAAAACCCGTTGTGCATTATGATTTAAAATAAAAAAGTTGTTCGTCTTATTGAGAATCAGTAAATTGATTTAACTGCAAATCATTAATAATGAATAACTTAAATGCAAATCGCGAAAGAATTTGGAAGTATTAAAAAAACATCAAAGGATTAGCTTTTAGACCACCAAAGACACCAACCATCAAAAATACGTTCCGGCTATAACATAAGTGTGCGTTTCCTATTACCTATTAAAAAAATATCTTTTACATATTTGGTACAATGAATCCATTTAAAAAAACAGAAATAAAACAGTTTATAACTTTCCCTCCATTTTTTTACGGATGGTAGAAAACGCTATGCTCATTTGATTTTCAACGGTTTTGATGGATACATTGAGATATTCTGCTATTTCAACATATGTAAGGCCATCTTTCTTACTTAATAAAAAGGTTTCTTTACATTTAGGAGGCAATTGTTCAATTTCATTTTCAACCAAAAGCATTAAACGATCCAACTCTGCATTTTTTTCTTCATATAGTGGATTGATGGTCTCAAAATACTTTTTTTCCATTTTACTAATGGAAACTTCTTTTCTATATTGGTTTACAAATTCATTATAAACTGTTTTATATAGAAAACTTTTTAAAGAAAATCCTGGTTTTAGTTTACTGCGTTGTTCCCAGATTCTAATGAGCACATTCTGGACAATGTCTTCTGCTTTGAATCTGCTTCTAGAAAGCCCAAAAGCATAGTCGCATAATGGTTTGTAGTAAGTTTTTACAAGAAGTGCATAAGCATCTTCATCACCTTTTTTTAGATGTTTAATAAATTTTCGGTTTGTGGGAAAATTTTTTTTCAAGGATGCAAGCGGAATTAAATTTTATGTAAACATATAATTTTTTTTATTATTATTTAGGGGTAAAGCAGGTTGACTTACGTAATTGTAATGAACTAGACGAAATTTTTTTTAAAATGAACATTGAGCCCTTAATTATTAAATTTCTTTCCAATAATGCTTTTAGTATTTCAAAAGAAGAACTAAAGTATTTAGAGACTTGGATTGAAAACCCTGAAAACGAATCTACTTTTTTAGAGTATGTAAAAATAAATGCTTCCATAGAAAAACATCTGAATATCTATGATATAGAAAAGGCAGAGCTAAACATAAGAGACCAAATAAGACAAAAGAAGAATTTATTCTTTAGAAGAAAGGTTAAAAAAGTTATAACCTACACCGCTGCAGCATCCATTCTATTAATGGTAGCACTAAGCATGTTTTTTAATAAAGGTAGTGATGCAGTCCATGCGAAGCCAATCATAGTAAACAATACCATTCCAATAGGTACCGATAAAGCAACTTTAACCTTGGAAGATGGCTTGGAAATTGCCTTGAATAAAGGACAAGAATACAGAGCCGATGGTATCATAAGCAATGGGGAAGAACTGGTCTATGATTCAGAAGTAAAGTGCAAAGTTACCGCCTATAATACTTTGACCATCCCTAAAGGCGGGCAATTTCATGTCATTTTATCAGATAGCACAGAGGTTTGGCTAAACTCTGATTCTCAAATAAAATACCCCGTGGTGTTTACCGATGGAAAAACAAGACAAGTAGAGTTGATTTACGGCGAAGCCTATTTTGATGTGTCCCCAAGTACCAAACATAATGGTGCAACATTTAAAGTTCTTACAAAAGCGCAGGAAGTTGAAGTTTTGGGAACGGAGTTTAATATTAAAGCATATTCAGATGAAAATAGTATCTATACTACCTTAGTTGAAGGTATGGTCGCTGTTGATTTTGGTTTTGAGAAAGAAACATTGAGCCCCAATCAACAATCCATTTTAAATATTGATAATAAAAAGGTAATTGTTGATTTTGTTGATGTATATAATGAAACCTCATGGAAAAACGGAATTTTTAGCTTTAAGGGCAAAGCATTAAAAGATATTATGAAAGTATTGTCCAGATGGTATGATACCGAATTTGTTTTTTCAAATAAAGATCTTGAAGAAGTTAAGTTTAATGGGGTATTAAGTAAAAATCAAAATATTGAAGATATTCTATTAACCATAAAAAACACTAATTTTATTAATGCCTATGAGATACATAAAAATACAATCATTTTAAGATAAAAGGGAGCTGAGTTTACACCGTTCAAAGTATCACTTTCCCTCCCTTTTTCAAAGTCAATCAATCGTTTAATTAACTAATTCACAAATTTATGAAAATTAAATTAACCAAAGTTCTTTTCTGTCATGGAAAAAGACTCTTAACCGCCATCATGAAAACCTTTATTTTCTTGTTCTGTACGACAATTTTTAGCTTTTCATCAGATAACATATTTTCGCAAAACACGAAAATTGTAATAGATATTGATAAAACCCTGAGCGTTGATGAAGTTTTTGACTTGATTCGAAATCAAACCGATTACACCTTTATCTATCAAGAAGATTTGTTTAAAAATGCACCAAAGGTACATCTCCAAAAAGGAGTGATCAAGGCCAATAAGCTGCTTGAAAAAAGTCTAGGTTTTGGAGATTTCAACTTTAGCCTGTCTGATAAAAACACAATCATTTTAGAGAAAACAGTCGAAGATATTGCCACCGTGGCCCAAAGGAAAATCAGTGGAATTACTTCAGACAACGACGGGTTGCCCCTGCCCGGTGTTAACGTTATTATTAAAGGAACTAATAAAGGTGTTACCAGTGATTTTGAAGGAAGTTATACCATTGAGGTAGGCAACGAAGATGTATTGGTTTTTTCATACCTTGGTTATGCCACCCAAGAAGTTAAAGTTGGCAACCTAGTAACTCTAAACATCGTCATGCAGCCCAATGCGGATGAGTTGAGCGAAGTAATTATCACTGCCATTGGAACAAAGATGTTTGTTGACGAATCCGGTTCTACAAGCTCTATTGTTAAACCCGAAAGCATTGTTAAATCAGGTGAAGCAGGCGTTATCAATGCCTTGGCAGGTAAGGCTTCCGGTGTAAGGATTGGCAAATCCAATGGCGACCCGGGGTCGGGATCTACCATACAAATACGAGGTGCCAATACCATTCAAGGTGCCAGTCAGCCTTTAATCATCTTGGACGGTATCCCGGTGAGCAATGATAATATAGGAGATGTTACCATCAGCCAACAATCCAGATTGGATGATATCAATTCCAAGGACATCGAATCAGTCCAGGTGTTAAAAGGGGCTTCGGCTGCCGCTCTATGGGGCTCTAGGGCCGCCAATGGTGTTATTGTCATTACCACCAAAAATGGAAGTTTAGGAAAGAAACCTACCGTTCAATATTCATTTACACAATCGTTTGACGATATAAATGTAAGAACGCCATTACAAAATAAATTTGGCCAGGGACGGGACGGTGTATGGCAGATCAGTAGGGCCGAATCTTGGGGGGACAAGATTGCCGATCGAGCCGGAGGTGCCGATGAAGTCAATGAAACCGGCAGATATTTCATTTCAAACACCACCGGAAATATATATTATCCCGTAACCACAAAAAACTCTAGGGAAACTTTTGTTGATAGTAATTACGATCAGGTTTTTCAAACCGGTGTGTATGCCCAACATAATGTTTCCGTAAGTGGCGGCGGCGAGAAGGCGTCCTATTTTTTCAGTTACGAAAACCTTGTTCAAGAAGGGATCATCAAAAATTTCGATTATAAACGCCAAAATTTAAGACTGAACACACAAACAGAACTTACCAAGTGGTTAAGTTGGAGCAATAGAATTTCCTATACCAATACAGACTCCAACAGGATCATACAAGCGGGAGAAAATACAAATGGTATTTTATTGGGCCTTTTGCGAACATCCCCTGATTTTGATATTTCAGATTACAAAGGCACCTATGTGGCGGCTAATGGCGATGTGTTTCCAAACAGACAGCGATCGTACCGCGTACAGTTTGGGGAATCGGAAAACCCGGTTTACAACAACCCGTTATGGACTATAAATGAACAAAAATCACCCAATCAGGTCAATCGGTTTATTATCAACCCAGAACTGACAATCGATCCGGTCAATTGGCTAAAAGTCATTTTAAGGGGTGGTCTTGATTATTACTCAGATTCCAGAGGTTCCTTTTTCCCAGTAAGTTCAGCTAGTGGTGCAAGAAGTGCCGGTTTATGGACTCAATCGGATATTACAAGTCGGGAGCTTAATTTTGACGGTATTGCCATACTAACCAAAAAAATCAATAAGGACGTGGAAGTTACGGCAACCCTAGGTTTTAATGTTAACGACAGGCAGCTATTTTCCAATACCAATACCATTAGCCCGTTTGCGGTAAACGCAAGTCTTCCAACACCCGATCTTAATCCGGACCAGGCCGCCTCATCCTGGAATAGGTTTATACGTAAAATACGTTCCAACAGAACGTACCATATTTTAGGTTTTAATTTCTTCGATCAACTGTTTGTCAATTTTTCCGGGGCCATGGAAGCCTCTTCTACCATAAAAGGGAGTTTCTTTTACCCATCGGCAGATTTGGCTTGGCAGTTTAGCGATTTGATCGAATCGGAAACCTTAAGTTTTGGTAAGTTGCGATTTGCATGGGGGAAAGTTGGCGTACAACCGGCAGCCTATAAATTCAACACCTTGGCAACAACTGGTTTTTCAACCTTTGGGGGTGGTTTTTTGGTGGACTCAGAAAAAGGAAATTCAAATCTGAAACCTGAAATAAAAACCGAATGGGAAGTAGGTACGGATTTAAGGTTTTTTAACAACCGGATAAGTTTGGGGCTAACCTACTATAACAACGAAACAAAGGACATCCTTTTTGCGGTGAATACCAATCCGAGTTCCGGCTTTAGTACTAATTATACTAACGCTGCCGTAATAGAGAACAAAGGCTTTGAAATTGACCTGAACGGCAAAATAATAGATAACCAAGATCTACAGGTTTCACTCAACGCCAATTTTAACGACAATAAAAACGAAGTTGTGGATATTGCAGGGGCAGAAACCGTTGACATTGGTGGTACTTCCAAGGCGGTTAAAGGATTTCCTATGAGTTCCCTCTACCTTCCGGGAACACTCCGTAACGACGATGGCAGTTTGGTACTGGATGCCAGAGGGTTTCCTCAATTGGACGCTAACAGTCGTGTCATTGGCGATCCCAATCCAGATTGGCGCGGTGGTTTGGGTATGGAACTGAGATGGAAAGGACTTGATTTTAGCTTCCTATTTGAACACTCCCAAGGGGGTGATTTCATCAATCGGACCAGGGTAGTACTAAATGGTTTTGGGATGTCTGAAGAAGTTGGGAACGAAGTAACACTCACCGAAGATTTAACCAATATTAATGGTACTGTTTTTACCGCAGGGACTACCGTTCGGGGCAATATACAAGATTTTGGAGGCGGAAACGTGCTGCTTGACGAGCTGTACTATCGCGGTATTGGTGGCGGATTGGGATTCAACAAGCTTAATGATCTTTATATTGAAGATGCCACATGGACCAAACTGCGTAACGTAACCTTGGGATATACGCTTAAAGGGCTTAAATTATCTTCTAAGCTCTCGCTCGAATCTTTAAGGATTTCGGTTACCGGTAGAGATCTTATCCTTTGGACAGACCTTGTTGGCGTTGACCCCGAAACCAATAACTACGGGGTCAGTAATGCGTTTGGGATGAATTATTTCAATAATCCGGGAACACGATCCATACTGTTTAATCTTCAAGCTAATTTTTAAACCTTAAACTATGAAATCTATATATATAAAATACGTATTTGTTTTTACAACCATACTTTTAAGTAGTTGTGAGAGCATGGTTGAAAACTTAAATGACAATCCAAACCAACTAACGCTTGACGCCATAGACCCGGGTTTATTTCTCAATGGAGCGGAAATAGCGAACATAAACATCCATTTAGGTTCAACAGTAAGTGGTCAAAGAGGTGCTTTAAACAGAATCGGCGCATATTATTCTGGTCAGTTAATTGGTTTTGAGCAAGTTGATTATGAATGGTATCAATATAATGTTACGAATAGAACCTTTAATTGGGACGGCTATCAGAGCGTGATTACACCCATGCGCG
Source organism: uncultured Flavobacteriales bacterium (assembly GCA_963976005.1). Lineage (GTDB taxonomy): Bacteria > Bacteroidota > Bacteroidia > Flavobacteriales > Flavobacteriaceae > Yeosuana. The sequence continues at coordinate 14,883 of CAXBJF010000044.1, read as the reverse complement.
AAATGCGTGGCAGGACAACCGAAAATCTGCTTTACCAAGGTATTTCAAAAGTATTGGAAGCACATCTTATGGGAACTTATGCCTCTCTATTTGGCGACATTCCCTATGCAGAAGCCGTAAGCGATGTTGAAGAGCCTAAATTTGATGACCAACGTGCTATTTTTGATGCCTTGCAGATATTACTGCAGGACGCTATCGATGATCTTGAAAACGCCAGTGGGAGCGTTATCATAGAAGATTTTATTTTTGACGGCAACCGTATAAAATGGTTGGAGTCCGCATGGACCCTTAAAGCGCGGTATTATATGCACACCAAGCAGTACGACTTAGCCTACACAGCGGCACAAAATGGGATTTCTTCCAATGGAAACAGTATGATGTTTAACCCATTGGATATTCCCGGTGAAAACACCACTAAAAACAAATTTTACATCGTGTTGTCCGGCGGTCCCAATACAGGTACGGGAAATAGTTATTTGGTTCAACTATTGGATAACGCAAGTGGCATCTCACGCAATAATGCCAAAACCGATGAAACAGCACGCTTGGGGTATTATACCATTGATCCTAGCAGCCCGAATGCCAATTTGGGCATCGCAAATGAACTGGAGCCGCAACCACTCATTACCTATCAGGAAAACCTCCTTATCCTTGCCGAAGCAGGAGCGCGTACGCAAAGTTTTGCAACGGGTTTAGGACATTTAAACGAACTCCGCTCTTTTTTGAATACTGGGGCTTTTTTGAATTCCAATTTTTCGACAGAACCATATTCGTATGACGCCTATGTGGCTTCAGATTTTGATGCTGGTGGTATAGAAAATATGGATAATATAAATCCGGACAGGGCTTTATTGAGAGAGATAATTGAGGAACGCTACGTTTCAGGATTTACGACCTTAACGCCTTTTGATGATGCAAGGCGGTTGAAAAAAAGCGATATGGACGTTGCCGTGCCGTTTCCTTTAAATGTCCCGACCGCTACTCAAAATGTGGAACGGTTTTTATATCCTGAAGATGAAATACTGTCAAATCAAATGTCACCGGAAGATCCAGGTTTATATGCCGTTACAAAGGTAAACCAATAATCTTTAAATATAAATTATCAATACAGGCTAGGGTTTTAATTATTTAACCCTAGGTTGTGTTGCTCTAAATTAATTTTAAAGTATTAAACCATGGAAAAATCAATCATATCAATTACAGGTTTCTTCCATATATTATTATTTACTTTGAATATCGGATTTGCAAAACAAATTGTGGAGGGATTTAAAGCCACTTTCTTTTAGGCAGTCTTTACTTTTATATTATGGTTGAAGAGAAACAAACAACATTAGAACAATATTTTCAAGGATTCAGGAACAATATCATCGGGATAGATGCAACAATTGAAACGCCTTACGGTACGAAACCCCTTGTATATGCCGATTGGATTGCCAGCGGAAGATTGTATAGGCCCATAGAAACCATATTGCAAAACCAAATAGGGCCAATGGTAGGCAATACCCATTCTGAAGCCAGCCATACAGGACGGTTGATGACCTCAATATACCATGATGCCCATCAAGTCATCAAAAGGCATGTCAATGCTTCCCCAGAGGATGTTATCATTACATCCGATTCTGGGATGACCGGTGTTTTATGTAAATTCCAGCGCATATTGGGGCTGAAAATCCCTGAAAAATATGCTAACCAAATCCAAATTCCCGAAGAAGACAGACCAGTGGTTTTTTTAACCCACATGGAACACCATTCCAACCAGACCACTTGGTTCGAAACGATTGCCGATGTCGTGGTTTTGAAACCTTCTGAAAACTTATTTGTCGATGCCAATATTTTAAAAAAAGAATTGGAAAAACACAAAAAACGAAAAATAAAAATAGGGTCGTTTACCGCTTGTTCCAATGTTACGGGAGTTGGTTGCAATTATCATGAATTGGCTGAAATAATGCATAAAAATGGCGGACTCTGCTTTGTGGATTTTGCCGCTTCGGCACCTTATATGACTATGGATATGCATCCACAGAATACGGCCCAACACTTGGATGCCATATTTTTTTCCCCTCATAAATTTTTGGGAGGCCCGGGCAGTGCGGGCATACTTATTTTTAATAAATCCTTATATAAAAACCGAATCCCCGATCATCCCGGTGGAGGCACCGTAACCTGGACCAATCCTTGGGGCGAGCACCATTATTTTGACAATATAGAAGTACGGGAAGATGGTGGTACACCCGGTTTTTTGCAGGCCATAAAAGCAAGTTTGGCCATTAAGTTGAAGGAAAAAATGACCGTGGAAAAAATCCGTATTCGCGAAAACGAACTTGTAAAGGAATGTTTTGAGAAGTTATCAAACATGTCTGGATTGCATTTACTGGCCAAGGATGTCAGATACAGGTTGGGAGCCTTTTCATTTTACATTGATAATCTCCATTATAATTTAGCGGTTAAATTATTGAACGATAGATTTGGAATTCAAGTAAGGGGAGGTTGTTCGTGCGCTGGGACTTACGGGCATTTATTATTGGAAGTGAGTAAAGAGCAATCTAAACAGATTACTGATGAAATTGACCGTGGCAACCTCTCACATAAACCGGGTTGGATACGTTTATCGCTGCACCCAACCATGACCAATAAGGAATTGCGGTATATTTTGAAGGCCATTGAGCAACTAATCAAACATCGGGAAGCATGGAGCAAAGACTATACGTATTCAGCAATAACGAATGAGTTTTATCACAAAGACGAAACAAAATATCAAATTAACACAGCAAGCTTTTTCGAAGTATGATTGCTTTTAAATACATAGCCATGAAAATACATAATAGTATTACTTGCAAATACACCTTTTGGATAATGGTCCCTTTTATCTTTCTACGGGCTTTAAATGTAAACGGCCAAGAAACATTTCCTAAAAATGATGTATTGGACCAAAGGCCAAATACCGTTGCCATTACCAATGCAACCATAATTTACGCACCTGGGATGATGGCACAAAATGCTACCTTGTTAATACGCGATGAACATATCGAAAAAGTGGTCAGCACAAGAAACGTGCCTTTGGGATATACCGAAATAGACGCTAATGGAAAATACATTTACCCCTCTTTCATTGATATGTTCAGTACGTACGGACAACCCGAAGTGAAAATACCGCCAAGAGGAAACCCTTATGTGAAAAGGGAACAAATCCAATCCAATACAAAGGGACCGTACAACGCTAACGAATCCATTAAAGCACAGTACAAGGCATCCGAACATTTTTTAATTGATAAAAAACAAGCGCAACAACTTCGAAAACAGGGGTTTGGGTTCGTAACCACATTTAGGCCTGATGGCATTGCCAGAGGAACGGCTTCTTTGGTTAGTCTTGGGGAAAATAATGAGAATGAAAGCATGTTACGGCCTAAGGTTGCAGTTCATTTTTCTTTTGATAAAGGCAGTTCAACCCAGGACTTTCCCATTTCGCCCATGGGGAGTATGGCGCTTTTGCGACAAACGTATTACGATGCACAATGGTATGGCCAATTTGAGCACAAACCTTTTATAGATCAATCTTTAGACGCTATTCTGGAAACAAAAAAACTTCCACAAATATTTGAGACCAATGGTTGGTTGGAAGCTTTAAGGGTGCAAAAAATAGCGAAGGAATTCAATAACGACTATATTATTAAAGGAGGAGGTGACGAGTACCAACGCATAGACGAAATTAAGGCGTTAAACGCAAGATTAATAATTCCCCTTAATTTTCCGGATGCTTATGATGTGTCCAATCCTTATGAGACCGAAAAAATTACTTTGGCCGATTTAAAACATTGGGAGTTGGCACCATCAAATCCCGCACGTCTTGAGGCAAAAGGCATTGAATTTGCAATAACAGCTTATGGACAAAAAAAGATAGAGGATTTTTTGGCCAATCTTAAAAAGGCCGTGAATTATGGTTTAAGCCCTAAACAGGCGTTATACAGTTTAACGGTGCTCCCGGCAAAATTGCTGCATCAAGAAGACCATATTGGAACATTGGAAAGTGGAAAATTGGCAAATTTCCTGATGGCTTCAGGGGATATTTTTGATGAAAATACCGTCATCTACGAAAATTGGGTACAAGGTAAAAGATATGCCGTAAGTCAAGAGGATGATCCTTCAATTCTTGGGACGTATTCTTTATCCATTGATGGCGAAAAGGCTTCCTTGTCTATTAAAAAGGGTAAAAAAGATTACAGGGCAACACTATTTTACCCAGATTCAACCGAAATAAAAACAGATTTAAAGATGGACGGCGCCATGGTAAGTTTTGAATTTAACAAAGGTCCTGATTCATTTTATCGGTTGGGAGGATGGATTAGCAATGAACCGAAAAAAATGGTATTGCAAGGTAAAGGGCAGCGAAACGATGGTAAATGGGTTGATTGGGAGGCGACAAAATTAAAAGAGCGTTCAGAAAATATAAAAAGCCAGAAGAAAGAAACCCCTTTACGAGGTAAAGATTTAGGAAACGTTATTTATCCGTTTGTTGCCTTTGGGAGTGCTGAACAACCAGGACAAGAGGATATTTTAATAAAAAACACCACGGTTTGGACCAATGAAGATGCTGGCATTTTAACAGAAACCGACGTCCTGCTTAAAGATGGAAAGATATCCCAGATTGGAAAAAACATTAAAGCCTCAAATACAAGAATCATAGATGGCAAGGGAAAGCATTTAACCACTGGGATAATTGATGAGCATTCACACATTGCATTAAGCGCCGTAAATGAAATTGCCACGGTCTCTGCAATGGTAAGAATGACCGATGTATTGGATTCAGAACGGATTCAAATATACAGGGCATTGGCAGGGGGTGTGGTGGCAGCACAGATATTGCATGGCTCGTCCGATCCCATTGGGGGTCAATCGGCATTAATAAAATTGAGATGGGGTAAAAATCCCGAAGGGTTATTGATAAAAGAGGCCAAACCCTTTATAAAATTTGCTTTGGGTGAAAATCCAAAACGATCAAAAAGCGCATCCTCAATCCGTTTTCCAAGATCGTTAATGGGATTGGAACAGCTATATTCCGATGTTTTTACCCAAGCATTGGCATATAAAAAAAATTGGCAGGAGTTTAATGCTTTAAAAAATAAAGACAATGCCATAAAACCAAGAGTGGATTTAGTCAATAAGGTCATGTTGGAAGTTGTGGAAGGGAAGCGGTTCATTTCCTGTCATGCCTATCAACAGGGCGAAATGTTGATGCTTATGGATGTTACAGAGAGGTTCAATTTTAAAATCAACACCTTTACGCATGTTTTGGAAGGCTATAGAATTGCCGACAAAATGTTGGAACATGGGGTTGGAGGCTCCACTTTTTCGGATAAATGGAATTTTAAATGGGAAACCAGAAATGCCATACCCTATAACGCTTCAGTAATGTACAAAGAGGGTATTGTTACTGCCGTTAATTCAGACAGTCAGGAAACCATCCGCCATCTTAATCAAGAAGCGGCAAAATCGGTTAAGTATGGCAATATGAGTGAGGAAGAAGCCTTAAAATTAGTAACCCTGAACCCAGCGAAATTGTTGCATTTGGATGATACCATGGGAAGTATTAAGGTTGGAAAATCAGCCGATGTTGTATTGTGGTCGGACAATCCGTTATCCATTTATGCCAAGGCCGAAAAAACAATCATAGAAGGTACTGTATATTTCGATATTGAAAAGGATATCCAATTGCGAAAGGACATTCAAACCGAAAGGAACAGGATAATGAATGCAATGAAAAATACGATTAACACTGGAGCCAACGTTCAGCCACGTATATCCTCATCAAAACCGGATTTCACCTGTGAGTACGTAGGGAATTTAAATTAACATTAAAACCAAGCATGATGAATTTTAATAAATATCTTATAATCTTAATTGTTATTTACTGCATACCATTGAAACCGTATGCGCAAGATAAATTTGATATTAAAAAGCCAGTAAAACCTACCGCATTGGTTGGAGGCACCTTACATATTGGTAACGGTAAAGTGATACCAAATGGAATTATTGGATTTGATAATGGTAAAATCTCAATAGTAGGCACAACAGATTCCATAAAGCTTGATTTGGAAACCTATCGAGTGATCGATGTTTCCGGACAGCATATTTACCCAGGCTTTATTTTGCTCAATTCCTTGATTGGGATTGAAGAAATAAGTGGAGATGAATACACAAACGACAGTATGGAAGAAGGAGGCATCAACCCCAATTTAAATGTGGCATATGCCTTTAAATCAGATTCAGAATTTTTGCCGGTCTTAAGGTTTAATGGTATTCTCACTGTTGAAACCGCTCCAAGAGGCGGTCTGGTTTCCGGAACATCTTCTATAATGAAACTCGACGGAAGGGATTGGGAGGAATCTTTGTACAAATTTGGCGCAGCCATTCATTTAAATTGGCCAAATGCCACAAGGTCGTCTTATGATGCAGCCACGCATACCAGGCAATTAAAACCAAATAGCAGCTACGATACCACCAAAGAAGAGTTACAAAATCTATTTATCCAGGCGATTGCTTATGGCAAGCAGGATTCTAAAATCCCTAATCTAAAGCTACAGGCCATGCAAGGGTTGTTCAACGGTACGCTATCGTTATTTGTTCATGCCACAGACCCGAAGGAAATCATTGAAAGCATTCAATTTTCAAAAGAAATGGGCATAGACCATGTGGCGCTTGTAACAGCTGAATCAGCATTATTGGTGAAGGATTTTTTAAGGGAACACAATATCCCTGTTATATTGCCACCAACCCATAGTATGCCAAATGAAGAGGATATGGACTATGATATGCGCTATAAACTTCCTTATCTTCTTACAAATGAAGGTATTGTGGTAGCAATTAGCCATACGGGGATGCTTTCCACCTCAAGAAATTTACCGTTTTATGCTGGTGTGGCAGTTGCTTATGGTCTTGATAAAGAAGAAGCCTTAAAAACCATTTCCCTAAATGCGGCAAAAATTTTAAGGGTAGATGATACGCTAGGGTCACTGGAAGTTGGTAAGGATGCCACCTTGTTTGTATCAAAAGGCGATGCCTTGGACATTAGGACAAATAAGCTTACACAGGCCTTTATTCAAGGAAAAAAAATAGAGTTGGAAGGGAAACAACAGGAACAATATAAACAGTATTCAAAATTATTTGGCCATAATGAATAACCTATTGCAGCGTATTGAAGACGCAATCGTAGCGTTTAGCAATTGGATTTGGGACATTCCCTTATTGATTTTACTGATTGGTGGAGGGGTTTATTTTTTAATGTATTCCAGGTTATTGCCATTTAAACATTTTTGGTATGCCATAGAAATCCTTAAAGGTAAATATGACAATAAAAACAATCCAGGACAAATAAGTGCTTTTCAGGCATTATCCACCGCGCTGTCCTCAACTATAGGAATGGGCAATATTGCAGGTGTTGCCATTGCCATTTCCATGGGTGGCCCAGGTGCCCTGTTTTGGATGTGGATAAGTGCCATCATTGGAATGACAACCAAATATTTTACGTGTTCCTTGGCCGTAATGTATCGAGGGAAAGACGATTCGGGTGAAATGCAAGGTGGCCCCATGTATGTCATTACGGAAGGCTTGGGTAAAAAATGGAAACCCTTGGCGATATTTTTTTCAATGGCAGGGCTTATAGGGTCGCTGCCCATTTTTACCGCCAACCAGTTGACACAAGCCTTAAATAATATTTTACTTCCGGCTTTAGGTTATCAAGAGTCAATTGCATCATCACTTTTGTTAGGAATCATTATCAGTGTTTTTGTGTCCATGGTAATTCTGGGAGGTATAAAAAGAATTGCAAGTTTTGCCTCAAAACTTGTACCCGCCATGGTCATACTATATTTCTTATCGGTCAGCTACATATTAATTGTTAATCATACAGCCATTATCCCCTCGTTTTATCTTATTTTTCAAGATGCTTTTACAGGCAATGCCGTTTTGGGAGGAAGTATTGGCAGCATCATTATCATTGGCGTAAGAAGAGCAGCGTTTTCAAACGAAGCCGGGATAGGTACGGCACCCATGGCTCACGGTGCATCCAGAAATCAAGAGCCTGTGAGAGAAGGGCTTATTGCTATGTTAGGGCCTTTCATCGATACCATTGTTGTTTGCACCTTAACGGCTTTGGCCATTCTTGTGACCAATAGCTGGTTGCAACCAAATATGGAAGGCGTAACCATAACGTTGAATGCGTTTATCCAGACCATGCCAAGATATGGGTCGTTCTTGCTGGCATTTATTGTGTCCATTTTTGCCTTTACTTCTTTATTTACATATTCTTATTATGGCTCAAAATGCATCTCGTTTTTATTCGGGACAAAATTCAAGAAGAGTTATAATTATATCTATATAGTTAGTATTATCGTTGGTGCGGTTTCTTCCATGACAGGAATTGTGGCTTTAATTGATATAAGCTTTGCGCTTATGGCAATCCCTACAATGATATCAGCAATTATACTGTCTCCAAAAGTAATGCATGCCACCAAATTATATTTTAACAAACTTGAAAACAAATAAAATCATAAACAAAATTAAAATGAAAAACATATTCCTACTATTTGCATTCATCATTACGCTAAATATATATTCCCAGAAGCCTGTTTTTAAAGGGCAAGAACCCATAGAGCAAGTCTCAACGGTTTCAAAACCGGTACAAATACAATGGAAAGGCATTTTTCCTTTTGAAAATGATTCTGTTTACTTTTCAAATGATTTTGAAGGTGCCCGATTGAATGGTATAATAAAAGACTACGACAGCACCTATACGGCCCTTATAACTTCTGAAAACACGCCAATAAACGTTAGTCCTTGGTATGCTTTTAAAGTGTGGTCCAAACACAAAAAGCAAATTTATCTGACCCTCACGTATGGTGAAGGCTATAAACACAGGTATTACCCTAAATTAAGTAACGACGGATTACACTGGACATCGATGGATTCTACAGATTATGTTGAATTTGAAAAAGGGGATAAAAATTTTGGTCCTGGGTCGCTTCCATTAAAAGTACAGATGAAGTTAAGCATTAATCCCGATACGTTGTGGGTAAGCGCCCAAGAGCTCCAAACCTCAAAGCATGTCAAGAAATGGGTGGAAGCCTTGTCCGAAAAGCCATTTGTTTCAAATCAGCAAATAGGTTTAAGCAGGGAAGGAAGACCATTGACGGCTTTAACCATTGGCAAAGAAAAGACCGCAAGAATGCTGATTGTTATTTCTAGGCAACATCCACCGGAGGTAACTGGATATTTGGCTATGAAAGCGTTTGTGGAAACCATAAGCTCCAATTTAAAACTCGCTAAAAAATTCAGAAAAAAATTTACGGTTTATGTTGTACCCTTGATGAATCCTGACGGTGTTGACAATGGATATTGGAGGCACAATGCGGGTGGCATTGATTTAAATAGAGATTGGACATTTTTCAACCAGCCGGAAACATTGGCGGTAAGCGAATTTATAAAAGAACGGGAAAAAAAGACAAACGGGAAGTTCTATTTTGGCATTGATTTCCATTCCACATGGGACGATATTTATTACACCATAGCTGATAGCTTTAAAGGTAATATGCCGGGATTGGTACCGGAATGGTTGGAGAATGTAAAAATGGCAATCCCTGGTTATAATCCAAATATTAGCCCAAGTGATAAAATGGAACCTGCTATTATATCACGCAATTATTTTTATGTTTCTCATGGTATGGAAGCATTGGTTTTTGAGGTTGGAGATAATACAAACCGAGATTTTTTAAAAAAGAAAGGACAAACAAGTGCCATTGAATTGATGAAACTGATGCTTTCCAGATTATAACTGACATTGCCCAAAAAGTGTATTATGTAAAAATGGACTTACTATATTAGGCTAGACATTAAGATGCGAGATTTAGAGTTACATAAATTAACTTTGAATCATAAAAAAAAGAAACCGAAATTACGGTCCGTCATTTAAGAAGAAGGCAGTAGAATTAAGTTATTCCTGAGGTAATACAAAACAGTATGTGAAGAACTGGACATATCTTATTTGGTAATGCGCCGTTGGTGACATGGTAGCGCAAAGTGAAGGTGCAAATCCTGTATTGTTGAGATCGGATATTGATACTTTTATTAATCCTTATTGAAACCTGATATGTCCAGAATTATATGTTAAAACAATTTTTTGGTAGAATCGGTAAAAATTAAGAACCTTATCCAAAGCATCGTCCATATCTTTATGGATAAACTTTGATTGATAGATTATTATAGTTGTTATAGATTTTTTAATAACAGCACATCCTAAAATGCAAAAAATAACCTATATTGCACATATAAATATGCAACATGGAACAATTACTAGAAAAATCGGCAGCATTGGTACAACGAATACGTTCTGAAAAGAAACGCTATTTATACAATGAGATTAACTGGAACAACAAATTAATAGGCATAAAAGGCGCTAGAGGTACTGGCAAAACGACCCTTTTGTTACAAAAGTTAAAAGAGTTAAAGTTGTTACCAACCCAAGGAACCTATTGGTCCTTAGATGATTTTTATTTCACAACACATTCATTGGTAGAAACTGCCGAAGCATTCTTTAAAAAAGGCGGGCAATATCTTTTTTTGGATGAGGTGCACAAATACGAAAATTGGTCCATTCATATAAAAAACCTGTATGATTTTTATCCTGACTTAAAAATAGTTTTCACAGGGTCGTCCATAATCGATATTTCTAGAGAAGAAGGCGATTTAAGCAGACGGATGCTAATGTACACCTTATCTGGACTTTCATACCGTGAATATTTGGCGTTTAATGATTTGTATAATTTTGAACCTATTGTTTTGGAAGACATACTTTCCAAAGACCGTAAATGGGCTGAAATGTTTCCTGTGGAGTTTAGACCATTGGAGTATTTTGAGGATTATTTGCAATACGGTTATTATCCATTTTCCATGGAAGATAAACAAGGTTATGCCACACGGCTGCAACAACTGGTGCGCTTAATTGTGGAATACGATATGGCAGAACTAAAGGGTTTCGATGTGCGTAATGCAAAAAAAATGTTGCAATTACTTAATGTGGTTGCCGCTAATGTACCCTTTCAGCCCAATATCACCAATATTGCTAAAAAAAGCGATATCCATAGAAACTCCGTGGTAGCCTATCTTCATTTTTTAGAGCAAGCCCAGTTAATAAAATTATTGTATGCATCCGGAATCAGTTTGGCAACACTTCAAAAGCCCGAAAAAGTGTATTTGGACAATCCAAATCTCGCCTATGCATTTTCAACATCAAGCCCAAATGTGGGTAATTTAAGGGAGACCTATTTTATTTCCCAAGTTTCAGTAAGGCATAAAATGGCATACCCAAAACAAGGAGACTTTTTAGTTGATAATACATTTACTTTTGAAGTTGGGGGTAAAGACAAAACAAGCAAACAGATAGATACTGTAAAAAACGGTTTTGTAGTTGCAGATGATGTTGAATTCCCTATTACTAAACTACCTCTTTGGCTATTTGGATTTTTATATTAACACCTTATCGATATTAAGCATAAATTTAGTTAACCATTTAATAATGTTTTTTTTTGATTTTTAAAAAATTCAGAATTTTTGTTTAAAAAGAACTTAATACACAAACTATTAGTTTGTGTATTTGAGATAAATTAAACTATAATTATATTTTGGTGGTTTAAAAGAGATGAAAACAGAAACTTCCACATATTAAATTTTCTACCTCGAAACGAAGCACTAACTTCCTTAATTATTTTTTGCAGAAATAAAGATTAATAACGACAAAATTAGCCTTATAATTACAAAAAATATAAAATAGATATATTTGAACAGCCTTATTTTGTGTATATTTGCATAAATAAGAAATAAAATGAAGTTTTCAAGTATTATTCCAACAGAAAAAATTATTGAAAGATTACATTACGAGAATCCTTGGTGGTTAACGAAAGAGATTTCCGAAGCATACAAATCAATGTCAAAACGTTTATATTTTGACTTGTTCTATCCTTTCGTTGTCGAAAAAGATATTCGTAGAGCTGTTGTGCTCATGGGCCCTAGACGTGTAGGGAAAACTGTGATGATGTTTCATACAATTCAGAATTTGATTGATGATGGTACAGATCCTCAAAAAATATTTTTCATTGGTATTGATAATCCTATTTATATCAATTTAAGTTTAGAAGACATTCTCGGTCTTTGCAAAGAAGCACTTAAATTAGAAAATCTTAATGGATGTTATGTGTTTTTTGATGAAATTCAATACTTGAAGGATTGGGAGCGACATTTAAAAGTATTGGTCGATTCTTATCCTAACATCAAATTTGTCGTATCCGGTTCGGCAGCTGCTGCTTTGAGATGGCATAGTTCAGAAAGTGGTGCAGGACGTTTTACAGATTTCATGTTGCCGCCACTAACATTTCAGGAATATATTCATTTAAAGAATATGAATCACCTCATAATTGAAAGTAATATTAAGTATGACGGCATTGAAATACCTTATAAAATTACACATGATCTTAAGGCGTTGAATAAAGAATTTGTTAACTACCTAAACTTTGGAGGGTATCCAGAAGTCGTTCTTTCTGAGAAAATTCAAAGTGATATGGGAAGATACGTTAAAAACGACATCATAGATAAAGTCCTTTTAAGAGATTTGCCAAGTTTGTATGGTATTAAAGATGTTCAAGAGCTCAATAGATTTTTTACTTATATCGCTTATAATACTGGAAATGAATTTTCTTATGAAGCAATATCTAAAGATAGTGGGATTCAAAAGGTAACCTTGAAGAAATATTTAGAGTATTTAGAGGCCGCATTTTTAATAAAAGTTTTGAATAAAGTAGACGTTAACGCTAAAAAGCTAAAAAGAGTGACTAGTTTTAAAGTGTATCTTACCAACCCCTCTTTGAGAACAGCCTTGTTTTCTCCAATTATAGAGACAGACCAAGAGATGGGGAACATGGTAGAAACCGCAATTTTGTCACAATGGATGCATAGAGAGAATCTGGATTTAACATACGCACGTTGGAAAGAAGGAAGAAAAGAAGGGGAAGTAGATTTGGTTCTTTTAGATGACAAAAAATTTAAACCTGTTTGGGGCGTGGAAATTAAATGGAGCAATCGCTATTATGTGAAACCCCAAGAACTAAATAGTTTAATTCAATTTTGCAAAACGAATGATTTTACCAGTGCCCTGGTAACGACTATCGATCAATTGGGCAATAAGGAGATTGGCGATTTAAAACTCACATATTTACCTGCTTCAATCTATGCTTATAACGTAGGGGAAAATACATTGAGAATGAAAAACACGAATATTTAGAGCGACCATCAGGGAAAGCTTCAAACCAAAATTTCAATTGCATTATCTAAAACGGAATTGTCAAATTCCTTAAGATAAGTTTGTGTGATACTAAGATTTTGATGCCCCATAGATTCACTAATGATGTCGGTAGCGACGCCTTTTTGTTTTAAACAGTTAGCAAAACTATGTCTGGCCACATAACTGGTTAGGGTTTTATCAATTCCACATATTTCGGCAATCTCTTTTAATTCTTTGTTGTAGCGTTGAAGGGTTTTATGTTTTCTATTTTCCAATTGTGGCGGGGTCAAGTTGTTTTTCAAAAGTATAGGAAACACGTATTTAGTATCAATGGAAAACTCTTTGTAAAAGTTCAAAATCTCTCGAACAGGGGGAAGAATTTTAATTTTAAAATTTCCCTTGGTTTTGGATCTTGTATAATAGATTTTGTCATTGTCAATTGCTTTCCATTCAAGTTTCATCATATCGGCAAAATTCATACCTCTAGTGTAAAAACTAAATATGAAATAGTTTCTGGTATTGACATACCCTGGATATTTTACTAAGTCGAAATCTCTAATCTGAAGGATTTCTTCCATTCTTAAAGCCTTTTTGAGACTTCTACCTTTTAGTTTTGACACTTTATAAATTTTAAAGGGATAATCCTGTTCTTTAGCTATTTTTCTTTCAATAGCAAAGTTATATAGTGCTCTTATAGTTCTCATTCGCACCCCTATGCCACCATCGCTTCCGCCTCTTGACCTCAAAAAAGCTTCATATTTATTTAAAAAGGATGGAGTAATGTCTTTAAAGTTAAGTCTGGTGCTTTTATGAAATAAATTTAAAGAAGCGAACACCTCTTTATTTACTCGTGCATTGCCTGTTCTTCCTGCATAAATTAGTTCACCAATAATCTCATCCCAAAAATAAAAAACATTTTGTTGTACTGGATTGGACACAATTCTAAAGCGATTTTCAAAATCTCTTAGAGTGAAATCATCTGTTTCCATTTCTAAGTCTGAAAGGATTTTTAGTGCCCTGTCCTTGAATTTTAATAGCAACCTGTTATTCTGGATGCTGTTTGAATTCTTATTGGTAAAACTACCCGTTGTTTGGTTCCACTCATTCGGAAAAGCTCTGAATATCGTTTGAAAAAATTTGGATTTTCTATCTTTAGATACCCTTATAGAGATTGGGTAACTGCCATCAGCGAGCTTTGTTTTTTTTAATACGGTTTTTACTGTTGCCATAGGTTTCGAATAAATTAGTACAACACTTATGAATTATTTCGTCACTATCTCAAAAATATCAATACTTTAGATAGCTTAAAATCAGTACAACATCTGTACAACAAATTGCCTTTTAAAGGTAAATCAAATGCAAATAGAAACAAAATAAAAAATCATAAATAACTGATAATGAGAACATAAGATGCTAAATGTTACTAAATGAAAATCAAAATAATGCATCTCATAATCAGGTGGTCCCTGGTTCGAGCCCAGGTGGGACCACTGAAAACAAGCCTTTCATGCAAAAAACGGGCATAGTATACCACCCACAGCGGATTAAAGTGAGCATAGTGC
>CAXBJF010000043.1:0-30922 GCA_963976005.1 uncultured Flavobacteriales bacterium | reverse complement strand
AGAAAATCCGCGAGGATTTTCGTAAGTAGGCTAGAACTAGCAATAAATTATATACTTTGTTGCCAGTAGTGCTTTATGCTACTTTAAATTCCGATTCGTTCATTTCAACACTAAATCGAACGTTGGCTTTCAATGCTCGGAATACTTTTAAAATCGTTTCGATAGTTACGTTTTTAGTATTTCGCTCCAATTTAGAGATTTGTGATTTTTGAACTCCGATTAATTCTCCAAGTTGCTCTTGAGTCAAATTCCGTTCCTTTCGGACAGACTTTATCATATCTCCAAGCACTTCCATTCGCAAGTCAAATTCGTATTTGTCACGTTCTGGTGTTCCAACTATTCCAATGTCCTTGTCCTTCATTTGGTCAAGTGTCATCATTTTCATTTTTTTATTTTTTGTTGCCATAACTTTAAGTTTATTCTTCAAAATATTCAGCTCTAATTTTCAATGCTTTCTCAATTTCTGATTTTGGAACTTTACTTACTTTTTTAACCATTCCGTGTGTCGATAAAACAAGCGTTTCGGTTTTGTCAGTTTTGTCCCAAAAAGCAAAGAGTCTGTATTGAATTCCTTGATAAAGTGTTCGAAATTCCCAAATGTCGTCTGTCAGTTTCTTAAACAGTTTTGGGTCATTTTCGAGTTTCGCTTTATCCAAATTATAATAGATTTTCTTTTTTGCTTTAGCATCCAATTTGGACATAAAGTCAATAGCTTGTTCAAGAAAAACTACCTCAAATTTTGGTTTCATTCAGTTTATTTGTCGTTATACTTTAGCAAAGATAACAAAAAAGTTGAATTATATGGAAACTTTTGATGATTTCGTCCGCATTACTGCCAACGGTTTTGTATATGGCTCGTAGCGTGTAAATTAGCAATGACTATTCGTTTAAGCACGAGCCGAATTTTTTAATTTTCTTATTATTTTTTTTTTCAATAAGCCAAATTAAAAAATTTGGCGGACTTCCAAATATGCCTTAACTTTGATTAAGTAAATGACTAGCTATGAGCTATATACGGTGTTGGCAATAGTTATTCTTGTTGTACAAATTTCAAAGCTTCTAAAATGTCTAATGGAATGAAGTCTGGAATATCATCAATAATCTTATCTATCATTTCGTATTTGAGCATTTCCTCTTTACCTTTTTTTAATTTCCCAAGACCAGGAAAAGCATCTAATATCTTTTCTTCAAGTGCATGTCCATGATGTATTAGGTACCATTTTTGAATCTCAATTGTCTTACCATTTATATATGACACATTAACCTTTTCAAGGTTTTCAGTTGGATTTACTTTTTCGCTAATAATTGTTACAATTACATCTGAAATCATTTGAAGTTTTTCAGTCGGGAATCTCTTAAAATCATTAAAAGTATCTTCCTCATTAAGACCCAAATCAGATTTATTTATCAATTTTTCCCTTAATAATAAAGCAGCGAGAAGTAAAGGGTCAAATAAATAATTTTCAATTGCGTATCTATTTTTATTACCTAAAACTTTAATGAATGCATATTTATCGGGTTCATTTTCGGTATCCCAATCAATGATTCCCCAAACAAAATTATTCCCTCCACTGCGTAATGTTTCACAAATATTAATTACTTGACCACAATTGGCTATTTTAATTCCATTTTTATCTGTTCTACTTTCACCTGATGAAATAAAAGTCAGAGATATTTCTGGAATTAGATAAGAATTTAATTTTTGATAAAGCATTTCATAAAAAGTTACATCATACGGACTTTCTACGAAAATTTGTCTTCTATTTTCATAATTAACACTGAAGCTTGGAACACCTGCTGTTAGTATAGATAATGCTGAATCTTTAACCACTTTTTCTACTCTATCACCATCTTTTTTCATCAAGAAAAGAGATTCTTCTGGTGCAATAGCTACAGTTGATGGAGAATGAGTCGTCATAATTACTCGAACATCATACTTATCACACAAAACATTCTTCAAAACGTAAAGAAACTGTTTTGTCATTGATGGATGTAAATGTGCGTCAGGCTCGTCAAGTAATAGAATTTTTGGAAAAACTCCACTATCACTTGAATTAAAAAGCCAAAAAACTAAAGAAACAAGAACTTTTTCTCCAGAAGAAAGGTCACTGAAATGAATAGGTTCTCCATTATCAATATTTTTCAAAACCGGAGTATACATATCGCGCATATTTACTTCTTCCGGATTATTTAATTCAAAGGGAAGGGCGATATCTTGAAAAAGTTGATTTATAAGAACCCATGGTTTTTCTGAATTCTTTTTTATAAACGCTTCTTCCGTTAAGCCAGTAGATTTTGCTTCAATTAAGTCAAGTCTATAATTATAAAATATTTTTCCGATATTGGTATTTGTAGCTTGATGCCTAATATCTGTTAATATATTATTTGGAATAAGATTTAAAAATTCGTCTTTAGGTATTGACTTTCCATTAAATAATTGACGTTCATATATAAGGTTATCAAAAAAATCTAGAAGGGAAGTTTGTTCAATCTGCTTACTGTAATGTTCTTTATAGTCTTTTATGTTAGTTTCATTTACGGCTTTGAGTGTTTTTTGTCGTTCTGTGAATTGTTTGTGAATTTGCTCTCTATCTTGTTGAACATTATTTAATCCAATTGCACCTAAATTTTCAAGAGCCCATTCGCCTCTTAAAAAGACTAAATTCTCTGTTCTATATACTTCCCCTGAAATTTCAGCAAAAGTATTTGGTGAGTTAGGGATATTTTCCCATTTTTTAATAATACTTGCCTTTATAATATCGAGCAATTGCGATTTACCTGTGCCATTTTTACCTGTAATCACAGAAAGTTTTGGTACATCATTCCAAATAACTTTATCTATTGATTTGTATTTTCCTTCAAACTTTATATTCATTAATTTATATTCTTTGATGGGTTTTTAATTATTGCCAACGTATGTATAACCATAACTCTAAAATTATAGTTATATCTTCTATAGTTGCAATGTAATATTATTCAATTCAGCAAAAAAAATCTAATGAGTTTGGAATATTTAAACTAGTTTTAAAACACAAGATTCCTGCTTTCGCAGGAATTTTACAAATCAAACTTAATACCCTGAGCTAAAGGCAAACTTGTCGTATAATTAATGGTATTGGTTTGTCTTCGCATATATATTTTCCAAGCATCACTGCCAGATTCTCTGCCGCCGCCAGTTTCTTTTTCACCACCAAAAGCACCACCAATTTCGGCCCCTGAAGTTCCAATATTAACGTTGGCAATGCCACAATCAGAACCGGCAACAGACAGAAAACGTTCCGCTTCACGTAAGTTGTTCGTCATAATAGCTGAAGACAACCCTTGAGCAACCTTATTTTGAATATCGATCGCATTTTCAACATCACCAGAATATTTCAATAAGTATAAAACAGGTGCAAAGGTTTCATGCTGAACTATTTTATATTCAGGTTTAGCTTCGGCAATGGCTGGTTTTACATAACAACCACTTTCATACCCTTCACCTTTTAAAACACCACCTTCAACAATAATGTTTCCACCTTCTTCAACCACTTTTGCTAATGCATTTTGATACATTTTCACTGCATCGGTATCAATCAAAGGCCCTACATGATTTTTTTCATCCAATGGATTTCCAATACGCAATTGTTTGTAGGCATCAGTAACCGCTGTTTTAACTTTATCATAAATAGACTCATGAATAATCAATCGGCGAGTCGAAGTACAACGTTGTCCAGCAGTCCCCACAGCTCCAAAAACAGCACCGATTACGGTCATTTTTATATCCGCATCTGGCGTTACAATGATGGCGTTGTTTCCACCTAATTCTAACAAACTTCTTCCCAAACGTCCTGCAACTTCCTGAGCCACAATTTTACCCATTCTGGTAGAACCTGTTGCCGAAATCAAAGGCACACGCGTATCTTTCGTCATCAATTCACCCACTTTATAATCGCCAATTATTAAATTACTGATTCCTTCAGGTAAGTTATTGGCTTTAAACACTTCAGCTGCAATATTTTGACAAGCAATACCGCATAAAGGTGCCTTTTCACTAGGTTTCCAAATGCACACATCGCCACAAATCCATGATAATGCTGTATTCCACGCCCAAACAGCCACCGGAAAATTAAATGCTGAAATAATCCCAACCACTCCAAGCGGATGGTATTGCTCATACATACGGTGTCCAGGTCTTTCAGAATGCATGGTTAAACCATATAATTGACGCGATAAACCAACAGCAAAATCACAGATGTCAATCATTTCCTGTACTTCACCTAATCCTTCTTGTAAGCTTTTACCCATTTCATAAGACACTAGTTTTCCTAAAGCATCTTTTTTCTCACGTAGTTTATCACTAAATTGACGCACAATATCACCTCGTTGTGGCGCTGGCATCAATCTCCAAGTTTTAAAAGCAGTTGTAGCTGCTGTCATTACTTTTTCATAATCTTCCTTTGTGGTTGTTTTTACTTTTCCAATTAATTTTCCATCAACCGGAGAATAACTTGCAAGGATTTCACCCCCAGAAAAATTGTTATTCCCTGTAGATGTTCCATTATTCATGTCATTAACACCAAGATGGTGTAATGCTTGTTTTATTCCGAAATCGGTAGCAATTGCTTCCATATCAACTTGTTTTTTACGAATTATTAAATTATGAGGCAAAGATACTAATAAAATGTCTTTAAAAGCTGAGTCTTCTTTTGTAAAATAATGTAACTTTAAAGCATCTATTTAATTTCTACGCATCATGAAAAATTTAATTGTCTTGATATTATTTTCTGCATTTATAATTGGTTGTAAAAAAGCTAACAATCAAACCGATACAAAAATAAAAATTGAAAAAGTAAATGAATTTGCTATAGTAATTCACGGTGGTGCAGGTACTATTTTAAAAAAGAATATGACGCCAGAAAAAGAAGCTGAGTATCAATTAAAATTAGAAGAAGCTATTAAAGTTGGTTATGAAATTTTAAAAAATGGAGGGAGCAGTATCGATGCTGTTCAAAACACAATCAATGTTATGGAGGATTCCCCTTTATTTAATGCTGGAAAAGGCGCCGTATTTACTAATGCCGGAACCAATGAACTTGACGCTTCAATAATGGATGGAAAGACATTAAATGCAGGTGCATCAGCAGGCACAAAAACAATTAAAAATCCTATTAATTTGGCAAGAGCAATTATGGATAAATCCCCACATGTGATGCTTTATGGTGATGGCGCTGAAGAATTTGCTAAAGAACAAGGTATACAATTAGTTGATCCAAGTTATTTCTATACCGAAAATAGATTTCAATCACTTCAAAAAGTTAAAAATTCAGAACAAAAAACTAAACAAGCCTTTTATGACTCAAACATTAAAGATTCTAAATTTGGAACGGTAGGTTGTGTGGCTTTAGATAAAAACGGAAATCTTGCTGCAGGAACATCAACTGGTGGCATGACCAATAAACGTTGGGGACGAATTGGTGATACTCCCATTATTGGTGCCGGTACGTATGCCAATAATAATACTTGCGCTGTATCAAGTACAGGATGGGGTGAAATTTTTATAAGAGGTGTTGTAGCCTATGATATTTCAGCTTTAATGGAATATAAAGGTCTTTCATTAAGTGAAGCTGCTAAAGAAGTCATTCAGAAAAAACTTCCTGAACTTGGTGGTGATGGCGGCATTATTGCCGTTGATAAAAACGGCAACATGGTTATGGAATTTAATACTGCGGGCATGTACAGAGCCACCATGAATGATAAAGGGGAATTATACATAGAAATATATAATGAATAATAATTTGCCTTATTACGCGGTCATTTTTACTTCAACACACACAGAAAACACTGAAGGTTATACAGAAATGGCAGAAAAAATGGAATCTCTTGCGAAAGCACAAAAAGGTTTTTTAGGGATTGATAGTGCCAGAAATTCTGTAGGTATTACTGTGAGCTATTGGGAAAGTCTTGAGGCCATTAAAAAATGGAAACAACAAACAGACCATCTTGAGGCTCAATTAAAAGGACGACAAGATTGGTACAGTTGGTATCATGTGAGAATTTGTAAAGTTGAACGCGAATACCATTTTAATGCTCAATAAACTATCTTTTAATAACCGTTTTCACCATGCTATGATCTGATTGAAAGGTGCTAATTTTGGACGCTTTAAGAATTTTTAAATCTTTTGAAACCCAGATATGATCTAATGAAAGCAGCGGGATGTTCCAGAACCAGGTTTCTCTAAATCCGTTTCCTTTTTTAGAAAAAGCGTGATTGAAATTTTGTTTTATGGGTTTTAAATATTTTGACTCAAACGGCGTATTAAAATCCCCTAATACTATCGTGTTTTGTTTTTCTTTAATTGATGCGTCAACAAAACCCAATTCCCATGATCTGGGGACATCTTGACTACCTGTAACATCAACCGCATAAAAATTGATTCCCCCAGTTTTAAAATTAATAACAGTTGTATTGAACTTTGATGAGCTTTTACTTTCAATCACTAAAGGCGTTTTTGAAAAAATAGCTATTTCTTCATGGGAGCTATAAAAAAAATAATCTGGATATTTTTGTTGAAGTTCAACTATATTATTCTCTTTAGACTCAACCAAAACCATAATATCTGGAATGTCTTCGTTCTCTTTAAAGGCCTTTTCAATATCATTATCTCTTGAGGCATTCCAAAAAACAATTTCTAAATCTATATCATTTATTTTCTCTGGTAAATGTATTTTGAAACTACCAGCTAACCAAATTATCAATAATATAGATGCTATTATGAGATTAAATCGTCTCCATTTTTTAGTAAGAAAAACAGAAATAAATAAAATTATTGATATAATGATAAGTAAAGGAAACGCATAAAAAAACAATGAATCCTTGTAACTATCTTCTTTTATAACAAAGTGAATGGTTAATAAAGTTAAAATAATTACAACATTTATGAGCTGTAAAATAACTCTTAAAACTTTAAGCATTATCTTAATGGAAAGCCTTTTGCAGCCCACCAAGGGTGCATTTCAATAATCAAACGCCCTGCTTTAACCATGGGGTCGGCATTGGCTAAACTATCTGCCATTTGTAAAGTCGGCACATTATAAATGGTAATACCCCTAATGTCGCCATTATCTCCAAAAGGCCCCGAAATATCCGCATATCCTAGGTCGTACATTTTTCCTAAATGGGCTAAATGTTGTTTTTGTAAAAAAGACGCTTCTTCTTCACTTTGAGAACGGGTGGGACCGTTTTTTAAAAAAGCAATAAAGTACTGTTGCATTAAAATAGTGTCCTTTGTTTTTTCATCAACATAATCAAATATTTGAAATCCTTTTGACGTTAATGCTTCTTTTAAATTTTTCGTTGATGTCATGATAGATGATTCTGAAACTTCTGGTATTACAGAATCTTTTATAATTTCTTGAGGGGTCTCAATTCCCTCTTTTGTAACTTCTTTTTCTACTTTTCTACAGGCATAAAACCCAAGAAATACAAAACTGTATATTATAAATTTTTTCATTTTAATTTAATTTTTTTATTCATTTTTTCAACCAAGTATTATAGGGCTGTTTGCTTATTTGTGAATTATAATATTTTATGTTTCCGGTTACTTCTTTCCCTAACCATTCCGGTTTTACAAAGGCTTCATTTTCTGTTTGTAATTCAATTTCAGCAATAACCAAACCTTCATTGTCCCCAAAAAACTCATCGACTTCAAAAATATGATTTCCTTTTTTTATTTCATAGCGTATTTTATCAATAACTCCCGGTTCGCAAAGATTTAAGAGCGCTTTGGCTTCTTCCTTTAATATTTCCTTTTCCCATTCAAAACGAGATAATCCATCTTTTGTTGATTGCCCTTTTACCGTTATAAATCCTTGATTATCTTTTATTCGTATTCTAACTGTTCTTTCTTTATTCGTGTTTAAAAACCCTTGAATAATTCTGGTGGATTTATATGCCTCTTCTTTAAAATCAAATGACTTTACCAAAAACTTTCTTTCAATTTCAATCATGAATTATTAGAAATTTTTTGAATCTCATTGGAAGGAATTCTTCCTGACTCATACTTGTTATTAGCTAACCATAGCATAGCATTTACAATAGTTTGTGGATGAATAGTTCTATATTTTTTTAATGGCCCAATAAATATTGGGCTTAGAATTTTCATGAAAACCTTAGCAAGTTTTTCCCCTGCTCTTTTTTCAATTCTGGTACCTCCAATTAAAGAAGGTTGTAATATGTACAATTTTTTTATTTTTCTTCTGAACACATCTTCTTCCATTCTTCCTTTCATTCTGTTATAAAACAGTTTGCTTTTTTTACTGGCCCCTAAAGCAGAAATAACCATAAAAGTATGAATCCCTTTTTTTACACAAAGATTGGCTAATGCCACCGGAACACCATAATCTATATTAAGATATAATTCTTCATTTGGCGTTTTTGATTTTGTTGAACCAATGCAACAATAAACCTCATCGGCATTAAATAAATCTTCATAAGTTTCAATATCCAGAACGTCTACCAAATGCTCTTCAATTTTAGAATCTTTTATATTACACGAGTTTCTACTGAATAATTTAACCGATTGATATCTTTTATCATCAAGAAGTCGTTTCAATAAAATGTTACCAGTAAGACCTGTTGCTCCAATAATAATTGCTGTTTTTGCCATGTCTTTAATTCAATTTGATAAAGATATTATATTTTTACGTGATGTCTGAATTTCCCCCCATTAGAAAAATTATTCATGTAGATATGGATGCTTTTTATGCGTCTGTAGAGCAAATGGATAATCCAGACCTTAAAGGAAAACCTATTGCTGTTGGCGGAAATGAAAAACGTGGGGTAGTAAGTGCCGCCAGTTATGAAGCCAGAAAATTTGGTGTACGTAGTGCCATGAGCGGTGTTCAAGCAAAACGAAATTGTCCGGAATTAATTTTTGTAAAACCTCATTTTGAAAGATACCATGAAATTTCGAAAAAAATAAGATCTATTTTTTTTGATTACACAGATTTAGTTGAACCACTATCTCTTGATGAAGCTTATTTAGACGTTACCCATAATAAAAAAGGCAATCCAAGTGCTTCATTAATTGCCAAAGAAATACGTGAACGGATCTTAAAAGAAGTTGGTTTGACGGCATCTGCCGGCATTTCAATCAATAAATTTATAGCGAAAGTTGCCAGTGATTACAACAAACCCAATGGACAAAAAACGGTAAATCCTGAAGAGGTTATTGAATTTTTGGAACGACTTGATATTCGAAAATTTTATGGGGTTGGTAAGGTAACTGCTGAAAAGATGTATCAATTAGGTATTTTTACAGGAGAAGATTTAAAATTAAAATCCCTGGATTATTTAGTGGAACATTTTGGAAAATCTGGTTCTTATTACTTTCATGTCGTAAGAGGAATTCATACCAGCGAAGTAAAACCAAACAGAATAAGAAAATCATTAGCCGCTGAACATACATTTAACGAAAACTTGTCAAGTGAAATATTTATGCTTGAAAAACTTGACCATATTGCTGAAGAAGTGTCGCGTAGATTAACAAAAAGTAAAGTTGCAGGGAAAACGGTGACTTTAAAAATAAAATACAGCGATTTCAGCTTACAAACCCGAAGCAAAACCCTAAATTATTTTATTAGTGATAAGGCATTGATATTAGAAACTGCCAAAGACTTGTTATATCAAGAAAAAATGAGTAATTCTGTACGTTTACTTGGTATATCTATGTCCAATTTAAACAATGAAGGATTAGCTATTCAAACCAGACAAACTAAAAATGAAAAAAGCGTGAATGTGCAATTACAATTTGAATTCTGATGTTCCTTTTTAACTCAAAATAAAGAAACTATTTAAAAAGTGAATGTTTTCGAGTTGTCAGGTTGAGCTTGTCGAAACCAATTGCTGATTATCTATATGTTGATATATTTCGACAAGCTTAATATGACATAGAACTAGACTTTCTAGATAGCCTCTTAAAATATTAAAATTAGGTAAGCTTTATATTGGGCACGAAGTTATTTCAGTAACACGCAGTGTGTTAACCATACCTTTACTTTGAATTGGCATGGCGGCTAAACTGATTAACATATCCCCTTCTTCCAAATAACCCATTTTACAGGCAATATTATTTACATCTTCAATGGTTTCATCGGTACTCACAAATTTATCATAGTAAAAGGCTTTGACACCCCAAAGCAAACTTAATTGAGTAAGAATCCGTTCATTGGATGTAAAAACCAAGATATGAGATAATGGTCTCCATGCTGAAATTTGGAACGCCGTATAACCACTATTTGTTAATGTTGATATGGCTTTTGCATTAATTTCATTGGCCATATTTGCTGCATGATAACAAATGGATTTAGTGATGTACCGATTGGTTCTAATATGTGGTGGTAGTTGTGGGACTTTAATTAATGGTGAATTCTCAACACTTTTTAAAATGTTTGCCATTTGTTTTATAACCTGAATTGGGTATTGCCCAACAGATGTTTCACCAGAAAGCATTACGGCATCCGCACCATCCATAACTGAATTTGCAACATCATTAACCTCAGCTCTTGTTGGCGTTAAACTAGTAATCATGGTCTCCATCATTTGCGTTGCTATAATTACCGGTATTCTTGCTTTTTTTGCTCTAAGAACTAATTGTTTTTGAATAAGAGGTACTTCTTCAGCAGGAATCTCAACACCTAAATCTCCACGAGCCACCATTAAACCATCACAATGCGCTACAATTTTATCAATGTTTTCAACAGCTTCTGGTTTTTCAATTTTGGCTATTATCGGGATTTTTTCGGTAGTATGTTTATTGATTAAATCCCGCAATAGTATCAAATCTTCAGCATGACGAACAAATGAAAGTGCAATCCAATCCACTTGATGCTTAATTGCAAAAATGGCATCTTCAATATCCTTTTCTGTTAAGGCTGGCTGTGAAATATTTGTATTAGGTAAGTTTACCCCTTTTTTCGATTTTAAAGGACCTCCTTGAATCACCCGGGCATTTACTTCACTTACCTTATCAGTTGAAACAACTTCAAAAATTAATTTTCCGTCATCCAACAAAATACGCTCACCTGGTTTGGCATCTTGAGGAAATCGATCATACGTCATATATACACGATCCTTGGTGCCTTCAAAGCGTTCACCAGTGACGAAAATTATTTCATCACCCGGATGCACTACAACCTCTTCTTTCATGACTCCAACCCTAAGTTTTGGCCCTTGTAAATCGCCTAGGATTGCGCAATTATAACCAAATTCCTTATTGAGATCACGAATCATTTTAATTCGTTCTTCTACATCAGCGTAATCCGCATGTGAGAAGTTAATTCTGAATACATCAACACCTTCTTCAAGCATTCCTTTTAAAACTTCTTTGGTACTTGAAGCGGGACCTAAAGTGGCCACTATTTTAGTTTTTTTTCTTATTGGCATTAGTTGAAAATTAAATTGTCTTTAGATTTTAATTGGTTTTGGTCAATGGTGTAAGCCGTTATAATTTGGGGGATATTTTGTATGGTATTAATAATATGTTTTTCTTTTTTTATATTGAATTCGTCGTCAATTTTCAAAAAATAATTAACCTGATTTAATTCAGGTAATAAATGATGTGTTTTTGTGACGCTTTGATTATTTTGAAATAATAGTCCGGTTTTAACTTGATGAACATCATTTGTTTTACAAATATTCGATACTAAATACCATGATAATCGCTGTTTTTCATCTTCCCATTCATAAATTGAATAGGTAGATTTCCCGTTACTAAAATCTAAATCATTTTTTTGTCTAACCAGATTTATACCTAAATTTTTATTAATAAGATATGCTAATCGATAATCTTCGATAGTGCAGTGAATTGCAATTAAAGTGAAAATCGATTCTTCAAAATCGTCATCAAGAATAAGTTTGTGTACGGCCATAACTTATATAAATCGCTGTAAATATAATATTTAAAACATTTAAAGAGATACGTTTTTACTAATCTTAATAAGAAATGCAAGCTAAAACGTTATAGTTGATTCTTTATAAAGTAAATTGATGTTATTATTTTGACATTCTTGTCTGAAAAACAAAAAACGCCCTTTTTGAAGCTTTTTCTTCTGCTTTTTTCTTTGAAGTGGCTCTTGCTTTGGTGACAATTTTATTATCTACAGACAATTTAACAGAAAAGTGCCTGACATCATCATTTCCTGTATCTTCATAAACATGATAGTTAAATGTTTTCTTTTCTTTTTGACACCACTCAATTAATAAGCTTTTATAGCTAATGACTTTTCCTTCCAATTGAGAAATATCAACATAAGGAATTATAACGCGTTTATAAATAAATTTCTCGCAATACTTAAAGCCTTTGTCTAAATAAATAGCCCCAACTAGTGCTTCAAATAAATTGCCATGAATATTATCGCCAAATTGTGTTGCTGCTATTTTGCTTTCTATGAGGTCTATTAATTTTAAATCCTTTCCCAGTTCATTTAAATGTTCCCTACTAACTATTTTTGAACGCATTTTTGTTAGATACCCTTCGTCTCCACTTGGGACTTCAAGATACAAATGCGCACCTATAACGGCTCCCAACATAGCGTCTCCCAAAAATTCCAGCCGTTCATAATTAATTGCATTACCTTCTCTATTCTTAATATTCATGGAACGATGCGTGAATGCTGTTTTATAAAACAGAATCGTTTTGGGTTTAAACCCTAAGATTTCGGTTAATTGTACAAAAAAATCCCCGTTGTTATTAAAACGGGAATTTAATATGTTTCTAATTCTTTTCAATCGGGAATTAATCTAATCTCTTGAATACTACACAAGCATTATGACCACCAAAACCAAAAGTATTGCTCATAGCAACCTTAACGTCTCGTTTTTGAGCCTTGTTTAATGTTAAATTCAGTTCAGGATCAATATTTTCATCTACAGTAGTATGGTTAATTGTTGGTGGCACCATGCTATTCTGCATTGCTAAAATTACTGATATAGCTTCAATTGCTCCTGCAGCACCTAGTAAGTGCCCAGTCATTGATTTTGTTGAATTAATATTTATATGTTTCGCATGATTACCAAACACTTCTGAAATGGCTTTAAGTTCGGCTACATCTCCTAATGGAGTGGATGTTCCATGGGTATTAATATGATCAACGTCCTCCGGTTTTAATCCAGCGTTTTCCAAACAATTTTTCATAACAGCAATAACACCAACACCCTCAGGATGAGGAGCCGTCATATGATAAGCATCAGATGATAACCCTCCGCCAACAAATTCAGCATAAATTTTTGCGCCACGTGCTTTTGCATGTTCGTATTCTTCTAAAACAAGTGCACCAGCGCCTTCACCCAAAACAAAACCATCCCTGGTTGCGTCAAATGGACGGGAAGCTGTTTCCGGACTTTCATTTCTAGTAGATAGCGCATGCATGGCATTGAAGCCACCCATTCCAGCAATGGTCACTGCCGCTTCACTTCCACCCGTTACTATAATATCACAATGCCCTAAACGTATTGAGTTTAATGCATCAAACATAGCGTTTGCTGAAGAAGCACAGGCAGAAACTGTGGTGTAATTTGGCCCCATAAAACCATATTTTATGGAAATATTTGCTGGAGCAATATCTGCAATCATTTTAGGAATGAAGAAGGGGTTAAATCTGGGAGAACCATCACCAGCAGCAAAGTTTAAAACTTCCTCTTGAAATGTCTCCAATCCACCTATTCCCGCCCCCCAAATGACTCCTACTCGCAATTTATTTACTTCATCAAGATTTAATTTGGCATCTGCAATGGCCTCATCTGCGGCTACCATGGCATACTGAGCAAATTTATCCATCTTGCGCGCCTCTTTTCTGTCAAGAAAATCAGTAGGCTCAAAGTTTTTTAATTCGCAAGCAAACTTTGTTTTAAACTTTTCGGTATCAAAATATGTTATAGGTGCAGCTCCGCTTTTACCACCAATTAGAGCGTCCCAAAATTCATGTTTGGTATTTCCAATTGGTGTTAAAGCGCCTAACCCTGTTACTACAACTCGCTTTAATTCCATAAAAGTTTTTTGCTTATTTAGCAGCCTCTATATATGATATAGCTTGACCTACTGTTGCGATATTTTCTGCTTGATCGTCTGGTATTTGAATATCAAATTCTTTTTCAAATTCCATGATTAATTCAACTGTGTCTAGTGAGTCTGCTCCTAAATCGTTTGTGAAGCTAGCTTCAGTTACAACTTCGTTCTCATCTACTCCCAATTTGTCTACGATAATCGCTTTTACTCTTGATGCAATGTCTGACATAATCTTTTTAATTTAAGGTTTTAATTAGTTGGCAAAAATAAAAAACTTTATTTTATAATTTGCTATTATGTGAAAAATGTATTGGTAATTTACTAAAATTACTTTTAAGTATTTCTATTTTAACCATTAATTGTTAATAATTATTCTTTTTTTTGTTTGAATAATCTTATCAAGAGGTCTATATATGAAACGTATTGTAATTTTTGCGTCCGGAAGTGGTACCAATGCTGAAAATTTAATCAAGTTTTTTCAAAACAGAGAAAATGCTTCTGTTATTCAGGTGCTTACTAACAATCCTCTTGCCAAAGTGCTGGAAAGATGTAAAACACTTGGAATAAGCGCCTTATCATTCAACCGAATAGCATTTACAAAAAGCAATGATGTTCTCAATATTTTAAAAGCGTCAAAACCAGATTTAATTGTTTTAGCCGGATTTTTATGGAAATTTCCAGAAAATATATTACATGAATTCCCTAACAAAATTATTAATATTCACCCCGCTCTTTTGCCTAAATATGGAGGAAAAGGCATGTATGGCAGGCATGTTCATGATGCAGTTGTTGCGAATCACGATAAAGAAACGGGCATTACTATTCATTACGTAAATGAGCATTATGATGAGGGTACTGTCATTTTTCAGGCGAAATGTAAGGTTGAAAAATATGATTCAGCAACTGATGTTGCCCATAAAATCCATAATTTAGAAATGGAACATTTCCCGAAAGTTGTTGAGAAATTACTTTCTAATCAAGTTTAAAGTTTAATTTAATGGGATTTTCACTTTCGTGGAAACTAAAGATGGCGAAAAAAAAGAAAAAATATTATACGGTTTGGAAAGGACATCACCCCGGTGTTTTTGAATCTTGGGAAGATTGCAAGGCACAAATAACCAATTTTGAAGGGGCCCAATATAAATCTTTTGAAAAATTTGATGCCGCAAAACAAGCTTTAAAAGGAAATTATTTTGATTATGTGGGTAAAACAAAATCTTTTAAAAGTGAATTATCTTCAGAACAACTAAAAAAAATAGGCCTTCCAAATTATAATTCCATTAGTGTAGATGCCGCTGTAAGTGGGAATCCCGGAAAAATGGAATACAAAGGTGTGGATACAAAAACTAAAAAGCAATTGTTCATTCAAGGCCCGTTTGAAGAAGGTACTAACAATATTGGTGAGTTTTTAGCAATTGTACACGGATTAGCGCTTCTTAAAAAAAAGAATAGTAACAAAATTATTTATACAGACTCCAAAACTGCTATGAGCTGGGTTAAAAAGAAAATTTGCAATACCAAATTAGAGCGAACAGATAAAAATAAAAGTCTTTTTGAACTTGTAGATAGAGCCGTTAACTGGTTAAAAACAAACTCATATAAAACGGTTATAGTAAAATGGGAAACAAAAGCATGGGGTGAAATTCCGGCTGATTTTGGAAGAAAATAAATTCGTTTTTTAGCATCTAAAACACTTATATTTGCAGAAAATTACAACTCTTTTTTATGGGTAAACTAGTCATTGTTGGCACCGTAGCATTTGATGCTATTGAAACGCCTTTTGGAAAAACAGATAAAATTCTTGGTGGCGCCGCTACATTTATTGGTTTATCAGCCTCACAATTTGATATTGATTCAGCTATAGTATCCATTGTTGGAGATGATCTTCCTAAAGAATACTTAAATTTTTTATCGAATAAAAACATTGATATTTCTGGTATTGAAATTGTTAAAAATGGAAAAACGTTTTTCTGGAGCGGTAAATACCATAATGATATGAATACGCGTGATACTTTGGTCACTGAACTCAATACCTTGGCTGATTTTAATCCGGTAGTCCCTAAAAACTACTGTGATGCAGAATTTGTAATGTTGGGAAACTTACATCCTATGGTTCAATTAAGCGTGCTCAATCAAATGACAACAAAACCTAAACTGGTCATTTTAGATACCATGAATTTTTGGATGGATAGCGCGTTAGATGATTTACATAAGGTAATAAAGCGTATTGATGTTATTACTATAAATGATGAAGAAGCAAGACAATTAACTGGTGAATATTCTTTAGTTGTGGCTGCAAGAAAAATTCATGAAATGGGGCCAAAATTTGTGGTGATTAAAAAAGGGGAACACGGGGCTTTATTGTTTCATGATGATAATATATTTTATGCACCCGCTTTGCCGCTAGAAGAGGTTTTTGACCCGACAGGAGCCGGGGATACTTTTGCAGGTGGTTTTGCCGGATATATTGCAAAAACTGGTGATATTTCATTTGAAAACATGAAAAATGCCATCATTTATGGCTCTACGTTAGCCTCTTTTTGTGTTGAAAAATTTGGAACGGAACGCATGAAAAATTTAACACATGAGGAAGTAAATAAACGATTATTACAATTTAAGAAGCTAACACAATTTGAAATTGAATTAACATAAATATTTTAGAAAAACTAGATGAAAATGAATCGATGCCATATAGCTTTTAAAAAACACATGTTAACTACATATAAATTAACATAAACTAACGCGCTCCTAACAGAGCGCGTTTTTTATTTACCAAATAATATAATAAAGACACAATTGAAATGAGTGATGCTTTAAAACATGAATGCGGAATTGCAGTTATAAGACTTTTAAAACCATTAGAATTCTATAAAGAAAAATATGGGACTGCTTTTTATGGTGTTAATAAAATGTATCTGATGATGGAAAAACAGCATAACCGAGGTCAGGACGGTGCTGGTTTTGCGAGTGTTAAATTAGATACAACGCCTGGTGAACGTTACATTAGCAGGGTTCGGTCTGTTGCTCAACAACCCATTCAAGACATTTTTGCTCAAATTAATCAACGCATCAATAAGGAACTTACTGAAAACCCTGAATATGTTGACAGTGTGGCTTTGCAAAAAAAGAACATTCCCTATATCGGCGAACTCCTATTAGGCCACGTACGTTATGGTACTTTTGGTAAAAACAGTGTAGAAAGTGTCCATCCGTTTTTAAGACAAAATAACTGGCAGCATAGAAATCTCATTCTTGCTGGTAACTTTAACATGACCAACGTTAAGGAATTGTTTAAAAACTTGATTGATTTAGGTCAGCATCCAAAAGAGTATACGGACACTATAACCATCATGGAAAAAATTGGCCATTTTTTAGATGATTCAGTAAGTAAAATATACAAAGACCTTAAAAAAGAGGGCTATAATAAAAATGAGTGTTCACCACTTATTGCCAACCGATTAAATATTGCAAAAATATTAAAACGAGCTGCCAAAAACTGGGATGGCGGCTATGCCATGGCTGGTCTTTTAGGTCATGGCGATTCTTTTGTACTACGCGATCCTGCGGGTATCAGGCCTGCTTTTTATTATAAAGATGATGAAATTGTTGTTGTTGCTTCAGAGCGTCCTGTGATTCAAACTGTTTTCAATGTTCCCTTTGAAGATGTTAAAGAACTTGAACCCGGACATGCCATCATTACCAAAAAGTCAGGGAAAACAATTATCAAAAAAATATTACAACCGCTTGAGCGCAAAGCATGTTCATTTGAACGCATTTATTTTTCAAGAGGAAGTGATGCCGAAATATATCAAGAGCGAAAAATGCTTGGAAGGTTATTGATGCCAAAAGTTTTGGAAGCTATTGATAATGATATAAAAAACACGGTGTTCTCATATATACCAAACACAGCAGAAACGTCATTTTATGGAATGATTGAAACTGTTGAAGGTTTTTTGAACAAAAAGAAAACGGATGCTATTTTAAATGGCAAGAGAAATTTATCTGCAGAGCGGGTTACTCAAATTCTATCTGAGATGCCTCGTATTGAAAAAATTGCCATTAAAGATGTGAAATTAAGAACCTTTATTACTGAAGATAGTAGCAGAAATGATCTTGTTGCACATGTTTATGATGTGACTTATGGCGTTATAAAACCAACTGATAATTTAGTTATTATTGACGATAGTATTGTGCGAGGGACCACCTTAAAAATGAGCATTATTAAAATGCTTGACAGATTGCGTCCTAAAAAAATTATAGTCGTTTCGTCTGCACCACAAATACGTTATCCTGATTGTTATGGGATTGATATGGCAAATCTTGAAAGTTTGATTGCTTTTAAAGCTGCCTTGGAGCTTTTAAAAGAAACAAATCAATACCATATCGTCAAAGAGGTTTATGATAAATGTATAGATCAAACAGAATTGGAAGACAAGGAAGTTAAAAATTTTGTGCGTGAAATTTATGATCCTTTTACAGATGAACAGATTTCAGGCAAAATATCTGAATTGCTTTCTAATGACACTGTAACGACGGAAGTAAAAATAATATTTCAATCGGTTGATAATTTACACATAGCATGCCCTAATCATTTAGGGGATTGGTACTTTACCGGGGATTATCCAACTGTTGGTGGAAACCGGGTTGTTAACCGCGCGTTTATCAATTTTTATGAGGGAAACAATAAAAGGGCTTATTAGCTGTCAATATTTATCACAAACACACTTTATCCGTAAAAAGCACATTTCGTCTAATAAAAACGCTGTTTATCTAAAAAATATACATTTTATCTAAAATACCTATAAATTGGTATCACCATAACATAAGTAGGTTAAGTTCATGGTAGATTTGGGGCAAAAAAAGGTGAACTTCTGTTCGCCTTTTTTTATGCCCTTCTTAACTAAAAGAGCCTCGTTTCAAACGTAATTCTCAAATTTTAAAATTTCCTTTTTTCCTCTTAAGCCAATAATTCAGTAGTTTAACTAAAATATTTTTCTACTAGTCACTACCTACATACATTTGACTCACCATAACATAAGTAGGTTAAGTTCATGGTAGATTTGGGGCAAAAAGGTGAACTCTCGTTCACCTTTTTCATTTTTTTATTCCCACGTTTGGGAATCTCATTTATCCCATATTAATATTTCTCTGGTTATTATAAATTCTGTATTTTATCGAGAGGTTTCTTTTGCGTTAGGGATTGAAGTGGAAAGCCCACAGCGATCCCGATAGCTATCGGGAGAGCGAGGACTTGTAACGTAAAGCCCGACCCTTGGGTAACGCCATAAAAAAAAGCAAACCCAATAAGAGTTTGCTTTTAAATATTTAGTTTTAACGTGTTTTATTTCGCTTCTGCGTAACGTTTTTCCACTTCGTTCCAGTTAATAACATTAAAAAATGCATTGATATAGTCTGGACGACGATTTTGATAATTTAAGTAATACGCATGTTCCCAAACATCAATTCCTAAAATAGGGGTTCCTCCACAACTTACACCTGGCATTAACGGGTTGTCTTGATTTGGTGTGCTGCACACTTCAACCTTTCCTCCTTTATGAACACATAACCAAGCCCAACCAGACCCGAAACGTGTGGCTGCCGCTTTGCTAAAAACATCTTTAAAGGCATCAACTGAACCATATGCCGCAATAATAGCGTCTTTTAAAGCTCCAGATAAATATCCTTTACCTTCTGGATTCATAATTTTCCAAAATAAAGAGTGGTTGTAAAATCCACCTCCATTATTTCTTACTGCTGCATTATCCATGTCTAAATTTGCAAGAATGCTTTCAATGGATTTACTTTCCAATGCAGTTCCTGCTATGGCTGCATTTAAATTGTTTGTATATCCTTGATGATGTTTTGTGTAATGTATTTCCATAGTACGCGCGTCAATATGAGGCTCTAAAGCATCATATGCATATCCTAATTTCGGTAATTCGAATGCCATAATTATTATTTTTAATTAATTAATATTTATTTTCATTCAAATTTACACATAAATGCCCTCAATTAAAAATAATTAATTGTTATCAACTCATCGATAGTTTCTATCTTGTATGCAATTTTAAAGTTTATGCAACAACATCCTACTTTCAACATTTATAATGCGTCTGCTGGTAGTGGTAAAACCTACACGCTTGTAAAAGAGTATCTTAAAATTTTATTTAAGTCTGAAAAAAAAGAACAGTTCAAACATATATTAGCCATTACTTTTACGAATAAGGCTGTAGCCGAAATGAAAGAACGCATCATTGACACTTTGAAGCAGTTTTCAAACAGCGCTATTTTAAATGAACCTAATAACATGTTTATTGATATTTGTGATGAATTGCAGATGCAACCTAATACGCTTCATGAAAAATCTAAAACACTTTTAAATAACCTTATCCATAATTACGCGGCTTTTGATATTTCAACCATTGACGGATTTACACATAGAATAATACGAACTTTTGCCTACGATTTGAAACTGGCTATAAATTTCGAGGTTGAACTTGATCAAGATGCATTACTTAGTGAAGCCGTTGACAGCTTGATTGCCAAAGCAGGAATTGATACTGAGCTCACCAAGATTTTAGTTGATTTTGCTATTGAAAAAGCTGATGATGATAAAAGTTGGGACGTGTCTTTTGATTTTAATAAGATTGCAAAATTACTTATAAATGAAAATGACATTCCTTTTATTGAAACCCTTAAGGACAAGTCTATCGATGATTTTAAAGCCCTCAAATCCATATTAAAACAAGAAATAAATAGTGCGGAACGAGATATTATTGAAACTGCAAAAAACACACTATCCTTAATAGAAGAATGCGGACTGGAGTATACTGATTTCTCAAGTAGTTATTTGCCAAAGCATTTTAAAAATTTAGAAGAGAAAAAATATGATTTAAATTTTGATGCAAAATGGCAAATTGATTTAATTGACAACAATCCGCTTTATCCTAAACGAGTTACCCAAGATATTGCTTCCATTATTGATTCTATTCAACCCAAATTAATCTTAGCATTTATTGAAACTAAAAAGTTGGTTTATCATCTTAAATTCTTAAAATCATTCTATAAAAACATCACGCCATTATCTGTTTTAAATGCTATAAACATAGAGCTAAAAGCACTTAAAGCAGAACAAAACAAAATGCTTATATCAGAATTTAACACCATTATAAGCAACGAAATTAAAAACCAACCAACACCTTTTATATATGAACGCATTGGCGAAAAATTCAATCATTATTTTATTGATGAATTTCAGGACACATCTGTGTTACAATGGGAAAATTTAATGCCATTATTAGATAATTCATTATCAAGTGAATTTGGAAGCGCTTTGCTTGTAGGCGATGCCAAACAAGCCATTTACCGCTGGCGTGGTGGCAAAGCAGATCAATTTATTGATTTATACAATGCCAAAAACCATCCTTTTCAAATTGATCAAAAAGTACATAATCTGCCAACAAATTACAGAAGCTTCAAAGAAATTATAAGCTTTAACAATGGGTTTTTCAGCTATTTAGCCCCACAGGTTTTTCAGAATAAAAATTATGAATCACTCTATAAAAATGCAGGTCAAAACGAATCTAAAGATTATAACGGGTATGTAACCCTATCGTTTTTAGAAATTACTAAAGAGGATGATAGAGATGAATTATATGCTTCAAAAGTATTAGAAACCATCAATATCTGTTTAAAAAACAATTTTGAGCTACAAGATATTTGCATCCTTGTCAGAAAGAAAAAAGAAGGCATTGCTATTGCCAATTATTTAAGTCAAAAGCATGGGATTCCTATTATTTCTTCAGAAACCTTACTAATTAATAATGCGCCCGAAGTGGTATTTATTAATAATGTGCTCACGCTTTTAATTCAACAAAAAAACAGTGAAATTAAGGTTAGTGTATTAAATTATTTAACCCAGTTGTTTCATTTAAAAGATAAACATGAGTTTTTTAGTAAACACATAGGCTTACCAATAAATCAATTATTTAAAAGTTTTGAAGCATTTGGTGTTCAAATTAATAGCGACTCATTATTGCAACTTTCACTTTATGATATTACTGAAACCATTATAAGAGCCTTTAGTTTGGTAAAAGGTTCAAACGCTTATATCCAGTTTTATTTAGATTTTGTTTTAGATTTTACACAAAAAAAAGAGTCTGATATTGCCGGTTTTTTAAACTATTTTGAAAAGAAAAAGGAAAAGTTAAGTATTGTGAGTCCTCAAGGTTTAAATGCAATTCAAATTATGACCATTCACAAATCTAAAGGACTTGAGTTTCCAATCGTCATTTTTCCATATGCAGATTTAGATATTTATTCTGAAATAGAGCCTAAAGAGTGGTTTACATTAGAAAAGGATTTATATAACGGGTTTTCACATACACTTTTAAATTACAATAAGGATTTTGAATACTTTGGTGAACAAGGTTTAAGCATATACCAAACCCACCGATCTGAACAAGAATTAGATAATATTAATTTGCTTTATGTAACCTTAACGCGTGCCATTGAGCAATTATATGTGATTTCCAAAAAAGATATTTCTGCAAAAGGGGGCGTTAATGAAAAAAAATATTCGGGTTTATTTATTAATTATTTGGCTCATTTAGGGTTATGGAACGATTCAGAATTAACCTATAGTTTTGGAAATCCAGAAAAAACCATTAAAAAATCTGCAGAAAATAAATCTTTAATTAAAACAGAGCCTGAATTTATATCAACAGCTAAAGAGGACCATAATATAAAAATAGTAACAAATTCAGGTTACTTATGGGATACAAATCAAAAAGAAGCCATTGAAAAAGGAAATCTAATCCATAATATCATGTCATTCATAAAAACAAGAGACGATATTGATGTCGTTATTAATGATTTTTTAGAATCCTCAATCATTAGCCTAAATCAATCAACCGATCTTAAAAAAATAATTATTGACATTATAGAACACCAAAAACTTATACATTATTTTAATTCTGAAGACACTATTTACAATGAACGAGATATTATTACTAATGGAGGACAAATTTTAAGACCAGATAGAATCAATATAAACTCTAAAAATCAAGTTGTTATAATGGATTATAAAACAGGAAAGAAAGATAAAAAACATCAACAGCAATTAATATCCTATCAAGATGTATTAGAAACTATGACTTTTAAGGTTACTAATAAATATCTTATTTACATTAATGATACTGTTGAAGTAGAAGAAGTTTAACTTTGTAAAAAAAATCAAGATTATGTATAGCGCCGCACTACAACAACATTTGCAACAAGAACTTAAAGATATAAAGGATAATGGTCTTTTTAAAAAAGAACGCATTATTACATCAGCCCAAGGAGCTGAAATTACATTAAGCACCGGCGAAACTGTATTGAATTTTTGTGCCAATAATTATTTAGGTTTATCCTCACATCCTGACGTTATTCAAGCTGCAAAAGACACTATGGATACTCATGGCTTTGGAATGTCTTCTGTTAGATTTATCTGTGGAACACAAGATATTCATAAAGAACTAGAGCAAAAAATTGCAGAATTCTATCAAACTGAAGACACCATATTATATGCTGCAGCCTTTGATGCTAATGGCGGTGTTTTTGAACCTTTATTAGGCAGTGATGATGCCATTATTTCTGATTCATTAAACCATGCTTCCATAATAGATGGTGTGCGTTTATGCAAAGCAGCTAGATACCGGTATGAAAACAGTGATATGGCTGATTTGGAACAACAGCTTATTGCGGCCAACGAAAATGGAGCCCGATTCAAAATAATTGTAACTGATGGTGTCTTTTCAATGGATGGATTAGTAGCTCCCCTTGATAAAATTTGTGATTTAGCCGATACCCATGATGCTTTAGTTATGATTGATGAATGCCATGCCGCCGGATTTATTGGTAAAACAGGGCGTGGTACTCTTGAAGAAAAAGGCGTCATGAACAGAATTGACATTATTACAGGTACATTAGGCAAAGCCCTTGGTGGCGCCATGGGCGGATATACAACAGGTAAGAAAGAAATAATTGAAATGCTTCGTCAACGCTCTAGACCCTATTTGTTTTCAAATTCTCTTGCTCCTGCAATTGTTGGGGCTTCTATAAAGGTATTTGATATGCTTTCTCATGATACTGGTCTAAGAGATATTTTAGAAGAAAATGCCAATTATTTTAAAAAGGGCATGAAAAAAGCTGGTTTTGATATCGTAGATGGTGATTCTGCCATAGTTCCTGTCATGTTATACGACGCCAATCTTGCTCAAAAAATGGCTGATTTGCTTTTAAAAGAAGGGATTTATGTTATTGGATTCTTTTTTCCAGTTGTTCCAAAGGGAAAAGCAAGAATTAGAGTACAGTTGTCTTCAGCACATACAAAAGAACATCTAGACAAGGCTATTACTGCGTTTATTAAAGTTGGTAATGCCCTAAATATTATTTAAAATAAGTCTGAACTATTGATGAATTATAAAAATCTTCAATTTTTTTATATATTTGTCTTTGTTAATAACATTTAACAACTTACTTTTGTTTACAATTAACACTTAAAAATTAAACTTTTGAATATGAAAAATCTTAGCAGATTATTGTTCGCTATGTTGCTTGTACTTGGTTATAGCAACGCTAATGCGCAAGACAAAAACAACCCATGGCAAATTACTATTGGGGCAAACGCAGTTGACTTTTTCCCGGTTGGAGAAAATGCTCCTCAAGGAGATATGTTTGCGGAATACTTTAATGTAAAGGATCACTGGAATATTATACCTTCCTTATCAACTATTTCTGTTTCTAAGTATTTAGGAGATGGTTTCTCTTTTGGAGTTGCTGGATCGTTAAATAAAATTGATAAATTTGGAGATGCTTCTGCAGACGACTTATCTTACTATGGAGCTGATGGAACTATAAAGTATAGTTTTGGCGAAAGACTTAATACAACATGGTTTGATCCTTATTTAGGCATTGGTGGTGGTTACACTTGGGTTGATGAAATTGGAGCTGGTACTTTAAACGGTACTTTAGGTTTCAATCTTTGGTTCAGTGAAAATATTGGTTTAACAATTCAATCTTCTTACAAACATTCATTTGAAGATTATTTATCTACTCATTTCCAACATACAGCTGGTATCTCAATTAAATTTGGTGGTACTGATACTGATGGTGATGGTATTTATGACAAAGATGATGCTTGTCCAGATGTTGCTGGTTTAGCTGCTTTCAATGGTTGTCCTGATACTGACGGTGATGGCATTGAAGATAGTAAAGACGATTGTCCAAATGAGGCTGGTTTAGCTGAATTTAATGGTTGTCCAGATGCTGATGGTGACGGTGTTCCTGATAAAGATGACAAATGCCCTACAGTTGCTGGTTTAAAAGCTTTAGCTGGTTGTCCAGATGCTGATGGTGACGGTGTAACTGATGCTGATGATAAATGTCCTACTATTGCTGGTCCTGCTGCAAACCAAGGTTGTCCTTGGCCAGATACTGACGGTGATGGTGTATTGGATAAAGACGATCATTGTCCAGATGTAAAAGGTACAGTTGCTAACCACGGATGTCCTGAAGTTTCAGCAGAAGTACAAAAAACTTTAAATGAATATGCTAAAACTATCTTATTTGATACTGGAAAATCTAGTATTAAAACTCAGTCTGCAGCTGTTTTAGGTGATATCATTAAAATTCTTAATGAGTATCCATCCTCTAAATTTACTGTAGAAGGGCACACTGATAGTGTTGGTAGTGAAAAATTAAATCAATCATTATCTGATGCTAGAGCATTGTCTGTAAAAGAATACTTAGTGAAACATGGTGTTGATGAGTTTAGACTATCTGCTATTGGTTACGGCGAATCTAAACCTATTGCAAATAATAAAACCAGTAAAGGTAGAGCTGAAAACAGAAGAGTTGAAATTAACTTAGCTAAATAATAAGTTAAATAAAACTTCAAAATAATAAGTTTAAAAACGCTTCGGATATCCGAAGCGTTTTTTATTTTTATACAATGACAACTTTCATTTTTGATGTTTTAAAGGATTTACAAAATAAAGGCACAAACCTTTCTTCAATTACCTTTATATTACCCAGTAAAAGAGCTGGTTTATTTTTAAAACATCAACTATCATTAGTTACACAAGAAACTATATTCTCCCCAGAAATATTGAGTATAGAAGAATTTGTTGAAGACCTATCTCAACTAAAAACAATTTCAAACACAGAACTTTTATTTGAATTTTACAACACGTATATTCAAATTACAAAGGACACTGAAAAAGAACCCTTTGAATCC
Source organism: uncultured Flavobacteriales bacterium (assembly GCA_963976005.1). GTDB lineage: Bacteria > Bacteroidota > Bacteroidia > Flavobacteriales > Flavobacteriaceae > Yeosuana. The sequence continues at coordinate 4,597 of CAXBJF010000043.1, read as the reverse complement.
TTCTCAAAATGGGCTCAGATACTGCTTCAAGATTTTAACGAAATTGATAGATACTTAATACCTCAAAAAAATATTTTTAATTATTTAAGTGCTATTCAAGATCTAAATCATTGGTCGTTAGACACCAATAAATCCGATTTCGTAAAAACCTATTTGTCCTTTTGGAACAGTCTTTATGCCTATTACTCTCATTTTACTGATCATCTATTGGATAAAAAAGTAGGATATCAAGGTCTGATTTACCGCGAAGCCGTAGATAATTTAGAGCCTTACATTCAAAATAACCCAAATAAACAACATGTTTTTTTAGGTTTCAATGCGCTTAATACATCTGAAGAAAAAATTATTCAAGAATTACTTCAAAGTGGTTTAGCCCAAATTTATTGGGATATAGACACCAGTTTTATGGATAATCACAATCATGATGCCGGATTATTTGCCAGAGCACATTGTAAAAATTGGAAACATTTTAAAAGCCATCCTTTTAATTGGATCAGCAATAATTATTCAAAAGAAAAAAACATATCAATAAATGGCATACCAAAAAACGTTGGGCAAGCTAAATATATTGGGGCATTGTTAAAGCACTTAAAAAAAGAAAAAGGCAACTTAAATAATACCGCTGTTGTATTAGGTGATGAAAAATTATTGATTCCTGTTTTAAATTCATTGCCACAAAATATTGATGCTTTAAATATTACCATGGGGTTTCCTTTAAAATCAATTCCGTTAGCTCCCTTGTTTGATGACTTGTTTCAAATGCATAAAAACGCTTCCAAGACATTTTATTATAAAGATATTATCAATGTTGTTTCCAATCAATATATAAGGCCATTGTTGTATTTAAAAAATACAGATTACGCAACTAAAATCATTGAGAAGATACAAAGCAATAATTTGGTTTATTTAAGCATAGAGCGTATAAAAACCTTAACTGATTCCATTAATAACACCCTTATTGATCTCCTGTTTTCAAATTGGAATGAAAATATAGAAACAACACTCAATAATTGCATCCAGTTAATTTTCCTTATAAAATTAAATTTAGATGAAAACAAATCGTCAAATTTACTTTCTTTAGAATATTTATTCCGTTTTAATGAGTTATTTAATGAACTTTCAAGATTAAATTCAAAATATCATCATATCAACAATGTTTCAACATTATATGGTGTTTATAAAGAATTATTAAGCACAGAAACATTGGATTTTAAAGGGGAACCGCTACAAGGTTTACAAATAATGGGCATGTTGGAGTCACGGGTATTGGATTTTGAAACAGTAATTATTTCATCGGTAAATGAAGGCGTACTTCCTGCCGGAAAAAGCAATAATTCATTTATCCCTTATGATGTTAAATTAGAAAACAAATTGCCAACTTACAAAGAAAAAGACGCCGTTTATACCTATCATTTTTACAGACTTTTACAGCGTGCAAAACATATTTATATGTTGTATAACACAGAAGCGGATGTCTTGACCGGTGGCGAAAAAAGCAGATTTATCACCCAATTGGAGATTGAAAGTATCCACAAGTTATCCCACGAAATTATAACTCCAAAAGTACCGGTAATTAATCCCCTTTTAAATATTGTTGAAAAATCACCAGCCGTCATGGATCTTATAATTAAGGTTGCTGAAAAAGGGTTTTCACCATCATCCCTTTCAAACTACATCAGGAACCCCATTGATTTTTATTATCAAAAGATATTAAATATCAAGGAATATGAAATTGTTGAGGAAACTGTTGCGGCTAATACATTAGGTACTGTAATACATAATACATTAGAGGATTTTTATCGTCCAATAATAGGGAATTTTCTATCCATTGAAAGTTTAAAAAACATGAAAGCAAATATTGCCAAAACAGTGATGCACCATTTTAATTCTATTTACAAAGAAGGTGATATTACCAAAGGCAAAAACCTTATTGTATTTGAAATTGCCAAACGTTACGTTTCCAACTTTTTGGATTTGGAAATTCAAGATTTAAAACAAGGTAATCAAATAAAAATAGTGGCCATTGAAGATGACATCAAGGTTTTAATCGAAATTCCAGAACTACATTTTCCAGTGAAACTAACCGGTAAAATTGATCGGGTTGATGAATATAATGGCGTTACCAGAATACTTGATTATAAATCAGGGAAAGTTGAGCAATCAGACGTTGAAATTGTTAATTGGGAAGATATTACTTCAGACTATAAAAAGTACAGCAAAAGCTTTCAAATCCTTGTATACGCGTATATGATGCACACATCTGCTAAAACAGAATTTCCGTTTGAAGCCGGAATAATTTCATTTAAGAATTTGAAATCTGGTGTTTTAAAATTTTCTAAAAAAGATAAGGCAGGTTCCTATGCAAAAAAGGATAATCTTATTAGAAAAGAAACCTTAGAAAGCTTTATTGTAGAACTTAAACAGCTCATTTTAGAAATATGCAATCAAAGCATACCATTTACCGAAAAAGAACTATAAATTATGATAAAGGATACAACAATCATACAAGGCAAGCATAATAAACCCATTCTAATAGATTGCACTTATTTGGCAAACGGATTTCCAAAACCTATCATTATTTTTTGTCATGGCTATAAAGGCTTTAAAGATTGGGGAGCTTGGAATTTAATGGCAAATGCATTTGCAGAAGCGGGTTTTTATTTCATGAAATTCAATTTTTCATATAACGGGGGAACCGTAAATCAACCTATAGATTTTCCTGATTTAGAAGCCTTTGGGAACAATAATTACATCCTGGAATTGGATGATTTAAACTCTGTTATGGATTGGGTAAGTTCAAATAAAGAAATTAAAAAAGAAGCAGACATAAAAAACACCACTCTTTTAGGTCATAGCCGAGGAGGAGGAATTGTATCAATAAAAGCCGAAGAAGACCCAAGAATTAAAAATGTGATTAGTTTAGCTGGAGTTAGTGACTTTAAAGCGCGTTTTCCAAAAGGAAAAAACTTTGATTTATGGAAAAAAAATGGTGTTTATTATGTTGAAAATGGAAGGACAAAACAGCAAATGCCACACTACTTTCAATTTTACACTAATTTCATTGAAAACGAAAAACGGCTAACTATTAAACGCGCTGTAAGAAACATCAACATACCTCATTTAATTATTCACGGAGATGCAGATACCAGTGTTTCAATAGAAGAAGCTAAAATACTTCATCAATGGAACCCAAACAGCAAACTAGAAGTTATTAAAGGCGCAAACCATGTTTTTGGAACACATCAGCCTTGGGAAGAAGATGAAATTCCTGAAGATTTAGGGAAAATGATTCAGGTTATTATTGCTTTTTTACAATAATTTTAAAAATCAAATTTTGTCATTGAAAAAAGCAGTATATTTATATAATTTTAATTACTCTGAAAAAGTAATATCCAAAAAACATTTAATCTTAAATTAATATAAATATGAAGAAAATTACTCAATTATTACTATTAACCACCTTTGCTTGTACTATTACCTATGGGCAACAAATTACCTTAATGGATTTTGGACTCCCTTCACAGCCTACAACCATAGGAAATTGGAACAACATTACTAGCGGTACTTCAGTTACTCCACTAGGTTTAATTGATAACACAGGAGCAACTACCGGTGAAGTGCTTACTTTAACTGATGCTTTTGACGATGATATAAACGGTTGGGGAACATTAACACCTGGATCTCCAGCATCAACATGGGCCGATGCTCAAGCCACACGAGATAATCTTTTTGGAGAAAATGTCGATTTTCCTGATACAACATTAAGTACTGATACAACATTAAGTAATGAACCTACTGGAGGGTTTACACTTTCTGGGTTAGAAGCAGGAAAATATTATTCATTCAAAATTTTTGCATCAAGAATGATAGGTGATGGTTTAAATAGAGAAACTCTATATACCATAACTGGAGCTGCTGCACAAACTGCTACTTTAGATGCAACTAATAATACTACTGAGGTAGCTACCATAAATAATGTACAACCTGATGGGAGTAATAATATTACTATTGAAGCAACAACAGGCACTAATAATACTGCACCTAATGGATTTTATTATATAGGAGCTATTGAAATGACAAAAACAGATACAACGTTATCTAATAAAAGTTTTGGTATTAATGGTTTGGTAAATATTTACCCTAATCCATCATCAGAATATGTTGATATTAGTTTAAGTCTTAATGCAGCAGCGAGGGTTCAAATAAATGTTTACGATATAACTGGCAAAAAAGTTAAAACAATATTAAATGAAGAAAAGTCAGCGGGTAATTTTGTTCAAACATGGAATAGATCCAATGTAGCTTCTGGTTTATATATATTAGAAATTGATGCTGATGGCAGAAAACATAATTCAAAATTAATATTGAAATAGGGTTATTATAATAATACCTCTAAACAAATTCAATTAGAGAAAACTTATACTATCTAAATTAGTTGGCGCTTTAAATAACTGAAAAAGCCTTTTGAAGCTAGCTTCGAGAGGCTTTTTTAGTTTTGTAATTTTATGAAAGTTTTGTTTTTATCCATGTAAGATAATAACCAATTATTAATCGTTTAGTCAATTAGTTCTTATAAAATCTCTACGCAGCATATCTG
>CAXBJF010000042.1:0-33260 GCA_963976005.1 uncultured Flavobacteriales bacterium | reverse complement strand
ATTCTTCAGTCACTCCGTTCCTTCTGAATGACAAGGATAGATTCTTCAGTCGCTGTGCTCCTTCTGAATGACAGGGTGGAATTTAATGTCATTCAGGGCGAATCGAAGAATCTCAAATACATTGTCATTCAGAACGTAACGCAGTGCAGTGAAGAATCTTCTTTAGCACCATATTAGAAGTGTTGAAGTTTCTCATGCTGTTGAAATGACAAGTTTAGATTCTTCAGTCACTCCGTTCCTTCTGAATGACAAGTATAGATTCTTCAGTTGCTGCGCTCCTTTTGAATGACAGGGTGGAATTATTCAGAGCGAAGCGAAGCATCCATTTTTCTCAAAATTTCACTACATTCATACCGTGAAAACCATTGGGACACATAATTATTATGTTTATATTCTAACGAATAAAACAAAGACGGTTCTCTATACTGGAGTTACCAATAACCTTAAAGATAGGTTGTGGTTTCATAAAAACCCCGTTCCGTTTTCCAAAGCATTCACTGCAAAATATAAATGTTTTTATTTGGTATATTATGAACATTTTTTTGAGGTAGAGAATGCCATAACAAGAGAAAAGCAAATTAAAGGATGGAGTCGGGCTAAAAAGGATGCATTAATAACGGAGTTTAATTCGTCCTGGAGGTTTTTAAATGATGAAGTATGAAGTATAAAGATTATACCGTTGCTGAGCTCCTTCTGAAAGATACTGTCATTCAGAACGTAACGCAGTGCAGTGAAGAATCTCAAACAAAGTGTTCGAAACATTTCAGATTCTTCAGTCACTCCGTTCCTTCTGAATGACAAGCATAGATTCTTCAGTTGCTGCGTTCCTTCTGAATGACAAGCATGGATTCTTCAGTCACTCCGTTTCTTCTGAATGACAAGCATGGATTCTTCAGTCACTCCGTTCCTTCTGAATGACAAGTATAGATTCTTCAGTTGCTGCGCTCCTTCTGAATGACAAAGTACAGATTTTTCAGGCACTGCCTAACAAAAGACCCTCTTTATATTTGGATGTTTTAATTTTAAAACTGCACAAAATTGGATTTTAATTCCAATTTTGTGCAGTTTTTTTGTATATTTGTATATGATTTTAAGGACAGCCCAAAAAGAACTTTTAAACTTATCCAAACAATATAAGGCTATAGCAGTTGTTGGTCCTAGACAGTCGGGAAAAACAACATTGGTGAAGTTAGTGTTTCCAGATAAGCCTTATGTAAATTTGGAAAACCCAGACGTGAGAAATTTTGCATTGGAAGATCCTAAGGCTTTTCTTGGTCAGTATCCAAAGGGGGCCATATTAGACGAGGTGCAGAGAGTACCCCATTTGTTTTCATATTTACAGCAAGTATTAGACGAAAAAGAAGATACAGCCCAGTATATACTTACGGGGTCCAATAATTTTTTATTGCAACAAAGTATCACCCAAAGTCTGGCGGGCAGAGTGGGATATTTAAATTTATTACCATTTTCCCTGTCTGAAATAAAAGAAATAGCACCAAAAACAATTCATGGAAAACTATTTAAAGGGTTTTATCCGCCCTTATACGATAAGCCATTTGAGACTCAAAAGTGGTTTTTAAACTATATTCGCACTTATATTGAAAGAGATGTTAGGCAATTACGAGGGATTGATAATCTAATTATATTTGAAAGGTTTGTCAGGTTATGCGCAGGAAGCGTTGGGCAATTATTAAATAAAAATGCCTTAGCTATAGAAGTCGGTGTAGATGGAAAAACAATAGAGTCTTGGATTGGCGTATTGGAGGCAAGTTTTATTTTGTTTAGACTACAACCACATCACAATAATTTTAATAAAAGAATAGTTAAAATGCCTAAACTATATTTCTACGATGTAGGTTTAGCTAGTGCATTATTGGGAGTTCAGAACGAAAACCAATTAAACACACACCCCTTTAAAGGCAATTTGTTTGAAAATATGGTTGTTGTAGAGCTTTTAAAACAACGGTTTAATAAAGGAAAATCAAATAACTTATACTTTTGGAGAAATAGCAGAGGGAATGAAATAGATATCATCATAGACCATTTTGATGAATTAATCCCTATAGAAATAAAGTCTGGTAAAACAATTACGAACGATTATTTTAAGGGATTAAACTATTGGAATAATTTAACAGGGTTTGTAGGAGGGAAAGTAATTTATGGCGGTGAAGAATACCAAAAAAGAAGCCATGGTTTTGAAGTAATTCCTTTAAATTTGATGCATGATAAGATTGATAATTAAAATGTATGAAATGCCATGACCAAAACTTGGATACCAACCGAAAACAATCATTGGGCATTCCACCTGCCTGCCGGCAAGGCAGGTCTGATCTATAAAAACAATAAATAGTAACAGATGAAAACAATTCTAATAACAGGAGCCGCAGGCTTTTTAGGATCGCATTTATGTGACCGGTTTATCAAAGAAGGCTATCAGGTTATTGGAATGGATAACTTTATTACCGGAGACAAAAGAAACATTAACCATCTGTTTAATCATCCAAATTTTGAATTTATAGAGCACGATGTTACCGAATTTATTAAAATAGAAGGAACCCTAAACTACATCCTTCATTTTGCATCACCTGCAAGCCCTATTGATTATTTGAAAATTCCCATTCAAACTTTAAAAGTAAGTTCTTTAGGCACACATAATCTATTAGGATTAGCAAAAGCAAAAAAAGCAAGAATCTTGATTGCCTCAACTTCAGAAGTATATGGGGATCCGCTTGTACATCCACAGTCGGAAGATTATTATGGCAATGTAAATACCATTGGTCCACGTGGTGTTTATGATGAGGCCAAACGGTTTCAAGAAGCCATAACCATGGCATACCATAGGTTTCACGGATTAGAAACCCGCATTGTCCGTATATTTAACACCTATGGCCCTAGAATGCGCTTGAATGATGGGCGCGTGATTCCGGCGTTTATGGGACAAGCATTACGTGGTGAAGATTTAACTATATTTGGTGATGGTTCACAAACCAGATCATTTTGTTATGTGGATGATCAAGTGGAAGGCATTTATAGGCTTTTGTTAAGCGATTATGCTTATCCAGTGAATATTGGTAATCCACATGAAATTTCAATTAAGGATTTTGCCGAGGAGATTATAAAGTTAACAAGCACATCTCAAAAAGTAATCTATAAAGATTTACCTGTAGATGATCCCATGCAGAGACAACCGGATATTTCTTTAGCAAAGAAATTATTAAATTGGGAACCAAAAGTAGATAGAACTGAAGGGATGAAAATCACGTATAATTATTTTAAGAGTTTAACACAGGGTGAACTATATAAAAGTGAGCATAAAGACTTTAAAAAGCATATAAAGAAATAAATTGAGCACATTTAAACAAGGGAGATATTCAAGGTATTTAAAACCATTTTCATACCTGGTAGATTTAAGCATCATTAATGGGGCTATTTTCTTTTTTGAAATAAACATCACAAACACCTATTTATTTAGTCTTTATATTTCTGCTTTATGGATCATCATTTCCTTTAAAAATGATTTTTATGAAGTTCAGCGGTATACAAAAATAGTTCAGGTTATGACCCTTATTTTAAGGCAGATAGGGTTTTTTGCGTTAATTCTATATACATTTATTGGAGTTTTTAAACAGCCTAACATAAGTAGGCTTGCCTTAGGTGAATATTTATTATTGGTCTTTTTATTGGTGGCATTCTTCAAGTTTTTCATATTTTATTTGTTAAACAGATATAGAGCGGCATTTGGAGGTAATTTAAGAAACGTTGTGGTTATTGGAGATACCGAAAAATCGAGGCAATTAATTAACCTTTTTAAGAAAAGACTTGATTTTGGATATAAATTCAGAAAACAATTCATCATAGAAAATGACGACTTTTCACTTCAAAAATGTTTTTCATACATCGCAGAAAACAAAATTGATGAAATTTATGCATCCATAGCAGAATTATCCAATAAACAGATAAATAAATTAATTGATTTTGCAGACAACAACCTAAAGGAACTAAAATTTATACCAGACAATAAGGATATTTATGCTAAAAAATTGAAGTACGAGTATTATGAGTATATCCCAATCATTTCTTTACGGGACATACCGTTACAAGTTCCAATCAACAAATTTTTAAAGCGGTTATTTGATATTTTACTGTCCTTGGCAGTGATTGTTTTTTTGTTATCATGGTTAACCCCACTCTTGGCCATATTAATTAGACTGGAAAGCAAAGGCCCTATATTTTTTAAACAAACCAGAAATGGCTTTAATTATTCTGAGTTTGACTGTTATAAATTCAGGTCTATGACACCAAATAAAGATGCCCATTTAAATCAAGCAACTAAAGGGGACCAACGTATTACTATATTGGGAAAGTTTATTCGGAAAACCAGCATTGATGAACTCCCACAATTTTTTAATGTGTTGTTTGGTGATATGTCGGTCGTAGGCCCAAGACCACATATGGTTAGACACACAAATTTATATGCTGAAAAGGTTGATAAGTTCATGGTACGGCATTTTGTAAAACCGGGGATTACTGGTTTAGCTCAAGTTAGCGGTTTTAGAGGCGAAGTAGAAACAGATAAAGACATTATTAATAGAGTAAAATATGATATTTTTTATATTGAAAACTGGTCTTTATTATTAGATATAAAAATTACAGTTCAAACCTTTATAAATGCCGTTAAGGGAGACGATAAAGCCTATTAAATGAATACCTTTCCAAAAGTGTCTGTAATAACCCCCATGTTTAATTCAGAAGCTTATATTTCAGATACCATTAATAGCGTATTAAATCAAACATATCTTAATTGGGAGTTATTACTTATAGATGATGATTCTAACGATAAAACCATTTCCATTGTAAATGAGTTTACCGCAATAAACCCAAATATTAAACTTCTTAAGAATGAAATAAATCTGGGCGCTGCCATTTCCAGAAATAAGGGAATTATGGAGGCAACAGGGGATTACATAGCTTTTTTGGATGCGGATGATTTATGGAAACCTGATAAGTTAGAAAAACAGCTTGCTTTTATGAAAGCACAAAAATGTGACGTATGTTTTAGTAGTTATGAGTTAATAAATGAAAAGGGGGAACTTTTAAATAAAAAAGTAAAAGCATTAAACATGTTATCATACAACAAACTTTTAAAAAGCAATTACGTTGGCAATTTAACAGGTTTGTATAATGTACAGGCATTAGGTAAAATAACGTCGCCCAATCTACGTAAACGCCAAGACTGGGTCTTATGGTTAGAAACTATTAAAAAGTCCGGGAAACCAGCAAAAGGCATGCAGGAATCCTTAGCATGTTATCGGGTTCGTGATAATTCCATGTCTTCAAATAAATTTAATTTATTAAAACACAATTATTTGGTTTATAGAAAGGGCTTGGGGTTTTCAACACTAAAATCGGGTTACTATATGCTTATATTTTTAAGAGAACATTTTTTTGTCAAATCAAAGCAAATCATATCAATAAATAAGATTTAAACTGTTTTAACTTCCCACTTTTTGAACGCTCCAACTTCGTTTTTCTTCCAAATATAACTTTTAAATTAGGTTCTAAATATTTCGCAATGACCTTTTTAATATCAGTCAATTTTTCATCTGAAAGTTCAGAACCACTTACATAACGTATTTTAAAAGTATCCAGTTTTAATTGTTCAATAATAAACTCTTTTACGTTGCCATCATCTTCAATCACTGTTTTGGTTATGTAATAAAAGGTTAAACCAGCAGCCTTTTTTCCACTAGGTAAAACAACAATATCGTTGGTTCTGCCAATTAAAGTTTCAAGAATGGGTTTGCTAAAAGTGCTTTCTTTGGAAAGCTTTCCAAGATCACCTAAATCATATCGAATAAACGGATGCGCCTTATTATAAAGGGAAGTTATTACAACCCGACCTTCTTCACCATAAGGTAAAATACGATCGTTTTCATCCAGAATTTCAACGTACAAATCTTCAGTATTCACAATCCATTGATTTTCTGTGTTTTGAAATGCAATCAAACCTAATTCAGCAGCTCCGTACTCATTGATGACAGGAATTCCTAGTTGGGTTTCTAAAAGGGTTATATCGTCTTCAAAAAGTATTTCAGAAGTTACAATACATGCTTTTAAGGTTGGGCAAATTGTGTTTAGAACAATATTTTTCCGCTGTAAATATTTTGCAAACTGAACTATGGAACTGGTATAACCATTTATATAATCAAACTTGGTATTCTTAAATTTAATTAGGTTTTTTTCAAATTGCGAATCGCTTAAATCAAACACCGAAAACCGATAACGTTTACTAAGAAAATCTTTAAAACGTTCTTTATAATAATCTTTTCTATCTAAAGGAATGCCATAAAACCGCGCTTGTCTGGAGGTGTTAAAATCTAAATTGAACCAACGATATCTGTTGATAAAACCCGCCCAGGTTAAGGCATGACAAAATTTATCCTTCGCAAAAATAAATGGATCTCCGGAAGACCCGGAGGTTTTATTTACATATACTTTTTTAGTTGTAAAACCTTCAGAAAGACGCTTATTTAGAGGTTGCTGTAAATCGCGTTTTGTCATGACAGGTATGGTATTCCAATCTTTTGGATTGGCAGCCTTTGCAAAGGTTTTGTAAAACGGGTTGTTCTTTAAGTGATAGGCAACCATGTCTTGCTTTTTTGTTTCAATATATAAATTCAATTCAGCTTCATTTTTTTTCTGGACAGAAATCAATAAGTTTTCAGCTTTCTTTAGAGGAAAGCCATTAAATTTTAAAGAAAGATTGAATAAATTCAAGATAAAGAATACTTTTTGTAAAGTAAATAAAAAATATTCGTGAATTGCTGGCATTAATTTTATTTTTGCTCTTCATAAGAAAACAACACACAATGAATATCTTAATTCTTGGTTCTGGCGGAAGGGAACACACCTTTGCATGGAAAATGGCGCAAAGCCCATTATGTAAAAACCTGTTTGTAGCTCCCGGCAATTCAGGAACTTTTAAAATTGCGACCAATGTAAACATAAGTGTCACAGATTTTAATGCCATTAAAAAATTGGCTTTAGAAAAACAGATCGATATGGTGGTGGTTGGTCCTGAAGATCCACTGGTGTTAGGGATCCATGATTTCTTTTTGAATGATGAAGCTTTAAAACACATTGCCGTCATGGGACCACAAATGAAGGCAGCCCAATTGGAAGGCAGTAAAGAGTTTGCCAAGGAATTTTTAATCAGACATCATATTCCAACGGCAGCTTATAAAAGTTTTACAAAGGAAACCGTTGAAAAAGGATATGATTTTTTAGAAACTTTAAACCCTCCATTTGTTTTGAAAGCGGATGGATTAGCTGCAGGAAAAGGGGTTGTTATTCTGAATAATTTAAATGATGCTAAAGCTGAATTAAAAAGCATGTTGGTTGATGCCAAGTTTGGACAAGCCAGCACAAAGGTAGTGATTGAAGAGTTTTTAGATGGAATTGAATTAAGTTGTTTTGTGCTTACTGATGGGAAAAACTACAAAATATTACCAACCGCAAAAGATTATAAACGTATTGGCGAGGGCGATACAGGCTTAAATACTGGGGGTATGGGCGCAGTGTCTCCAGTTCCATTTGCTACCGAGGAGTTTCTTGGTAAAATAGAAGAACAGATTGTAAAACCAACTATTAATGGTTTTAAAAAGGATAATTTACCTTATGTCGGTTTTGTTTTTATCGGACTAATAAAAGTGGGTGATGATCCCAAAGTGATTGAATATAATGTGCGTATGGGTGACCCGGAAACGGAAGTTGTTTTACCAAGACTTAAAAACGATTTTGTTGAAATTCTACTTGCCATGGCTAACGGAACTTTAGACAAAATTAATATTGACATTGATGAACGCGCAGCAACTACCATCATGTTAGTGTCTGGAGGATATCCGGAAGCTTATGAAAAAGGGAAAGAAATTACGGGTATGGATACAGTTAAGGATTCTATTGTTTTTCATGCCGGGGCAAACTTAAAAGACGGAAAAGTGGTAACTTCTGGTGGACGTGTCATGGCAATCACTTCTTATGGTAAAACTTACGGGGAAGCCATAAAAAAAACGTATCAAAACATAGAAAAACTACATTTTGATAAGATGTATTATCGAAAAGATATAGGATTTGATTTATAAGTATGAATGCCCACTTACATCTGATTCTTCATCCTTGGATGATTTTAATTGAAGCATCCAGTATGTAAAAGCAACAACACCCGTAAGCAGTAATATCCAGGACACAATATTTGCGGCCCACCAATTATTTAGCTCTATTGCTCTTAAGGCATCAAAAGGAGCAAAAAGCACATTTACAAATAAATCTTGTATAGCGTAAAAGAAATCTTTCATAGTTAGTATATTTACAAAGCAAAAATACAAAAACAGTTCATGTTAACAAGAATTTTTAGCAAATCAAAGCCAATAAATTTTGTCATCGTCTTTTTTATAATACTTTTAGCATTTTCTGTTGCTAATGTAAAGCTATTTATACAAACGATTTCATTTGGTCTTTTTTTAGAAAATACCACCTGGTTTTTAACTTGTTGGTTGTTAATATTCCTTTTTAATTTTATTGTTGTTAAAAACAGTTTAACCAAAAGAAACCATTATCAAATCCTTTTGTTTGGTTTGTTTTTTTTGGCATTTCCGCAAACCACTGTAAATGAAAATATTCTTTTAGCGAACTTGTTTTTTTTGTTTGGCTTTAGAAGAATTTTAAGTTTAAGGTCACAAATAAGAGTCAAAAAAAAATTGTTTGATGCTGCTTTTTGGTTTGGCATTGCAACATTATTTTACTTTTGGGCCATTCTGTTTGTTGTGGTCATTTTTGGCGCACTTCTTTTATACACAGATAATAGATTGAAAAACTGGATTGTTCCTTTTGTGGGTTTGGTCACTGTTTTTGTTATCTCCATAAGTCTGTCTGTGATTTTTTATGATGATTTTTTTGAAATTTTAAAAATACCTCCAACTTTGGTTAGTTATAATTACACCGGCTATAACTCAGCTAAAGATTTGATTGCCATTACCTTGCTGTTTTCATTTGGGGGTTGGTCTGCTATTCATTACGTGAAAATTTTTCAAAAGAAAAAAAGAGCTTCAAGGCCCTCGTATAAAGTGGTTTTTATAACAGTTATCATCGCCTTTATCATCGCCATATTAGCGCCTCAAAAAAACGGAGGTGAATTTTTGTTTTTATTTACACCGCTGGCTATTATAATTACAAATTATATAGAGAGTATTAAGGAAAAATGGTTTAAAGAATTGTTTCTGGATATATTAATTTTAGTCCCTTTTTTGTTATTAATGTTGTAGTTTTTCACCAAAAGATAAATCACCTGCATCACCAAGTCCTGGAACAATATAGCCTTTTTCATTTAGGTTTTCATCAATGGCAGCAATCCATAAATGGACATCTTTACCAAAGTGTTTATCCACAAATTCAACGCCTTCTTGTGCACCAATAGCGCTTACTAAATGCACTTCTTTTGGTGTTCCATAAGGTTTTAAAGCTTCAAAAGCTGTAACCATGGACTGTCCTGTTGCCAACATAGGGTCAGCCAAAATAAGTGTTTTGTTTTTCAAATCTGGGCAGGCTAAATATTCAACAATAATCTCAAAATCATCAGAATTTTCGGAGTGATGTCTATAGGCTGAAATAAATGCATTTTCAGCAGAATCAAAATAATTAAGAAGACCATTGTGAAGTGGTATCCCCGCTCTTAAAATGGAACAGAGTACCACATCATTTGCAATTAAATCAATAGAACTTGAGCCCAATGGGGTTTTTATTTGAGAGGAACCAAAAGATAATGCTTTGCTTAATTCATAGCCTAAAATTTCACCTATGCGCTCTATATTTCTTCTGAATCGCATCCGGTCTTTCTGAATGTCAACATCCCTAATTTCAGAAATAAATGTGTTTAATATTGAATTTTGCTCTGATATATTGTGAATTTTCATGCCTTACAAGTTGTATTTTGAGTAGTAAAGTTAATTAATTAGAAGTATATTTACACTTTAAAATAATGACATCATGTTTTCAGTAAAAGCAAATAAAATTTTTCAAGAAGTTATTTCAAAATATCACGTAATCAACACCGTTGATCAACCGTTTAAAAATGCGTATGATGACAGCAATTTATTAGAACATTTATTATACCGTAAATGTTGGATTGACACGGTTCAATGGCATTATGAAGACATTATTAGGGATCCGTTAATTGATCCTGTTGGAGCCCTAAAATTAAAACGTCAAATAGATGCATCTAATCAGGATAGAACGGATATGGTTGAATATATTGATAGTTATTTTTTAGAAAAATTCAAAAATGTCACGCCAAAAAAAGGCGCAACAATCAATACCGAAAGTCCGGCGTGGGGTATTGACAGATTATCTATTTTGGCTTTAAAAGTATATCATATGGAGGAAGAAGCCACTCGTAAAGATGCTTCAAATTCACATCGGGAAGCTTGCCAAAAAAAACTGGATATTCTATTGGAACAACGCGTAGATTTATCAACGGCCATTGATACCCTGCTTAGTGATATTGAAAAAGGAGAAAAATACATGAAAGTGTATAAGCAAATGAAAATGTATAATGATGATGAGCTAAATCCGGTTTTAAGAGGGCAAAAATAATCACTGTCAATCTTAAATTCAGGAACTGTTTCTAACAAACAAAATGCCAAAAGGACCTCAAAAAATACTGGTTATTCGTTTGTCGGCAATGGGAGATGTTGCCATGACGGTTCCGGTGTTACGTGCCTTAACGCTGCAATATCCTGAAATAAAAATCACCGTTCTTACCAGGGAATTTTTCAGACCTTTTTTTAGGGATTTACCTAATGTTTCTGTGTTTCCTATAGAGGTTACGGGCAAGCATAAAGCAATTTCAGGATTGTTTACACTTTCTAAAGAATTAAAAACCCATAAATTTGATGCTGTTGCAGATTTGCATAATGTATTAAGAACAAAAATTTTAAAATTCTTTCTTTCAGATGATAAGTTTGTCCAAATTAATAAAGGACGAAAGGAAAAGAAGGCCTTAATTTCCGGTAAAATTTTTGAGCAACTAAAAACAACCCACCAACGGTACGCCGATGTGTTTGAACAATTAGGGTTTCCACTTGAATTATCAAATCCCACGTTTCCTGAAAAAGTGAAACTAAATTCAAAACTTCAAAGCCTTAAAGGGAATACTCAATTAAAGTGCATTGGAGTGGCACCTTTTGCTGTTCATGAAGGTAAAATGTATCCGTTGGCTGTCATGAAAACAGTTATTGAAAAACTTTCAAAAGACTATAATATATTGCTATTTGGAGGTGGCCAAAAGGAAATCAATATTTTAAATACGTTAGAAAAAGACCATAAAAATGTGACTTGTATTGCAGGCAAATTAACGCTGGGTGAAGAATTAGATCTAATTTCGAACCTTGACGTGATGCTTTCTATGGATTCTGGGAATGCACATATAGCAGCTTTGTTAGGGATAAAAGTAATTACTATTTGGGGCGTTACGCATCCGTTTGCTGGTTTTGCACCTTTTAATCAGCCTAAAGATTATGCCTTAGTTTCAGATAGAATCCAATTTCCAAATATACCAACATCCGTATTTGGTAATAAATACCCAGAAGGTTATAAAGAGGCTTCAAGAAGTATTTCTCCTCAAACGGTTATTGAAAAGGTTAAATCTGTAATATAAAAAAGCCGTCATTCCTGCGAATGCAGGAATCCATTTTATAAAAAATTAGATTCAATTTATAAGATTCCTGCCTCCTCAGGAATTAAACATCATCATAATCTACAACAATAGTTTCAGAAGTTGGATGTGCTTGACAGGTTAAAATTAAGCCTTCAGCAACTTCACTATCTGTTAAAATATTATTTTGCCTCATCGTGGCCTTTCCTTCTTTCAATCGGGCTAAACAACTACTGCATATTCCACCTTGACAAGAATATGGTGCATCAATGTCTTCATCTAAGGCTGCTTCCAGGATGGATTGTTTTTGGGACATTTCAAAAGTTGTTTCTTCCTCATCAACAATAATTGTAATTTTTGTTTTTCCGGTTGCAACGGTTTCTTCTTTTATTTCAGCTGGTTTTGCTGCTTTAAAAAGTTCAAAATGAATGATATTTTCATCAATCCCATGATCTGTTAAAACATCTTTAACGGTATGTATCATGGCTTCTGGACCGCAAAGGTAAAAAGCATCTATTTCTACATGCTTGTATTTATTTTTTACAATCAGGTTAACGGTACTTTTCTCAATTCTACCAAAAATAGCATCATCTTCCTGTGTTTGACTAAATACAAATTGTATTGAAAACCTATCTTTATATTGATGTTGAAGCTCTAAAAGTTCGTTCAAAAACATAGCATCATCCGTAGTTTTGTTCCCATAAACCAAAATAACTTTGCTGAGAATTTCTTCTTCCAACGCACATTTTATAATGCTTAAAATTGGCGTGATGCCACTTCCTGCGGCAAAAGCCGCTATGTTTTTTGTTTTTGAATCGTTGGGTTCAAAAATAAAACGCCCTTTAGGAGGTGCTACTTCTAAAACATCACCAACTTTTAATTTAGTATTGGCATAAGCTGAAAATGTACCGTCATTCACTTCTTTAACGGCAACTTTAAGTTCGCCACTTTTGGGTGATGAACACAATGAATAATCACGTCTTACTTCATGACCATCAATGGCGGTTCTTAATGTAATATATTGTCCGGCTTTAAAAGCATATAATTCTTTTAAGTCTTCAGGAACTTTAAAATGGATACTTATAGCTTTGTCAGTTTCCTTTTTTATTTCTTGAACAGATAGTTTGTGAAAATGTGGCATCTAAAAATTTTTTACAAAAATAGTAAAGTTGAATTGTAAATTTTAACTTTGCCTGTAACAATTACATTAAAAACCTTACTTATATTTTCAGTTAATTGTTATTAACTAATACTTTATATTAATTCTCATGAAAAAAGTCTTACTAGTATGTTTGCTTATGGTTGCCTTTTCAACCCAAGCCCAAGAAAACACCGAATTTAAAACAGAGACCATTGAGTTTATTAAATTAACCGGTGCCGGTGCGGCTTTTGATAATGCCATTGCACAAATTGGCGCCATGGTTTCACCGGATAATTTGGAAGCTTATACTAATGAAGCCAACGGGACTTTAGATGGTTTATATGATAAAATGGCCGATTTATATATGGGGGAATTTACTCAAGATGATATAAAACAATTAGTCGCTTTTTATAGTACTGATTTAGGTAAAAAACTGGCCGAAAAACAACTTGGACTGACCCAAAAGGCCATGATGTTTGGTCAAAATTGGGGTATGGAAGTACAAGCGATTGCTCAAAAATATAATTAAAAAAAAAAGAAGTTTTCCAATACTGTATTGTGCAGATTAGATATATGGAAATCATTCAAATTACTTAATTAAAAATCATGATACAACGCTTTCTAAGTTTAGAATGGAAACAGTTTACCAGGGCTTCCTATTTTCAAAAGGGAATTGCCATTAAAATACTGTTGTTTTTTGCGGCCATATATTTTGGTAGTGCCGCGGTTTTTCTTGGTATCGGTGTGTTTTTTATAGCGGAAAAGCTAGTGCCAAGTGTTGACCCTGTTATAACAGTTAACAACTTTTTAATTTACTGGTTTTTATTTGATTTAGCCATTAGGTTTTTCATGCAACAGTTACCGGTCATGAATATCAAACCATTAATGACAATTCCTATAAAACGGGAAACCATTATTCATTATTTATTGGGAAAAACAACACTGTCATTTTTTAATTTTATCCCCCTGTTTATCTTTTTGCCTTTCAGTACGGTGTTATTGTTTAAAGGCTATGCGGTCATGAATGTGGTTTGCTGGTTTGTTTCTATAATTTCATTAAGCTTAAGTGTTAATTTTATCAATTTTTTAATTAACAAAAACAATAAGGTTTTCTATACAATAATTAGTGTGCTGGCCATTTTAATGGGTTTGGAATTTTATAACATTTTTAAAATATCTGAGCCTATAGGGGTTGCTTTTAATGCTTTATATAATCAACCATATTTAGTGATCATACCCGTTTTATTATTGATGATCCTATATAGAATTAATTTTAATTTCATTAAGAATGAATTCTATTTGGATGGGGCAATTTCTAAAAAAGCAGATAAAGTGGATACTACAGATTTATCATGGATGGATAGATTTGGAAGTATTGCTGTATTTCTTAAAAATGATGTGCGACTGATTTGGCGTAATGCAAGACCAAAACAAGTGCTCATGATGTCGTTTTTATTTTTGTTTTATGGCTTAATATTTTATACCCAAGAAGTCTATCAGAAAATGCCTGTGTTTTTAGCATTTGCATCTATGTTTGTTACTGGCGGATTTTTAATGACTTTTGGCCAACTGGTACCATCATGGGATAGTGAATATTATAAATTATTAATGAGTCAGAATATACCGTATAAAAAATATTTAGAATCCAAGTGGTATTTAATGGTTGTTGGCGTTACTGTTTCGTTCGTTTTAAGCACACCATATTTATATTTTGGATGGAAAATATTTGGGATGATAGCTGCCGGAGCCTTATTTAACATTGGTTTGAACTCATTCATTACTTTGTTTGGCGGTGCTTTAAATAGGGTGCCCATAGAACTGAATGTAAAAGCCAAGGCGTTTAGCAATACCAACGGGTTCAATCCTACACAAATGCTTATTGCATTGCCAAAATTAGGGCTTCCCATGCTTTTGTTTTATATACCTTATAAACTTATAAATTTTGAAGCAGGACTCTTGGTTTTGGCTTTAAGTGGTGTTTTAGGCATGATCTTCAAAAATTTCTTTTTAAGCACTATTGAAGGCATTTATCAAAAGGGAAAATATAAAACCATTGCTGCTTTTGCAGAAAAAAATTAAAGAAAGTTAAAATTCATTTAAGTCATGATAACTACTGAAAATCTTACAAAAAAATATAATAATAATTTAGTACTTCATATTGATGCGCTTGAGATTCCAAAAGGCCAAAGTTTTGGTTTGGTAGGAAACAATGGTGCTGGTAAAACCACGTATTTCAGCCTGCTTCTAGACTTAATTCAGCCTACAACAGGCGTTATAAAAAACAATGACGTACTTGTCAATGAAAGTGAAGCCTGGAAACCATTCACCTCCTCTTTTATTGATGAAAGTTTTTTAATAGGTTATTTAACTTCTGAAGAATATTTTTATTTTATTGGGGAGTTACGCAATCAAAATAAAGCGGATGTTGATGCACTTCTTGCACAGTTTGAAGACTTTTTTCATGACGAAATACTAAAACAAAAAAAGTACTTGCGTGATTTGAGTAAAGGAAATCAGAAAAAAGTGGGTATTGTGGCTGCTTTGATTGGTAATCCTGAAGTTATTATTTTAGATGAGCCATTTGCAAATTTAGACCCTACTACCCAAATCCGTTTAAAACAAATCATTAAAGATCTGGCACAAAAACAAGGAGTTACCGTACTTATTTCCAGTCATGATTTAATGCACGTTACAGATGTTTGTGAGCGCATTGTGGTTCTTGAAAAAGGTGAGATTGTTAAAGACCTGGCAACCAATGCTGCAACACTAAAAGAGTTGGAAGCACACTTTGCTAGCTAACAGGTCATCCAAAAGTTGATTCATTTTATAGGTTAATCAAAAAAGATGCTTATTTTTACCTTCTTGCATACTAAAAGCAAGAGTTTATTGTTATTTATTAGACCAAATAAACATGTATTGAAAACATCTTTTAAAGGCATCTTAATTATTGCATTTTCTTTATTTTTTGTGATGAGTTGTTCACGAAAAAAGAACAGTTTCATTAATCGTAATTTTCACGCTATTAATGCAGAATTTAATGCGTTATATAATGGTTATTTGGCTTTAGAAAAAGGTAAAAACACGCTAAATGATGCTTATTTTGATAATTATTGGGATATTCTTCCTATTGAGCGCATGCAAATAATTGAAGAGATAACACTTCCCGGGCAATCAAAAAATGAAAATTTTAATAGGGCTGAAGAAAAAGCTGTCAAGGCTATTCAAATGCACAGCATGAATCTTGAAGGGAAAGAAAAAAACCCTCAAATTGATGAAGCCTATTTGTTATTGGGGAAAGCCAGATATTTTGACCAGCGATTTGTGCCGGCTTTAGAAGCGTTCAACTACATACTTTATAAATATCCAGCTAGTGATAAAATAAATCAGGCTAAAATATGGAGAGAGAAAACCAATATTCGTTTGGATAATGATGACCTTGCCATAAAAAACCTGAAACGCCTTTTAGAAAAAGAAAAACTAAATAATCAAGACTTGGCTGATGCTTCATCTATGTTAGCTCAAGCCTATTTAAATACAAAATCTGTTGACAGTGCCATTACCCAATTAGAAATAGCATCCCAAGCTACCAAAAACAATGATGAACGCGGCAGATACAGGTTTATTCAAGGGCAATTATATAATATTTTAGGTTATAAAGACAGTGCAAACATAGCTTTTGATAAGGTTATTGAGCTTAACAGAAAAACACCACGTATCTATTTGATTAGTTCATATCTTGAAAAAATCAAAAATTTTGATTACAAAAACGGCGATAAATTAGCAACTTTAGAGCTATTGACCAAACTTGAAGAAGATAGAGAGAACAGACCGTTTCTTGATAAAATTTATCATCAAATTGGAGAATATCATTTAAAAAATAAATCAGTGAAACTTGCAATCTCCTATTTCAATAAATCATTAAGCACAAAATCTCAGGATAAAGAATTAAGAGCCAGAAGCTATCAAATATTAGGGGATATAAACTTTAACAATTCCATTTATAAAGATGCCGGCGCCTATTATGACAGCACCATGGCTAATTTGGTGCTTAACTCAAAACCTTACCGAATTATAAAACGAAAAAGAGATAATCTGGAAGGAGTTATTTATTACGAAGGGATTGCTCAAGTAAATGACAGTATTTTAAATTTGGTAAATTTACCGGAGGCCGATAGAGTGGCCTTTTTTGAATTGATAATTGAGAAATTAAAAATTCAAGCAGAGGAGAACAAGCTCAAACAAGAAGCGGCAGAACGAAACAAGGGCTTAATAACGGTTAATAACACGATAAGTGGGTTAAATTCTAATGCATCTGGTGGAGGAGGCGTTCCTGTCCAAGCTAGCATGTTTTATTTTTATAATCCAACAATAGTGGCTTACGGGAAGAATGAGTTTATAAAAACCTGGGGGAACAGAACTTTAGAAGATAACTGGAGATGGTCTAGTAAAGCGAAATTAAACACAAAAAGCACAATTTTGGATAACGAAGTATTTGCTGATGCCACTGAAACCGAATTGTATGATCCGCAGTTTTATATATCCAAAATCCCTTCAGAACCTAAAGCAATTGATAGTATTGCTAAGGAAAGAAATTTTGCCTACTATCAGTTAGGATTGATTTATAAAGAAAAGTTTAATGAAAATGAGTTGGCAAAAAGTAAGTTTGATAATGTCTTAAAAAACAATCCTGAAAAACGATTAATATTGCCTTCAAAATACAATCTGTATAAAATTTATGGTCTTTTAGGGCAAGCAGATGAAGCGGCTATAGCAAAGCATGATATTATTTCAAATTATCCAGATTCCAGATATGCAACTATTCTTAGCAATCCGGATTTAGCAGCTTTTAAGGATGATAATAGCCCGGAAAAACTATACGAAGATATCTATCAGCTTCAAGAAAATCAGGGATATGCTGAGGTAATTTCAAAATGTGAAACTTACATCAATGCTTTTGATGGCGAACCCATTGTTCCAAAATTTGAATTATTAAAAGCCACGGCAACAGGTAGGTTATTTGGATTTGAACCTTACAGTAAAGCCATTAATTATATCAGTATCACCTATGCCAATACACCAGAAGGAAAGCAAGCACAAGATATTGAAACAAAAGTTTTACCAAACCTTCAAAGTGACCAATTTGTTTTAGACAGTGTTGCCAATAATTTCAAAGTGATTTTTCAATTTGATAATGTTGAGGTTTCTGGAATTAAGACGTTTCAAGATACTTTAAATGGGGTATTAAAAAACATTAAATATTATGATTTAACATCTTCAGTAGATGTTTATGGCCCAAACACAACATTTGTGGTGGTGCATGGAATAAAAAACAGTGTTGTTGCAAAAACTTTAAATCAATTATTCAGCAAAGAAGATCAAAAGAAAATAAGAAACCCATATTTTGTAGTATCATCTCCAAATTATGAAATTATACAAATTCATAAGAATTTGGAATCCTATTTAAATCTTAATAACAAATAAATCAATAACAATATGTTCTCAGAAAACAAAAAAAATAAACGTATGGAAGAACTTACATCAAGTCAAAACATTATTGCTCAAGGGACTAAAATTCTAGGTGATTTGAATAGCGAAGGAGATTTTAGAATTGATGGATCAGTTGAAGGAAATATTAAAACATCAGGTAAAGTGGTTGTTGGTAAATCAGGTTCTATCAAAGGAACTTTACAAGGAACGGATGCGTATTTTGAAGGGAAATTTTCAGGAAAACTGACCTTATCAGGAATTTTAACACTAAAGGATAGCGCTCATATTGAAGGTGAAGTAGTTGCTGGTAAATTGGCCGTTGAGCCTGGAGCAACATTTAACGTAACCTGTATTATGAAAGGGACCATAAAAGAAATGAATAAAGGTGGACAAAGAGAACAAACCCAAGAAACCGGAAAAACCGCTTAATAATTATGCGCGTTTTTCTGGAATAGCCATACAAATGTTTGTTATTATTGCCATTGGAACATTTGTGGGAGTGAAACTTGATGAAAAATTTCCGAACAAACACAATCTCTATACCTTGGTTTTATCATTATCCTCAGTAATTTTAGCTATTGTATCTGCAATAAGGCGTATTATTGCAGCTTCAAAAGACGATACATAAATGAACAATCTTTTCAAAAAAAGACAAGCCACTTTTTTAATACAACTTGTTATTATAAGCTTGTTGTTGTTTGCAGTGCATGGTTATTTGCTGCATTATTTTGCAGGTCATGTAAGATTCTTTTTTCCGCTATGGCAAGTATATGCATTTCATTTTATAGTAACATTACTGGTTTACAGCTTTGTTAATTATAAATTTTCAAAGGGGAAAACAGAAATTTTCAATACGTTTATGATCTTAACGCTGTTAAAAATGGTGTTGGCCATTGTGTTTTTGCTTCCCTTGATTGTGTCTGATGTTGAAGAAAAGCAACCAGATGTGTTTAATTTTTTCATTCCTTATTTTTTGTACTTATTTTTTGAAGTTTATTCATTAACGGCATTTCTTCAGAAGAAACAGTAAAACACATGGGATATTACCTAGGGGCAATTGCTAAATAATCATAAAAATATTGTTTGACATTTAATATAATGTGTGTACATTTGCACGGAATTTAAAGCAGGGTATTTTTAAGCTATACGGAATGACATTAAACACCTTTAAGAACATATTCTTTTTTGCGCTATGCTCAGCAATTTCATTTGTTGGATATGCATCAGAAGATCCAGGGAACAAAGACGAAAAAGAGTTCAATGCCAAGGAGATGATTTTACATCACGTTAAGGATGCGTACGGTTTTGAATTAATTGAATGGAATAATGAGCCCATTTCGATTCCGTTACCTGTAATTTTATGGACAGACAATGGGTTAACAGCCTTTATGTCCAATGCATTCCATCATGATGATTCAGGCCATACGATCGTTCAAAAAAATGGTGGCAAGTTTGTGAAACTTCACGAAAAAATATACCAGCTAAATGAAGGTGAAACCGCTATTTCTTTAGACGAAGAGCACCACCCAACAAATGTTACAAAACCCTTAAATTTTTCAATTACAAGAAACGTGTTCATGATGTGGGTTTCCGTGTCGTTGATTTTGCTCATATTTTTAACTGCCGCAAAAAGCTATAAAAAATCCAACGACGGCGTTCCTAAAGGGATTGCAGGTTTTGTGGAGCCTTTGGTTTTATTTGTCAGGGATGAAATAGCAAGACCCATGATAGGGGAACACAAGTACAAAAAATACATGCCTTATTTGCTAACGGTATTTTTCTTTATTTGGACAAACAATATTTTTGGGTTAATCCCAATTTTTAATGGTGCAAACGTAAGTGGTAATATAGCCTTTACAATGACGCTTGCATTGGTTACCTTTATAATAACAACAATTAAAGGGAACAAAAACTATTGGAAACATATTTTCTGGATGCCGGGAGTTCCAGTGCCCATGAAAGTATTTTTGGCGCCAATTGAAGTTATAGGTATGTTTGTAAAACCGTTGTCTTTAATGATTCGTTTGTTCGCCAACATTACTGCCGGACACATTATAATATTAGCATTAATGTCCTTGATTTTTATTTTTGAAACCGTTTGGATATCACCGGTTTCAATAGTATTTTCATTATTTATCCTAATTATTGAAATAATAGTAACCGCAATACAAGCATATATATTTACAGTATTGTCAGCCCTTTATTTTGGGATGGCAACAGAAGAAGAAAAACATCATTAATTAATTTAATTTTTTATAACTATGACTATTACTGGAATTGCAGCTCTTGGAGCAGGTTTGGCAGCTATTGGAGCTGGTATTGGTATTGGTAAAATTGGGGGATCTGCTATGGAAGCTATGGCGCGTCAACCGGAAATGCACGGAAAAATTCAATCTTCAGCATTAATTTTAGCAGCCTTAGTAGAAGCAGTATCACTTTTTGGTGTTGTTGTTGCTTTATTACAAGGGTAAAAACCAATAGTATAAAACTAAATACAGAAGTAACGGTTGGTTGCTTCTGTATTTAAAATTAATTGATAAACAATAAAGAAATGGATTTAGTAACGCCTGGTTTTGGACTTGTTTTTTGGACCATAATAACCTTTGTCTTTTTAGTGCTCATCTTAAAAAAGTTTGCATGGAAACCTATTCTTGGTGCCGTTAGTGACAGAGAAGAAGGGATTAAAAACGCATTGGAAGCTGCTGAAAAAGCAAAATTAGAAATGGAAAACCTGCAAGCGGATAACCATAAACTTCTAAAAGAAGCTAGGGCTGAACGTGAGGCTATGATGAAGGAAGCAAGAGATATCAAAAACAAAATGATTGAAGATGCTAAAGATGAGGCAAAAGAAGCTTCCGGAAAATTGATTGCTCAGGCACAAGCCAGTATTCAATCAGAAAAAAATGCAGCCATAGCAGAATTAAAAGCACAAGTAGCTAATTTATCTATTGAAATTGCTGAAAAAGTAGTTCGTGCAGAATTATCTAATAAAGACAAACAGGTAAAACTGGTTGAGTCTATGTTAGGTGACGCAAAATTAAATTAAAAAAATGGCAGGAACAAGAGCAGCAATTCGTTATGCAAAAGCAATTTTGAGTTTAGCAACTGAACAAAAAAAAGCAGAGGCTATTAATAATGATATGAAGTTAATGGCCAGTACCATTGCTGAAAACATGGAGTTAAGCAACATGCTTAATAATGCCGTTATTAAATCGGAATCTAAAAAAGCAATTTTATTAGCTGTTTTTCCTAAACTAAATAAGATGAGTTCCAACTTGTTTGATGTATTGATTTCAAACAAAAGAATGAATCTATTAAATGAAATTACCTTACAATACACCATACTGTTTGATGCCGCTAACGGCAAAGAAGTTGCAAAAGTTACCACAGCAATTCCAATGACAACCGCTTTAGAAGCTAAAGTACTTGCTAAAGTAAAACAGCTTACAAATAAAGAGGTTATACTTGAAAACATTGTGGATGAAAATATATTGGGCGGATTCATTTTAAGAGTTGGGGATAAGCAATATAATGCAAGCGTTTCCAATAGCCTTAACAAAATAAAAAGAGAATTTACATTAAATTAAAAAGAGTTATTCAAAAGGTGTCTAACATCTAACGTCTAACATCTAATATCTAATAAAATAAAGAGATGGCAGAAGTAAAACCAGCTGAAGTATCAGCAATCTTAAAACAACAACTTGCGGGTTTTGAAGCATCAGCTTCATTGGACGAAGTAGGAACCGTATTAACGGTTGGTGATGGTATTGTTCGTGCTTACGGACTTTCAAATGTTCAATATGGAGAATTGGTTGAGTTTGTAGGAGGTTTAGAAGGCATTGTACTAAACCTTGAAGAAGATAACGTAGGTATTGTATTGTTAGGCGCTTCAGTAGGCGTTAAAGAAGGATCTACCGTGAAACGTACTGGTCGTATTGCTTCTATTAATGTTGGAGAAGGCATTGTTGGACGAGTAGTTGATACATTGGGAATGCCTATTGATGGGAAAGGACCAATTTCAGGTAAAACGTATGAAATGCCTTTGGAACGTAAAGCACCTGGAGTTATTTTCCGTGAACCAGTAACTGAGCCATTACAAACTGGAATTAAATCCATTGATGCCATGATTCCTATTGGTCGTGGACAGCGTGAGTTGGTAATTGGTGACCGTCAAACTGGTAAAACAGCCGTTTGTATTGACACCATTTTAAATCAAAAAGAATTTTATGATGCAGGTGTACCAGTATATTGTATTTATGTTGCCATTGGTCAAAAGGCCTCAACAGTAGCATTAATTGCAAAAACATTGGAAGAAAAAGGAGCCTTGGCTTATACTACAATTGTAGCTGCAAATGCATCGGACCCGGCTCCTATGCAAGTATATGCACCATTTGCCGGTGCTGCTATTGGGGAGTATTTTAGAGACACCGGTCGTCCAGCATTGATTATCTATGATGATTTATCAAAGCAAGCCGTTGCGTATCGTGAAGTGTCTTTATTATTACGCCGTCCACCAGGGCGTGAAGCATATCCTGGCGACGTTTTCTATTTGCATTCAAGATTATTAGAACGTTCGGCAAAAGTTATTAATGATGATGCCATTGCTAAAAATATGAATGACCTTCCGGATGTTTTAAAACCTTTGGTAAAAGGAGGAGGCTCATTAACGGCATTACCTATTATTGAAACACAAGCAGGTGACGTTTCAGCATATATCCCAACAAACGTTATTTCTATTACAGATGGACAGATTTTCTTAGATGGGGATTTATTCAACTCTGGTGTGCGTCCAGCCATTAACGTTGGTATTTCTGTATCTCGTGTTGGTGGGAATGCTCAGATTAAATCGATGAAAAAAGTAGCCGGTACTTTAAAATTAGATCAAGCACAATATCGTGAATTAGAAGCGTTTGCTAAGTTTGGATCTGATTTAGATGCCGTTACTTTAAATGTCATTGAAAAAGGTAAACGTAACGTAGAGATTTTAAAACAAGCTCAAAATGACCCTTTTAAAGTTGAAGATCAAATCGCAATTATTTATGCAGGATCAAAAAACTTATTAAGAGATGTGCCTGTTGAAAAAATCAAGGAATTTGAAAGAGATTATTTAGAATTCTTAAAAGCGAAACATGCTGATGTACTAAGTACATTAAAAGCAGGGAAATTAACAGATGAAGTAACAGATACTTTAACTGCGGTTGCTAGGGATTTATCGGGAAAATATAAATAAAAAGGTCAGAGTGTAGAGTTATGAGTTCAGAGTTACTCACTCATACTTTTTTAATCATACTTTAAAAAAATAAAAATTATGTTATTAGCTTGGAGTTTTGAATAGTAATTAACTCATAACTCTGCACTCATAACTTATAACTAGAATAATGGGTTTAAGCGAAAGTCCTATAAGAATTAAGAGTTTCGAATTTGCCTGTGAAACAGTTAAATATTGTGATAAATTAAAATCACAAAAAGATTTTGAGTTAGCCTCTCAATTATTAAGGAGCGGAACTAGTATTGGAGCCAATACAAGAGAAGCACAAAGAGGAGTTAGCACAAAGGATTTTAAAAATAAATTTGGTATTGCACTAAAAGAAGCTGATGAAACCATTTATTGGTTAGAAATTCTTGAAGCAACTGGAAGGGAAGTACCAAAAGAAATGAAGAATAAGTGTGAGGAGTTAATAAGAATTTTGGTAGCAATAATCAAAAATTCATAACTCAGCACTAAAAAAAATGTGAATTAAGATGAATGTTGATTTATTAGTTCTATTGTCAAATTATTAGAAACTCATAACTCAATACTCATAACTTATAACTTGTTTTATGGCTAATCTAAAAGAAATACGTAACAGAATATCATCCGTATCTTCAACGATGCAAATTACCAGTGCCATGAAAATGGTGTCGGCTGCAAAGTTGAAGAAAGCCCAAGATGCTATTACAGCTATGCGTCCTTATGCTAATAAGTTAACCGAACTGTTACAAGATTTAAGTGCAACCCTGGACTCAGATTCAGGAAGTAAATATTCTACCCAACGTGAAGTGAAAAATGTTTTAATAGTTCCTATCACTTCCAACAGAGGTTTGTGTGGTGCTTTTAATTCTAACGTTATTAAGCAAACTCAGTCATTAATTAATAATGACTATGCTGGAAAGAATGTATCAATAGTTGCTATTGGAAAAAAAGGGAATGATGCTTTTTCAAAGAAAAACATAGTTATTGCCAATAAGAGTGCTGTGTTTGATGACTTAACCTTTGATAATGTCTCAGAAATAGCTGAAATGTTAATGGTTAAATTTGTAACGGAAGAGTTTGATAAAATCCATATTGTATATAACAAGTTTAAAAATGCCGCCACTCAAGAAGTTATGACGGAACAGTTTTTACCTATTGTTCCAATTCAAAAAGAGGCCAATGTGAATTTAGACTATATTTTTGAACCTTCAAAAAGCGAAATTATAGAGCAATTGATTCCTAAGTCATTAAAAACACAATTATATAAAGGTATTAGAGATTCTTTTGCAAGTGAGCATGGTGCACGTATGACCGCGATGCACAAAGCAACAGATAACGCAACTGAGCTAAGAGATCAATTGAAATTAACTTATAACAAAGCACGTCAAGCAGCTATTACCAATGAAATTTTAGAAATTGTTGGCGGTGCAGAAGCATTGAATAACTAAAACGATGTTTAATTGTCACCTTGGGCGCAGTCGAAAGGTCTTTTCAATAAATTATATCAAGCCTCACCTTTTGTGAGGTTTTTTTATGGCATTAATTTTGAAACCGTATATTTATAATTGATAATTTAAAAGAAATGAAACCTTTAAAAACTATTGTATTTTTGCTCATATTAACTTTTGTTATGGTTAGTTTTTCTCAATGTGCCAGCACAAAAAAACTTCAAGAAAAAGCCCCTTTAGAAATTGGTGAGGTGTATTATCAAAACTGGGTAGCTGGTGTTAAAGGCGGTGGTTCAGGAGTAAATTTGTACATCCCTGTAATTTCTAATTTAAATCATATAGAATTAGACAGCGTCTATTTTCAAGGGAAACGAGCTAAGTTAGAAGCAATCCATCCATCCATGGTTGTTGGCCGTTTTAAATCAAATATAAATCAAAGGGAGGATATTATTATGAGTAATGAACCTTATGCTGAATTTGGTAATAAACCCCCAAAACTGGAAAAAGAAATTCCTTTTGAATTAAAGGATAATCAATGCGTGATACGTTATATAGATGGTGAAAACATCAAATATTTTAAAATTGATGATATTATTAAAAAGAAAATACCGGCGTTTCTGAAGACACCACATCATAAGCAATATTAATCTTTGGATTGCAATGGGTAAAAACGTATTTTTAGCCTTATAAAAACCTATCATTGGGCGTACTAAAAACATTATTTAAGCAAACATTTATTTACGGTTTGGCTACTGTTCTGCCAAGAATGTTAAGCTTTATTTTGGTGCCGCTTTACACCACGAAAGGCGTATTATCTTCTGTCGCAGAGTACGGTGAAGTATCTGTAATTTTTTCATATTTTGTATTATTTAATGTGTTATTGGCCTACGGAATGGAAACGGCATTTTTCAGGTTTTTTAATAAAGAAGAAGATAAAAATCTGGTCATTGGCACTTCCGCAATCTCCTTAATTGTGTCATCATTTGGTTTTTTTGTTTTAGCATTACTTTTTCAAAACCAAATAGCAGAATTTATAGATATTGATGTAAAATACATCAATTTAGTCATTTGGATTTTATTATTAGACGCCCTTGCCATCATCCCCTTTGCGTGGTTACGGGCAACGCAACGACCTATGCGATATGCTATTGTTAAAATTTTTAATGTAGTTATTTATATTGGATTGAATCTTTTCTTCCTATTGGTTTTAAAAAACCTTGATTTAAAAGGTTCAATTCTTGAAAGTATTTATAGACCAAATTTTGAAATCAGTTATATTTTTATTGCCAATTTAATTGCCAGTGCATTAACGTTATTATTTGTGTTTCCATTCTATGTGCAAGCCAAATATATTTTCAATAAGACTCTTTGGAAATCCATGATGCGTTATGCAATTCCTGTTTTAATTGCAGGCGTTGCTTTTTCTATAAATGAAACTTTTGATAGAATTTTACTTAAAGAATTATTGCCTGCAAATATAGCAGAGACTGCTATTGGTATGTATTCTGCTTGTTATAAAATTGCGTTGTTTATGACCTTATTTGCAACTGCATATAGGTTAGGGATAGAGCCTTTTTTTTTCAGTCATGCAACAAGTAAAAACCCACAAAAAAATTATGCCATTATTTTAGAATTTTTTGTAGCATTTGGATCGGTTATATTATTAACTGTTGTGGTTTTTGCAGATGTAATTAAGCTATATATTGTAAGGAGTGAAGCATACTGGGAGGCTATGTGGGTGGTGCCAATAATTTTAATTGCTAATTTCTGTCTAGGTATTTATCACAATCTATCCGTGTGGTACAAAATTACCGATAAAACTAAGTTTGGTGCATATATATCTATCGTTGGAGCCGTCATTACATTAACAATAAATATTTTATTTATTAAGGAGTTTAGCTATAAAGCCTCTGCCATTGCCACTTTAGCGGCCTATTCAATCATGATGTTGTTGTCTTTTTATTTTGGTAGAAAGTATTATCCTATTCCGTATAATATTAAAAAGATAGGAATGTATATGTTGCTTTCAATTGGGTTTTCAATGATATCTTTTTATAAATTTAGAGCCTATTATCCTGTTGGAGTATCGTTGTTAATCGTATTTTTGACCATTGTTTTTATATCAGAAAAAAATCAAATAAAAAAACTATTAATAAAACAACATGCAGATTAAAATCATCAATAAATCCAACCACCCATTACCAAATTATGAAACTATGGCGTCTGCAGGCATGGATTTAAGAGCATTTATCACACAACCAATTACTTTAAAACCTTTAGAAAGAACCATTGTAAAAACAGGATTATTCATTGAATTACCAATTGGTTTTGAAGCGCAAGTACGCCCCAGAAGTGGATTGGCTGCAAAAAAAGGGATTACTGTTTTAAATGCACCAGGAACGGTTGATGCGGATTATAGAGGAGAAATAGGCGTTATTTTAGTAAACCTTTCAAATCAAGATTTCATAATAGAAAATGGTGAACGCATTGCTCAATTGGTCATTGCAAAGCACGAACGAGCGGAATGGATTGATGTAAATGAGTTGACTGAAACTTCTCGGGGTGATGGTGGTTTTGGAAGTACAGGAGTGAAATAAATTCCTGCGAAGGCAGGAATCTCATAATAAACTGTATGAAACATTGGTATGTTTATATTATGGTAAATAAACCGAATGGCATATTATACATAGGAGTTACTAACAATATCGATGAAAGAGTAAAAGAGCATAAATTAAAAGCACATCCAAAATCGTTTACCGCTAAATATAATTGTGATATTCTTGTTTATTTTGAAGAGTTTGAAAACGGAGATGAAGCAACCACAAGAGAAAAACGATTTAAAAAGTGGAAAAGAGATTGGGAAATTCGACTTATTGAAGAAATGAATCCAAGTTGGTCAGATTTAAGTTTGAATTGGAATATTAATTATAATAAATTAAGAATTTAAATATTGAGATTCCTGCGAAAGAAGGAATTGAGTTTAACCTTTAAAAGATACCTGCTTTCGCAGGCATAAATATGAAAATAATAGTACCTATGGCAGGACGAGGTTCTCGTTTAAGACCACATAGTTTAACAGTGCCAAAACCGTTAATTCCGGTTGCTGGCCAACCCATAGTTCACAGATTGGTTAAAGATATAGCCAAAGTTTTAAAAGAACCCATTGATGAGATTGCGTTTATTCTAGGCGAACCTGCATTTTTTGGAGATGATGTTGTAATGAGTTTACAAAATTTGGCAAAAAGCCTTGGAGCTAAAGCCTCTATTTATCGTCAAGACCAACCATTAGGAACGGGGCATGCCATTATGTGTGCTAAAGAATCATTGTCCGGTCCGGCCGTTATTGCGTATGCTGATACACTTATTAGGGCAAATTTTAATTTGGATCCTGATGCTGATGCCGTAATTTGGGTTAAACAAGTTGACCAACCGGAAGCTTTTGGGGTGGTTAAATTAAATTCAAATGAAGATATTGTTGAGTTGGTTGAAAAGCCAAAAAGCTTTGTGAGTGATTTGGCGGTAATAGGCATATACTACTTTAAAGATGTCAGCGTTTTAAAACAAGAGTTACAATACGTTTTAGATAACAATATTGTAAACGGAGGTGAGTATCAAATAAATGATGGTATTAAAGGCATGATGGCAAAGGGGAATGTGTTTAAAGCAGGTCAGGTTGATGAGTGGATGGATTGTGGAAACAAAACCGTAACGATTGAAACCAATGCCAGAATGCTTGGGTTTTTACAAGCAGATGGAGACGAGCAATTGGTAGCGTCAACGGTTAAATTGACT
Source organism: uncultured Flavobacteriales bacterium (assembly GCA_963976005.1). GTDB lineage: Bacteria > Bacteroidota > Bacteroidia > Flavobacteriales > Flavobacteriaceae > Yeosuana. The sequence goes on along the minus strand of CAXBJF010000042.1, from coordinate 4,452 downwards.
AATTCTAAAATAATAGAGCCCTGTTTTATAGGTGAACATGTTGTTTTAAATAACGCAACTATTGGTCCCAATGTGTCTATTGGTAAAAATTGTATTATTGAGAACAGCTCCATTAAAAACAGTCTGATTCAAACACATAACACTATTAAAAATGCGTCATTAAATGAAGCCATGATTGGTAATTATGTATCTTATGATGGTAATTTTAAAAAAGTAAGTATTGGAGATTATTCTGTTTTGGAATAATGAGGTTGCCTAAAAAAGTTGTCATTGCGAGTCCCGATAGCTATCGGGAGAAGGAATCTGAAAATTATAAGTTGTTGACTTACAGATTACTTCGAAATAAAAATTTCTCGTAATGACAGTTAATATATACTTTTTAGACCTCCTTATGGTTCTTGTTTTTGGAATAACTTTTGAATCATCATCTTAACCTTTGAGAAGCATTTATAAAATTGAAACATAATTTTTACATACTCTTTTTGTACTTCGGGATTTTATTTTTCCCGCAGCATAACTTTGCCCAGGTAGATCTTAACAATAAACCTGATGACGATTTAGGAGATAATGATGATAAATTTCAGGAGTTATTTTTTGAAGCTTTAAAACAAAAAGGTGTTGAAAATTATGACCGGTCTGTTGAATATCTAATAAAGGCCATAGCCGTTGATAATACACAATCTGTTTTATATTTTGAATTAGGTAGAAATTATATTCAGCTTAAAAATTTTGGAGCTGCTGAAGATGCTTTAAAAACTGCCGTTAATAAACAACCAGATAATGAATGGTACTTAGATGCACTTTATGGGCTGTATGCAGAACAAAACAACTATGATAAAGCTATAAAAACACTTAAACAATTAGTAGCATATCATCCGGATTATAAACAAGATTTAGCGGAGCTTTACATAACTACCAAAAAATATAATGAGGCATTGAAATTATTAGATGAATTGGATGCAGAATTAGGGATTTCTGCAAGCAGGGATTATATGCGAAATCAAATTTATGCAGCTACAGGCAGAAAAAAAGATCAAATAAAAAATCTAGAAAAGCGGCTGGATAATCATCCAGATAAAGAAGCCAATTATTTAGCACTTATTTATAGGTACAGTGAAAATAATGAAAACGAGAAAGCTTTTGAAACCGCTAATGAATTGCTAAAAGTAATGCCAAATTCACAATTTGTTCATTTAGCTTTATACAAATTTTATCTAGATAGGAATGAGCCTAAAAAAGCCATTGCGTCTATGAAAATTGTTGTACAAAGTAGCCAGATAAAGCCTGAAGCCAAACTCAAAGTGCTGTCTGATTTCATCAATTTTGTTGGAAAGAATCCGCAATATGAGCCAGATTTAATTGAAGCTACGGTTTTGGCCGGAGACACAAATAATGCAAAATCAAATATTGAACTGGCACAATATTATTTAACCAAAGGAAATAAGAGTGAAGCCTTAAATTATTTTGAAAATGCCTTTACTTTTGACAGTAATAATTTAGTGGTTTTGCGTAATATTTTATTGTTACATATAGATTTGAAACATTATCAATTGGCTATAGAAAAGTGCAGCAAAGCACTTGAAAAATACCCATCACAACCCATCATTTATTTAGTTTATGGGGTTGCTTTAAATGAATTAAATCAAGCCGATAAGGCCATAGGGATATTAGAAACCGGATTGGATTATATTATTGATGACACTAAAATGGAATCTGATTTTTATAATCAATTAAGTATTTCATATACCTTGTTAAACAATACCATTAAAGCAAAACAGTTTAGTGATAAAGCAAAACAATTAGAAACCCCAAATTAACAACGCTTATATGTATTTAAAAGGTCGCCACCTAATCATTTTTATCAATCTTCTTTTTTTGTTTGTTTTTAGCTGTAAATCAGTTAAAACAATAAACCCTGGCAACGCTAATCTTAATTTATCCGTAAAGCAGGTTATCAAAAAAAACACAGATAACGAAGCGCGTTTTAAAACCTTATCGGCACGCGTAAAATTAGATATTTTTCAAGGCGAAAATGTGAATGGATATACTGTTAACTTGCGTTTAGAAAAGGATAAAAAAATATTGTTAATGTCCTCTCCAATTTCATTGGTAAAAGCATTAATTACTCCAGAAAAAGTGAGCTTTTATAATAAATTAGACAATACTTATTTTGAAGGCGATTTTAAATATTTGAGTGATTTATTGGGAATTGATTTGGATTTTCAAAAGGTTCAAAATTTGTTGTTAGGTGAAGCTTTGTTTGGGTTAAAGGATAATACATACAACTTATCTGTAAATGATAAAGAGTACATACTTCAACCTAAAAAGCAAAAAGCACTTTTTGAATTATTTTATTTGATACACCCGGCATATTTCAAAATAACATCACAGCAAATTTCACAACCTCAGCAAGAAAGGCATCTTCAAATTGATTATCTAGAATATCAAGAGGTGAATAAGCAAATGTTACCAGCAAAAATCAAAGTAATTGCTGTTGAAGCGACGCATGAAACAATTTTAGAGATGGAATTTAAAGGCGTATCCTTGAACGGGGAATTGCGTTTCCCATTTAAAATTCCTTCCGGATTTAAAGAAATAAAGCTTTAATGAAAAGTAGAATTAACATATGTAACCTGATGCTTTTTGCACTATTGCTGTTAAGTCATTCAATGGTTTTTTCTCAAAGCAATAAACAACAAGAACTTGAAGACCGCCGACAAGAATTACGTCAAGAAATTCAGAAAATAAATGCCTTACAGCTTGAAAATAAATCCAAAGAAAAATCTCAATTATCTTTAATTGAAAGCTTTAATTACAAAATTAGTGTTCTTAATAATTTGATTTCTGTTACCAATCAGCAAGCCAATCTTTTCACAAGGGAAATCAATGCCAACCAAAAGAGAATAACCAAACTTCGTGATGAGTTAAAAGAACTAAAGGAAGATTATGCAGCTATGATTGTTAAATCATATAAGAGTAAAAACCAACAAAGCAGGATCATGTTTTTATTGTCTTCAAATAATTTTAAGCAGGCTTACAAGCGCTTGCAATATATGAAGCAATATGCCGATCATCAAAAGCAACAAGGCCAGGAGATAAAATCAAAAAGTGAAGAATTGCAAAGAATTAACGTTAATTTGTTAAAACAAAAAGAAGATAAGCAAAAACTAATTGCAGAAAACAAAGAAGTTCAAAAAACATTAGAAGAAGAACGGAGGAAACACCAAAACCTTATAGCATCCATCAAAAAAAACATAAACACGTATGCGTCTCAAATTAAAAAGAAACAGCAAGAAGCCGATAAAATTGACCGAGAAATAGAAAAAATTATTAGAGAAGCCATAGCAAGTTCCAATAAAAAAGCTGGAAAAGCGGAGTCCTCAATTGGTTTTGCTTTAACCGCTGAAGAAAAAGTATTAGCGTCTAATTTTGCATCCAACAAAGGAAAATTACCATGGCCTGTAGAGAAGGGTTTTGTTACCGTTGGATATGGCACACAACCTTCACCAATTGATAAGTCTTTAACCATTAGAAGTAACGGTGTACGTATTGCTACAGAAAAAGGAGCAAAAGTAAGGGCTATATTTAATGGGGAAGTAAGTAGAATAGTGGTTATAAGAAACTCAAATCCTGTAGTTATGATTCGTCACGGGAATTATATAACGGCCTATAAAAACCTATCAAAAGTTTATGTGAAAGAAGGTGATAAAGTCACTACAAAACAAGATATAGGCGAAGTTTTTACAAACCCATCAAATGGAGATACAATTTTAAATTTCATTATTTATGAAAACTTGAACACATTGAATCCTTCAGAATGGATTTATAAGATGTGACAAATTCCTGTCTTGCTCTTTCTCCTTTTGTTATTATTTATCTAAAAGTAATAATTGTAAATTCTATGCTTTTACAAACATAGGATGACGAAGTACTCCATATGATTTTAGTGTTTACTTTTCAGACGAGGCTGTCTAAAAAGTATATATTAACCGTCATTACGAGAAATTTTTATTTCGAAGTAATCTGTAAACCAACAATTTGCAATTTACAGATTGCTTCATTTCCTTCGCAATGACGTTTTAAAAAGATATAGCGGAAAGCCCGACCTTTAGGTAACGCCCAAAATATTACATTAACGTGAATAATGGATTTATGTCAGTTAGAGTGCCAAATCTGTGATTTGGTGTATCGAAAACAAGTAAATTCCTTAGCATAAAAGACTTCTCGATACTAAATTCTTTCAGAATTTAACTCGAAGTGACATCATAACACTTAAACATTATTCACATTAAAATAATTAAAGTTCTCATAGTTTATGATTTTTGGGTTTAGTTATAAGACTTTAAGTTCTCAAAAAGGTTTAATCAAATAAAGCTTTGAGTTCAGTAGCTTCATTCGGTTTTATTGGTCTCAAAAGTAGTTAAAACTATGCACTTTAGTGCATTTCGCTTT
>CAXBJF010000041.1:0-33430 GCA_963976005.1 uncultured Flavobacteriales bacterium | reverse complement strand
ACACCTAGAGCTGCATAATGCAGTTTTTGAATCATTTTTTGCGTAATGTGAGTAAGTAATTAATTAACTTAACAACTCTAGCCTATAGCAGAATATTACTTTTAAACTAATAACCCCAAGCAAAGAAGTGCGCTTCTATGCATTAAAAGTAATAATTATGCAAAAAGAACTTATTCCTGATGCCGCATTAGTGTTAAGTTATATTAAAGGTGACGAAAAAGCCTTGGAAACACTTATAAACAGGCACAAACAAAAAATTTATAGTTTTATTTATTCAAAGGTTTATGATAGGGATGTTACTGAAGATATTTTTCAGGACACTTTTATAAAAGTCATTCGTACCTTAAAACGTGGTGCTTATAATGAAGAAGGTAAATTTTTGCCTTGGGTGATGCGAATTTCCCACAATTTGGTTATTGATTATTTTAGAAAAAATAGCAGAATGCCAAAATTTGATAATACCGGTGAATTCAGTATTTTTTCTGTATTAAGTGATAGCACTTTAAATGCCGAAAAACGACTCATTAAAGAACAAGTTGAAAATGATGTGAGACGCTTGGTTGATGAACTTCCTGAAGATCAAAAAGAAGTGTTATTAATGCGAATTTATGACGACATGAGTTTTAAGGAAATATCTAATAACACTGGGGTTAGCATCAATACGGCATTGGGAAGAATGCGTTATGCGCTCATTAATTTGAGAAAAATAATTGAAAAACATAATATTGTTTTAACCAATTAAACAATAAACAAACTTTTGCTGCGTTAATATTTTAATAATCGAAAAATTTTAACAAATGGCAAAACTTTACATTAACAATTCTATTTTAAAATTAAAAGACCCAAAACCGAGAGAGGAAACGGTTCATTTTCTTTTAAATTATTCAAAAGCGTTATGTGTTATTAATTGTAATAAATTAAAGTTTGATACGTTTCTGAATTAATTTTATGAAAAAGAGGCTGCCCAAAAAGTCGTCATTGCGAACGAAGTGAAGCAATCTGTTTATCGTTTACCTAAAAACATACTGAACTCCAGCTCATGAGATTACTTCGTCGTGCCTCCTCGTAATGACAATAGGGTTGATTTTTTCTGTCATTGCTAATAAAATGAAGCAATCTTAAAATTGCAAGTTATTGATTTACAGATACTTCGAAATAAAAATTTCTCGTAATGACGGACAATATATACTTTTTAGACAGCCTCTTTTTAATTTCCCTATCCCTAGTCCTTTCCAAAGAAAAGGTTTTTTTTTAACCGGCTATTACTTCCTTCCCTTTGGGAAGGATTGATGATAGGATTTTATCACAGATTTTCTTCCAATGGTTTTAGTGATAATATCTTTGTCTAAATCCCATCCTCTGGCCGGTGAATACTGTCTGCCGTACCATATAATTTGTAAATGCAAATCGTTCCAAAGGTCTTTAGGAAACAATCGTTTGGCGTCTTTTTCAGTTTGAACAACGTTTTTGCCATTGCTTAAATTCCATCTATACATTAACCTATGTATATGTGTATCCACCGGAAACGCAGGTATTCCGAAGGCTTGTGACATGACTACGCTCGCTGTTTTATGACCAACAGCAGGAAGCGCCTCTAAAGCTTCAAAACTTTTTGGAACCTGACCATTATATTTTTCAATGAGTATTTTTGATAAACCATAAATTCCTTTGCTTTTCATAGGAGATAATCCAACGGGTTTTATAATATCCCTGATTTCTTCCACAGAAAGTTTAATCATGTCATAGGGGTTATTCGCTTTATTAAACAATATGGGGGTTATTTTGTTAACTCTTACATCTGTACTTTGGGCTGACAACAATACAGCAATTAGAAGCGTAAACGGATCTTTATGGTCTAGTGGAATAAGAATTTCTGGATATAATACGTTTAATGTGGAAATTACAAATTCAATTTTTTCTTGTTTAGACATTTATTGTATTTTAGCAATTACAAAGTTAAAAATTATGAGCACATTAAACGTAGGGGATACCGCCCCAAATTTTAGCGCTTTAACCGAGCAAGGACAAACGGTTTCTTTATCTGATTTTAAAGGGAAAAAGTTAGTGGTCTTCTTTTATCCAAAGGCAAATACACCAACTTGCACTGTTGAAGCCTGTAATTTAAGGGATCATTATAAAGTTTTGGCCGATGCTGGTTATGAAATTTTGGGTGTAAGCGCAGATACTCAAAAAGCACAATTAAATTTTAAAAACAAATTTAATTTCCCATATCCGTTAATAGCTGATGTTGATAAAACAGTTATTCAGGCCTTTCAGGTTTGGGGACCTAAAAAGTTTATGGGTCGCACTTTTGATGGCATTCACAGAACCACTTTTGTGATTAATGAAGATGGAATCATTACCAAAATTATTGACAAAGTAAAAGCAAAAGAGCATGCGGAGCAGATTCTTGAAGACTCGTAAATTTATCTTTGTCTTCTTCTTTGATAACCAAATAATCGCTGATCTTTAATAATATCGGCAACACCTTCTGGAAGCATCACTTCCCAGCCTTCTTCACCATTAATTATCATTTTAAGGACATCCCGTGATAAAATATCCATGATATCGGGGTTAAAGTCCTTAATATCAAGCATTTTTCCGTTATATTTAAAGAATTTATACAGTTCTTTCATACGTGGATGTACTTTTAAGTTTTCACTGGTGTAAAATTCTCCTGTTTCACGGTTTTTAAGCGGATACAAATACACTTTCAGGTCTTTAAAGAATAATTTTCCAAAAGCTTCCAAGATGCCACCACTGAGATGTCTATAGTATTTTTCATCAAAGATTTGGATTAAATTATAAACACCCATAGCCAAGGTCATTCTTGCTTTTGTGAATTGTGCAAAATATTCAACCAGACGATAATATTCCTGAAAGTTGGTAATCATTACAGTTTGCCCTAACGAACACAGTAATTCAGCCCTATCTAAAAAGTCACGTTCATTGATTTTACCTTCGGCCCGAAGATTTGCCAAGGTTATTTCAAAAATAATTTGAACATTATCTTTATCAACAGTTTTTTCTTTTAAAAATAATTCTTTTGATTTTTCATAAATATCCATATTAACCTTGGTAACTGGCCTATAACTACCTCTTAGCGCTAAAATATTTTTCTTATAGAGTACCTGAGAGGGCAGTAAATTGATGCCATCTGGACCAAACATGACGGCTTCTGTCATGTCATTTTTAACCAATTGCAAACTCATTAATCTATTGTCAACGTACATAAACCGAGACCCCGAGAAATTAATCATATCGATTTCAATTTGATCTTTCTCAATATTATCATACAATGATCTTACAATTTCTTTTGGGTCATCATGCATATAAAAACCACCAAATATGAGGTTGACACCAAGCATCCCAAGGGTTTCTTGTTGCAACTGCGCATTGGTTTGCTTAAACCGTATGTGTAAAATGATCTCATTATAATCTTCTAAAGGATCCAATTGAAACTTTACGCCAACCCATCCGTGACCTTTAAATTTTTTAGAAAAATCAATAGTAGCAACGGTATTGGCAAATGCGAAAAATAATTTATCAGGGTGTTTATCTCTTAATATACGGTCTTCAATAAGGTTCATTTCATAATTCAACATATGTCGCAACCGCGATTCAGTAACATATCTGTTATCACTTTCAACGCCATAAATAGCATCACTAAAATCTTTATCATAGGCAGACATAGCTTTTGCAATGGTACCAGAACTCCCTCCTGCGCGAAAAAAATTACGTACTGTTTCTTGTCCCGCTCCAATTTCTGCAAACGTACCGTAGATGTTTTCATTGAGGTTTATTTGTAGGGATTTCTGTTTGATTGTCAGAATCTTACTTATTTCTTTGTCTCCTTTTAGTTTTAAAGTCATATGTTTTATAATTGAGACAAAAATAGAAAAAAATTAGGATAGTTTTAAAATAAATAAAGCCATTTCAGATAATGAAACGGCTTTAACATATTTTGCGGATTTTAAAAGTTACATCCCTTTCAATTCTGCAATTAAAGATTGTATGACAGCTTTTGCATCTCCAAATAACATGGATGTTCTTTGATTATAAAACAGTTCATTTTCAATGCCTGCATAACCTGGATTCATACTACGCTTATTAACAATGATATTTTTAGCGTTTTCAACCTCTAAAATTGGCATTCCAAAAATGGGACTGGATGGATTGGTATGTGCTGCTGGATTAACAACGTCATTAGCGCCAACAACAAAAACCACATCTGTATTTTTAAATTCCGGATTTACATCTTCCATTTCTGCCAGTTTATCATAATCCACATTGGTTTCGGCCAATAATACATTCATGTGTCCTGGCATTCTTCCAGCAACAGGATGAATGGCATATTTAACGTCTATACCTTTACTCACTAATAATTGTTCCAATTCATGGATAGCATGTTGCGCTTGTGCTACGGCCAACCCATAACCTGGAACAATGATAATACGTTGGGAATAATTCATTAAAATGGCCACATCACTAACTGTTGTTTTTTTGATGGAGCCCGTCATGGTTTCTGAAGTAAGGCCGTCTGATCCTTCAGAACTCCCCTGTCCAAAACTTCCAAATATAACACTTACCAAGGATCTGTTCATGGCATCGCACATAGCGAAGGTTAAAATAGTACCTGCAGAACCAACAAGTATCCCTCCGGTAAGCATTACCATGTTTCCATATAAAAAGCCTCCCAAAGCAGCCGCTAATCCAGTAAATGAGTTTAATAATGAGATAACAACAGGCATATCTGCGCCTCCAATAGGAATTACCAACATAATACCATAAGCCAGTGCTGCAAAAAAGAGTAGATATAAGTACACTTGACTGCTTGTCCCGGACCAAGTCATAAAACCTGCAAAAACAATTAAGCCTATAATGACAAGGTTATTTATGAGGTTATATTTTGGCAAACGGATGGGGTTTTTTAATGTGCCATTTAATTTTGCCCAGGCAATCATACTACCGGAAAAGGACACGCTTCCAATAATGATTCCTGCTACAATGGTAGTGGTAGATAGCATTTTTCCGGTATAATGTTCAAATTCTATCAAACCAATTAAAGCAGCACTTGCTCCACCCATGCCATTAAAAAGGGATACGAGTTCCGGCATTTTTGTCATGGCCACTTTTTTTGCTATCATCCAACCAATAATGGATCCAATAACAATGGCGGTACCAATTAAAACGTAAATATAGGTTGGCACCTTACCTTGATACAGGAAAATAGTCCCAAATATGGCTAAAGTCATACCTGCTGCAGCAATTAAATTTCCTTTTCTGGCGGTTCCTGGTTTCCCCAGCATCTTTAAACCAAGTATGTAGGTGATAGATGCAACTAAATAGATAAACTCAAGGCTAAATATATATTTCATTATTTTTTCTTTTTAAACATTTCCAACATGCGATCTGTGACCACAAAACCACCAACCACGTTAAGCGTACCTAAGAGCACAGCAACAAACCCAAGGGATTGCCCTAAATAATTATCAGGATTTACTCCTAGCAACACTAAAATGGCTCCAATAATTACCACACCATGAATGGCATTGGCGCCAGACATCAAAGGGGTGTGCAAAACAGCTGGAACATGTCCAATAATTTCAACACCAACGAATATCATCAAAACGACGATATAAATCATTTGAATGTTATTACTTATAAAATCTATTAATTCAGTCATAATTTATGATATTTTTCCGTTTTGTCTGATGGTTCCATTATATACAATGAGTGTTTCATCTGTAATTTGGTCTTCTAAATCAAATTTAAATTGATTGCCTTCTGTTAAATGCACCAAATAATTGTAGGTGTTTTTAGCGTACATATCACTGGCATTGGTTGAGACACTTTCGGGTGCAATGGTGGTTCCTATAATTTTCACGCCATGTTCAATAATGGTCTTGTTCATAACACTAAGTTCACAATTCCCACCTTGCGCAGCGGCCAAATCTATAATCACGGCACCGTTCTGCATCTGCTTAACCTGCTCTTCTGTAATAAGAACGGGAGATGTTCTTCCTGGTACCATTGCGGTGGTAATCACCAAGTCGGCCTTAAAAAGAGATGTGTTAACAGCTTCTTTTTGTCGCCGTGCATAATCTTCAGACGCTACTTTAGCATAACCACCTTCTGATTCTTCACCGTTATTATCAACCATTATAAATTTAGCTCCTAAAGATTCTGCTTGCTCTTTGGTTTCAGTACGAATATCTGTAGCTTCAACTATGGCACCTAACCGTTTGGCTGTTGCTATGGCTTGCAATCCTGCAACTCCAACACCATAAACTAACACTCTTGCCGGTGAAATGGTGCCGGCAGCAGTCATCATTAACGGGAATATTTTGGTCATTTCATAAGCGCCTTTAATAACCGCTTTATAGCCTGCTAAATTATTTTGTGAGCTTAAAACATCCATATCCTGAGCTCTGGAAATACGAGGCATCGCATCCATTGAAAAAGAGGTTGCTCCTCTTTGAGAAATAATTTTTATATCGTTTGGATGTGACTTATGAAATAACTGCGCAATAATAATCTGACCTTTTTTTAATTTTTCTAATTCCTTATTATCGAAAGGATTTATTCTTATTAAAATATTTGCATTTTTAAAAAGATCTTCTTTAGATCTAATACTGGCTCCCGCTTTGCTATAATCAGAATTCTTGTAGGATGAATTTGAGCCCGCATCTTCTTGGACCCTGACTTCAAAACCGTTTTGAATAAGTTGTTTAGCAATTTTTGGGGTTATGGCAACTCGTTTGTCGCCTTTTTGGGTTTCTTTTAAAACGCCTATTATCATTTGAGAAAGTTTTAATTTTTAATGCCATAAAAATAGCCTTTTATAAGAATTTAATATCTGATAATTATCATGTTTTAAGAGAAATAATTACTTAGCTTTTTCAAAATACAAAAAGTCTTTTTAAAAAAATCTCAATAGGGTATTGGGTTTAGATAATTAGTTTTATTTTTAAACGCATTTAACTTTGCATATTATGGAAATAACTTTTTTAGGCACAGGAACTTCACAGGGTATTCCCGTTATTGGAAGTACGCATCCGGTTTGCTTAAGTAAAGATTTTAAAGATAACAGGCTGCGTGTTTCTGTACTTATTGAATGGGATGGTTATGCGTATGTTATTGATTGTGGTCCTGATTTCAGGCAACAGATGTTGCGTGCAGGTTGTACTAAAATAGATGGCATTGTTTTTACACATGAACATTCTGATCATGTTGCTGGATTGGATGATATCAGGCCTTTTTATTTTCGTCAGGGGGATATTCCAATTTACGCACATAAACGTGTTATCAGTTCCTTAACCAGGCGATTTGATTATATTTTTTCAACAGGGCCAAAATACCCTGGAGTGCCTGCTATTTCAATTCATACTATTGAAAATAAACCGTTTAAATTAAAAAACCTTGATATTATTCCTGTAAATGGTATGCATCATGAGTTGCAGGTTTTTGGGTTTCGATTCAAGGATTTTGCTTATTTAACCGACATGAAACGGGTTGAAGAGGATGAAATCAAAAAGATTGAAAACATTAAAGTTTTAGTCATTAATGCCTTACGCATTGAACCTCACATATCCCATTTTAATTTGAAGGAAGCCTTACAATTCATTGAAAAAGTAAATCCTGAAAAAGCTTATATTACACATATTAGCCACTTATTGGGGTTTCATGAAGCGGTACAAAAAAGCCTTCCAACCCGTGTTTTTTTAGCATATGATAATTTAAAAATCACCATATAATATGTTTTACAAAACATACACACAAACACGGTTTAGCCATTAAAAAATTAAGAAAAAGCATCCAATGAAACGACAGATTTTTATTTACCTATTTATTTTTTCAACACTCATCATATTATTTCAATATGTTAATTCAAAGCGCCTATTTGAAATTCAAAACAAAAAAATAGACAATTTTGAAACACGAATTGAAACATACCAAGACTCATTAGCCTCCCTTCAGGATGAAGTGTTAAACGTATCGCATTTTAATTTAGAGCGTAATGAAGAAGCTATCACCTATTTTGAAAATAAAGGATATGATGTTAACACTTTAATACCTTTTATAAAAGACGAAATTTATAAGCTTAATGAAGTTTCAGGGGAGCATCCTTTAATTCCATATGCAGCAAGTTCCGGGAGGAAAATGATGATCAATACCGTTAAACTATTAAATCATAAATGGATTATTGCTGATTTTTCAGATGGAGAATTTTGGGGCGAATTATTTTTAACCTATGAAATTACTGAAAATAAGGAGTTGAAATTCAATGTCGTTGAATCCTTTTTATATCCAAATTACTAACCGTTATTTGATTTTATAAGCGATGCCTTTTTGTTTTTTTGGGTCGCCAACATAAGAATATTCATAGGTATAAGAAGAATCGGTTGTGGTTAATATTTTCAAATGAATATCCTTTTGGTCTGCCATATTTTTAGGGTGGATGGTTTTAAAAACAACTTCACAATCATTGATCCACCTTACCAACGAAGAATCGGTTTTTCCATTATAAATTTCAACTTGTGTTTTATTGGTGCGTGTAAATTCAGATTTATATAAAACCTCATTTATATAAACTTCGCTATAAAAATGACCAGTATTAAAGTCGTTGCAATGACGCTGGGTTTGATAACAGTTTAAAAGGGTAGAGCACATTAATAAAAGAAGTAACTTTTTCATAGCCTATAATTTCTCTACAAAGCTAATAAAGTAAGTTCTTAATTTTGGAAATTTTTAAAACTTCCGTCAGAATAAAAAATAATGATTCGTTCAATCTCTTTATTTTCATCAGGAGCCTGTATTAATTTTTCAGGCGCTGTTTTGGAATGAGAATCGATGGGTGTATTAATTTCTTTTTCAGAACCCGCTTCAGACGGGAATGATCCTGTTCCATTTAACAACCAATACAATTCGACCTCAGGAAAGGAGGACAGGGTTTTTAAAACAAACTCCAAGCTTGGTTTATTTCTTCCTGATAGAATATGTGAAATGCTTGACCTCTGAACTCCAATTTTTTCAGCAAAGGAAGACGCCGTTTCACCGTAATAATTTATGACTATCTGGAGCCGTTTAGCGAAATCTTCGTTGTTTATCATTGTAAACTGATTTTATTCATAATTAACTTTACAAATGTAACAATTATATTCAAATTCAATAATTAAATATGTTTTAAATCTTATTAATAATAAAGTAAAACTTTACTTAAAATAACATATAATACTGAAATACAATAATTTAACATTAAAATTTATATTATAAAGATTGATGACATTAAAATTGATTAAAACGAGGGAATTAGTCTTGAGCATTGTTTAATAATGTAAACATACTTGTATCAACTCTTTGTTTACAAATGTAAAATTGTAATTGTTTACATTTGTATCGTAATTATTTTAAATGAAAAATGAACTCTTAAAAAAGCTGTTTGAATCTCATAAAGAAAAGCGTCTTTATCATCGGTATATCACCAATAAACATATAGATCCTTTACTACATAAATTGAAAGGGTTCGCAGAAATTAAGTGCATTGGTAAATCGGTTCTTCAAAAACCCATTTATACCATCACCATTGGTAGCGGTGAAAAAAGAATCCTTATGTGGTCTCAAATGCACGGGAATGAATCTACTACCACTAAAGCCTTGTTTGATTTGTTAGAGACTCTTTCAGAAGAGTCATTGGCAACCAATGACATATTAAATACTTGCACATTATGTATCATACCTATATTGAATCCGGATGGGGCAGAAGCTTATACCAGAACAAATGCCAATCAAGTAGATTTAAACAGGGATGCACAGGCGCTTTCTCAACCGGAAAGTAAACTATTGCGCCAGGTTTTTGATGTCTTTAAACCTCATTATTGTTATAATTTGCACGGACAGCGGACTATTTTTAGCGCAGGAACCACAAATAATCCGGCAACCGTGTCATTTTTAGCACCTGCGCAGGATGAAATATGTACTATAACGGCTAACAGAAAGGTTGCCATGGAAATTATTGGAGTTATGAATGATAGGTTACAAACTTTAATTCCGAATTGTGTTGGTGTTTATGATGATGCTTTTAACCTGAATTGTGTTGGTGATACCTTTCAAAATTTTAACGTACCAACCATATTGTTTGAAGCCGGACATTTTCCAAACGATTACGGACGCGAAAAAACAAGGGAATATATATACATGTCTTTTTTAATATCATTGGGTTACATCGCTAAAAATGATGTAGATGGAGGTCATTACCAAACGTATTTTAATATTCCAGAAAACGACACCTGTTTTTTTGATATTATCATCAGGAATGCCAACATAGATGGCCATATGGTTGATATTGGTATTTTATATCAAGAAACACTCCAAAATGATTGTATTGAATTTATTCCAATAGTCGAAAAAATTGAATTGTTAAGTTCCTATTTTGGACATAAGGAAATTAATGCAAAGGGTTCTAAAGTATTTGATAAGGATAATAAACCAATTAAAACAGGTTTCGCAAACGATTTCGTAATAATAAATAATGAGATTTTCTCACTATTATCGAAATAAAGTGCAATAAAAGTGTGTATTATTCAATAAAAATGTATTAATTTTGTTTTTTATTTAATAAATTATCAATCATGGGGAAAATTAAATTAGACGAAATTGATCATCAAATTCTTGATATGTTAATCGATAATACAAGAATTCCATTTACTGATATTGCAAAAAAACTTTTAATTTCTGCAGGAACAGTTCATGTTCGTGTTAAAAAAATGGAGGAAGCCGGTATTATTAGGGGCTCATCGTTGACCTTGGATTATAAGAAACTTGGCTATTCCTTTATCGCTTATGTTGGTGTTTTTTTAAATAATACTTCACAAACCAAATTCGTATTGGAGCGTATCAGTGATATCCCTTATGTTACAGTGGCACACATTACCACTGGCAAGTTTAATATATTCTGCAAAATAAGAGCAAGAAGTACTGAGCATGCCAAAGAAATTATATTTATGCTGGATGATATTGAAGGGGTATATAGAACAGAAACTATGATTTCCTTGGAAGAAAGTATTAATGATAAAAAGCGTTTAATGCATACCATTTTTAACGAAATGTAATTATGTTTAAAATTATATAGCTAAAAGAGGCTGTCTTAAAAGTCATTGCAATTTACTTTGTCAGGTTGAGCTTGTCGAAACCAATTTCAAATTATCAATATTCTGATATATTTCGACAAGCTATATGACATAGAATTAGACTTTTTGGACAGCCTCTTTTTATGTCTATGATTTTTTATTTTTAACCAAAAACATAAAGACCCTAATAGTTATTGGGAGATCAGATGAGTCACTTTATGCAAGGTATAGCAGCACTAAACATAAAAAAGCAACAAAACATGAGCAAATTTCTACTATTTTTCATGTCGATTAAAGAGTTAATCTAGCTTTTTAAAGATTATTTTTGATTTAATTCAGGGAATATAAGATGTTTGTATCTTTAAAAATAATTTCTAAGCTCCAATGACTATTTAATGTTTTTGTATGGTATTTAATTCTATTGAGTTTTTTATTTTTCTCAGCATTGTTTTCATTCTCTATTGGTTTGTATTTAAGAAGTATTTAAAGGCGCAGAACGTACTTATTCTAGTCGCCAGTTACGTGTTTTATGGTTGGTGGGATTGGCGGTTTCTTTCTTTAATTTTATTGAGCACTATCGTTGATTATTTTGTGGCTCTCAGTATTGATGCCAACAGTGAAAAAAAGATTAGAAAACGCTGGCTATGGGTTAGTGTTATATTTAATATTGGACTTTTAGGTTTTTTTAAATATTATAACTTTTTTGTCGATTCCTGGATTGATATGTTCTCCCTTTTTGGATATACCATGAAAAGCACCTGGACATTACATGTTATTTTGCCTATTGGGATTTCGTTTTACACCTTTCAAACCATGTCTTATTCGTTTGATGTGTATTACAAAAAGTTAAAGCCGACACGTGATTTTTTGTCATTTGCAGCCTTTGTTAGTTTCTTTCCACAATTGGTAGCTGGTCCTATTGAAAGAGCTTCCAATTTACTATCACAATTATTAAATAAACGTAATTTTAGTTATGAGCAAGTCGTAGGCGGGTTAAAACTCATTTTATGGGGGCTGTTTAAAAAAGTGGTTATTGCAGATTCCATTGGGCCTATAGTGGACGATATTTTTTCAAATTATGGTACCTATCCAGCATCCACACTTATTTTAGGCGTTACGCTGTTTAGTTTTCAGGTGTATGGCGACTTTAGTGGTTATTCTGATATAGCCATTGGTACTGCAAAGCTCTTTGGGGTTGAATTGATGTCGAATTTTAAGTTTCCTCAATTTTCAAGAAATGTTGCGGAATACTGGCAGCGTTGGCATGTTTCTCTTTCTACTTGGTTTAGACATTATTTATATATCCCTTTAGGAGGATCAAAAGGAAGTAAATTAAAATCCATCCGTAATATAAGTATTGTGTTTTTAGTTAGTGGATTTTGGCATGGTGCCAATTGGACCTTTATATTTTGGGGTGGCTTTCATGCATTGGCTTTTATCCCGGTTTTTTTAATGGGGAGAAATGCAATTTATAAAGATTCTGTAGTAGGGCAGAATACCTTTTTTCCTACTTTAACAGAAATTGGTCAAGTGCTATTGACATTTTCAATTGTAACCTTTTCCAGGATATTTTTTAGATCGGAATCCATAACGGATGCTTTTGCTTTTATAAAATATATTTTCACAAACTTTGACTATGCTCCCTATCATCATCCCATGGGCTATCGAATGGTTGATTTTTATGTTTTAATTATCTTATTTACGCTTTATGAGTATGCTATTAGAAAAGATGAGCGTTCACCATTTAAGTTTAAATCTAAAGTGGTCAGGTTTGTATGTTACACCCTAGTCATTTTATCTATGTTGCTATTTTATGACGACGGTATTGATAGATCGTTTATTTACTTTCAATTTTAGGGAATTCAATAGATTTAGTTTTTTGTTTTTCTTTAATATAGTCAGCTATTACAGAAGCAATTATGCTTCTTCCGTGGTTGTTCCAGTGCATATCATAAACCAGGGTTGTTGGTCTTTTGGACTTTTCAATTCTTTCGCTAAAATCAATAATCCTATATCCCATGGTATTGGAATACTCCAAAAAGGTTTTGCTGGTTGTTCTGGAATCCAATAGAATGGCCGTTTTATTTTTATCGAACCCATAAGTTTGGATTATTTTTTTGAAATTATCCAAATACCTTAAATCCCTAGAATCAATTTCATCAGGATTGCTTATTGATACATTATTATTTGGATTATTGCCAAAAGAAAGCAGTTTGGTCTTTAAACTCCTAAAAGGATGAAGAGCCCCTATATCATCCATATATGAAAGTAATTTGATTTTCCGTTTAATTTTGGAAAAAGTAAAATATTGGGAATCTATCCAATATTGGTCCGGTTTATAGGAATCGCGTTTTAGGTCGTTTTCAAATTTCATATAAATAATGATTTCATCAATTTCCTGAAATTTGTCCTTATAAGCATTGATCAGATGTAATTCATCAGCAAAATCATATCCTGCATGCCCATATTCAAATACTTTGGTACCATCATTTAATTTGTTTTCAACTTTTGCACCAATAGAATTATAATAGTTTTGATGAAGGCCTTCTATAAATGAATCCCCAATAAGGGCCACATCTGTTTTATCATCTGAAGGTATGAATTCCCTGTATGAGTTAAATCCGGATTTATTGATATGGTAATGGGCAAAATTCATTTTCCTGTTTCCGGTAACAGAAAAACCATCTTGGTTGGGGGCATAGGTTTTAACGTTTAAATCATTGATTATAAAAACGGGCTGTTCTTGGTATAAATGAAACACACGGGTTATTAATTCTAAACAAATTAGAATTAATACCGCGTATAATAAGGTTTTTCCAAATAGTAATTTCAAGTTAAAATATTTAGCTTTAAGTTATAAATATAATTAGTAATTCTATCTATTGAATTTAAAATCGATAAACTTCAATTATTCAAGATGTTGTTTAGTTTCAACTTAATGAATATTAGTAACAAGACTTTGACAAGGTCTCGAAGTGATACGATAACACTCAAACATTATTCACGTTATATCAATCAAATACTGCTGTTTTTTTTAGAAGTTTTTCAGGGATTTCATTAAACGTTGTTACCTCTTGTTTAAATAAACGCCACTTTTCCACGCGCAGTTTATATGGAAAAAACCCTGAGCGTTTGCATCCCTTGAGTGAAGGAATATTATCAATGCCTACACAAGTAATAATCCATCTAACGCCCAATTCATTTCCTTTAAGGGCAATTTTTGACATTGCTGCGGGCATTACATACAACCCTCTAAACGAAGGAATGGTATAGGCGCGCTCCAGTATGGCTTCGTTTTCATTGGGTAAAGGCAAATTTTTTCCAAAAAAGCTTTTAATTTTTGAATTTTGAGACGAATGCATTAACCATTCTCTATAACAAGGAACATCGTCGTTAGTAGTAGCTACGTAACAGTTTAAAATATTTTGCTTTATTAATAAATCATCCTCCGGTAAGTCAATAAAATGAGATAAGTCTTTTTCTTCCTGCAACCGAATTTTAAGATCAATTTTAGCTACGGGGTCTATAAATTCTTCTTTTAAATCCCTTCTAAGAACAAGGAATTTTTTGTTCGAATATATTTTCGTCCTCAACAGGTGGTAAGATTCAATAAGTTTACCTTGTGCAATCATGCCAAATAATGTTTTGGCTCTCTTTAGAAATGTTTTCATTTTTGGTTGTTTTAATTTACAATATAAATGATGCCCATATGATTATTAAGTAATAATTGACCAATAGTAAATAAATTCGATATTCTGAAGAAATGTTTTATAAAATGTTCATATTATATGGTTTAATGGCCCGTGTTATGTCACATAGTTTTACTCAAAGCCATTAATTTGAAAATGACGTGTTTACGAATCCCCTATTTTAAAAACAGCAGTTTTCAGCTTGTGTAATGCCTTTCTGCAGTTTGCCCTTATCACCCTTTAAAATCAACCTTATTAATGATGTGTTTTCCTTTAATAATATAAAGGTTTTCCCTATTCAACAGTTTATATATTTCAATATCATTTATGTGCTCTTTATTAAGGTATAAAAAATCATTTACGGCTTTTTTCAACCAAGAACGGTTTTCTTTTTTAAGGTCTATGGGCATTAAACCATTGGGTTGTATTTCAGGGATTTGCGAGAGTTCAAATTTTGGGGCTTCATTGAAGCTGGGCTTTCCTTTAGCCATTGCTTTAAGTTTTGTTATAAAAACATCAATGTTCTTTGATTTTAATGTGTTTTTCAATCGTATTATGGAAGCTTCAATATTAGCGATTATGGCCACGAACAAAGTGTTTTTCGGATAGAGTACATGGTGTTCAAATGCATAATTATAATTGCACCATCTCCGTTTATATTCCAAATCGCCATAGGCCAAATCCAACAAGGTATATTCATTTTTTATACACCATTCCAACAATTTATAGATTGAAATATTGCCCAATGAAAATTTAGAAAAGTTGATGTCGTATGAAGGGATGGATATAAACATAACATCTTTGTAATGATGGTTTAGGGAAATTTGAACGGGTTCCCCATTGGCGTAAATAACAAATAAAGAGGCGTTTTTTGAGTTTATTGACTCAAATGAGGTGTTTTTATAATAATCCCAGTTTTGAAGCGTATGGGCACTGTCGCCTCTTTGATTAAAACGAGCTGTTAACATACCTTTCAATGTCCTCATTAAAAAATCATACTCTTTTAAAGGTATTTCACCAAAATACAGCTTATAAACTGGTGTAAAACAATTCTCTAACTTAGACAGTGAGTTTAAAATATTGTCCTTAAATTTTTTTTTATATTGATTGTGGATAAATGTCTTGACATCTCTGGATTCATTAATTTTTATGGCGTAGCCATTGATTTTCTTTTGAGGGATCTTTATTATATTTATGAGATTTTCATTGAAAAATGTTGGGTGTAGATAAGAAGGAAACAATGAAATTGAAGTTCCTTTATCAGGAAGGTTTTCTAAGCTGTCTTTTTGTTTTGAAACATAGAATAAGGTGTCATTAATGTTATTTCGCAAAGTTGAATAATAGGGTAAACAGAAATTGTCTTGCGTAAATGATACATAAAAAAATTCTTTTTCAATAAGTTTCATCGTTTTTGTTTTAAGGCATTAAATATCTGTATCAAACATAATTATTTAGAAGCATTAATAAGGCTATTATTTTTATTTTGTAAAAATACGGTTCTATAATATCTATTTACAATTTACAATCTAATAACGTGAGTTCTATTACTATTTTAATTTCAACTTTTATTTAAATCATTATTTTAGAACACGTTGTCATTTCGAATGAAATGAGAAATCTCATAACAATACCCAACCTTTACTCCTTATACTTCGTTCGGAATAACTCTGACCATTAAATAAGACAGAAGTAATATTTAAATATCAGCGCATTATTAATTTAAAGAATCCCCCTGCTGTTCGGGGTTTCCAATTTACCTCTCCTTTGAAGAGGTCGGAACAGCCCTTTTTGGCAGTTTAGGGTAAGGTAAAATACTATTGTACATGACAATTAATATGGTATATAAACGTCATAATTTCAGCATATTACGTCTTGTCTGTTGCGTAGACCTCACAGGTTTTGAAAACCTGTGAGGTCTTTGTAATCCTGAAAATTGCGAATAGGTTATATTACTCAAAATAAATTTTGTATGTTCTTATGTAAAATACAAAATTTCGGCTTTTGGCCCTGTGGACAAAATGATCCCGATAACTATCGGGAGGCGAAACCTGCCGGCCGGCAGCTACCGTGTACCCCTATGGCTTGCCTTGGGGATAGTAGGTTTCAAGAAATTTTTTATTCGAAATAAGGTTAATAAATAGGGCTGTGCATTGGCCACATGTTTGTTAAAACGATGCGCTTTTTGTTGAAGGTTTTCAATTTCTATAATTATTACCATTTTAAAAAGTTCTAAGTCACTCGGTCATCAAGGTCCTGTATTTGAGGATACTGTAGTTTTCACAGAGCAAAGTACAGGCAACGGTTAATCCTGCTGAGATTCATCCTCATGCTTCGTTCGGAATGACAGGCCCGTTCCATGGTACGTGTGCAACATAGTAAATCATAACCTAGTATCAATCGAGCACGTTAAATTAATAACCCAATAACCTCTAGCAATTTCATAGCATTCCATATTTATATACCAATAAGATAATTCTACTTGTGACAAAAACTTTCAACTATGTTTCATCATAAGAAGAATAAATGTTGTTTAACCTTGAATAGACATCCAGCGAAAAAACAAGATACCCCAAAGGGATAAAAAACTCCTTAAATTCTTTAAGTACGTACGGGTCTTCATAATTTGCACCATTATTTAAAAAAACAATTTGCTGGATTATTAAAAGAAAGACCGTAAATATAACCAAGTTCTTCTCTGTTTTCTTGGTGCAAAACAAGGCCAATGATATCAAAATCAATATACTTGAAAAAAAGGTTATTTGTGTAATGATGGATTCCCATCTAACAAAATTATAGGAACAAAAAAGGGCTCCAATAACCATTATAAAAGGTCTTGGTATTAAATATTTTAAATACCTGTTTTTTATGAATGTAGGGAATATCAATTCTATAAAAGGCAACAGTACTAAAAAGACAAAAGACCCATTATAATATATAATTTCTGAGTAGTGGGTAGCAAAATTATGCAAATTAAATTCATTTTGCAGGTTGCCTTCAAAAGCTTTAGGCGTATCAAATCCAATCTCTCTTTGAAACCACGAGACTTCTTCCATACCGAGCACAAAAAACGCTATTGAAAACAATAAAAGCAACCACCTGTAATACGTTATGTTAGAAAAATAGGCATTGCTTTTTTTCCAGATAATCAAAAATGTTATGGAAGCCCCAAAAAGGAATAAAGCAGAGCTCCATTCTACAATACTGTCTTCATTGGAAAGTTCATTAAAAGTGACAGGATCAAAAATTAACAGCAACACGAAAATGCAAGACAGGAATAGCGCAGTATAGAGCAGCCATTTGTTAACAATATTTTTATCGGCATCAAATAATATTAAGTCTATTGTTTTGCCAATAACCAAACTGTATATCATCATTAAAATT
Organism: uncultured Flavobacteriales bacterium; assembly: GCA_963976005.1. Lineage (GTDB taxonomy): Bacteria > Bacteroidota > Bacteroidia > Flavobacteriales > Flavobacteriaceae > Yeosuana. The sequence continues at coordinate 15,231 of CAXBJF010000041.1, read as the reverse complement.
GAAATGAATATAATAAATGAGCGAACCAGATGATTAATCTGAATGCCTAATACCGCGATAATCCCTATTAAACCAACTAAGAATAAAAGTACGCTTATAGGCTTTGTCTTTTTGATGTTTTTAAATTCCATGGCCCTAATTTTATTTTATACTATTTAAACACTATTTTTTGAATTGCATTTTTTCCTTTAAAAAAGTACGTGTTCTCGTTGCTTTCCTTGTTGTACACTACAATATCATCAAAGTGTTCAACATTTAAAAATGCAAAATCTATACTTGGTTTTTTTAGAAAACCATAGGCAGGATTTTCTATATTTATTAATTTTAAATCATCCAATGGATCCATTTTTGCAATTTTTTCTATGTGAAAGTCCCTGTTTGGTTCTAAAACATAGTCTTTGAAAATATGTCTTTTTTTTATTCTTTTATAGTTTGTATATAATGTGTTTATTTTCATTTTTTTTAGCCAAGGCAGCAACTTGTAGATTAAGGAAATCTTTAATATTAACAAGTTTGCTTTTACCCACATTAAGAGTTCCTTGTTATTATATATTATATGGTTTTGAAATGTATAGGTGCCATTTCTAAACCGTTCTTTATATGAAAAGTCCCCTTTAGACATATCGATCAATTCAAATTTATTATTGATGGCCCATTCAATCGTTTTTAAAAAGATTAAAATACCAATATTGAACCTTGAAAAATCAATATCATAGGCAACTACCTCATTGAACATGGCTGTCCCAAAAATTGAATTTATATATATGGCTATTGGTTTTTTATTATGGTATATAACAAAAACGCATGCTTTTTTTTGGTTGATGAGTTGAAAGGTGGATTTATGGCGTGCTTCCCAATAATCCAATTCTTCCCAATAGGATTGTTTTTGTTCCAAACGCCTAACAAGCATTTGTTTATAATCATTGAAAACCATATTGTAATCTGCTTCTGAAATGGCACCATAAAACATTTTATAGGTGGGTTTGATGCAATGGTCCAGGCGTTTTTGGCGCCTGCGTATTTCAGATCGTTCCTTGGTGCTTATTTCGTTTAATAAGTAATCACTAAAATTATTATACTTGCCTAAATTAATAAGTGAGCCTTGATAGGTGTTTATTTTTTTTAATTTGATGGTTTCAGATTGTGTATTTATTTTGGCATTTAAATAGTTGGGAACGTCATCTATATACACAAGATTGTTTTTTAAAACACTGGAACCTGTTAATGATGAGGTGTGAACCAATTTATTGGTTTCAACATTGAACAGTTCTGTATAATAAGTACTTATATTATCCTTTTCAAGGAGGTCTAAATGAAAGTTGAGTTTGTGCAAGGCGTTTCTTTTTAATTGGATTAAATATATTTATAAAACCGGAACAAAAAATTATGCCGTTAAATTAATTTCAGCGGCATTCTCCAAACCAAACACCAAATATTCATTGGTTTTGTTTGCTTTGTAAATAGATACATTATTAATATGTTCTTTATTTAAAAACAGAAAATCAAAAATTGTTCTTTTTAAATTTGTATTAATATGCGCTATATCTGTTATGCTGTAATCATTTAGAATGTCACTATTAAATTTTGCCTGTTTTAAATGGGTTGTTTTATAACTTGGCAATACTGTTTGTTGCGTGTTTTTGTTTTTTAACATGATCTGTTTCATTTTATGATAAACAAGATCCATGTTTAGGTTTTTAGCTAAATTTTTACAGGTTATTTTACATGTTTCAACAAGTGCCACCATTGAAGCTTTTAAGTTTCTTTTATCAAAAATTATATGGTATTCAAAACCATAAAACGTATTGCACCATTGTTTTTTGTAATGTAATATACCATTTCCAAAGTCAATAAATTTATAGTGGTGTTTCAACGACCATTCTACAAATTTATATACATTGATATGGCCCAAACCAAATTTACTATAACTAAGGTCATAAGAAGCTTGATAATAAAAAAACAGATTGTTGAATTTATGATAGTTTAAACAAATACTAATGGGCGTGCTATTGGAATATATTACAAATAATGATGCTTTATTTTCATTAATTAAATTAAAAGTGTTTTTAGTGTTATTATTCCAATTGTTTAAAAAGTAATTTGAAGTTTCTTTCTCTTCAAATCTTTTCTCTAACATGGCTTTAAGTTCCGTAAGTAAAAATCCGCATTTTTCATGGGTGATTTCGCCGTAGTTATATTCATAATGGATATTAAAGCAGGTCTCAAGTCTAGATATGCATTTTTTTATTCTTCCCCTAAAGTTTGATTTAAAATTCTTATTCATATAAGAATCCATATCATTGTAAACCATATCGATAAGGATTCCGGCGCCATCTAATTTGGATTGTTTTATTTTATAAAACGCTTTTTTGTTTTCATCAAAAATGGAAGGCGTTATGTATGTTGGGAATAGCCCAATAATATTTACAGGGGCATTGTTACCGTTAACACTATTAATATTATGGGAGTAATTATTGAATTTCAAGCTGTTATAACAATCTGGCATGATGTTTTTTTGCATAAAATCCCAAATAAACTGCTTTTTATTGATTTTGGTCATTCTGACTCTTTTTTTAATTTAATTATATAAAAATCGCAGGTTTTAAAAATGCTATAGTTTATTTCATTCATTAATGTTGATGTTGTATAGTGCCAAAATTGATTTTATGGCATTCTTGGTTTTAATCTTTAATATTTCAGATTGGGCGATGCCCATGGCTAAAACCGATTTTTTATCATAATATATACGGTATTCGATATCATAAAATGTATTGCACCATTTTTTTTTGTAATCGTATAATCCAACACCAAGATCCAAAAAATCGAAATCATTGTTTATGCACCAGTTTAAAAGCATATATAGGTCTAAATGGCCCATCCCAAACTTACTGAAATCCATATCATAAGAATGGGTCTGGCTAAAAAGGATGCTATTACCTTCATGACGGTTTAGTGAAATACTTATCGGTTTATTATCGGCATAGATAACAAATAAAGAAGCTTTTTTTTTATTTATCAACAATGCCAAATCCTTGGTTTTACTATGCCAAGTCTTCATAAAAAGATGGGGTGTGTTTTTTTGTTCAAACCTTTTATTGATCATTTTATAAAGTGTTTTTAACAAAAAATCACATTTTTCCTCGGTGATGTAACCGTAATTGTATTCGTAACTTACAGAAAATGATGCTTCTAAACGTTTCATGTCCCTGTTGATAAACTTAAGTTGTCTTTTGGCATGTTTTTTCAAATACGTTTCTGCCGTATAGGTGTCTTCCAACAAAATACCTGCTCCTTTAGGCCCATTGTGTACCATTTTTTTTGTTTTAAGGGTATTTTCATTACCTATTTTACATTTCAGGTACGTTGGGTATAAGCTTACATATATCACTTTAGTGTTGAGGTTTTCATTTGAAAAACTGCTATTGGGGTATATTTTCTTATTTAAATAAATGGATTCAAAGCAGTCTGGAATAATGGCGTCATTATTTGCTAGAAATTGATATCTTTTTATTTGGGACATTTTGGATTGCTTAAAATTTAATTTCAACGATAGCCTTTTTGCCTTCAATCAAATACAAATTTGGGGTATTTAATGACTCAAAAATCTTGATATCATCCATATGCTCATTGTTTGTATATAGAAAGTCGTAGGCAGCCTTCCTTATAAATGGGAAATTATCTGTATTCATATCTATTAAAGATTTGGGGTATGTTGGCAATGTTTGCAAAGGCCTAAGGGTATATTCCAACAAGTTCAATTTTTTTTCAGGTTTTTTAAAGTTTCCTATGAAATTATAAAACAGATCGTTTATGTTTTTATCAATTAGGTAATTGAAGGTTTTGTATTTATATGTTGCCATAAGGGCTACACAAGAAACCAACCACCCAAATTTGTTGCCAATAATATAATTTTCAAAATCATAAATGGTATTGGACCATCTCCGTTTATAGTCAAAAGCCCCATACCCCATATCAAAAAATGTTATGTGGTTCAATAAGCACCATTCCAATTGCTTATATATTTCAATATTTCCCAGGCTAAATTTTGCATAATCTAAATCGAAAGACGAGATAGTGCTGTACATAATTGGTCCCAAATGGTAATTTAATGAAATTTCTATGGGCTTTTCATTATTGTATATGACAAATAATGAGGCTTTTTTCTGATTGATGAGCGCTAAGGTCTGGGAGTAATGTTTTTGCCAATTGTCCAAATCCTTATTTCTGCCCTTTCGTTGCCGAAACCTATTGGATATCATCTGCTCCAAGGCATTCATGGTCATTCTATAATCGGGCTCATCCATAAAACCAAAAAACATTTTATACGAAATATTGAATGAGGATTCTAAACGATTTATGGACCTAAAAAGGACTTTTTTAAAATTAGTGGAACCATGTGATTTTATATAACCATCAACCGTATTGATGCCGTTTAAATTTATACCAAAACCTTGTTTTTGAGACACCTTTTTAAAAATTAACCCCTCTGGGATATCAATATTTAAATAATTTGGCATTAATGAGTATGAAAAAAGAAACGATTTATTTTGAGGATATTTGTTTAAAAAGGGCGATATGTTGCAGCCATTAGTCCTTAGGGAAATTTTATTAAACTGACTAGACATGCCATTTCTTTCAAATAAATCTGAGTAAAAGTTTTTCTTGGCCAATAGCTTCATGCTCATTTTACATTATAGTTGGGTAAATGTAAGTACTTGTTCTAATTTGTTTCTTTTAACGCTGTATATTTTCCTTGTTGAATTATTTTCAGGTTTCATGTAAAAAACAACTTTTATAAAACTGTATAAGCACCCGCCAAGGAAGCGTCATGTAATATTAAAATAAAAATACTTATTAATAGCTTTGGTTTGGTTTTTTATAGATAAAGAGCAGTTATTTTTGACCAACGCGTTGTTCCAATATCAATACTAATGGCGTTCGCGTTATAGGCGTTTTTTTAATAACAAATACACATAAATACATAAACATGTTTAAACGCCGTTTAAGGTTATTTATCGATTTTATTTTTGTTTGGTTGATTAAATAGCTAATCTTGATTTGAAAAGAAATATAATTTTATTTTTAAAATATGGATGTTTTAGATGATGTTTTAAAAAAGAGCAAACCCGTTCTGGAAACCAAAGATTTTGATTCTAAAAATTTCAAGAAAAACTATATCAACAAAAGAAAGCCCGTTTTATTAAAAGGTTATGCCAATAATTGGAAGGCTAAACAGGATTGGGGTTTTGAGTTTTTATCGAACCTTGAAATTAAAAAACCTGTTCGGATAGAGGTTGGAAACGTTATCCAAAATAAAACAGAAATTTCGCGTGTCGATTTTAAAACGTACATAAATCTTTTAATGAGCTCTGAAAACGAAACAGAACAAGGTGCCGACAAACCTTACTTGTCCATGTTTAATATTTTTGATTATGTACCGGATTTGTTGAACGATATAGATTTATCCATTTTTACCAAATACACTAAAATTAACATGACGGGTGCTTGGATTGGCCCTTCCGGAACAATTTCTGGGTTGCATTACGATTCAACAGATAATATCCTGACACAATTAAAAGGTAGAAAAATGCTACTTCTGGCTTCCCCAAAATATCAAAAAGAAATGTACAAGAGTAAAAAGTACGACCATGATGCGACAGCTAGTTCGGTTGATATTAATAATTACGATGCCACAAAATGCCCTAAATTTAAAGATGTAGAATTTAGCCATGTTATATTGGAGCCCGGTGATACGCTTTTTATCCCAAAGGGATGGTGGCATTATGTTAAGGCCCTGGATGCCTCCATTAGCGTTAGTAATTTTGGGTATTCTTTAAAGGACGTATTTACCATTTATGCAAAAGAGTGGATGTTATATAGGTTGCACGTGCGGGGCTATTATAAAACCAAAGACTGCACCTGCCATATGATGGTAGATGGTAAATGGGTGTCAAAAGGACGGTCCTAAAACCAGGGTTCGATAATAATTCTAATTAATTCATTGTTTTTAATTATACTTTCCCTTTTAGTAAATGACAAAAATAAAAATGTCACATAGCGCAGTCGAAATGCTTTAAAAACGATATTTTCGATGTCTTTGACTGCGCTCAGACTGACAATATAGCATAATATCAATTTTTGTTATGTACTTAGACTTTCCTTAATTAAATATAACTTTAAAAATCTAAAGGTCGGCAGACAGGTTTTAGGAAAACACAAAAAGTCAAGATGAGTTCTTTGATTTTTTAAGAAAAAAAGTTATTTTATGTAGTTTTTTATTTAGTTCCTTATCCCTTAAAAATTGCTTTAAACTAAAAAATAATTTAAGGTACTGGGCTATTACTAGGGCTGTGATTGAATGGGCATCATAATAAATGTGATGCTCAAAATGATATTTTAAATCAGTCCATCGCTCTTTATAGCCATAATCCCCTTTTGACAAATCAACAATTTTAATGTTTTCATCAAAACACCACTGGTACAGTTTCATTAAATGGACCTTTCCAATATTAAATTTATAATAATCGATATCAAATACGGTCATTGCAAAAAACAAAATGCTTTCTGAAAAATAATTCAGAGACATGGCAATGGGTTTTGCATCTTGGTAAATAACAAAAAGCGATGCTTTTTTATCGCGTATTAAGGGGTATGTGGAATCCTTGTAAAACCCCCATTCTTGAGGCTCTAAATTGTTATTGGTTTCTTGTTTATCTTCAAAACGCTTTTTCAATAAGCTATTAAATTCATCAAAAACAATTTGATAATCTTCCACTGAAATATCTCCATAAAAGTGCTTATAACTAATGTTGAAACTGTTTTCAAGGGTTCTTTGGTAACTTTTAAGCTTGTACCTGCTTTTCTTGTTAAAGGTAGAGGAGAAGAAACCGTTAAAATCCGGGTATTGTTCAAGGTTTGTTAAAAAGCCCGGGTATTGTTTTATCTTTATGGTTCTTAATTTTTTAGGAAGATGCTTGGTTTTAACATTAAAATATGCAGGCACATCATATATTAAAAACACTTTTTTTTTGAAATCGTGAATATTGGGAGCTTCACTTAAAAAATAGGACATTCCTTTAGTGAGGGTCTTGCCTACATTCATGTACAATGGCAAAAATGACGGTTTTAAAAAGGAAATCCCGCTAATAAAACCAAAAGAATAGGTGGCGTTACCTTTATTGAAATGTTGGCACCATATTTTGGTGAATGTTTGTGATGTAAAAGGATTTTGCTGTATCACAAATTAACATTTAAATCATCTATAGCCCGATAAAGCGGAAAATAGTCTGTTGCTTTAGTAATTCCATTTTTAGCTACAAGTTCATTGTAAACATCTGGGTTCACAATTAATTTCCATAAATTAAAATCCTTAAAATCCTTAGAGAATAATGATTTAAAATGAAACAAAGAGTCGTCATCCCTACCACCTAAGCCGCCCCCTAAATTAAAATATTTGTGTCCTCTTTGTGTTGCCAAAATGCGCATGTCATCAATTAATAACTTAGTGGGGTTTAAGTGCAAATAGTTGTTTTTAGTCCCAGACAGGTGATATTGTACAATCCCATTTGTGGTAATAAATTGGCAACCTGCAATGGTCTCTCCTGATTCATTATCAATGGCCAGTAAAATTTCAGACTTAAAAACATTGGTATTAAATATTTCATGAAAATAGCATTCACTGAAGTAGTATAATTTTTTAGCGCCTACACGATCCATGTTTTCATAGTAAATGCTAATGAATTCTTGGATGTCTTCTTGTGTTGTAGCCAATTTTACGGAACAATTTCTTCTAGTATTATTAATGTTGGTTTTAAGCCTGTTTTGAATATTTGTCTTTTGTTTTTTTAAGTCTAATTGGATATTAATATTCACAACTTGACCTTGTTTTGTTAAAAAACCAATATCATTTAATATGCTATGCTGATTTTCTATATAAGGGTTTAATCTTGAAAAAACGGAGACCATATTATTTTTTTTTAAATAATTGAATATTTTTTTTTTAAAATGGCTATTATCAAACTTAGCAGGAATATTCTTGCCAATTGGGCCAGAATACCCATAAACACATGTGGCGTCTTTATATGGTGTATTTGGGATATTCCTAATTAGCAATGGGATTCCAATTAAAATATCCTTTTCTTTATAGGTTATTAAAACAGGTGTTTCATGCTCTGATTTAGAAATCAAATGATAATGGTACGTATGGTAAAAATCATAATTTCCAACTTCATTTAGAAAACTCAACCAATCCTTCTGCGATGTAATTGCTTCAAAAGATTTATCGAAATAATTTTTAGGTGCTTTAATTTTTAATAACCTATCACATTTTGAAAATATAAAACCACTTTTATAATTGTTGTATTTTTGAAGATTTTCGTTTTTTCCCCCGTTAAGCCATTCTATGTAAATGGCCGCTAAATTAACACCAGCTTCATGGGAAAATGGATAACCCCCACCAAATCTAGGGTTCAATTCTAACAAATAAAGAGTGCCATTTACAAGAAAAGCATCACAATCCATACTTCCAATATGTTTCAATGCCCTAGCTAATTTTTCACCCAGTTTTTCAATATTTTTGTTAATAACAGAAATTGCTTTATCTGTTTCCCCAGAACGCATGGAAAGTTTTTCACGGGCAAAGGTACCAAAGTAATTTCCTTCTAAATCATTAACAACATCTAAACCATATTCATTTCCATTAAGCTTTTCTTGAATTAAAATTGAATGCTCAATGTCATGTTTGCTAACCTCACCTAAAATGGTTTTTTCTATTTTCATTTTTTGAAGTTTATAGGAAAGTTTGAGCTCTTCCATGGATTCGGGGAATTCAATACCAATAGAAGCGCTTCCCCAACGCGGTTTTAAAACTAAAGGAAACTCTAGTTCACCATCATGAATTGCCTGTAATGCACTCTCTAATGTCGTAAAGGTTTTTGGCGTATTTAAGCCCAACTTTTTAATAAAATTAAAAGTCTTTAATTTATCAAAACCAATATCTATAACGCTTTCATCTGATATAATGACTTTAACGCCTTCTTTTTCAAAAATTGATTTATTCCTTGATAACAGGGGGAGCTCTAGATCATTTAAAGAAATTATGGCAGTAACTGAATGTGTTTTGGTTATTTCCAATAGTTTTGATATATAAGACGCATCATAAATATCAGGAACCTGAACAGCTATGTCTGCATCAACCAGGGCTGGTGCCAATAAATCTTGATCTACTGCAATCACATTTCCATTGCCATTTAACGCTTCTTTAAAATAATTAATAAGATAGTTTCGTCTGCCAGCACACGTAAATAGAATATTTTGTTTCACACGTTTAAATTTTGGTTAATTATTTGATGATAAATTAATTAAAAAATTGAGAACGTGCGTAACCACTACGTTCTCACATTAAAAATTTTAAACATTCCTTTTTGTGAATATTTTTTTAAAATTTATTAATGTTCGTTTCGTCTTTATAATTTATGCCAATTTAATTGACGTAATATTAAATAATTTTTAGTTATTTCAGTATGTTTTGAGACTTATGGTTTGTATAAGTTGACTATGATCCTTCTTTTCCCAGAGCTTAGTAATGGTATTTCATTGGTATATTCTATTAAAATATGTGCATCAGGACCTAAATATGATTTAAATATAGAAGTAAACTCATCTTCTTTTTCAAATTTTGATTTGCAATTAATTTTAAAAATATAGTCGTATTTGCTTTTTTGTATAATTTGGAATTGATTTAATTCTGGATAATTATATAAATTGGTATGGATTATAAAAGGGCTAACAATTTCGCCTTTGGTGTTATAAAGTACATCTTTTCTTCTGCCAACAACATCTTTAAGTTTAGGGATTTTATCGTTTTCAAAATTACAAAACCGACCTAAATCCCCAGTATCATATCGAATCATTGGTGTAGCCAAATTATATAGATCTGTAACAACAACACGCCCTAATTCCCCATATTTTAAAGGCTTATCTTCATTGATATCAAAAATTTCAACATAAAAACTAGCCCAATTAACTGTATAAAATTTATCACCTATCATTTGTTGGGATATAATTCCGTTTTCTTCATTTGAATACCTGGAGACTACGGGGGCTTTAAAATAATATGCCATTTTTTCCCTTACGTTATCATATAAAGTCTCTGATGTGGCAATTATGGATTGGATATTACAGTCTAGCGGAGGTGACTTTACCTTGTCTAAATAGTTACAAATTTTCTCAAATCCAGAAGGGTATCCAATAAAACTTTTAGGATATTTTTTTGACTTAATTTTAGAGATGAATGTTTCTATGTTTTTATCTGTTAAACTTTCAATATCCACTTGAACTAAATTAAGGGCCTTTTTAATAAAAATAGGTTTTCTATACTTCTTGGTCCACAATCTTACAAATAAAAGTTGATCACCGATGGTATATCCCGCAGAATTCGCATAAAAAATAACATCCGCCTTATTCCTTCTTGCCTTCATCTTGGTCCAATATATTTGGAAAGGGATTCCCGTTGAACCACTACTGCTGACTTTGACGATATCTTTAGAGTTTTTAGGCACTATGTTTATTGTATCAAAATTTTCTTTTATTGTTAATTTATTTATGACTGGAAAATCATCAAGGCTTTTATACAATTTGTACTTATTATAAAATTCAGAAGTGGTTACAACCGTGTCCAATAATTTCTTTAGGATTGGGGCATTTTGATTTTGAAGCAAGCTAAATGATGAAATTTGAAAGCTATTGGAAATACCATTTAAATCTTTTTTCAGATGCCCTCCTTTTAGGCTGTCCAATAACCAAAAACTCTTATATCGTATTTTATTTAACAAATTCATTTTGCTTTAAAAATAGTATTTAGTTTATTTTAATAAAATTTTATTCTGTCTTTCTTCATCCAAATCAAATACCCCGGATTCTTCATCTATAGCAACATCTTTGAGTAATAACACTTTTTGTATGGTTTTTAAAATAATTTTAACATCCAATAAAAAAGTAAGGTTTTCCACATATTCAATATCTTTTTTCAATCGCATATCCCAACCAATAAGATTCCTTCCTGATATTTGTGCTAAGCCTGTAATGCCTGGTCTAACAGAATGTCTTAATGTTTCCTTTTCTGAATAATATGGCAAATATTTCATATAAAGTGGGCGAGGGCCAATTAAACTCATTTCCCCTTTAAAAACATTTATTAATTGTGGAATTTCATCTAAAGATGTTTTTCTTAAAAAGTGTCCTATTCTTGTGATTCTTTGGTTGTCAGGTAAAAAATCACCATTGCTATCCTTTAAATCATTCATGGTTTTAAACTTTATTATTTTAAATTCTCTTTCATTTTTCCCTGCACGTATCTGATAAAAAAAAGGAGAGCCTTTATAATTTAAGGCTAAAAGACCATAAATTAATAAAAACAAAGGAGAAAGTATGATCATACCAATAGCCGAAATGAAAAAGTCTGTAATTCTCTTTATTGTATTTTTATATATCATGCTTTTTTAAAATTTTATATATTATTATTTTGCCAAGTAGTTATAAATACCGCCTGTGTACCAAAATAATATTTTGCCTTTTATAGCGTTGCGTTCAATATATTTTTTCATACCATAGAACGTTTTGCCTGTATAGGTTGTATCCAAAAAGATATTATAATTAATTAATGAATTATTGGATATCTCTTCAATGTCATTATTATATTTGCCATAGCCTCCGCATAAAAAAGTGTCATCAACTATTATTTCCCCAATCTTATTCGAAATTTTGTATTTGGCCGATAATTCCTTGGTGAAATCTGAAATAACTTTTTCTGCATTGCTTTTTGTTCTTCCAACAGAAATTCCAACGACTTTTGTTTTTAATTTAAATTTTGCAATTCCATTTAAAAGTCCCGCTTGTGTAGAACCCGTTCCGCTAGGCACAAAAATATAATCAGGCACATAATCATATTCAACTAATTGCTGTACAACATCAATATATGCCTTAGCGCCTTCTAATGTATGACCTCCTCCATAAAGATAAAAGGGATTCGCCCCTTGATTTTTATAATGATCCATAGTGTTATTCATATGGCTTGAAATGTCATTAATTTCTGAAAAAACAATATTGGAAGGTGTATTTCTAATTATTTTCGCATTCCCGGATTCTGTTAAAAATTCATTTTTATTACCATGTAAAACAAGTGTACAATCAATATTATATTTATGGCAATATACAGCTGTCACTCTGCAGTGATTGGATTGTATCCCGCCTGTGGTTACCATAGCCTTATACTTTTCTTTTTTTATTTTTTTATGAAGCGCCATCATTTTCCTAGCTTTATTGCCCCCACCCAAAAAGGGGTAATTATCATCTCTGAAAATGGCAAAGTCTTTATTTATTGTTTGTAGCATTTATTATGTAGATTGGTCAGCTAAAATTGATTTTTGTCATTAGTATTAAATCTTTGGGCTTTATGGTTTAAACCAGTTCATTATTCAAAAGTAGAATTATCTTTTATATTATATCATATTTTAAATACTATTACGACCTTGTCCATGTTTTTTTCGATGAATGTATCTATTTAATTAAAGAACTGGTTTATAATGTATATATAAAAAAACAGCTTCTTCTTATGCCATTTTTATGTCTTTTAAAATCTCTTTAATTAAGGGGTGGGTACAGTAGCCACCATAAGCAATATCTGATAAGTGCAAAGATGGATTATGGTTGCCTTCAATAATTATTGGGCCATCAACGCCTATTGCTATGTCCCATCCAACAATTCTGTTAGGTAAATATATAGCTGCTTTTTTAGAGAGTTCGCAAGCTTCTAAAAAAAACGGAATTTTAAACCCATTTAACTCAACATTAGAATTTGGATGTTTAGTTATCTTTAATAATCCTTTGGTAATATGTTGAATTCCATAGCCTTTAAGGGTTCCTGAATCCATATCAATTGAAATAAAAAAACCTCCAGATGATATATTGTCAACAATGCTTTTTCCAATCCCAAAACGCATCAAAGCTGATAAAATATGGATGTCATTATTTTTATCAATGTATGTTACTATTCTAACAGAGTTAATGGATTCTGAATGAATTTTATTTATTTCGGCATGCTGTACCAAAACCTTTTGATGGATATAACTATTATTAAGTAACCCATCAGCGTGTAATGCCAAATCCATTTCTAGTGTTTCTTCACTAAGTAGTATTATGCCTTTACCCCCCAACTCATTTAAAAGTTTTAAAAAAAGTTTTTTCTCACCTGTTATTTTAAAAACATTTTTAAAGTAATCAGCTAAATCTGATTTGTTGGTCACGACTTTAACAGTATCATTAAAGTAGTAGAAGCTTTTTAGGTTATAACCTAATAATTTAGGTATTGGTAAATTATGTTGGCTAAAATAATAGGAGAAGCTTAATTTATTGTCAAGGATTGAAGAAATTTCAGGGAACACCATTTTTTTTGAAGTAATGATGCTATTAAACTGGTTTAGGCTTAGGTAATTTTTATAGTTTTTTATTTCTTTTCGATATAAAAATTTTCTAATATAATCTGTTGGGAGTTCCTTTTTAATCCACCCATAAATAATCATTTCTTTAATTATTATAGAGATTCTTTTTTTATCGGGATCCCTAAAAAAAAATTTTAAATTTAAAACTCTTGATAACATGATTATTACAATTAAAGTTGTGTGTATTCTCCTAAAATTTCATTCCAAACAAATTGCTGTTCAAATTTTGCCACTATCTTTTTTCTAGATGTTTCCCCCATTATTTTCCGTTCTTCAGTGGGCATCCTATACATTGTTTCCATGGCACTACGCAATGCTCCTGAATTTTTAACAGGTATGATGATGCCATTATCCGGCTCTGAAACAATTTCATTACACCCATTTATATTGGTTACAATACAAGGCAGTTTCATGGCGCCCGCTTGTAATACCACGTTTGGAAACCCTTCCCTGTAACTTGGAAACACCAGGATGTTTGATATGGCAAAATAGGGCCTGACATCATTTTGCCATCCTACAGCAATAATATTTTTATGTGTTTTAATGGTTTCCATGGTCTTGCCCTTTAAAGGATCCATATGGGTTTCATACGGCCCCACCAATAATAATTTGGTATGGGCACATGTTTTGCTAATATGTATAAAAGCATCAATCAATTCATTGATCCCTTTATCGGTAACCACTCTTCCAACAAACAGAAACACAAAATCGTTTGGTTTTATACCTAATTGTTCTTTTAGGTCTTTTTTGTTTTTATCACTAACCATTAACGTATCATAATAAGACGTGTCAATTCCGTTGGAACTCCCGTTTCCTAAAACCTTTAGTTTTGTTTTACTTGTAAACTTATGTTCTAAAATAATTTCTTTTAAACCATTTGAGTTGGGATATATTTTGGTGGCGCATTTGTAGGTTATTTTTTCAACAATATTTAAGAGTAAGCGCTTAGGCCCTGAAGTTTCCACTAAGGGCAACCCCGCAATGGTATGCAATCTGTGGGGGACACCCGCCCATTTTGCTGCAAGCATTCCCAGTGTGCCTGCTTTTGGGGTATGGGTGTGGACAATAAAGGGTTGTTCCTTTTTAAAAATTTTATAGAGCTTATAAACAGCTATTAAATCCTTGATTGGGGTAATTTTACGGGTCATTTCCACTGGAATGGATTGAATATCTTCCCACGTTTCAATTTCTTTAAGCAAACCTTGTCCTGAAGATGAGATTCCAATGACTTCAAAATATTGTGACATGAACCTCAGTTGCCCTTTTAGTAAGCCAGCTAAAGACATGGGGACCGTTGTAATTCTGATTAATTTTTTTTTCATCGTAATTTGGGGACACCTGTTAATAACATGTCAGCAGCAAATATATAAAAGTAATCTGTTCACTTCCTATTAAGTCTATTTAATGCGTTTTTTTAGTGGTGAATGGGGAATAATGAATAATTAATAATTAATAATTAATAATGAATGGTGAGTGGTAAGTTGATATTTAGGAAAATAGAGCAGAGAGCAGAGAATATAGAACAGAGAAAATAGATTATGGACAAGCATGTTATGGGATTTCTCGTCACTCATGCTTCGCTCCGTCGAAATGACAAGTATTTGATTTTTAATTATTCAAGTCAATTTATTGGTCCTATGTTATAAATCGAACTCAGTTTTAAAGGTATTTGTCACTGCTAGGAGGTAAGGACGTGGCAGTCTTATTGTTTGGAACTCGCATGGTGAATGGGGAA
>CAXBJF010000040.1:0-34700 GCA_963976005.1 uncultured Flavobacteriales bacterium | reverse complement strand
ATGAAGAACTTTGAATAAATTGTTAATAACCATAGAATTTCCGCTGAATAGTTACATCCTATGTTATAAATCAGGTTAAAAAGTAATCAAGCAGAAATTAAGATCGCATTTTCATTTACTAAAGAATGGTTAAAATTTAAAAATGATTATTGTCCTTTAGAAGCTTATTCAAAATATATATTATTATTCACAATATTTTTGCACTACTATTGCATTCAATAATTTGTATATTTGTCAAACTTTATGAAAATAATCTTTTCCATATCAATGTCTATTTTATTCCTTTTTCAGGGAATTAGCATAGATGTGGACTTATGTGAAACAATTCATAAAATTTCAAACTTTATTACCCATTATCAAGACCATAAGGTTTATGGCGATTCTTTCTTTGGATATGTAGTAGAAGATTACATCGATAATGATGCAAATAATAAAGGGCATCATAACAATTCGGATAAGGAGAATGTGCCTGTCCATTCCCATCACCAATCGTATCATCCGGTAGTATTTACCGCAAACAAAAGTACAGCTCCAATCAATCGATTAAAGATTGAAGAGAAAGAGCCGTTTAATTTACATACAGTCAACTTCAATTCCAGATATCTGGAATCCCTTTTCCAACCCCCTCGAGTATAATGTCATTCCTGCGTAGGCAGGAATCTTATTATTAGTTCTTAATATCGTTTAAGGACTATACCCTTTTTCTAATAAACATTCAACTCATTTTCTATGATTAACAAAATCATTTCATTTTCCATCAATAATAAATTTATTATTGGCTTATTTATAGTGGCATTGGTTGGTACGGGCCTTTGGTCTATGGCCACTATAAATCTGGGTTCTGTACCCGACATTACCAACAACCAAGTACAAGTAATTACCGTAGCGCCCAATCTGGGGACCGAAGATATTGAGCAATTTATAACCTACCCGGTGGAGCTGGCAATGGCCAATTTGCCTGATGTTATCGAACTGCGTTCCGTTTCGCGCTTTGGTTTGTCGGTAGTCACCATTGTATTTAATGACGAGGCAGGAACCTATCTCCCACGGCAGTTGGTACAGGAAAAATTGACCGAAGTCAAAGCAGAAATCCCAGAAGGTTTCGGATCACCTTTCATGGCGCCCATAACTACAGGATTAGGCGAAATATTTCAATACACCTTAAAGGTAAAGGAAGGCTACGAAGACCAATATGATGCCATGGAACTCCGTACCATCCAGGATTGGATCGTGAAACGCCAAATGGCATTGGTGCCGGGAGTGGTTGAGGTCAATGCCTTTGGGGGCTATGTAAAACAGTATGAAATTGCCCTTAACCCGGATAGGCTTAAAAGTTTTGGCATCACGATGGGACAGGTCTTTGATGCGTTAAAAGCCAACAATGCCAATACGGGTGGTGCCTATATAGAAAAAAACCATCAGGCTAATTTTATACGTGGTGAAGGACTGGCGCGTAGCTTGGAGGATTTGGAAAATACCGTAGTAACCACCCAAAATGGCACTCCTGTTTTGATTAGGGACATTGCCGAAAAAGTGGGCTATGGCAACCAGGTACGTTATGGTGCTTTTACCCAAGATGGCCACGAGTCCGTTGGTGGTCAAATTTTGATGCTCAAAGGGGAAAGTCCCAGTAACGTTATCAATAATGTACAAAAGCGTATCGATGAAATTCAAAAATCACTGCCCGAAGGAGTTTATATTGAACCTTTTTTAAGCCGTGCTGAGCTGATTGCAAGAACAACAAGCACGGTTGAAAAAAATCTGATAGAAGGTTCGCTTATTGTAATATTTGTATTGGTGATCCTTTTAGGAAGCTTCCGTGGTGGACTGATAACCGCATCGGTAATCCCTTTATCCCTATTGTTCGCCTTTATTTTGATGAAACAGTTTGGGGTATGGGCAAACCTGATGTCCCTTGGTGCCATTGATTTTGGGATTATCGTGGATGGTGCCGTGATCATTGTGGAAGGCATGGTACTCCACATCCATCAACGGCTTAAAAAATCAAACGCCCCTATCGGTCAGGCCGAAATGGATGAAATGGCTTATGATTCAGGAAGTACCATGATGAACTCGGCATTTTTTGGTCAATTGATCATTCTCATCGTATTCACGCCTATTCTGTTTTTGACCGGAGTGGAAGGAAAAATGTTCCGTCCCATGGCATTTACCTTTGGTTTTGCCGTTCTGGGGGCTATCATATTGTGCCTTACCTATGTACCCATGGTATCGGCCATGTTTTTAAAACCGGCAAAAAACCCAGAACATTGGTTCGCCAAATTTGAACATAAGATAGAAAGTTTTAGTGATGGTATAATGGCCCGATTGAACAAAGGATACAAACCCTTGTTGACTTTCGCGTTGCGGTTCAAAGCGGGGATTATCCTGGGTGCCGTTACACTATTTGCTATAGCTGCCTACATTTTTAGTACTATGGGAGGGGAATTTATCCCAAAACTGGACGAGGGCGATATCGCCATGCAGGCCCTGATCAAACCCGGAAGCAGCCTTACCGAATCCATAGAGGCATCAAAAAAACTACAGAATTTAGTGAACGAATTTCCAGAGGTCAAAACGATGATCTCACGGATCGGGGTAGCAGAAATCCCGACTGACCCGATGCCCATGGATATTGCCGATAGCTATATCATCCTTGAAAAGGACAAGAGCAAGTGGACGAGTGCTGAAAGCAAAGAGGAACTCATAGAAAAAATCAAGGAAAAGATTTCCGTGATCCCCGGGGTGAACTTTGTGTTTACCCAGCCCGTGGAACTTAGGTTCAATGAACTTCTTACAGGGGTCCGGGAAGACGTGGCCATTAAAATCTACGGAGAAGATTTGGATATTTTGGCCGAAAAAGCCACTGAAATGGCCGCTATCATCCAGACCGTTGAGGGCGCTGGGGATGTACGTGCGGAAGCTACCAGCGGGTTACCACAGATGACGGTGGTATATAACCGGGCAAAAATGGCGCAATATGGTGTAACCATTGATAAGTTGAACGACTATGTCAGTGCTGCCTTTGCCGGGGAAACGGCCAGTGTGATTTTTGAAGGCGAAAAACGCTTTGATGTGGTCATTCGTTTGGCAAAAGCGTACAGGCAAGATATCAACAACCTCAAAAACCTCTATATCGATCTGCCCAATGGCAATCAGGTACCACTTAAAGAGGTGGCGGATATTAGCTTTAAACCTGGCCCCATGCAAATTTCCAGGGATAACACGTACAGGCGCATCTACGTAGGGGTAAATGTAAGGGGCCGTGATGTGAAGTCCATGGTCCAGGAAATCCAGCAAAAACTGGATGCCCAATTAAAATTGCCACCGGGTTATTATATTACCTACGGGGGTTCTTTTGAAAACCTTCAAAGGGCTACCGCCCGTTTGATGATCGTCGTGCCCATTGCCTTGGCATTGATCTTTATACTGCTGTTTTTCGCCCTGAACTCCTTTTCGCAATCGGTTATGATCTATATGGCAGTGCCCTTGGCCGCCATCGGAGGCGTGTTTGCTTTGTGGATACGGGGGATGCCCTTTAGTATTTCGGCAGGCGTAGGTTTTATTGTGCTCTTTGGGGTGGCGGTTTTAAACGGACTCGTTCTTATAAATAAATTCAATGAACTAAAAGAAAATGGTATGACCAATATAAAAGATAGAATATACGAAGCCACGCATGAGCGTTTACGCCCAATTTTGCTCACGGCTACAGCCGCTATTATGGGCTTTATCCCAATGGCGGTATCCACATCCGGTGGTGCCGAAGTACAACGACCCTTGGCAACTGTTGTTATTGGTGGATTGATTACCGCAACGTTTTTGACACTGGTGGTAGTCCCAGTACTGTATAATTGGCTGGAAGCCCGCAAAGAACGCAAAGATAACGGTGGCGAAACCAGTTATATCAAGAAAAGTACTACGATAATTGTGTTGCTATTGAGTTTGGGAGGGTTTCTGACCTCAAATTCCGCAACTGCTCAGAATAGCCAAATGGCCCAAACCATTACTTTGGAAGAGGCCGTTGCCTTGGCAAAGGAAAATTATCCATCGCTCAAACAAGGCGAGGCCTTTATTGAACGTGAACGGGCAATGAAGGGCACCAGTTTTGATTTGGGGAGCACCTTTCTATATGCCGGGAAGGATGATCAAGGGGTGCAACAGGGAGCATCGCGTACTTATGGAATACAACAGGGAAACATTGACCTGCTTTCCGGTTTTTCAAAAAACAAGTTTTATAAAGAGCGCGTGCAACTTGGGGAAAAGTTCTATGAACTCAACGAACAACAGTTGGTGCGCAACGTCATGCAGGCTTATTACCAGATTGCTTATAACAAGGCGAGGCTGAAGCTTGCTGAGAGGCTGGACAGCATTTATGCCAACTTTGAAAGTGCTGCCAAATTACGATATGATAGCGGAGAGACGGGCAAACTGGCCTATATCGCCGCTTCCTCGGAATATCAACAGATAAGGGTCTTAAAACAACAGGCCTATGATGACATTGAAATAGCCAAAAGGGCATTAAAACAGTATCTGGGCGCTGTGACAGCTATAGAGACCGTGGATATCCCCTATGGAACGATCGATTTTATGCCGGTAATTGATACTGTTGATGTGGAAAACAACCCCTTGCTGCAATTCGACCTGCAAAACGCAGAAGTGGGCAAGGCGAACGTTCAGGTTGAAAAATCCCAGTTCCTGCCAAAGTTCAGCCTGAGTTATGACAACCTAAAATTCAACGATTTTGCAGGTTTCAAGGCGTATCAGGCGGGAATCAGTATCCCATTGTGGTTCCTCCCTCAAAAAAACAGGGTAAGGGCGGCAAAAGCAGATGCCATGGTCGCGGAAAATACGTATCTCGAACAAAAGGCGGCCACCCAGAGCCTGGTCTCCCAACTGTTCAAGGCCCAGCAAAAGACCCTAAAGACCTTAAGGTACTATGAGGAGGCCGCACTGCGCCTGGCCGAAGAACAATTGACCACGGCCGAACTGGCCTCCAATGAGGGCGAGATAGACTATGTGAGCTATATCACCATTCTCAACAGTGCCATCAACATCAAAATAAACCACTTGGATTTCATCAACCAATACAACCAACAAGCCATTGAGATACAATATCAATTGGGCAATTTATAATTTTAAAAAGGAAACAGGAATGAAAAATATATCAATATTTGGCGCAGCACTAATGACTATTTTGTTGATCGGCTGTAACAACAAGCCCAAGGGAGAATTGGGGCATACGGAAAACGAGGCCGCTACGGAAAAAATGGAAGGTGGCAAAGAAGGGCACGAAGGAGAAGAAGGGCATAATGAAGAAGAAGGCGTAGTGGAAATCTCCAAGCAACAAGCCGAGACCATTGGCCTGGAAACCAGACCCCTTGAAAAAAGAAATTTGGGCAACAATGTCAAGGTAACCGGCCAGTTGGAACTGTTCCCACAGGATCGGGCAAACATCAGTCCCTTTGTGGGGGGAAATGTTAGTTCCATAAAGGTCATTGAGGGCGATGAAGTGCGCAAAGGTCAGGTGTTGGCCTATTTGGAGCACCCCGATATTATCAGCATGCAACAGGAATTTCAGGAAAAAAACGATGAACTGGTGTTCTTAAAGCAGGATTTTGAACGCAAAAAGACCCTTTACGAAAAAGGGGTTACTTCCGGTAAGGAATTCCAGATGGCGCAGTCCAAGTTTAGGGTTACTACGTCCAGTGTCAATGCCTTAAGCGCAAAATTAAAACTTTTGGGTTTTAATCTTGATAAGATTACCCATGGGGAAATCTATCCCGCCGTGCCAATCATGACCCCTATTAATGGATTTGTTGAGGAAGTGAGCGTGAGCCTTGGAGACTACATTGCCCCACAGACCAAAATGTTTGCGGTGAACAATAATTCCAAGATCCATGTGGATCTAAAGGTCTATGAAAAAGATATCAGCAAAGTAAAGGAAGGCCAACAGGTATATTTTACCCTGGCTTCAAAACCGGATGTGGTGTTAAAAGCCAAAGTGCACTCAATTGGTAAAACTTTTGAAACAAATCCAAAGGCCGTGCATCTTCATGCGGACATAATGGACAAAGCCGATGATTTGTTGCCGGGTATGTATGTGGAAGGCAGGATTGTGGAAGGGAAAAAATCAGGGTACGCAGTCCCAGAGGGCGCTATTATTAAGGAAGGCGAACAATCCTTTATATTTATTTTGGTTGAAGAAGGCGAAAAGAAAGCGGGCAAAATGAAATTCAAAATGATACCCGTAACGGTTGGTATTACTGATTTAGGCTTTGTTGAAGTCAATCTTCCTGCCGAAGTTTCAAAGGATGCCAAAGTTGTCATAAACGGGGCTTATATGCTGTCATCTGAAAGAATAAAAGGAGAATTGGAGCACGAAGATTAGATTAAAAATGTAAACAAAGGTTTTGATTCCGAGTTTGTTTATCGTCTTAATTAGTTAGTTAAAAATTAAAAAACAGGCTCGGTTCAAAATCGATTAAAAATTAAAAATATGAAGGAAATAAAAGCATTTGTAAAGCCAAACAGAATACAAAAAATCATAGAAGCCTTAACAGATAATGGGTTTAAAAGTATGACCCTTTCACATGGAGAAGGCACAGGAGCGTTTAAGGCAAAAGGAGCAAGACCATCCCTTGATTTTCACGTAACGGACAGTCCTGTCGTTAAAATTGAGCTGGTTTGTCAAAATGAAGAAGCCCAAGCAGCTATAGAAATAATTTTGGCTCATGGCAAAACTGAAGAGCCGGCAGACGGAATCATTTATTTAACGGATATAGAGGATGCATTTCAAATTAAGACAGGCGAATCCTTAAAACGATTTAATTTATAATACGATGGATGTTTTAGAGAAAATAATGGAGAGTAGTAAAGTAAAACCAACGGCCATGCGTTTGTTGGTTTTACAATTCCTCCTAACTAAAAAAGTAGCCGTAAGCTTGTCCAATATTGAAGACTATTTCGATAATTCAGATAGAACGACACTATATCGAACCTTAAAAACTTTTGTAGAAAGCGGTATTGCCCATCAAATTGATGACGGCACAGGCATTACCAAATATGCATTATGCGAAGAACAATGCAATTGCGAAATCGAAACCGATTTACACTTGCATTTTCACTGCAACAATTGTAATGAAACGGTGTGCTTGACCGAGCATAAAATCCCACATATCAATCTGCCAGAAGGCTATGTGGCAGAAAATGTAAACTTGGTGGTTAAAGGAATTTGTGATAAATGCAGTGGGCAATAATGCACTTCCATTGCATGGTCAATTAAATTAACTTTAAAAGATGTTACAAATAATAGACATAAGCAAGATAATGTGGTTGCTACAATTGCAAGTGGAAAATTACAACAACAGGACATTGAAAAAGTACACCCAATAATCCATACCATTCTTGATAAAGGCTTAAAAATACGTTGGTATATTGAGATGAATAATTTTGAAGGGTGGAGCATAAAAGGTTTGTGGGAAGATTTTAAAATGGATGTTGCCCATGAAAAGGATTATGAGAGAATTGCCATGGTAGGTGAAAAAAAGTGGCAAGAATGGGCCATACAATTTATGGAACCTTTTACCAATGCCAATATTAAATATTTTGAGGTAAGCCAAAAGGAAGATGCTAAGAAATGGATTGAAAGAGATGACTTTTAAACTGGATTAATAACTTTTTTAAACAACGCAACTATGATGGAAGACTGGTATTTTGGGGGCATGCACTGGATATGGTGGGGACTTTGGATAATCCTCATCTTTTGGATATTCCTAATTCCTTACCCCACCCCGGGACAAAAACGGAAAAAAGACAGTGCAATGGAAATCCTGAGGGAACGTTTTGCACGGGGCGAAATAAGCGAGGAAGAGTTTGAACAGCGAAAGAAACTGTTACAGGAAAACAAGAAAAAATAAGCTGCAATGAAACCGCCCAATGGCATACATAATCAAAAAAGAGGAGGGCTGAACAGGCAAGGACTTCTTATTGCTATTGCTTTAGGGTTTGCGGTGGGCATAATCATTATACAGCCATTGGGCATTTCCCTATTCCAGTATGACCAAGGTGGTAATGTGGGCAATTGGTGGCATTTTTTCAAAGAAGCATTCTGGCAAGCTCTCGGGTTTGGCGATATGGACCAAAGCCTGAAAAATGTCCTGTTCGGCATTATGGGAAGCAGTCTCGCCCTGATGTTCTATACAAGAAAAACGATATTTCGACCAAACAGGGAGAAAGTCGGGGTTACTTTAATAAGTGAATTATTGGACAAAGGGGAAAATCACGAGGTAGAATTCAAAAGTACCTTGCGGTGGGACCTTCGACAAGGAAAGGTAAACAAAGCTTTGGAAATGGTAGTGGCAAAGACCATTGCAGGATTTATGAATACCGAAGGCGGCCATTTGATTATAGGGGTAGATAATGAAGGCCGTATCCTGGGGCTCGAACAAGATTACGGTACTTTAAAGAAACCGGGCAAGGACGGATTTGAACAGTATATAATGCAGTTGGTGTCCTTCAATTTAGGCACGCATTTTTGCCCTTTGGCAAAGGTGACCTTTTACCAATTTAAAGAAAAGGATATCTGTTATGTAAGGGTCTACAAATCGCAAAAACCCGTGTATTTGAACCTGGGCGACCGTTCTCATTTCTTTATCAGAACCGGGAACGGTACCCGGGAGTTGGATATGCCCGAAGCATTGGATTATATGGAAACACACTTAAATTAAACAATATGGGATTTTTAAAACATTTATTGCGCGGAATGGGCCGGGGCGGCCATCATTCCGGCAAGCACGGTCAAAAACACGATTACGGATACCAGGATGATTATTCAGGGACAAAAGTATTGATAAGATGTCCAAAGTGTGGCAACGATAACGATCAAAATGCACTTTTTTGCCAAAAATGTGGCTCATCATTGGGTAAAGTAAAATGTAATGATTGTAACGGAAACATACCAACTGGCGCCAAATTTTGCCCAAAGTGCGGCATCAAGGTTTAACATTAAAGAATAGCAGTTTCTATAGGTTAAAAGATTATGTAAAAACTTAATTAATGGCAGGCAGCTTTTATGATGCTTTTTTAAGCAAAATGATTAATAGTACTAAAAGCAAAAGTAGAGGCTGCTTTTTCAATATACTGCCTTTAAAAATTAATACTATGAATATAAAACATATAGCCTTGATAATCTTATTAATAAGCTTTTATCAGAGCAATGCCCAAAAAATTTATAGAACTGATGAGGGTCATATTTTGATGATGACTTCGGTTGACAATAAACCCGTCAAGGCAGAAAGCCATAAATTGGCCCTATATCTTGATTATGATTCCAAAGTGGTTAATGGAGCGCTTGACCTTAAGACTTTATCAACAGATATTCCTGAAGTCAATTCCATTTTACAAGAGCAGGAAGACCCTTTAATGCTTCGGTTCACGGGTACAGTTCCTTCTGTGGATTTTTTGTCAAAACGGCACGATCCCATCGACTTTAATTGGCTGGTAACCGTTACCTATCAAGGAAAGTCATATATGTTACAATTTAAGGCAACCATTACGCACATAGAACAAGGATTGGCAATGTCATGCTTAATAAGTGCAAGAGGACAGGTTTTAGTATCAGATACAGGTCTGGGTTCCTTAATACAGGGATTGGACAAGACCATACAGGTACAGTTTGCCCAATTGGTATTGAAATTGGAATGACTATAATTTTTTAATATACAAAAAATGGAATTACAAACAGAACTAATGTTATTGCCCCGTTTGGGCTTGGCAGTTATATTAGGGATTTTAATTGGTGTTGACCGGGAAATTCACGGTCACGATGCCGGTATCCGAACCTATGCAGCTGTATGTCTTGGAGCCGCACTTTTAACGATCATCAATACCCATATTGAAGTGGCGGACCAGACCAGGATTGTTGCCAATATTGTTTCTGGTATTGGTTTTTTGGGAGCCGGTATCATTTTTAAGGACAATTCAAAGAATTCCATATCAGGTTTGACAACGGCAGCTACAGTATGGGCGAGTGCAGGCGTAGGTATCGCAGTGGGATTTGGAATGTACTTAATTAGCATAACAAGTACACTACTGATTATCCTTCTGCTGATTTCACATCATTTTCCACTTTTAAAAAACAAAAACAAATGAATACAGACAAAAACGAACACAATCACTCACACGGTGAATTCTTTGGCAAAAACACAGAACTCTACTTTGCAATAGGTAGTGGTATTTTCTGGGCAACTGGATTAACACTTTCATTTTTGGAAGCAATACCACAATGGTTGCCCTTAACCCTGTTTATCATTGCCTTTGCTTTAGGGGGTTATTTTACCACCCTTGAAGCCTTTGATACTATACGTAAAAGAAGATTAGAGATAGATTCATTAATGATAGTAGCTGCTGTAGGCGCTGCTTCATTGGGGAAATGGGAAGAAGGTGCGCTACTGCTCTTCTTGTTTAGTTTAGGGCATGCTCTGGAAAAATATGCCATGAACAAAGCCCGAAAATCCATTGCGGCACTATCCGATTTGGCACCACCAACAGCGATTGTAAAACGTAATGGCGAAACTGTTGAAGTGGGTATTGAAGCACTTAAAATTGGAGATGTAATTATCGTAAAGCCAAATACCAAGATCGCGGCAGATGGTGTAATAATTGCTGGTTCGAGTGCAGTTAATCAAGCACCAATAACCGGGGAAAGCATCCCTGTGGATAAAATTCCTGTTGATAATCCCAATGCCAAACATGACCTTAATGAGGTATCTTCAGAAAACAGGGCGTTTGCAGGAACCATTAACGGCAGTAGTGTATTGGAAGTTAAAGTGCTAAAAGAAGCAAAAGACAGTACACTATCGCGTTTGGTGGAATTGGTAAAGGAAGCAGAAACACAAAAATCACCCACACAACAACTAACCGATAAGTTTGAAAAATATTTTGTGCCATCTGTCCTTATTTTGGTAGTACTCTTATTGTTTGCATTTTTAATCCCGGGCTTAAACGAAACCTTTAAGGAAAGCTTTTACAGGGCCATGGCAGTACTGGTTGCAGCCTCACCTTGTGCCTTGGCAATTTCAACACCAAGTGCTGTTTTAGCTGGCGTAGCAAGAGCTGCAAGGCAAGGCGTTTTAATAAAAGGAGGACGGCCATTAGAAGATCTCGGCAGTTTAACAGCAGTAGCTTTCGATAAAACAGGAACATTGACAGAAGGGAAACCAATACTTACCAATGCTATTCCGTTCGGAACCACTTCAAAAGAAGAGCTTTTAACGGTTGCCGCTGCAGTAGAAGAGTTAAGCGACCATCCGTTAGCGTCTGCAATTGTACAAGGGACCAAAGAAATGTTAGGCAATACCAACATCCCAAAAGCAAAAAACATAGAAGCATTGATGGCGCGCGGCATAAAAGCAGATTTTGAGGGTAAAACTGTTTATATTGGTAATCGTCGCCTTTTTGAAGAGGTAACCGGAACAAACATTCCTGAAGATGTTTCCGAACAAATGGAAACCCTTGAAAATGAAGGGCACACTGCAATGATTGTTTATAGCGATAAACAATATCTTGGCATTTTATCGGTAATGGATGTTGCCCGAAAAGAAGCCAAGGCAACACTGGCTGCATTAAAGAAAATAGGTATTAGACGTATGATTATGCTAACAGGCGATAATCAAAAAGTTGCGAACGCCGTTGCCAAAACTATTGGAATCACAGACCCAATGGGAAGCCTGTTGCCGGAAGATAAAGTAACCGCTATAGAGGAACTCAGGGAAAAAGAAGGTAAAGTTGCCATGGTTGGTGATGGTGTAAATGATGCACCGGCAATGGCAAAAAGCACTGTTGGCATTGCAATGGGAGCAGCAGGAAGTGATGTAGCACTTGAAACCGCAGACATAGCCTTAATGGCAGACAAACTTGATAATTTACCATTCGCAATTGCCCTAAGCCGAAAATCAAAGAGGATTATTCGGCAAAATCTTTGGGTAAGCCTGGGTATAGTTGTCATCTTAATCCCATCAACCCTTATTGGTTGGGCAAGCATTGGTATTGCTATTTTAATACACGAAGGGTCAACATTGTTGGTAGTAGCAAATGCGTTAAGGCTATTGGCATTCAAAAGCAAATTTTAATCGAAAAAAATGTGCTTCCATTGCGTGATTAATTAAGCTATTAATTTAAATCATAATAGATGTTACAAATAACAGATATAAAAAGAGACAATGTGATTGCTACAATTGCAAGAGGAAAATTACAACAACAAGACATTGAAAAAGTACACCCAATAATCCATACCATTCTTGATAAGGGTTTAAAAATACGTTGGTATTTTGATATGAATAATTTTGAAGGGTGGAGCATAAAATGTTTGTGGGAAGATTTTAAAATGGATGTTGCCCATGAAAAGGATTATGAGAGAATTGCCATGGTAGGTGAAAAAAAGTGGCAAGAATGGGCCATACAATTTATGGAACCTTTTACCAATGCCAACATTAAATATTTTGAGGTAAGCCAAAAGGAAGATGCTAAAAAATGGATTGAAAGTGACTAAAGTTTCTTTGGTTTAATATAAAGCGATGAATAAAAAAGCATACACATCAATTACCATTTTAATTGGGTTAGTGAGTGGCATATTTATTGTTCAACCCTTGTGGATTTCATTCTTCATGTATTATGTAGGGTTAAAAAAGAAATGATTTACATAAAGCAATATTTTATAATCTATTTTTTAAAAAATGATAACTTAAATTATGAACAAAGAAAACGAATGCGAAGACGGTGCATGTGCCTTTGACTTTGCCCAAGAAACACCTAAACCAAAATCTTTCAAGATTAATAAAGCCTATATAGCACCATTATTGGGTATTTTCTTTTTGCTGTTGGGCATTGGTCTTGACCTTTACGATATTCCCTTTTTTAAAGATCCAATCCCTTTTATCTGGTTTGCTGTTATCTATATAGCGGTTGGTGGCCCAATTGTTTTAAGGGCAGCAAAATTAGTAGCAAAAGGTAATATTTATAACGAGTTTGTGCTAATGTCCGTAGCCACTTTAGGAGCTTTTTTAATAGGTGAATATGAAGAAGGTGTAGCAGTCATGTTGTTTTATGTAGTTGGCGAACTGTTCCAGGAAGCCGCCGTAAATAAAGCCAAACGCTCTATCGAAGCTTTGCTGAAAGTGCAAGTAGAGGAAGTTAATGTTGTAGAAAATGGAAACAGTGTAACAAAACACCCAAAAGACGTTAATATAGGTCAAATCATTCAAACCAAACCAGGGCAAAAAATTGCTTTGGATGGCGAATTGATTTCAGATTATGCCACCTTAAACACATCAGCTTTAACAGGTGAATCTGTTCCAGATACCAAACAAAAAGGCGATATGGTTCTTGCGGGAATGGTTAATCTTAACACCCTTGTCGAAATTAAAACCACCAGTACTTATGAAGACACCAAACTTTCCAAAATCTTAAAACTGGTCCAGGATGCCGTAGGCAGAAAAGCAAAAACGCAGTTGTTAATCAGTCGTTTAGCCAAAGTTTATACGCCCATTGTTTTTTGGCTTGCAGTGGCATTGGTGGTAATGCCGTTCTTTTTTCTTGGAGATGCCTATGAGTTTCAAAAATGGTTTGAGCGCGCCTTGATCTTTTTGGTAATCTCATGCCCTTGTGCTTTGGTAATCTCTATTCCGTTGGGCTATTTTGGTGGCATTGGTGCCGGATCTCGTAACGGTATCCTATTTAAAGGGTCTAATTTTCTCGATTTAATGACCAAGGTAGATACGGTTGTTATGGATAAAACAGGAACGCTTACCAAAGGTGTATTTGAAGTACAGGATGTAGTTTCAGTAGATTTTGATAAAATACTATTACTGGAATTAACAGCTATTTTAGAAAGCCATTCTACCCATCCAATTGCAGAAGCGGTCGTAAAATATTCCAAAATTGATAACAAGGTTGTAAAGACCACTCATGTAGAAGAAATATCAGGTCACGGCATGAAAGGAAGCATTGGTGATTATGAAGTTTTAGCAGGCAATATTAAGCTACTTGAAAAATTCAATATCCTTTACGATGAAGCCCTAAAACAAAACACCGAAACCATAGTTGTCGTTGCCATCAACCAAAAGTACGCAGGCTATATTAGCATTGCAGACACTATTAAAGACGATGCCAAAGAAGCGGTAACTGCCTTGCACAACATTAAACAAGTGAAAGAAATTGTGATGCTCTCTGGCGATAAACAATCCGTTGTCGATAAAATAGCAAGCCAATTGGGCATTGATAAGGCCATTGGTGGCTTACTTCCCGAAGATAAAATAGCCGAAGTGGAGAAACTCAAGGCACAAGGTAAAACCGTTGCATTTGTGGGTGATGGTATCAACGATGCACCAGTAATTACACTATCTGATGTTGGTCTGGCAATGGGTGGCTTGGGCAGTGACGCTGCCATTGAAACGGCCGATGTTGTGATACAAACCGACCAGCCTTCAAAAATTGCCACAGCCATAAAAATTGGCAATGCTACCAATACAATTATTTGGCAAAACATTGGGTTGGCATTGGGCGTCAAAGTATTGGTGCTAACGCTTGGGGCGCTTGGTATGGCAACACTATGGGAAGCGGTCATTGCGGATGTTGGTGTAGCATTATTGGCTATTTTGAATGCCGTGAGGATACAGAAAATGAAGTTTTAAATTCATTGTCGGAATAAATAAGAACAAAACTCTTGCAGTAATTTAAGGGGATGATTGGCCATTTATAATTGTCTTATATAATTTAGTTGAGAGAAAACATTGATTATGTGAAGAAAGCTGTAATTGCGAAATTGAAACAGATTTACATCTGCATTTTCATTGCACAAATTGCAATCAAACCATTTGTTTAACAGATTATAAGATTCCTCAAATTAGAGTTCCTTTTGGATTTGTGTCAGAAAATATTAACTTGGTAGCAAAAGGCATTTGCGATAAGTGCAAGGATTTATAATTCGTATATTTAAATAAGAAAATGATTAATACACTTAAAAACAAAAAATGAATACAAAACACATTATTTTAGCAATCTTATTAATTGGTTTTTCTAAGGTCAGGGCACAAACTATTTTTAAAACCCAAGAAGGGCATATCTTGATGATGGCTTTGCAAGATGACCAATCTGTTAAAGCAGAAAGCCATAAATTAAGTTTGTTCCTCCATTACGATTCAAAAACATTAAATGGTGTTCTGGACCTTAAAACCTTAACAACGGATATTCCTGAAATCAATACCCTTTTAGCAGCAGAAGAAGAGCCTCTAATACTGCGATTCATTGGGGATATTCCATCTATAGATTTTTTATCAAAAATACACGACCCCATCGATTTTAATTGGTGGGTTACCATTACATACAAAAACAACACCTATAAATCGCCTTTTAAGGCAACCATTATCCACATTTATCAAGGTACCGATATGTCTTGTATAATTAGTGCAAGAGGACAGGTTTTAGTTTCAGATACAGGATTGAACAATGTAATACCAAATTTAGGTGAAAGTATAGAGATTGAATTTGCACAGATGGTATTGAGGTTACAATAATTTTGAAGTTGGATATTTATATTAATTGAATTCAAACTTACATCCGTCACTTAGTTTTTTGTAGCATTTTTTCATCATATTTTAAATCAAAAAAAAAGAGACTAAAATTAGAGATATTAAACCGAATCCCAAAACAGGGAGTGATTAGGATGTTGGTTATAACTATGAAGGGAGTGTCAATAATTTAAAAAATATATCAAATTACATCAAATAAAAGGATGGTCTAAAAACCATAAAACCTTGCTAATCATAAAATTAGCAAGGTTTTGATTTCGGATGGTATCCGAATTAGTGACCGGGCTGGGGCTCGAACCCAGGACCCTCTCCTTAAAAGGGAGATGCTCTACCAACTGAGCTACCAGGTCTTACTTTCTCTTTCGAGGGTGCAAATATAAAATGTTTAATTAATAAAACCATACTTTTTTTATAGAATTTTTCGTTTTTTTGTACTGCTTTAACGTATGTTTTTAATAATCAATTCAAAGCGTAATTATGATTGTAATTTTAATTGGGTATATGGCTTCAGGAAAGTCAAGTTTAGGGAAGCTTTTGTCAAAAAAAGTAAACTATCAATTCATTGATTTGGATCATTATATTGAAGAAAAGGAAAACAGGTCTGTCAGTGAAATTTTTAGAACTGAAGGTGAAATTTATTTTAGGAAATTAGAATCCGTGTATTTGAAAAAAATAATTGAAAATTCAAATAACTTGATCCTTTCGGTTGGTGGAGGCACGCCCTGTTATAGTGGCAACATGGACACAATTTTGAAAGCTAAAAATGTTAAAAGTATTTATTTGCAAGCCTCATTGGAAAAATTGGTTAAACGGCTAAAAAGAAATAAAAGTAAGCGACCATTAATTGCACATATTGAAACTGATGCGTTACTAAATGAGTTTATAGGAAAACACTTGTTTGAAAGATCTCAGTTTTATGAACAGGCCAATATAAAAATAGCAACCGATAATAAACCTAAAAAAGAGATCGTAAAAGAATTGGTTTCAACCTTATTGTAAGACAGCTTCAAAGACTTTCCCTTCTAAAATAACATGCACATGTTCATGTAAGGAAGTAGATAATGAAATGCCTTTAAAATCAGCCTTTACGGGGTACTTCTTATGATTTCTATTCACTAAAACGGCTGTCTGAAATTGTTTTAAAGGCACATTTAAAAAATGTTTTACACCATAAATTAGGGTAGTGCCAGAATTTAATACATCATCAACTAAAATCAACGATTTATTTTGGTAGTCTTCAGGTTTTATAGAGGTTTTAATTTTAAGGCAAGGACTTTTTTTATCAATACTTACTTTACACAGAATAGGGTTTATTTCAGAAATTTTTTGAAGAGCAGCTCTTAATTTTTTGGCGAAAATATACCCATTTTTGTCGATGCCTGCCAAAATAATTTCTGTTTCATTGACATTATTTTCGTATATCTGAAAAGCAATCCGTCTTATTTTATGATTAATCTCATTATGGGTCAGTATTACATTATTCTTAACGGTCATTGTATAAATATCTTTTTTTAATTCATTATAAAATTACTCAATTTTATCTGTTTATTTTATTTTTTTTCAAAGGTCTGATTTAACTATTCATTGTAAATATTTTCAGTTGAATTAAATGTCTGCTACGGATGATTCATCAGTAAAATCGTCAAGATCCCTTCTATCTTTTTTTGTTGGCCTGCCTACACCTTTTTTTCGATAATAGTCTTTTGATAGTTTTAATAGTGCCTGCGCTTCAAATTGGTCTTTTGGCGTTATATCTTTTCTATAGATATCAACAAGTTTGGCGCCAATTCTGCTTTCTGGAATATCATTTACAATAATTTGATAATTAATTTGGTCTTTTCGCAAAGTAATTTGATCTTGTGGATATACTTCACGGCTAGGTTTTACTATATCCTCATTTACTCTTACATGACCTTTTTTGCAAGCTGTAGTTGCCATGGTTCTTGTTTTGAAATATCTAATACACCATAAATACTTGTCTATTCGCATATAATTTTTGTAAAACAAAGTTAATGTTGTTGCGCAAAATTATTTTTAAATTGTATCTTGCGACCTCAAAAATAAGCAATAATGAGTTTAAGAAAAGCGGCTTTATATATTTTATGTTTATCTATAGGATTTGTATCTTGTAAAAAGAATGATACTCCTTCAATTACTGTAGAAGTCAGGGACAGAGCTGAACAGCAAATTATTGATAACGACTCAATTATAGGGTATTTAGAAACTCATTATTACAATTCTGGAACTTTTGTTGCTTATCCAGGTTCCGGTTTGGATAGTCTTGTGATTTCAGAACTTCCTGAAAGTGGTGTTTTGCCAGATCCAGATAAGAATACACTTTTAAAGAATGCTGTTGAAACAAAAACCACAACATTTGCAGATACTGATTATGAGTTTTATATTCTTAAATTAAATCAAGGTGGTGGTGATTCACCAACATTTGCTGATAAAATAAGAGCTAATTATGAAGGAAGCTTACTTGATGACCGTGTTTTTGATAGTGCTATTAATCCAGTTGATTTTGACCTACTATCACGAGTACCTGGATGGAGTAAGGCAATTCCTAATTTTAGTACGGCAGAAAGTTTTGTTGATGCCGGTGATGGCACAGTAGATTATTTTAATTATGGTGTAGGAGTCATGTTTTTGCCTTCTGGATTAGGATATTTTTCAACTCCCACATCAATTATAGCTTCATATTCTCCTATAATTTTTAAATTTGAATTATTGCAAATGGAGCAAAATGACCATGATGGTGATGGCGTGCCTTCTTACCTTGAAGATTTAGATGGAGATGGAGAATTTACTTTAGTAAGTGATGACACTGATGGTGATGGTATTCCAAATTATGTTGACACAGATGATGATGGTGATGGTATTTTAACTTCAAATGAAATTGTAATTACAACTTATAACGAAGCGACAAAAGAAGCCGTAAAAAATATTTCTTTAGCAGCAAATGAAGTACTTATTAAAATTATTGAAGAAACTGATGGAACGTATACAGGCATTTCGGTAACATTTACGGATACAGATGGCGATGGTACTCCTGACTATTTAGATAAAGATTAAAAAAGTTTGGTAAAACAAAAAATCTCGTGTTTGCGAGATTTTTTGTTTTAAAATAACTTATGATTTTAAAGTATTAGCGATAAACTTAAAATAAGTTGGTCGGGTCTTGTGTCTATTCGACTTGGATTAGCTAAACCAATATTGTTGACAAACGTTCCTTCATTCTTATTAAAACCTCTTTCATATCGTAAATCAACACCTATTTTATTAAGGTTTAAACCAATACCAAAGTTCAGCCCAACCGAAAAATCATTCTTAACATCATTAATGGTTATACCATCAAATTTAGAATCTAGTATATATTGAAATGAAGGGCCAGCAAACACGCTAACAGGTCCAAGAACTTTTAAACCTACCAATAAAGGAGCATCAAGTTTTTGCATTTTAAAACCATCACTATTGTAATCACTTTTAGTACTTGTGTAAACTAATTCTGGTTTGAAATAGAGTTGAGTACCTATTTTTCCAAATACGCCTAAGTGATATCCTATATTTCTATCCGGATGTTGAGCATTGGCACTAGCCGAATCAAAATAATTTCCATTGGCATTGTAATTTAAACCCCCTTTAATACCAAAGCCAGTTGCAGTTTGAGCATATGTAATGCTAGAAATTGATACTAAAAATAATGCAAGTAAAATCGTTTTTTTACTGGCTTTTAATTTCTTTTTTAAATTTTTCATAATATTCGTTTTTTTGAATTTGATTTACATAATCAAAAACGTTGCCAAACGGATATTATTTTAATTGTTACCAAACTTTATAAGTGACCCCGGTGATTAATTGATTGGGTTTATTGTCTAACGTAACCAGATCTTTAAATAAGATAGTTTCTGAGTTGGAAAGCCCCTTTTCCCATCTTATATCAAGACCAAATTTACCAAGCTGAAATCCAATTCCTAAATTTAAAGCTAATGCAAAAGAATCTGTTTCAATAGGATAAATATTTTCATATTTCGAATCAATTAAGAATTGAAAAACAGGGCCAACAAAAACCCTTGCCACCTTAAATATTTTGACTCCAACAATAACTGGAATATCAATTTTTTTCAAAATAAAATCTTCTGTCCCTCCTAAATCATATGTGCTTTTAGTTTGTGTGTATAAAAGTTCTGGACGAATAAATAATAGAGTAGAAGGTATCTCTCCTTCCAGCCAAACCCCAGCATGATAGCCTACTCTGGCTTTTGATTCTCCTATATATGATTCAAATTCCGATAAAGCTATTAAATCGCCATTGGAATTATAATTCATACCCGCTTTAATTCCAAAAACAATTTTATTTTGAGTATGACCTAAATAACTAAAAGCCAGAATGAAAGTATAAATGAATATTTTTTTCATATTAATTATTAATTTGAAAAACCAGTTATTTTCTTTTAATTACAGATTCAGCTTTTGAAACAATAGCTTTAGCATTCAATCCGTATTTTTCCATAAGTTGTGCTGGGATCCCAGATTCTCCAAAAGTATCATTGGTTCCTACAAATTCTTGAGGCGTTGGATTATGTAAAGCTAAAACCCTGGCCACACTTTCTCCCAATCCTCCAATAATATTATGCTCTTCCGCTGTGACTATGCACCTTGTTTTTGCAACAGATTCTAAAATGGCTTTTTCGTCTAAAGGTTTAATGGTATGAATATTAATAACTTCTGCAGAAATACCTTGTTCAAATAATACTTTTGAGGCTTCTAAAGCTTCCCAAACTAAATGTCCGGTAGCAACAATGGTCACATCTGTACCTTCAGTTAATTTAATGGCTTTTCCTATTTCAAATTTCTGATCAGCTGGGGTGAATATTGGTACTGCAGGACGACCAAAACGCAAATAAACAGGTCCGTTATAATCAGCGATAGCAATAGTTGCCGCTTTGGTTTGATTATAGTCACAGGTATTAATAACGGTCATTCCCGGAAGCATTTTCATAAGCCCGATGTCTTCCAAGATTTGATGTGTTGCCCCATCTTCCCCCAATGTTAAACCTGCATGTGATGCACAAATTTTCACATTCTTTTCAGAATATGCAATGGATTGACGGATTTGGTCATAAACACGCCCTGTAGAGAAGTTTGCAAAGGTCCCTGTAAATGGAATTTTACCTCCAATGGTTAAGCCAGCGGCAATCCCCATCATGTTGGCTTCAGCAATACCAATTTGAAAAAAACGTTCTGGATTTTCTTCAATAAATTTTTCCATTTTTAATGAGCCAACCAAATCAGCACAAAGTGCAACAACATTTGGGTTTGTTCTACCTAATTCTGCTAAACCAGCACCAAATCCGCTTCTTGTATCTTTCTTTTCTGTATATGTGTATGTTTTCATAAGCCTCCCTAAATCCCGCCAGTGGAGGGACTTTAATTTGTTTATTTGTTGATAATTTTAGTTCTCATTATTGCTTGTTAATATTCCTTCCCAAAGAGCAGGCTAGGAGGGGCTTTAGTAATCCCCTAATGTTTCTGGATTTTGGGATAATGCAATGGCCAATTGCTCATCATTAGGAGCTTTTCCATGCCATGCATGTGTGTACATCATAAAATCCACACCATGCCCCATAACAGTTTTTAACAATACACAAACAGGTTTTCCTTTGCCGGTTTTTGATTTAGCTTCAGCCATTCCTTTTAAAATAGCATCTATATCATTACCATCCTCAATTTCTAAAACCAACCAACCAAAAGCCTCAAATTTTGCTTTTATACTTCCCATTGGTAATACATCATCTGTTGCGCCATCAATTTGCTGTCCATTTAAATCAACGGTTGCAATAAGATTATCAACTTTTTTAGCGGCAGCATACATAATGGCTTCCCAATTTTGGCCTTCCTGTAATTCACCATCTCCGTGAAGGGAATAAATCATATGTTTGTCACCATTAAGTTTTTTTGCCTGAGCAGCTCCAATCGCTACTGATAGACCTTGACCAAGCGATCCTGAGGACATTCTTACCCCAGGTAATCCATCATGAGTTGTTGGGTGTCCTTGCAAACGGGAATTGATTAATCTAAAAGTATCTAATTCTTCAACCGGAAAATATCCAGTTCTTGCTAACACACTATAAAAAACCGGAGAAATGTGTCCGTTTGACAGAAAAAAGATATCTTCTCCAATACCGTCCATATCAAAAGTTTTCTTTCTGTCCAAAATGTTGTTATATAATGCAACCATAAACTCTGTACAGCCTAATGAACCCCCTGGATGACCGGAGTTTACTTTATGTACCATTCGCAAAATGTCTCTTCGTACTTGAATGGTTAATTTTTTTAAATGTTGTGAGTTTGGCATGTTTTTATTGTTAGTTTTTTGCTTGACAAAAGTAATATATTAAGGTAGTTTAACAAAGTAATAATGTTCTATTTTAAGTAAAGGAGTTGGTAGCCTAAAAGTTTATTTTTAAATTAATTGATATACTGTTTAGTTAATTATTTTTACTTCTATTTCTTATTTAAATAAATTGGAATCAGTGAACCTACATATTAATAGGATAAAATTAATTTAAAATTAAAAAAATATGTAGGTTTGCCGACTGATGATTTTATGAACATGCAATTTGAACTAAAAGGAAAAGACACACAAAGCAAAGCCAGAGCTGGAAAAATCACTACAGATCATGGTGTTATTGAAACACCTATTTTTATGCCAGTTGGTACCGTAGCTTCTGTAAAAGGGGTGCATCAACGTGAACTTAAAAACGATATTGTTCCTGATATTATTCTGGGGAATACCTATCATTTATATCTACGCCCTGAAACAGATACTTTAGAAAAAGCTGGTGGAATTCACAAATTCATGAATTGGGACCGTAATATATTAACTGATTCAGGCGGATATCAGGTGTATTCGTTATCGGCAAATAGAAAAATCAAAGAAGAAGGGGTTAAGTTTAAATCACATATTGATGGTAGTTACCATACGTTTACACCAGAAAACGTTATGGAAATTCAACGAAAAATTGGTGCCGATATCATTATGGCGTTTGATGAATGCACGCCATATCCGTGTGGTTATAATTATGCCAAAAGATCTATGCATATGACGCATCGTTGGTTGGATAGATGCATTAATCATTTAGAAAAAA
Organism: uncultured Flavobacteriales bacterium; assembly: GCA_963976005.1. Lineage (GTDB taxonomy): Bacteria > Bacteroidota > Bacteroidia > Flavobacteriales > Flavobacteriaceae > Yeosuana. Next base: position 11,971 of record CAXBJF010000040.1, on the reverse strand, counting down.
CGCCTTTAAAATATGATTTTGACCAAGCCTTTTTTCCAATAGTTCAAGGTAGCACTTATAAAGATTTAAGGATACAATCTGCTGAATATATTGCAAATGCCGGAGCTGCCGGTAATGCTATTGGAGGTTTATCAGTTGGAGAACCTGCAGAAGAAATGTATGCCATGACAGAAGTTGTCTGCAATATTTTACAGGAAGATAAACCTCGATATTTAATGGGTGTAGGTACGCCAATTAATATACTTGAAAATATAGCGTTAGGAATTGATATGTTTGATTGTGTGATGCCAACAAGAAATGCTAGAAATGGCATGTTATTTACGGCGCATGGCACTATGAATATTAAAAATTTAAAATGGAAAGATGATTTTTCTCCAGTTGATGAGATGGGTATCACCTTTGTTGATACTGATTATTCCAAGGCTTATTTACGTCATTTATTTTCAGTTAATGAGTTGTTAGGAAAGCAAATTGCTACCATACATAATTTAGGGTTTTATTTATGGTTGGTTCGCGAAGCAAGAAAACATATATTAGCGGGAGATTTTAGTACTTGGAAAAGCCAAATGGTTAATCAAATGAATAAACGTCTTTAAAACGATATGAAAAATTTTTAAAGGCACTTTTTTTCTAAATTATAATATAAAAACAAAGACCTCCTCTCCTTTGGAGAGGTTTGGAGAGGATGAAAATTTTAGATTGGTACATATTAAAACGTTATTTGTTTACATTTTTCATGATGTTATTACTGTTTGTTCCTATTGGAATTACAGTTAATCTGGCTGAAAAAATTGGAAAATTATTAGGTAATGAAGTTCCGTTTAATGAAATTGTAGTTTACTACCTTAATTTCACAGTCTATTTTGCTTATTTACTCTTTCCGTTATTTTTATTTTTATCAGTAATTTGGTTCACTTCAAAATTAGCTAATAATACAGAAGTCATTGCCTTTTTAAGTTCAGGAGTGTCATTTTCAAGATTTTTAAGGCCCTATATGATTGGCGCTACAATTATAGCGGGATTAGCATTGTTTTTAGGTATGTATCTGGCACCCATTTCAAGCAAAGGATTTAATGAATTTGAATATAAATATTTGTATCCTGATAGAAAAACAACTCAGGACAGAAATGTTTTCAGGCAAATTAATGATAATGAGTTTATCTATGTTAGTAGCTTTGATTCTAAAAACAAGTTAGGCGTCAATTTCACTTTAGAACATATTGAAGACAATAAATTGAAATATAAAATAAGCGCGAAAACCATTAAGTATATAGATAAGGATACTATTTATAGATTGGTTGATTACGTTAAAAGAACCGTTGGAGATATAAATGATCAATTAGATATTGAAAAAAGTAAAGACACATTATTCTCATTTGATGTAGAAGACTTAACACCTGTTATTTATATTGCTGAGATATTACCGTATCACGAATTAACCAGATTTATAGATAAGGAGGAGAAAAGAGGATCTTCAAATATTGGCAGGTATCAATTAGTGCTTTATAGAAAATGGAGTTTGCCAGTTTCAGTTTTTATATTAACTATCATAGCCGTTGCCGTGTCATCAATAAAAAGAAGAGGTGGAATGGGTGTAAATCTTGCGGTTGGAATTTGTATTGCCATGGTTTATGTGTTTTTTGATAAGATATTTGGTGTCATGGCTGAACAATCAAATTTTCCACCAATAATTGCCGTATGGTTTCCTAACGTGATTTTTGGTATTTTAGCAGCTTACCTTCTACGGAATGCAAAACGTTAAACTTAAAAATTATCTCCACCTTCATTTTTTAGTTTTTATTGCTGGATTTACAGCTATTTTAGGTGAGCTGATATCTATATCTGCTGTTCCATTGGTTTGGTTCAGAATGTTGATGGCTTCAATTATTATATTTATTTATATAAAAGTAGCCAAAGTTAATATCCGCATTTCTCCAAAATCATTTTTTAAACTTTTTATAGCTGGTATTATAATCGCCCTTCATTGGATAACCTTTTTTGGAGCTATTGACACTTCGAACGTTTCAATTGCTTTAGCCATGTTTTCTACAGGAGCTTTTTTTGCATCTATTATGGAACCTATAATTTTTAAACGTAAAATCATATGGTATGAAATTATCTTTGGAATATTGGTCATTGTTGGCGTTTTTATAATTACAAAAAGTGAAATAAAATACCTCACTGGAATTATTCTTGGAATATCTTCAGCATTTTTATCATCATTATTTGCAGTTCTAAATGGAAAATTTTTACAAAAACATACGGCCACAGTTATCTCTTTTTATGAATTTATTAGCGGAGTTGCCTTTATTTCAATATTTATACTTCTTTTTAAAGGTGGATTTTCTATTGAATTCTTCAAATTAAGTTTTGCGGATTTTGGCTATCTCTTTATTTTGGCCTCAATATGTACGGCATATGCTTTTATTGCTTCTGTTCATGTCATGAAGGTTTTAAGTCCTTATACTGTTGTATTAACTTATAATTTAGAACCGGTTTACGGGATTGTTTTGGCCATTATTCTTTTTCCTGAAAAAGAAAAAATGAGTACAACATTTTATTATGGTGCTGCGGTTATTCTTCTAACGGTCATGATAAATGCCATATTAAAAAACAAAAGAAGGCTAAAAAGAAAACATTCATAGCATCTTATCATAATTAAAGTTTTTATATTTGTAGACTAACTAAAATTGAAACTATAAATTCTTATGGAATATTTAGAATTTGAACTTCCCATTAAAGAACTTGAAGACCAGTTGCAAAAATGCAAATTGATTGGTGAAGAAAGTGAAGTAGATGTGACTGAAACATGCGCACAGATTGAAAAAAAATTAAACAGTGCCAAGATTGAAATTTATAAAAATTTAACGCCATGGCAACGTGTTCAAATGTCACGTCATCCAAATAGGCCTTATACATTAGATTATATAAGAGCCATTTGTGGGGAATCTTTTTTAGAACTTCATGGCGATAGAGGGTTTAAAGATGATAAGGCCATGATTGGTGGTTTGGGGAAAATTGGCAACCAAAGTTATATGTTTATTGGTCAGCAAAAAGGATTCAATACCAAAACCAGACAATACCGTAATTTTGGAATGGCAAATCCAGAAGGCTATCGCAAAGCATTGCGTTTAATGAAATCTGCTGAAAAATTCGGAATCCCTGTTGTTACTATTTTAGATACACCAGGTGCTTACCCGGGTCTGGAAGCTGAAGAACGTGGTCAGGGAGAAGCTATTGCCAGAAACATTTTAGAGATGACCCGCTTAAAAGTGCCTATTATTACTGTTGTTATAGGTGAAGGTGCATCTGGAGGTGCTCTAGGAATAGGTGTCGGCGACATTGTTTTAATGCTTGAAAACACATGGTATTCCGTTATTTCCCCTGAATCTTGTTCGTCAATTCTTTGGCGTAGCTGGGAGTATAAAGAACAGGCTGCTGCTGCTTTAAAGCTAACAGCTAAGGATATGAAAAAACTAAAATTGGTGGACGAAATTATTAAAGAACCAATTGGAGGTGCGCATAGAAATAAAGAGCAAACTTATGTAATTGTGAGTAATGCCATTTCAAAAACTTTTGAATCACTTAAAAACTTATCACCAAAAGAATTGATTGAAAAACGCATGAATAAATATTTAGAAATGGGAGTCTATAAAGACTAAACCTTTTAAAACCACATTATAGTATAATCTGAAGCTCCAAACTTCAGATTTTTTTTACGTTATAAACAATATATTTAAGTTATTAACAGTTAAATTGTTAATGAAGAGTTCATAATCATAGTTTCTTTTTAATTTAAATTTATCCTCTTTTTAACTACTTTAGCACTTATGGAACAGCCCAATCAAATTAAAGGATATAAAGTAGATAGAAGTACATTGATAAGTCTTGAAAAAGGAAAAATACCTCCGCAAGCACTTGATTTAGAAGAAGTTGTGCTTGGAGCTATGATGATTGATAAAAAAGGTGTTGATGAAGTAATTGATATTTTAAGCCCGGAAGCTTTCTATAAAGAATCACATCAGCATATTTTTGAGGCTATATTTCAGTTGTTTGAAAACAGTGAACCTGTTGACTTATTAACCGTTTCAACTCAGTTAAAGAAAAATTCAAAACTAGAATTGGCTGGTGGTGATTTTTACCTCATTTCTTTAACCCAAAAAGTATCTTCATCCGCACATATTGAGTTTCATGCCCGTATTATTTTACAGAAATATATTCAACGTAGTTTAATAAAAATATCCAGTGAAATTATTGAGGATTCCTATGACGAAACGAAAGATGTTTTTGATTTATTGGATAAGGCAGAAGCTAAACTTTATGAGGTTACCCAAGGGAATATTAAAAAATCCAGTGAAACTGCTCAGAATCTAGTGATTCAAGCAAAAAAGAAAATTGAGGAGATTTCACATAAAGAAGGCTTAAGTGGGATTCCTTCTGGATTTGATAAACTTGACAAATTAACATCTGGCTGGCAGGAAAGTGATTTAATTATCATTGCTGCTAGGCCAGGTATGGGTAAAACAGCTTTAACGTTGTCCATGGCAAGAAATATTGCTGTTAACCATAATATTCCGGTAGCATTTTTCTCGTTGGAAATGGCGTCTGTGCAATTAATAACCCGTTTGATATCAAGTGAAACTGGATTGTCATCTGAAAAATTACGGACAGGAAAACTTGAAACACATGAATGGGAACAGCTTAATGTTAAGGTTAAAGGATTAGAAAAAGCACCTTTATTTATTGATGATTCACCATCATTATCCATTTTTGATTTGCGTGCCAAGGCACGTCGTTTAGCGTCTCAACATGGAATTAAATTGATTATTGTTGATTATTTACAACTTATGACTGCAGGTGGAAATCAAAAAGGAGGAAACAGAGAACAAGAAATTTCTACCATTTCCCGTAACCTAAAGGCGTTAGCAAAAGAATTAAGCATACCTGTAATAGCATTATCCCAATTATCCCGTGCTGTTGAAACGCGAGGTGGAAGTAAACGACCATTATTAAGTGACCTTCGTGAATCTGGAGCAATTGAGCAAGATGCTGATATTGTTTCGTTTATTTACAGACCAGAATATTATAAAATTGAAGAGTGGGATGATGATGAGCGTTCTCCTACAGAAGGGCAAGCTGAATTTATTGTTGCCAAACACAGAAATGGTGGATTGGATAGTATCCGTTTAAAATTTGTGGGTCACTTAGGAAAATTCGATAATTTGGATGATTTTGATTCGCCCTATGAGTTTCATAGTAAAATGAATGCGGCGGCCAATGATGATACCTTTAAAACCGATAATTTTAAAGCGAGTCCAAACCAGGCATTTGGAAGTTCATTGAATGATGATGAAGAAAATGATGTGCCTTTTTAGAAATTAATCTTCTGTTAAACTTTTTTAAAAGGAGCATTTTTTAAGTATCTTTCAACTCAAAATGAATCAATAACCAAAAGTCTTTATTCTAAAAGCGAAGCGGTCTTTGTTCTTGGTTCTAAAAAAGCAAATCTACTTTTGAAAAAGATATTTATCACGGTACTTATTCTCATAATGGGATGGAAGTCTTATGCTTCTTATATCCTCATACCCATGGATGCAGAAACGCAAAAAAATCATTTAAAAGCATATGGCATAACGTATTGGGTACTTGAAAAACAACTCAAAGTAAAATGGTTATTGAATTACAGAGGGGGTTCATTTTTATTGCCAGATTTGGAAGATATTCGTCACGAATGCCAGATTAGGGGCGTTTCTTTTGAAGTGATTTCAGATTTTAAAACCGAGGATATTTTGCAAGAAATAAGTAGCCCAAGCCAAAATATGGAAGCGGTAGTGCTTGAAAAAGCCCCAAAAATAGCAGTTTATACGCCTTATGGTAAACAACCTTGGGATGATGCGGTAACCATGGTTTTAACCTATGCTGAAATTCCTTATGAAACTGTTTATGATGAAGACGTGTTAAATGACGGATTATTATTGTTTGATTGGTTACACTTACATCATGAAGATTTCACGGGTCAATACGGTAAATTTTATGGAGCCTATAAATCGGCTGCATGGTATATTCAAGAGAAAAAGGACGCTGAAGCTTTGGCAAAAAAACTAGGATATAGTAAAGTGTCTGAAGAAAAGCTGGATGTTGCCTTAAAGATTAGAGATTATGTGGTTGGCGGCGGTTTTATGTTTGCCATGTGCAGTGCCACTGATAGTTTTGATATTGCTTTATCAGCCGAAGGTGTTGATATTTGTGAACCTATGTTTGATGGAGATGGCAGTGACCCGAATTATCAAAGTAAAATGGATTATGATAAAACCTTTGCGTTTACTGATTTTAAACTGGAAAGAAGCCCTACAGTTTATGAATTCTCTTCTATTGATATGACTCAGAAACGAATGATTTCCAGAACAGTGGATTATTTTTCATTAATGGATTTTTCAGCTAAATGGGACCCTATTCCAACCATGTTGTGTCAAAACCATACAGCTTTAATAAAAGGCTTTATGGGACAAACTACATCTTTCACTAGAGATGAAATAAAATCAAATGTATTGGTTATGGGTGAAAATAAAACCAATGGCGAAGCAAAATATATTCATGGCATTAAAGGAAAAGGGTTTTTTACGTTTTATGGCGGTCATGACCCTGAAGATTATCAGCACCGAGTAGGAGATTCTAAAACAGAATTGGATTTGCATCCTACCTCTCCCGGATATAGATTAATACTTAATAATGTGCTGTTTCCTGCGGCTAGAAAAAAGAAACAAAAAACGTAAGGTTATTGCCTTTATTCTATGATTTCTACTAAACGAAAGGTGTAAATAAAACCGTCGGCAGCTGTGCCGTTACTGGTCAGATTTTGATTTATGATTAATTGATTGGTTGAAATGGTTAAGCTGCCCATTTCATAATCATCAATGGTAAGAAATATGTTATTTCCATCTTCATCCAGTGAGTAAGAATAAGTTCCAGAATCCAATCCATCTTCAATTGAAGCATTGGTATTATTATTTTCAACCTTTAGCGAGCTTGAAGATTCATTAAAGATCCAAATAACGGTATTAAAACCAAGGTCATTGTTTACACCTTCTAACCCACCGCTTACATTTCTTAAATGCCATTCATTTCTAACAACTTGCGGAGTGTTACTATCACTATTAAGGGAACAACTTGAAAATGTCATCATCAAGACAACATATATTATATTTTTTAACTTCATGATCGTTTTTTTGTTTATTAGATAAGGAATGTCAATAATGGTTGCGTTTATTTTACTGAAAAATTATTTTTTAAGTGATTAAACCTTCTTTAGCTTTTATTATTTTTTCCAAAATATATTCAACTCCAAAATCATCATTGCTTTTAGTTTCAAAATTGGAAATATCCTTCACATTTTGATGTGCATTTGCCATAGCAAAGCTATAGGATGCAAGTTTAAGCATTTCTATATCATTATTATAATCACCAAAAACCAGGGTTTCTTCTTTTGAAATATTATAGGTGTTTTGAAGCAGTTCAAGCGCATGTCCTTTATTGGCTAATTCATCTGAGATATCTACCCAATTTTTTCCTGAAATTTTTATTTTAAATTCGTTTTCAAATTGTTTAAAAAGCGGATAAATGTGTTTTCCTGAATCTATACTATCGTATAATGCAATTTTTATGATATCTTCTTCAATATCATCTATGCCATCAATAAGCGTAAAATTTGGGTAATATTCAGTCAATAATTTAATATGACTATTTGATGAATGCTTAAAATAAGCTTTTGATTTAGTGCAAAATATAGGATGAATATGATTTTGTGAATTAATTACTGATTCAATTTTATAAAGATTGTCCCTTTTTAATGGTGTAGATATTAAAACAGATTCGTTTTTTACCACAATGCCCCCATTTTCTGCAACTATGATAATATCTTTTTTTATGGAATTTAATTTCTCGGTTATACTATAAAAAGGTCTTCCGCTGGCAGCCACAAAAAGAATGTTGTGTTTTTTTATTTTTTTAAATAACTCAAGAAACAAGGCACTAACTTCATGATTTGAGTTTAATAAGGTGCCATCCATATCGGTGGCAATCATTTTTATATTTGATAAATCCATTTGGTAAATATTAAAAAAAACCCGACTCTCCACGATAGCTATCGGGACGAATCGGATTTTTATTAAGCGAATAATATGTTTTACAATAGGCGAAACGCCTTATTTTACTTTCTCTATTACGGCTTTAAAAGCCTCAGGGTTATTCATAGCTAAATCTGCTAAAACCTTACGGTTTAATTCAATGTCATTAGCTTTAATTTTTCCCATAAATTGAGAATAAGACAATCCGTATTGTCTGGCTCCGGCGTTAATACGCGTAATCCATAATGAACGGAATGATCTCTTTTTGTTTCTACGGTCTCTATACGAATATAACATCGCTTTGTCAACCGCATTTTTTGCTACTGTCCAGACGTTTTTACGTCTTCCAAAGTAACCTTTTGCTTGTTTAAGCACCTTTTTTCTTCTGGCTCTTTTTGCTACAGAATTTACTGATCTTGGCATAATTTTAATTGTTTTTTGTAGTAGGCGGTTTTTCTAGTTTTTAGTCTTTAGTTGTTAGTTTTTAGTCTAATCAATTTTTAAGTTTAGATTTAAAACTTTTAACTTTTAACTTTTAACTTTTAACTCTTTTATTAGCCTATCTCCAGGGTTTATAAATTGTTTAACCGGTTAAAATAATGTTACTTTAAACGCAACATGTATTTAACATTGCTCTCGTCTGCTTTATCAACTAACGTATCATGAGTTAAGGCGAGTTTACGCTTTTTAGATTTTTTGGTCAAAATATGACTTTTAAAAGCGTGCTTTCTTTTTATCTTCCCAGTACCTGTTAACTTAAATCGTTTTTTGGCACTAGATTTGGTTTTCATTTTAGGCATCTTGTTCTCCTAGTTTTTAATTATTTCGCTTAATTATCGTAAATCCTGATTTGTTCAGGGGTATTTATTTTTTGGGAGCTAAAAACATGGTCATCCGTTTACCTTCTAACCTTGGCATTTGCTCAACTTTTCCAAACTCTTCTAAATCTTGGGCAAGTTTTAATAATAAAATTTGACCTTGTTCTTTAAATATGATTGATCGTCCTTTAAAAAACACAAAAGCCTTTAATTTGGCACCTTCTTTCAAGAATTTTTCTGCGTGTTTCTTTTTAAATTCATAATCATGATCATCAGTTTGAGGCCCAAAACGAATTTCTTTTACAATGACTTTCGTTGCTTTCGCTTTAATGACCTTATCACGTTTCTTTTGCTCATAAAGAAACTTTTTATAATCCATAACCTTACAAACAGGAGGATCAGCATTTGGTGAAATCTCTACAAGATCTAACCCTTGCTCATCTGCTATTTTTATAGCATCTCTGGTACTATACACACCTATTTCTACATTTTCTCCTACAAGACGTACGTTTGGTGATGTAATTTTAGAGTTTATTTTATGTTTATCCTCTTGTGTTACCCTTCTATTGGGAACATTTCTTCTTCGAATTGCTATGGCTTTATCTTTTTAAATTAAACTTATTATTTAAACGGTTTTAACGTTTTACTTATTTCTGTGTTTACAATTTTAGAGAATTCTTCAATACTGATCATTCCCAAATCTTCCCCACCATGCTGACGCACAGTTATTTTTCCATCTTGCTCTTCATTCTCACCAATAATAATCATGAATGGATACTTTTGCATTTCAGCTTCCCTGATTTTCTTTCCTATCGTTTCATTTCTATTATCAACGAGGGCGCGAATTTCGTCATTTTCTAGCAAATTTAAAACTTTTTCAGAGTATTTTTCATATTTCTCACTAATAGACAGTATAATTGCTTGTTTTGGCATCAACCATAACGGAAAATTACCGGCAGTATGCTCTAATAAAATAGCAATAAACCTTTCAATACTGCCAAATGGTGCCCGATGAATCATTACGGGTCTGTGAAGTTCATTATCACTTCCTTTATAAGTAAGATCAAAACGTTCGGGTAAATTATAATCTACTTGAATGGTGCCAAGTTGCCATTTTCTTCCAAGGGCATCTTTAACCATAAAGTCTAATTTAGGTCCGTAAAAGGCAGCTTCGCCAGTTTCAATAACAAAATCTAAACCTTTATCAGTTGCTGCATTGATAATGGCTTGTTCTGCTTTTTCCCAATTTTCAATATCTCCAATATATTTATCAGGGTTTTCGGGGTCCCTTACAGAAACTTGTGCTGTGAAATTTTCAAATCCTAATGATCCAAATACATATAATACTAAATCAATAACATTTTTAAATTCTTGGTCCAGTTGTTCGGGCATACAAAATAAATGTGCATCATCTTGGGTAAAACCACGTACGCGGGTCAATCCATGCAACTCTCCACTTTGTTCATATCTGTAAACAGTTCCAAACTCAGCGTAACGTTTAGGTAAATCTTTGTATGACCATTGACTGCTATTGTAAATTTCACAATGGTGTGGGCAGTTCATTGGTTTTAATAAGAACTCTTCATCTTCTTTTGGAGTATGAATTGGTTGAAAACTATCTGCTCCATATTTTGCATAATGACCAGAGGTAACATATAGTTCTTTTTGGCCAATATGTGGTGTAACCACCATTTCATAACCCGCTTTTTTTTGTGCTTTCTTTAAAAAATCTTCCAAACGTTCTCTTAAAGCGGCACCTTTAGGCAACCATAAAGGTAAACCGGCACCAACTTTTTGTGAAAAAGTAAATAACTCCAGTTCTTTGCCTAATTTCCGGTGATCACGTTTTTTGGCTTCCTCAAGCATTTCCAAATATTCGGTAAGCTCTTTTTGTTTCGGGAACGAAATACCATAAACACGGGTCAATTGTGGATTTTTTTCATTCCCACGCCAGTAAGCTCCAGCTACACTCAATACTTTAACCGCTTTTATAATGCCTGTATTTGGTATATGGCCTCCGCGGCATAAATCTGTAAAAGTAGCATGGTCACAAAACGTAATGGTACCATCTTCTAAGTTTTCAATCAACTCGGTTTTAAACTCGTTACCTTTATATAAGGACAATGCTTCCGCTTTAGTGGCAGAACGCATTTTAAAATCATGCCTACCTCTTGCTATCTCCAACATTTTATCTTCAATAGCCTTAAAATCCTTTTCCGAAATGGCATGCTCACCAAAATCCACATCATAATAAAACCCATTTTCAATAGCAGGGCCAATGGTCAATTTCGCTCCGGGATACAGTTCCTCAATAGCTTGAGCCAAAACGTGAGCAGAACTATGCCAGAAAGCCTTTTTTCCTTCATCGTTATTCCAAGTAAATAAAACCAAAGCACCATCAGTGGTTAATGGTGTAACCGTTTCAATAGTATTTCCATTAAAGCTTGCCGAAATTACATTTCTTGCAAATCCTTCACTGATGCTTTTAGCAACATCCATAGGTGTAGCGTTTTTTTCAAACGGCTTTACACTTCCATCGGGCAATGTTATATGTATCATTAAAATATATTAAATTCAGTTGGCAAAGATAATAGTATAAACATAGACATACAATATATATATAGGTATAATTTTTTCTTTACTAAATTCCATTTTTATAACGGTTATATTATTTAAGGTCTATGAAGGCTTTGGTAAAATATTTTTTTGGGCGTTACCTTGTTACACAAGGGCGGGCTGTTCACTATATCTTTTGCTTTGCAAAAGGATGTCATTGCCATCCCTAACGCATATTTTTATAAAAACTAAATGTTTCGGATATAATTTAGTAGCTACAAAATATCAATTTATATTATTTTTTATGCATTTATAAATAAAATTCACACTTTTTTATTTTATAAATAGCAGGTATTAAAGGGGTTATGAAGAGCTTTAAAAATCTTCTAAAAAAAGCAATAAGTAACCTTGTAAAATAGAAAAAGGGTTGTATGTTTGCAGCCGCTAAAAAGGGGGTTTCCCTGAGGGGCGGAG
>CAXBJF010000039.1:0-36152 GCA_963976005.1 uncultured Flavobacteriales bacterium | reverse complement strand
CCAGATATGCTGCGTAGAGATTTTATAAGAACTAATTGACTAAACGATTAATAAAACTAAAATAAGCAGATTGCTTCACTACGTTCGCAATGACGTTATTCCTCCAATAAATCTGGCCGACGTTCTTTAGTTCGCTCATATGCTTGTTCTTCCCGCCATTTTTCAATTTCAGGAAAATTACCACTAAATAACAGTTCAGGTACTTTCCAACCTTTATAATCTCTCGGCTTCGTGTAAATAGGTGGTGCCAGTAAATTATCTTGAAACGAATCGGTTAGGGCAGAAGTCTCGTTACCCAACACCCCAGGAATTAATCTAATAATAGAATCGCATAGAACAGCGGCCGCCAACTCGCCACCAGAAAGCACATAATCTCCAATTGAAATTTCTCGTGTTATAAAATGGTCGCGCACGCGTTGGTCAACACCTTTATAATGTCCACACAAAATAATAATGTTTTCTTTTAATGATAAATGATTCGCAATACCTTGTTTTAAGGTATCTCCATCTGGCGTCATATAAATTACCTCGTCATAATGGCGTTCTGCCTTTAAAGCACTGATGCATTTATCAATGGGCTCCACCATCATGACCATACCTGCGCCACCTCCAAACTGGGTATCATCAACAGATTTGTAATTATCAGAAGTATAATCACGTAAATTGTGAAAATGAACTTCAACCAAATGAGCTTCAATAGCACGTTTTAATATAGATGCTCCAAACGGACTTTTAAGTAATTCTGGTAAAACGGTAATAATATCAATGCGCATGGGTTCTTAAATAGATTGCAAAGATAAACGAATTGTAATAATGTTTAAGAAATGTATTTGTATCAATTACTCTGTCTTAAATACCCTATAGGTTCTTGACCATGAAACAGACTTATTTGGTTGCAAGTTTATATTGAAAAATAATTCCGGACTTACAACGTGTTTCCAGCCCCAAAGATTGATTTTTTTTGTTTGGAAACTCCCGGTTTCACTGATGCCAATATGGTTTTTTAAATTGATTAATTCCCAAGTCGCATTTACCATGGTATTGCCTGAAAGATTACTGAAAAAGAATGGTTCATTTGGTATTCCGTTAAATCTAAATTCATTCTCAAGTATGTCAACTTTATGCTCAGCATTGACATTTTCACCAAACAATTCTGGTTTTAAAGCAAATGGGAATTTTAAAATATAATCGTTTCCAATAAGTTCATTGTTTATTGCCATGAAATTGTGATTATATTCTTCGGTTACAATAGGTTTGTTTCCTGTGTTTTGCAACCAATATTTAACTATAAAACTACTTTCATATAGTGTAATTTCTTTTTTAAGGATATAACCATAGCCATTATAAATTTTTGAAGTACAAATAATAGTAATTTTATTGGAAGACATATTTATTTTGAATTCTGCCGGTTTCACCTCATATTTTTTCATGAAATCATAAGAGTTGTCCTCTTTTTTTAAAAGGCCAATACCTATTTTGTGAAACCAATCTCCAATTAAGGTTTCTTTGAAATTTAAAGGTGTTTCAATGCCAAATTCATTATAAAACCCTTTTCCTATTTGGTTTTCGTCAGAGGAATCTGTTCGTTCTATACTCGTAATACTAGTATTTTTAAATTTAACTTTCACAATTTTTCCGGTCCAGTCAAATCTTGAAAAATTGTAATTTTCATCGGGAAGATCGATATGGATTTCCAGGTTTTTATTTTTGAGAATATGTGGCATCGTTTTAATACGTAAAAAAAGATATAGTAAAAAAATCTATTTATTTGTCCAAAAAAAATGTAAATCGGTGTCTTTTTTAAAACCCAGATTCATGTATAAATTCTGTGCCGGATTATGCGCTTCGGTCTGGATAGCCAAACCTTTGTATTTTTTATCTACGCAAACAGATTTTGCTTTTTCAATGAATGTTGTTCCAATATGCTGATTTCTGTAATCTGGATCAATAAATAAATCATTTAGCAAATACATGGGTTTCATTGATACCGATGAAAACAATGGGTAAAGTTGCATAAAACCAACAGCTTTATCCTCATCAAAAGCCATATAGATTATGGAATCTTTATTTTTAAATCGTTCTTTTAAAAAATGCAGAGCAGCATCTAAGTTAGATGGCTGTTTGTAAAACACACGATACGCATCAAAAAGCGGAACTAAATGATTCAAATGATATTTCGTTGCTTGTATTATAGTCATATCAAAAAAAAATCTGCAAGTGAAATTACAGATTTTTATAAAATGTGTTACTATTTTTTAATTTTACTTATTGTTTTTTTTTGCTTTTTGTTTATTAATTTCGTCTTGCAACTGGCGTCTTACCTTTTGTTCTCGCTCTAACGCTGTTTTACGGTGTTCTTCAAATTCTTCCTCCATTTCAGAAAGTGATCTTTTTGCATCTTTAGTAATAACGTTACTGTTGTTGAATTTATAAATAAAGAAAATAAGTAGGGCCAATAAACTTGCAACTATAAACCACATAAGCATATTATAGCCGGTTTTACTCATTTGCATACCAAAAAGCGACATGTTGTTTTTTTCAGTATTGGTTTTTGTTAAATCATTTTGCGTGTTAGTTAAACTGGACTTTAAATCTGCTATTTCTTTGGCTTGATTTGCAACAACAATTTGTGTATCCATCAAATTTTTATGAACAGCTTTTAAGGTGTCAAGCGTATGGGATTTCAATTCATACAGCCAGTTACGTTTCATCACTTTATATGCCTGTCCTCTTTCATCATTCCAACTACTTGCTTTTTGTATAACATATTCAAACTGGTTCTCAATGGAGCCTTTATCTAATGAAAGTGATTCGTCTTCTTTATTGGTTTGAGCGAAAGATGCGAGTGTACTTAGATATAAAAACACTATGAAGGCTAAGGATTTTATATATTTCATGTTGGAATGGGTTTAATTAGTTTATATATCGTTACGAAGTTATAAAATATTGTTTAGTAATGCCCTTATTTTAAACAAAAAGCCTCAAAAATTGAGGCTAAAATATATACGTCTATTAAAACCGTTTGGACTTAATAAGTTTAATAATATGTATATCGTCTTACTTTTGAGATATATTTGGCAAGTCTGATAACTTGATGGCTATACCCATATTCATTATCATACCAAATATATAAAATAATATTTTTTCCATCATGCCTTACAATGGTGGCTTTACTGTCATAAATAGAAGGCGCTGAACTTCCAATAATATCACTGGAAACAAGTTCATCACTTAGTTCATATTTTATTTGTTCAACCAAATCACCTTCAAGAGCATATTTTTTTAAGATAGTATTGATTCCTAATAGCGAGGTTGCATTTTCCAATTCTAAATTTAATATAGCCAAGGAGCCATTGGGCACTGGAACACGAATGGCATTTGATGTTAATTTGCCTTCCAGACTTGGTAAAGCTTTTGCAACAGCGCTTCCTGCTCCCGTTTCAGTAATGACCATATTTAGTGCAGCTGCTCGTCCGCGACGATATTTTTTATGGAAATTATCAACTAAATTTTGATCATTAGTATATGAGTGAATGGTTTCGAGATGGCCGCTTTTTACACCAAACGAATCTTCAATGACCTTTAATATAGGTGTAATGGCATTTGTTGTACAGGAAGCGGCAGAAAATATATGTGTTTTATCCGGATGATATTCTAAATGATTGACGCCATGAACAATATTTGGAACGCCTTTTCCTGGTGCGGTCAATAATACTTTTTCTACCCCTTTAGATTTTAAATGCCTGCTTAAAGCTTCTTTGTCTCTAAAGGCTCCAGTATTATCAATAACTAGAGCTTTATTAATATGGTATTTTGTGTAGTCAATGTCTTCTGGTTGGTTGGCTGAAATCATATGAACGGTTGTACCATTTATTATGAGTGCATTATTTTTCAGATCCACAGAAACGGTTCCTGAAAAATCACCATGCACTGAATCATTCCGTAATAAAGAAGCCCTTTTCTCCAGGGTTATTTCGTCAGAATCTCCACGAGTTACAATAGCTCTTAGCCGTAATTGGTTCCCTTTTCCAGTTCGGGCCATAAGTTCACGGGCAACAAGCCTTCCAATTCTTCCAAAGCCATACAAAATAACATCTTTAGGTTCAATTTCAGAATTTTTGTCGGCATCCTTAAGTTTTCCGGACACAAAGGAAGTGGCGTTTGTGTATTTATTGTTCTCTAATTGGAATTCATATGTAAGCTTCCCTATATCAAGTTTAGCTGGTGGCACATCCAGGGTTTTAATAGCTTGTGCAATTTCAACAGAATCAAAAATGGAAATGGGTTTTTGAACAAATTTACCTGCGTATTCATGAAGGTTTAAAATTTGACTAACATTTCTATCGATTAATTGATTTCTGAAAAGCACCAATTCAATAGATTTATCATACCAGAGGTCACTTACAATTTTTATAAATTCTACAGTAGCTTTGCGTCTATCTGCTTGAAAAACCAATTCCTTTTCATAGGATTTATTAAAACTCATATAATAAAATGTTTAGTTTGTTTTTTTTATATTTTTGGCAAAAATACTATATTTCAAACGTTTGCGTAGCGTATATCGAGAAAAAAATGAACCCCTTTAGTTTACACTAAAAGGGTTCATAATTGAATAAAATTATTTTATAGTTATTATCTAAAATTATAACGTTCTTTTTCCCCTTTGGAATTGATGATTTCAATTCTTAACGCTTCAGAAGTCGATCTGTTTTTCATAATGTTTTGTGCATCTTCAATAGATTTTATTTTTATGTCATTTATGGCAGTAATAATAGTCCCTACTTTTACACCGTTCTTTTTCCAATACTCAGCATATTTATCATCTAATCGCATAATAACTATTCCATTAGAAACTTTAAATTTCTTTAAATCACTTGGAGAAGCATTTTTTACAAGTCCTACTAATGGAATGGAAAGCGTAATGTTTTTAAACAATTTAACCGGTAATGTTATAAGATTGCCATCCCTTAACAAGGTTACATTAACGATATCATTTGGACGTTTTGTATTCAAATGACCACTTAAATCGGAAAATTTTGAAATTTTCATATGATCAATTTCTTTAATAATATCACCATTTTTTATTCCGGCTTTTTCAGCTCCAGAATCTTCAACTACATTTTCAACATAAAAACCTTCTGTATCATTAACGCCAATTTTTTCTGCAACAGCACTATTTAAAGCACCACCAGTAATCCCAAGAACGCCATTTTGCACGTTGCCATATTCCATAATATCTTCTACAACTTTTCTTGCAATATTACTTGGAACAGCAAATGAATACCCTATATATGAGCCTGTTTGTGAGGAAATTGCGGTATTAATTCCAATAAGTTCACCATATGAATTAACAAGAGCCCCACCCGAGTTTCCTGGATTTACCGCGGCATCTGTTTGAATAAAAGATTGTGAATTGGTGCCAGATAAATCCCTTGATTTAGCACTTATAATGCCCGCTGTAACGGTTGATGTTAAATTAAAAGGATTTCCAACAGCAAGCACCCATTCCCCAATTTTTGCCTGATCAGAATCTCCGAAGGTTGCAAAAGCTAAATCATCATCAGCATCTATTTTTAAAAGCGCAATGTCTGTAACTGGATCTGAGCCAATAATTTTTGCAGTATACGTTTTATTGTTATTTAAAGTTACAGATAATTCCTGTGAGTTATTAATAACGTGGTTATTCGTTATAATATATCCATCAGCAGAAATGATAACACCAGAGCCTGACCCAATTTGGGCATGTTGTGAACGCCTTCCATAAAATAAATCTTCAATGGTCATTTGTCCAGAACTAACGGCCAAGTTTTTTACATGAACAACCGTATTAATGCTGTTTTCCGCAGCTGTTGTAAGATCTGGAGCTTCATAGGGAGCATTAAAATTATTCACATTAGCTGTTGGTAAAAAGGTTGATAGAGTGTCTGCTGAAGTAACTAAAACAGGTTTATCTTGTTCTAAAAATATTTTATAAGCACCAAGTGTTAAAATGCCGCCTAATGCTGAAACTAAGATTAATGTTAAAATCTTTTTCATAATTACTATGTTTAATTTTATTTGATAACGATTAAAATTAATTATTTATTGAATGTGTATTTCAACTTTAACGACTATTTAACAATCCATAAAATCAGTTTATATTTATATATTTGTGACTCATTATGCAACAGACATTTTATAAATATCAGGGAACAGGAAATGATTTTGTGATGATTGATAATCGTCAGGAATTGTTCAACAAAAATAATACCGAACGTATTGCATTTTTATGTGACAGGCGGTTTGGTATAGGTGCTGACGGACTTATTCTACTGGAAAATCATGATGAATTTGATTTTAAAATGGGGTATTATAATTCAGATGGAAATGAAAGTTCTATGTGTGGTAATGGTGGCAGATGCATTGTAGCTTTTGCTAAAAAATTAGGAATCATAAATGATAAGGCTACTTTTGAAGCTATTGATGGTTTACATCATGCAAAAATTGAAGATGACGTCGTAAAGCTTCAAATGAAAGATGTGGATATCATTGAAAAATTTGACAATCACGTGTTTTTAAATACCGGTTCACCACATCATGTTCAATTTGAAGATAGTATTGAAGATTTTGACATTAAAACAAAAGGATCTAAAATAAGATATGGTGCTCCGTATAACGAAACTGGAAGTAATGTCAATTTTGTAAAGAAGATATCGGATGCTATTTTTGCTATAAGAACTTATGAGCGCGGGGTTGAAGATGAAACCTTGTCATGTGGTACTGGTGTTACTGCTACGGCATTGGCTATGAATTATTTAGGGGAAACTAAACAAAATATGGTAACCTTGAAAACTCAAGGAGGTGATTTAAAGGTTTCCTTTGAAAGAAATGGGGATTCTTACCATAATGTATGGTTAATTGGTCCGGCAACGTTTGTTTTTAAAGGTGAAATATGATTACATTAAAAGGGAAACTTATATATTTAAGAGCTTTGGAGCCTGAGGATCTGGATTTTATTCATACAATTGAAAATGATGAATCTATATGGGAATTAAGTAGTACCATGACGCCATATTCAAAATATTTGATTAAGCAATATTTAGAACATGCTCATAAAGATATTTTTGAGGTCAAACAATTGCGATTGGTTATTTCTGATTATCAAGATACCGCGTTAGGAATGATTGACTTATTTGATTTTGATTTTAAAAACAGTCGGGCAGGAGTTGGTATTTTGGTAAAGGAGTCAAAAAACAGGCAATTAGGGTATGGCAGTGAAGCGTTGCAACTATTGGTAAATTATAGTTTTAAACATTTAGGTTTGCATCAATTATATTGTAATATATCAGAAAACAATGATGCCAGCCTAAAGTTATTCACCAGTCAAGGATTTCAGAAAATTGGCCTTAAAAAAGAATGGAATTGTGTAGATACCGTTTTTAAAAACGAATATTTTTTACAACTTTTAAACAATTAAATGTATATAAAAAAAATACTTCTTGCAGTCGTGCTTTTAGGCTTAGTAATAGCAGCCTACTTTGCGTATTACATTTATGGTGTGATGCTACGTCCAAATACGGCATTCAATAATGAAAGAGCTTTCATATATATTCCAGCAAATGCTAATTATAATGATGTGCGGGAGCAACTCAAACCGCTGTTAATTAGCATTGATAAATTTGACGTGCTTGCCAAACAAAAAAAGTATAGATCAAATATTAAAGCTGGGAGATATATTATAAAAAAAGGAATGAGTAATAATGATATTATTAATTCCATCCGAAGTAATAATTTACCCATCAAAGTAGCTTTTAATAATCAAGAAAATTTACAGCAATTAGCTGGGAGAATTGCTTCTCAAATTGAGGCTGATAGTTTGTCAATAATACAAGCCATGTTGGATACTACGTTTTTAGAAAAGAACAATTTCAATAAAGCAACGGCCTTAGGAATGTATCTTCCAAACAGTTATGAGTTTTTCTGGAATACATCTGCCAATCAATTTCGAGAACGAATGCTTAAGGAATATAATCGTTTTTGGAATGATTCCCGAATTAAAAAAGCTGCAGACTTAGGACTTAATCCAACGCAGGTTATGACCTTAGCATCCATAGTTTATGAGGAATCTAAGCGCGCTGATGAGCAACCAATCATTGCCGGGGTTTATTTAAACAGATTAAAAGTGGGGATGCCATTGCAAGCGGATCCTACTATTAAATACGCAGCATACCAACTTCCGGAAAATAAAGATACAGTTATTAAACGCGTTTTAAATATTCACAAAGAAATTGATTCACCTTATAACACCTATAAATATGCTGGCTTACCACCGGGACTTATAACAATGCCGGATGTTTCTGCTATTGAAGCCGTTTTAAATTATGAAAAGCACTCTTATTATTATTTTGCTGCAGATGCCAAAAGATTAGGCTACCATAAGTTTGCAAAAAATTTATCCCAACATAATGCAAACGCCAGAGAATATCAAAGGTACTTATCATCTCAAGGAATAAATAAATAGATTTGTTTTTAAAAGCTAAAAATTTCAAAATATTTTTTTTATTTCTTATAACTTCCACATTATTTTCTCAATCCAAACTAAATTCTTTTTTAATCCCAAGTGATACTTTAAATAAACCAAGGCGAAATATTGCAGTTATTTCTGAAGTGTCTTTGGCTAGTATGGCGCTTATTGGTTTAAACCAGTTATGGTATGCCAATTATGAGAAATCAAAACTTCATTCGATTAATGATAATAATGAATGGCTTCAAATGGATAAGCTTGGACATGTTTATTCGTCGTATCAATTAGGAAGAATTGGTGCAGAAGCACTTAATTGGAGTGGAGTCAGCCAAAAAGATCAATTAATATATGGAGCTACTTTAGGGTTTGGTTTCTTAACTACTGTAGAAGTTTTTGACGGGTTTTCAAAAGAATGGGGTTTTTCATGGGGAGATGTCATGGCCAATGCTGCAGGGACTGGCTTGTATATTGGGCAAGAATTGCTTTGGAAAGAACAACGAATTAGCTTAAAATTCTCATTTCATCAAACAAGTTATGCCATGCAACGTCCAGATAAGCTTGGAAAAAGTTTTCAAGAACAAGTATTGAAGGACTATAACGGGCAAACCTATTGGTTAAGTGCTAACTTGCATGGGTTTTTTAAAGATAGTAGCATACCAAAATGGCTGAACCTAGCTTTTGGTTACGGAGCTGAAGGCATGTTAACTGGACGGAAAGATATTGACAATCAGTTGTTAACAAATAATAAGCGGTACAGGCAGTTTTATATAAGTTTTGATGTAAATTTGGATAACATTGAGACCAACTCACATTTTTTGAGGACCATTTTTAGTGTGATTAATAGCATAAAAGTCCCATTCCCTTCCCTAGAATTTAGCAGAAATAAGTGTGTATTTCGTCTATTGTACTAGTAAAAAATACACATAATCGATTTAGTTTGAATTAATTAATTTAAAGTTTGACCTTGTGCTCTCAAATTTTTGTGTAATTTTGCACCCTCAAATTTTCAAGTGCTTTTTTAAAAAATTGTGCTGAAGAAATTTAAAATTATGAAAAAAAATATTGCAAGTTATCTGACAGTTGCACTTACAATATCAATTTTATTGTATGTTTCGTTTTCATCAAATAAAACGATAGACTCAAGTAAATATTCAACGGCTGGTTTAGATTTAAACTATACAGTAAGCCAAGATGCAGGTACAAACACTAGCGACCTATCATTATTATCTGAAAATAACACGTATTCCCCTTATTTAGGAAAATCGTTTGTAGGGTTTAAGGAAGCCTTGGCGTTTAAAGAATCAAGAGGTGATTATTCCACTGTAAATACTTTTGGCTATTTAGGGAAATATCAATTTGGGAAGGAAACATTAAAATTGATTGGTATTTTTGATCCAGCTGAATTTTTAATTAACCCACAGCTACAAGAAAGTGCTTTTATAGCAAATGCCGAAAGGAATAAATGGATATTAAGACGGGATATAAAAAATTTCGTAGGTAAAAGAATCAATGGGATAACGATTACTGAGTCTGGTATTTTGGCTGCGGCTCATTTAGCCGGGGCAGGAAGCGTTAAAAAGTATTTAAGAAGTGGTGGAGCTGATGTTTTTGAAGATGGCTTTGGGACCTCTATTGAATATTATATAAAAAAGTTTTCAGGGTATGATACTTCTTTTTTAAAGCCTAATAAAAAAGCAAAAGCCTCTTTAATATAAATTATAGCCTATTTTTTGTGTATGATGAATATGGTGGGTCTTTTATGCAGGTCTATATTGCTGTTTTTCCAATCGCTGGCGGTTTGAGTTTTTATAAATTCAGTTGGTAGCGTAATATCACAAGCAATGCAAACCTCAGTTTGTTTTCCTAATACCTGGCACAAATCTTCTAGCATTTTGTTATTTCTATAAGGGGTTTCAATAAAAATTTGCGATTGGTTGTGTTCAAAAGATAAACGTTCCAATCGTTTAAGTTCACTTTTCCTTTCGTCTTTATCTATTGGTAAATAGCCGTTAAAGGTAAAACTTTGTCCATTCATTCCAGAACTCATCATAGCCATTAAGATAGATGAAGGTCCAACTAAAGGAACTACTTTGATGTTATTTTGGTGAGCCAATTTAACGACCTCTGCTCCAGGGTCAGCGATTCCTGGGCAACCGGCCTCAGACAAAAGACCAATATCAATTCCTTTTAAACACGGAGCTAAAAATTTTGGCAAGTCGGCTATATTTGTGAATTTATTCAAAAGAAAAATTCGAAGAGATGATTGGGTTTTTCCGGAGTTAATTTTTTTAATAAAGGCTCTGGCTGTTTTTTCGTTTTCTACGATATAAACATTTACTTGTTCGATAATTTTTTTGACAGATATGGGTAACACTTCCAAGGGTTCATTATCACCAAGAGTGGTGGGTATCAGGTATAATTTTCCTTTTTCAGGGTTCATAGGTTATTTTATAAATAATGATTTTAACATAAAAATACTAAATATTTTAGAAGTGTATCTTTTATAATAAGGTATTGGCAATATTTGAACAGGCTTCATCCAACATTTTGAATACGTTTTCAAATTCTGGGATTTCACCGTAATAGGGATCAGGGACATCAAAATTTTGATTGGGATAAATTTCGTTGAGAATAAATTTAACTTTTGTTCTGTCTAAGTCATTTCTTGCCAATGATAAAACGTTTTTATAATTGGATTCATCCATTACATAAATGAGGTCAAATTCATCAAAATCATGCACACCAAATTGTCTGCCTTTTAAATTTGAAATATCTATTCCGTATTTTTTTGCAACCGTTATTGATCGTTTATCAGGCGGGTTGCCAATATGGTAATGTGCCGTACCTGCAGAATCCACTACGAATTTATCGTGGGGGAGTTTTGATTTTAAAATGCCTTCTGCCAATGGAGAACGACAAATATTCCCGAGGCAAACCATTAAAATTTTAGTCATTACTAAAGTAATTTATACCGATAGTTTTTTGCCTATATCCTCAACATATTTTCTGAATTGTTTATCTGTTGATGATAAATTATCTACGGTTTTACATGCATGAAGTACTGTAGCATGGTCTCTTTTTCCTATTTGAGAACCAATACTTGCTAAGGATGCTTTTGTGAATTTTTTCGCAAAAAACATAGCCAATTGTCTGGCTTGAACTATGTGGCGTTTTCTTGTTTTGGATTGTAACGTGTCCACATCCATTTGAAAATAATCAGAAACCACTTTTTGGATATAGTCAATGGATACTTCTCGTTTGGTGTTTTTAACAAATTTCTCTACAATTTGTCTCGCAAGGTCAATGGTAATTTCTTTTTTATTAAATGAAGATTGTGCAATTAACGAAATGATAGCGCCTTCAAGTTCTCTAACATTTGTTTTGATGTTTTTAGCAACGAACTCTATAATATCATCAGGCATTTCAACACCATCGCGATATAATTTGTTCTTTAATATAGAAACGCGTGTTTCAAAATCCGGATTTTGCAATTCAGCTGATAGTCCCCATTTAAAGCGGGATAACAAACGTTGCTCTATGTCTTGCATATCAACGGGTGCTTTATCGCTGGTTAAAATAACCTGCTTGCCGTTTTGGTGTAAATGATTGAATATGTGAAAGAAAACATCTTGAGTACCAGATTTTCCTGAAAGAAACTGTACATCGTCAATTATTAAAACATCAATGATTTGATAAAAATGGATGAAATCATTCCTGTTATTTTTCTTAACTGATTCAATATATTGTTGAGTGAATTTTTCTGCTGAAATATATAAAACTGTTTTTTCAGGATATTTATCTTTAATGTCAACGCCAATAGCATGTGCTAAATGCGTTTTACCAAGGCCAACACCACCAAATATTAATAATGGGTTAAATGACGTGCCTCCTGGTTTATTGGAAACTGCAAGTCCGGCACTACGCGCTAAACGGTTTGAGTCGCCTTCCAGGAAATTTTCAAAACTGTAATTAGGATTAAGTTGAGATTCAATTTTTACATTTCTAATTCCGGGAATTACAAATGGGTTGCGTAATTCTGGGTTTTTATTATTGAGAGGAATATCAACTTCTTGAGCCTTAACAGAGCTTCTGTTTGAACTAGGAATTCTCTCAGTAAATGGTTGTTTATTGCCATACGTGTTTTCCATTTTAATAATGTAAACAAGTTTGGCTTTTTCTCCCAACTCTTTTGTTAATGATACTTTAAGGATTTTAACATAGTGTTCTTCAAGCCATTCATAAAAAAATTTACTAGGAACTTGAATGCTAAGCGCATTGTCAGAAAGTTTAACTGCAGTAATTGGTTCAAACCAAGTTTTATATGCTTGCGGTTGAATATTATCTTTTATAAAAGCAAGACAATTATTCCATACCGATTGCGCAGTTACACTCATTAATTTTAATTTTGGTAGTAAGTTAGTTATTTAATAAGAAAAACTTAATTTTTCGTTCCCTCTCTTGTTTGGCAAATATGTGAACAAAATTCTTAAAAAAAAAATCATTTGCTATTGAATTTCTAGAATTTTTTTCTCATGTTTAACGCTTTCCGAAATTACAAAAAAAATATTTATAATAGGGTATGAAATCTGACGAAATTAAAATTAGAATAAGATATGGTGAAACTGACCAAATGGGTGTCGTTCATCACGGTAATTACGCATTATACCTAGAAATGGGGCGTATTGAATGGTTGCGAAAAAGGGGTGTATCTTATAGGAAAATGGAAGAAAGCGGATTGATGCTGCCCGTAATTTCTATGAGTCTAAACTATAAAAAGCCAGCACGTTATGACGACCTAATTAATGTAAAAACACAACTAAAAAACAGGCCTTCTGCAAAGATTGAATTTGATTATGAAATTACCAATGAAAAAGGTGAAATTTTAACCACCGCCACCATTGTTTTAGCATTTATTGATATGAAAACCAATAGACCTGTTAGAGCGCCTCAGTATATTTTAGATGCCATTAATATTTAATTTAGGCTTCCTGAATGGTCACTTCAAATAAATTCTTGAATGTTTCAAATACTAATTCAGATTCTTTTTTTCTGACTGAAATGGTTATTTGACAATTCATTTCTAATTTTTGATTAATGATATTTAGATTTTTCTCTTTAATAATGCGCATGACCTTATTCATGTTTTTGTAATCAAAGGAAATAAGGTATTCCAAGTTAATTGTTTTTTCTAGGATGCTTGCGTTTTCCAATGCTAATTGGGCGGTTGATCTATAAGCATTTATTAAACCGCCTACTCCCAATTTCACTCCTCCAAAATAACGTACAACAACAATTAAAATATTTGTGACTTCAAAGGATTGTATTTGGCCAAAAATAGGCATGCCAGCTGAATTGTTGGGTTCACCATCATCATTTGCGCGAAACTGAATATCTTCAGTTCCTATTTGGTAGGCATAACACCAGTGTCTGGCAGCATGATGTTTTTTCTTTAATTCTGAAATTTGTTCTTTTACTTCTTCTTCACTTAAAACTGGAAAAGCATAACCAAAAAACTTACTGTTTTTGTCTTTAAACAAAACTTCTTCTGAAGGGGTTTCAATGGTTTTATATGTGTCTGTATCTAACAAATAGCTTAAAATAGATTGTTTTTTATAGTAAAAAGGTCCATGACATCTTCAGTTTTAGGGTTGATATTCCAAATGTTAAAACCTAATTTTTTTGCAGCAGTGGTATTCTCTTTATTATCATCAATAAATAGGCTGTTTTCAGAATTTATATTATTTTCTTTTAAAACAAATTCAAAAACATCAGTATTTGGTTTTCTTAAACGTATTTCATGAGATAAATAAAAAGCATCAAAGCAATTTTTAAAATCATTGTAAAAAGCAACCTGTTCTTTTACCCAATTAATATGAAGTTCATTGGTATTACTTAATAGGATAAGTTTATATTGAGATTCTGTTTTAAGTTTTTTTAAGAAACCCAATCTATCCTGAGGAAAATCTTTAAGCATAAAATTCCATGTATTACAAATATCTTCTTTTGAAAGATTAGGGAAATTATCCTGGTAAAATTCCAAAAATTCTTCGGTTGACAGTAATCCTTGTTCATAAAGGCAATTGATGGCATTCATGTCCTCAGGAAATGTTTTAAGCTCAAATAGGTTTAATGCATTTTGCAAGGCTCCTTCTAAATCTAGGTTTAAAAAAACATTTCCAAAATCAAATACAATATTTTTAATCATTGCTATATATTTTTAGGAGATCCTCAAAAATAGTGCTTTCTGAAATTAATCTTCCAGATAAAACAGGCGCTTTTAGGCCTTTTTTAAAAGTACAATTACCGGTAAATACTCTCGCTTCATCCCATAAATTTTCGTCTATGAACATTTGAATTGTTTTTGATCCACCTTCAATAATTACAGAGGTTATGTTGTGCTTAAATAAAACATGACAAATTTGTTTTACCATATTATTTGAAAAATCAATGTCCTTATTTGTAATTAATATTGTTTTTGACTCTTTATTGAATACGTTAAATTTTTTTGAAAGTTTGCCCTCTTTGTTTATTACAATCCTAACAGGGTTTTCTCCTTTCCAATCTCTTGCTGTTAAACTTGGATTATCCTGCAAAACTGTATTGGTTCCAACCAAAATAGCCTGTTCTTCCGTGCGCCATTTGTGAACTAATTGTCTTGAATAGATATTAGTAATCCAAACAGGTTTTTGTTCATTTTTTGATTCTGGAGCCATAAAACCATCTTTGGTTTCGGCCCATTTTAAAATAATAAAAGGGCGTTGTTTATTCTGAAAGGTAAAAAAACGTTTGTGATGCGTTTTACATTCATTTTCTAAAATGCCAACCGTAACATTGCATCCCGAATTTTTAAGTTTTTCAATGCCTTTACCTGCTACTTTCAAACTGTCATCAACACATCCAATAACCACATTGGGAATTTTATTTAAAATGATAAGATCACTACATGGTGGTGTTTTTCCAAAATGACTGCAAGGTTCCAATGTCACATAAAGTGTGGCACTTTTTAATTGTGATTTATCCTTAACGGAGTTAATAGCATTTACTTCAGCATGATTACCACCATATTCAGAAGTAAAACCTTCACCAATAATTTTATTGTTTAGAACAATCACACTGCCAACACTTGGGTTAGGGCGTGTGTTACCTAAGCCATTTTTAGCAATTTCTATACATCGTTTTATGTATTTTTCATGTATATTCATCCCGATAAATATCGGGACAAAAATAAGATTAAAAAATGGGGATAAACAATATCATCATTAGAGAAATTCAACCTAAAGATAACGCCAATATAGAATTGGTTATAAGGGCTTGCTTTCATGAGTTTAAAATTCCGTTGGTTGGTACCGCTTATGAAGATTCACAAACACCAAATATGTACGAATCCTATCAAAATGATAATGATGTGTATTATGTTGTTGAGGCTGACGGGGAAGTTCTTGGTGGAGGAGGCATTAAACCTTTAAAGGATTTTGAAGCAGATGTCTGTGAAATTCAAAAAATGTATTTCTCTCCAAAAGTTAGAGGAAAAGGTTATGGAAAACTAATATTTGAAAAATGTATGCAATCTGCCAGGGATTTAGGCTATAAAAAGTGTTATTTAGAATCGGCTTCACAACTAAAAGCCGCTATTCATATTTATGAATCCTATGGGTTTAAACACTTAAAAGGCACCTTGGGAAATACGGGTCATTTTTCTTGTGGTGTCTGGATGATAAAAGATTTATGAAGTTAAAGAAAGTTAAAGATTTATTTCAGAAGGAGCTAAAAGACATGTATGATAAGGAAGAAATTGATAGCTTCTTTTATATGCTTCTGGAATCTTATTTAGGGTTAAAACGTATCCAATTAGCTTTAAACCCTGAGCTTTCTTATCCTGAAAAAGAACTGTATCCAATTTATGATGGATTAAAAAAATTAAAACAAAATATTCCCATACAATATATAATTGGAGAAACAGAATTCTATGGTTTGCGTTTTAAAGTAAATAAGGATGTATTAATACCAAGACCAGAAACAGAAGAATTGGTACAATGGATCATAAATCAACAACCAAATTCAAAAAGTAATCAATTTAATATTTTAGATATAGGTACAGGAAGTGGCTGTATTGCCATTTCATTAGCTAAAAATTTACAAAATGCTAGAGTTTATGCTTTAGATGTCAGTGAAAAAGCACTTAAAGTCGCCAAAATGAACGCCAAATTTAATCTTGTAGATGTGACATTTATTGAAGCAAATATATTAGATCCACAAACCTGGATTACTGAACTAAAAAAAAT
Source organism: uncultured Flavobacteriales bacterium (assembly GCA_963976005.1). GTDB lineage: Bacteria > Bacteroidota > Bacteroidia > Flavobacteriales > Flavobacteriaceae > Yeosuana. Next base: position 19,367 of record CAXBJF010000039.1, on the reverse strand, counting down.
GAAATTTGATATTATTGTGTCCAATCCTCCATATGTTCGGGAACAAGAAAAAGAACAGATGAAGGCTAACGTGTTAAATAATGAACCTCATTTGGCTTTGTTTGTTGAAAATAATAATCCGCTACTGTTTTATAATGCAATTTCTCAGTTTGCTGTTAATAATTTGTCACAAAATGGTAGTTTGTATTTTGAAATCAATGAGTATCTTGGTAAACAAATGAAGCAATTATTGAATGCGTTTAATTTTAGAATGATTGAATTAAAACAAGATATTTTTGGTAAGGATAGAATGATAAAAGGAATCAAATGAAATCAGTATCCGTTTTTTGTGGTTCCAGTGAGGGCAATGATTCTAAAATTATTTCAGAAGCTTTCAATCTGGGTGTATTATTAGCCAAAAGTAATATAACGTTGGTTTATGGCGCAGCTAAAATAGGCATTATGGGTAAAGTCGCTCAAGGGGTAATTGATTATAATGGTAAAACAATAGGGGTTATTCCATCTTTTTTAAAATCGAAAGAAATTGTGCATCCAAATCTATCGGAGCTCATTGTTACTGAAAACATGCACCAACGTAAAGTGATTATGTATGAGAAAAGTGATGGTTTTATAATTCTGCCAGGAGGTTTTGGCACCATGGATGAGTTTTTTGAAATTATTACATGGGGACAACTCGGTTTACACTCCAAACCCATAGGCATTTTAAATATAAATGGCTTTTATGATGATTTATTGGCATTAGCCGCAACTATGGTGAAAAAGGGCTTTTTAAAACAGATTAATTTTGATATTATACTAGTAGATGATACAATTGATGGATTGTTAACTAAAATGGCAAATTATATTCCGGTTATAACGCCAAAATGGTTGAAAAAGGAACAGATTTAAGAATGAATATAGAACAACAAATACAACAACTTAGGAAAGCGCTAAGTGACCATAATTATAATTACCATGTGCTGGATAGTCCAACTATATCTGATTTTGAGTTTGATATTAAATTAAAAGAGCTTCAGGACTTAGAAGCAAAATACCCTGAATTTTTTGATGCAAATTCCCCAACCCAACGCGTAGGTGGTGAGATTACCAAGAATTTTGAAACCATGCCACATGAGCATCGCATGTATTCTTTGGATAATTCATATTCAAAAGAAGATTTGAAGGATTGGGAAACCCGTATAAAAAAACTCATTGATGGCCACATTCAATATACATGTGAACTTAAATATGATGGAGCCTCCATCAGTTTGACCTATGAAAACGGAAGTTTAGTGAGGGCTCTAACGCGTGGGGATGGTTTTCAAGGCGACAATGTTACTGCCAATATTAAAACAATTAAATCCATTCCTCTTAAATTAAAAGGAGATTATCCTGTAAAATTTGATATTCGAGGTGAGATTGTGTTGCCGTTTGAAGGTTTTAATAAAATGAATGAAGAACGCATTGAAATAGGGGAAGAGCCTTATAGAAACCCTAGAAATACAGCTTCAGGAAGTTTAAAATTACAGGATAGTGCTGAGGTTGCAAAGCGACCGTTAGATTGTTTGCTATATCATTTAATTGGATCAAATCTTGGTGTTCAGACGCAATTTGAAAGTTTAGAAAAAGCCAGACAATGGGGATTTAAAGTGCCCAATGTTTCAAAATTAGTTGATTCGTTAGAAGACGTGTTTGAATTTATTAATTACTGGGATGTACATCGTCATGATTTACCTTATGAAACCGATGGCGTTGTAATAAAAGTTAATAATCTTCAGCAACAAGAAGAATTAGGGTATACGGCGAAGTCACCACGTTGGGCCATGGCCTATAAGTTTAGAGCGGAGCAAGTTTCTACAAGACTAAATAGCATTTCATATCAAGTGGGAAGAACGGGAGCCATTACTCCAGTTGCTAATTTGGAACCGGTTGAGTTGGCAGGAACTACCGTAAAGCGTGCATCTTTGCATAATGCAGATCAAATTGAGAAACTTGATATTCGGGTTGGTGATGAAGTTTTTGTTGAAAAAGGGGGTGAAATTATTCCAAAAATTATTGCTGTTGATTTAAGTAGGAGAAGACCAGAATCAAAACCAACCATATATATTACACATTGTCCGGAATGTCATACAGAATTAGTAAGACAAGAAGGTGAAGCACAACATTATTGCCCAAATTATAATGGATGCAAACCACAAATTATTGGACGTATTCAACATTTCATATCAAGAAAGGCCATGGATATTGAAGGCCTTGGTGGAGAAACGGTGGCATTATTGGTAAATGAAGGGCTAATTAATAATTATTCTGATTTATACGAATTAACAAAGGAGCAGGTTATTCCACTTGAGCGAATGGCAGAAAAAAGTGCTGATAATTTAATTCAAGGCATCGCACAGTCTGTTGATATTCCATTTGAACGCGTGTTATATGCTTTAGGAATACGATATGTTGGGGAAACTGTAGCTAAAAAATTGGCGAAACATTATAAAAATATTGAAGCCTTAAAAATTGCCTCTCATGAAGATTTGGTTAATGTTGACGAAATAGGAGTAAGAATTGCAGAAAGCGTCCAAGAATTTTTTATGTCTGTAGACAATATGAAAATCATTGACAGATTAAAACATTTTGGAGTTCAGTTTGAAATTTCAAAAGAACAACTTGCTGGTCAAACAAATAAACTTAAAGGAAAAACAATTGTTATTTCCGGTGTTTTTGAAACAGTATCTAGAGATGAGCTCAAAAAACTAATTGAAGATAATGGGGGTAAGGTAAGTAGCTCTATTTCTTCAAAAACAAGTTTTATTGTTGCCGGTGAAAATATGGGTCCGAGTAAAAAATTAAAAGCGGAACAATTAAATATTTCTTTAATAAATGAATATGAATTCTTACAAATATTAAAATAATTACAATAAAACACGATAAAAAGCATTTTTTAACGTTTATATGTAATTATTTTTTATATTTGTGACGAACTCTCAAATTAAGATCATGAATAAATCTAAAATTGTAGTTAGTATTGTATTGTTAGTTTACTTAAGCTTTGTAGTCTTTCAGTTTTCAAGTAATGATTATTGGGCACAAGTTTTTGATTCATTATTATTGCCTCTTATAACATTAGCTTACTTTATAGGTGATGCTAAAAAGAATTTATTTTTTACCATCTTTTTGCTGTGTTACTCTATAGCGGACTTAATGATATTTGTTACGGACCTCATTCCTTATCAGATGTATTATTTTGTTGGAAACGGACTATATATTGTTGCTTACCTTTCATTGTTGATTAAAATTTTAAAATTGGTATCATTCATACATATTATAAAGAATTTTAAGTTACATTTATTGGTATTAGTTGCCTTGAATATATACATTGCTTATGTATTACAAATAATTGTTAATCCTTATTTAGAAATCACTAATGAATATATTACTGAACTTGTTTATAATATTTCAATGTTGTTAGTGCTTACAGCATCCTTACTTAATTATTTTTATAGGGATGACAAGAAATCTTTATTTCTGTTTTTAGGATCATTATCAATTGTATTTTCTGAAGTTTTAAGTGTAGCATATATGTATGTAGCTCAACAAAATTTATTAAGTTTCTTAACAACAACATTAACACTTTTGGCTTTTTATTTTTATTCCAAACAATCAAGTCTTAACAACGAAGAAGTAAACCAATATGCGAGTTAATTATTAAAAACATCCATTAAAAATGGAATTTCTTTTTTGTATTATTTAAGATTAAATGCGGAGAAAATAAAAGCAATCACAGCCATTATAAAAAGTTTATCTTCATCATGTGCTTCAATCTAATTAATTAGGTTAAATGCCTTACAATGGCACCTGCAATTATTCCAATGGAAATGAAAGCTCAAAATCCAAACAATTTTGAATAAACAATAATCTGTTTTTTTTAATTTTAAAATGCCAATACCTATCTATTACTACCATAAGGTTATATATTACCATAAGTTTATAAACCTATTTTGTAAATACGTAAACACTATCTGGATGCACTGTGAATTTAAAGCATAATGTATTAATGGCAACTATTATTCGTAATACCGAAGAAATCAGCTTCTTTATTTTATTAAATTTATAATTAATTGTTTGTCGTACTATTTAGTTAATAATAATAAAAAGTAGTATATAGATTACAAAAATATTAAATTTAATGTATTTCATCGATAAAATGAATTAATATAACGACGATTAACTTTTTTTATTACATTTGAATCAACCAATTAATGAGATGCGTTATGAAGAATTTTTATAAAATTAATTCCAATAAAATATTTGTTGGTGCTTTATGTCTTTTAATCGCATTAAATATTTTTGGAACCGTTAGTGAAAATGCATTGTTTTTGCAATCTACAAAACCTTTATTTATTCCCGTTTTTCTTATATTTTTTTTTATTAGGAATAAGGTTATTATTCTGCCATTTATATTGTTCTTGTTATTTTCATTTTTAGGAGATTCAGCTTCTATGTTTTTTTCAAACGAAACCTTTTTAAAGGCATCAAGCATTATGTATTTATTAAGTTATTTTTGTTTAGTTGGTTTTGTGGCGCCTAAATTTAACTTTGAAAAAATCAATATAGTCATTGCCTTATATTTAATATTTGTAATATTAATAAACATGTACTTCTTGTATACTATTTACAGTATTTTGAAAACAATTGTACCAGATAGTCTTGAGGTATTTTTGTTTGGAGTAAAAAGTATTTCTATGATTTTTTTAGTAATTATTGCTTTTGGAATTTATTTGACTTCTGAAACCAAATTGTCTATTCTGTTTTTAATAATGGCAATAAGTTTTGTGTTTTCTGATATTCTAAATTATGTAAGTCATTATTATGTTTATCACTGGAGTTTATTAGCTCTGGATAGGATTTTACATGTGGTTGGGCTTTTCTTCTTTTTTAAATATATTATGGAATATAATAAATTGCCAAAAAGACTAAATGAGGTGAATGATCATCATGCATATTCAAAAAATATTTTAGTTTAAAAAGGGGCTGTCTAAAAAGTATATATTAACCGTCATTACGAGAAATTTTTATTTCGAAGTAATCTGTAAAACAATAACTTGCAATTTGCAGATTGCTTCTCCCGATAGCTATCGGGACTCGCGATGACGACTTTTCAGACAGCCTCATTGTTATTATCAGTACAAAGCAAAAACCTACTTGCCTTCAGGTAATGCATTAGCATCAAACCTGGTTAAAATCAGCATATTTTGACCTTCTATATTTTGGCGAGGATAGGTTTGTATAAAAAAAGTTATGCGTATCCTAATCAATAATTGAGTGATATCGCTGCTTTCACAACTATATTTTTTTATTAAACAGGTCTGATGAAAGCTTATAATTTAAACTTATATTTTTTGTTAATTTTTTGAATGTACTTTTATTACCTTTGACGAAAGTAAAAAGACAAATGATTTTAAAGGGATTTAAAGAAAAATCTAAATTAAAATACTTAAACAAAATAGTATCAAACCGAATAGTTGATGTAACCAATAACAAAATTAAAAGTTTAGGCGTCATTATCCATATTGATGAGGTTGATGATTTTGACCTTTTCAGAAAATTGGCGGAATTTTTAAATATTCGTCCAAACAATTTAAAAGTCATAGCCTATTCCAGCAATGATGAAGAAGTGCAAAAATCTTGGGATTCATGCTTCAATTCAAAAGATTTTGCATGGAACGGAAAAGTCAAAAATGTTGAGTTACAGGGTTTTTTAGACACCAAATTTGATGCTTTAATCAGTTATTATTCAAAGGATGAACTGGAGTTGAAATTACTAACAGCCATGTCAAAGGCTGAACTTAAAATCGGTATTTTACAGTCAGACACAAGCATGAATGATTTAATAATAAAAACACATTTAATAGAATTTGACCTCTTTAAAAGCGAGCTTTTTAAATACTTAACCATCCTAAAAAAAATTAAAAATGAACAGTAAATTTTTTGGTACTGGCGTTGCATTGGTTACCCCATTTAATCCAGATTTAAGTATAGATCATGATGCCTTGGCAAACATTGTAAATTTCAACATCAATAATGGCACAGATTATCTTGTGATTTGTGGTACTACCGGTGAAAGTGTTACCATTTCCCAACAAGAAAAAAAGGACGTAATTGCAACCATTTCTAAAGCAAATAAAGGTAGGGTGCCAATGGTTTTAGGCATTGGCGGCAATAATACAGCTAATGTAATTGAAGAAATTAAAACAACTGATTTAAGTATTTTTGATGCTATATTATCAGTTTCCCCATATTATAGTAAGCCAACACAAGAAGGGATTTATCAACACTTTAAGGCTATCTCAAAGGCCTCACCAATAGATATCATTTTATACAATGTTCCTGGTCGGACTTCAAAAAACATAGAATCTGAAACCACACTAAGGTTAGCAAATGATTTTGAAAATATAATTGCAGTAAAAGAAGCAGGAAACAATGTTTCACAATATCTGAAATTATTAAAGAACAAACCCAAAGACTTTTTGATAATTTCAGGTGATGATGATTTGGCCTTAGGAATTGTATTAGCAGGTGGTGCCGGTGTAATTTCTGTTATTGGTCAGGCATTTCCAAAGGAATTTTCAGATATGATTAGATTAGGATTACAAGGAGATGCCAAAAAAGCGTATCATATTCATTTTAAATTAATGGATGTTATTGGGTATATTTTTGAAGAAAACAATCCAGCTGGTATTAAAGCTGTTTTTGAAGCTTTAAATTTATGTAAGGACACTGTCCGGTTGCCATTAGTACCTGCATCTAACCCGTTAAAAGAAAAAATAAAGGATTTTATTAATCAATTTAACTAGTGTTAAATATTACTTAAAGCCTATGATGGCTATATTTCAAAGGTTATTTTAGCGACAAATTATATTTTTAAAATCCATAATAATACCTTAATTTTGCATCTTGTTTTAAATTCATGAAGAAATTTTTATTTATAATAGTTTTATTGGTCACTTTAAGTGGTTGTAGCGAATATCAAAAAGCATTAAAATCTGAAGATATTGGTGCGAAATTTAAATTAGGTGATAGTCTTTACAATAAAGGTAAGTATGAAAAGGCAAATAAGTTGTTTGCACAAGTAGTACCGGAATATAGAGGGAAACCTCAAGCAGAAAAATTAATGTATTTATATTCCCAGTCATTTTACAAAATGAAAGATTACTACGTGGCGGGTTATCAGTTTGAACGATTTGCCTCTAGTTATCCTAAAAGTGAAAAATTGGCTGAAGCTTCTTTTTTAGGGGCAAAAAGTTATTATATGTTATCTCCGGTTTATACAAAAGATCAAAAAGAGACTAAAGAAGCTATTGAAAAACTACAAGGATTCATAAATTTATTTCCAGATACTGAATATGTATCAGAAGCAAATAAACTAGTAAAGGAATTAGATTTTAAATTAGAACTGAAAGCTTTCAGTATAGCAAAACAATATAATAAAATTTCAGATTTTGAAGCATCCATAAAATCATTTGATAATTTTATTTTTGATTTCCCTGGGTCAACTTTACGTGAAGATGCGTTATTTTATAAATTGGACGCCTCCTATAAACTTGCTACAAATAGTGTTGAGCGTAAAAAGCAAATGAGATTAACATCAGCCAAAATAAATGCAGATAGTTTTATAAAAGCCTATCCCAATTCAAAATATATTGAAGGGGTTAAGGATATCGCTAATAAAATTGAAGAAGAATTAAAAAATTATAGTACAAATGCTAATATATAATGAAACATCCATGATTAATTTTCAAACATACAAGGAAATGATTATAGATGTTACATGTGACATTTGAAAAAAATAAATATAAACACATGAAAATAGATTTAAAAAAAACCAACGCTCCTGTAAATACAGTAACGTATGATAGAAATCAAATTGATGAGGTGACTGAGAATATATATGAGTCAATATCTATTATCGCCAGACGCGCAGAGCAAATTAACTCAGAAATTAAAAGAGAACTCATTGATAAGTTGGAAGAATTTGCGACTTACAATGACAGTCTTGAAGAAATTTTTGAAAACAAAGAGCAAATTGAGGTTTCTAAATTTTATGAAAAATTACCAAAACCTCATGCATTAGCTGTTCAAGAATGGCTTACTGATAAAATTTATTTCAGAAATACTGAGGACGATACTCAAGAATAATTTTAACATGTCAATATTAAGCGGCAAAAATATACTTTTAGGCATTAGTGCTGGTATAGCCGCTTATAAAACGGCCTCATTAGTTAGGTTATTTGTGAAATTAGGTGCTAACGTAAAAGTTGTTATGACACCTGCTTCTAAAGAATTTATTACCCCCTTAACCTTATCAACCCTTTCAAAAAATCCTGTATTCTCATCATTTACTAATAATGAGGATGCCATGCCTGCCGGCAGGCAGGATAATGCTGTTTGGAATAGTCATGTAGATTTAGGTCTCTGGGCTGATTTTATGATAGTTGCTCCGGCAACCGCCAATACCTTATCTAAAATGGCACATGGCGTTTGTGATAATTTGTTGTTAGCAACCTATTTATCAGCAAAATGTCCTGTGTATTTTGCACCTGCCATGGACTTGGATATGTATAAACATCCAACCACAACACAGTCCTTTCAGATTTTAAAAAGCTTTGGTAATGTCATGATTCCTGCAGGTACCGGAGAATTGGCAAGTGGATTGATTGGTGAAGGCAGAATGGCGGAACCAGAAGATATGGTTTCATTTATTGAAAAAGATATTTTAGACAAATTACCCCTTAGGGGGAAAAAAGTACTCATTACGGCAGGGCCAACCTATGAAGCTATTGATCCTGTTCGGTTCATTGGTAATCATTCAAGCGGCAAAATGGGATTTGAAATTGCCAAAGCAGCTGCTAATTTAGGAGCGGAGGTTATTTTAATTTCTGGACCAACCCATCAAACAGTTTCTCATCATTTGGTAAAAATGATTCCAGTAGTCTCTGCCCAGGAAATGTATGATGTTACTCATCAATATTTTAAAGAGGTTGACATAGCTATTCTTTCGGCTGCTGTTTCAGATTTTAAACCAAAACAAGTTGCTGCTCAAAAAATAAAAAAGGCAGATAACACCCTCACATTAGAATTGGAAAAAACAAAAGATATTTTAGCTTCCTTAGGAAAAACTAAACACCAACAATTTCTTGTTGGGTTTGCATTGGAAACTAATAACGAATTAGAAAATGCAAAAGCAAAATTAAAAGCCAAGAATTTAAATTTAATTGTTTTAAATTCGTTAAAGGATAAAGGGGCAGGTTTTAAAACTGAAACAAATAAAGTGACTTTTATTGATGATAAAGAGAACATTATTAAGTTTCAATTAAAGTCTAAAACTGACGTTGCCAATGATTTATTAAATGAAATTATAAAACAAATTGATGCGTAATTTTTTAACTATTGTTTTCCTTTGTTTAAGCTTTGCAAGTTTTTCTCAAGAACTTAATTGTAATGTTGTGGTTGATGCACAACAAACAGGAGATGAAAATTTACCCATTTTTAAAACTTTGGAAAAACAACTAACGGAGTTTGTTAATAATACCAAATGGACAGAGAGGGTCTTTAATCCTCAAGAAAGAATAAACTGTAGTATGATTTTAAATATTACAGACTATAGTGGTGAAATTTTTCAAGGATCCATTCAAGTGCAATCTTCACGACCTGTTTATGGATCTTCTTATAGCACACCTATTTACAACTTTAACGATAAAGATCTGACGTTTAAATATTTAGAATTTCAAAATTTAATTTTTAATTCAAACCAATTTGAGTCTAATTTAGTATCGGTGATTGCCTTTCATGCGTACATGATTTTAGGGTTGGATGCAGATTCATTTTCTGAAAATGGAGGAGATGTCTATTTTAATGAAGCACAAGCTATTGTAAATTATTCTCAACAAGAAAATTATAAAGGATGGAAGGTTGCAGATGGCTTACAAAGTAAATTTTCTTTAATAGATAACTTATTATCGCCCACCTTTAAAGAATTTAGAGATGTCATGTATCAATATCATAGGGATGGATTGGATGTTATGGCTGATAATGCTAAAACAGGAAAGGAAAAAATTGCTGATGCTATAAAATTATTTGAAATCATGAATAATCGAAGACCAAATTCATTTTTATTGCGAACTTTTTTTGATGCAAAAGCAGATGAGATTGAGCAAATATTTAGTGAAGGGCCAAATGTGAATATAGCCAGCATTAAAGAAGCCTTGCAAAAAGTAGCCCCAACTTATTCCAGCAAATGGAGAAATATTAAGTTTTAAGTTTGATTAACAGTAAAACTCAACTATCTTAGTTTGATAATCTTTTAATACGTTTACACGCCTTGTTAACATCGCTATCCATTCAAAATTATGCTTTAATTGATAATCTTCAAGTTAATTTTAATACAGGATTGTCAATAATTACAGGTGAAACCGGCGCCGGAAAATCTATTCTTCTAGGTGGATTGTCCTTAATTCTAGGAAAGCGTGCTGATTTAAGTAGTTTAAAAGATACGTCTCAAAAATGTGTCATTGAAGCTGTTTTTAACGTCAGTAATTACCATCTTAAAAAATTGTTTGATTCTGAAGGTTTTGATTATGAATCTCAAACTATTATTCGCAGGGAAATTTTGCCTTCAGGCAAATCCAGAGCGTTTGTAAATGACTCACCGGTTAATTTGAATAGCCTTCAACTTCTAGGAGAACGCTTGATAGATATTCATTCACAACATGAAACCTTACAGCTTATAAGTAACGATTTTCAATTTCAGGTGATTGATGCCTTGGCAAAAAACGAAGAGCATCTTCAACATTTTAAGCTGGAATTGAAACAATTCAAAAAACTTGAAAAGGAACTTAAAGACCTTCTTGATTTTCAAGCAGAAGCCATTAAAGAACATGATTATAATTCATTTTTATTGAATGAATTGGTTGAAGCAAATCTTATTGATGGGGAGCTAGAGTTACTTGAGGAAGAGCATGAAACTTTAAGTAATGTAGAAGCCATTAAAGAAAAGCTTTCAGAGTCATATCAACTCTTGAATGATGAGCAAATAGGAATTTTAACATCACTTAATGGGTTAAAAAATAACTTCAATAAGTTAAAAGGGTATTCTTCAAAATATGAGGATTTGTTTTTAAGGGTACAAAGTAGCTTTATTGAAATGGATGATGTATTTAAGGAAATTAATGACTTACATGATAATCTGGAAGCGGATCCAAATAGGTTAGTAGAGGTTAATGCTAAATTATTACGAATTAATAATTTGATGCAAAAACATGCATCAATTAATATCTCTGAGCTACTTCAGGTAAAAAATGAGTTAGATGAAAAAGTTGCAATCACAGAAAACCTGGACGCGACTATTCAGAAAAAAAGAAATGAAATTGAAACAAAAACGTCTCAATTAAATATTATTTCGAAAACTATTCACGAAAATAGGGAACAAGCAATTCCTAAATTAATAAACCAGTTAGAATCTATTTTAGCAAGTTTAGGGATGCCAAATGCGCAATTTCAAATACAAACTAGCTATGGTAATAATTTTTATTTCAATGGAAAAGATGAATTGACTTTTTTATTTTCTGCGAATAAAGGCGGGCAATTTAACGAGCTTAAAAAAGCAGCCTCTGGAGGAGAATTATCAAGAATTATGTTGGCCATTAAATCAATTTTATCAACATATATTCAATTACCAACTATTATTTTTGATGAAATAGATTCTGGTGTTTCTGGTGAAATTTCAAATAAAATGGGTGATATTATGGTGTTGATGAGTCAAACTATGCAAGTCATTTCAATTACGCATATACCACAAATTGCAGCTAAGGGGCATACACATTTCAAGGTATTTAAAGAAGATGTGAATGAGGTGACAAGAACCAACCTTGTAAGATTAAATCATGATGAACGGATTGTTGAAATAGCACAAATGCTTGGAGGTTTTGAAATATCATCATCTGCTATGGCACATGCAAAAGAATTACTTAATTAATTAGTATCTTTGAAGCCGAAATACAACTATTATTATACCAACTATAAACTAAACAAAACATGTCATACAATTTACTAAAAGGAAAAAAAGGAATCATTTTTGGAGCATTAGACTCAAATTCAATTGCTTGGAAAACTGCAGAGCGCGTTCATGAAGAAGGTGGCGTTTTTGTACTTAGTAATGCCCCAATTGCAATGCGAATGGGACAAATAGATGAACTTGCAGAAAAAACGGGTTCTCAAATTATTCCTGCGGATGCAACTTCTATTGAGGATTTAGAAAATTTGGTAGCAAAATCAATGGAGATATTAGGAGGTAAGATTGATTTTGTGTTACATTCAATAGGTATGTCAATAAATGTTAGAAAAGGAAATCATTATACAAATCAAAATTATGAGTGGACCCAAAAGGGAACAGATGTCTCTGCTATGTCATTTCATAAAGTGATGCAAACCTTATATAAAGCGGATGCTATGAATGAATGGGGAAGTATTGTTGCTTTAAGTTATATGGCGGCACAACGTGTATTTCCAGATTATAATGATATGGCAGACAATAAGGCTTATCTTGAAAGTATTGCACGTAGTTTTGGCTATTTCTTTGGAAAAGATAAAAAAGTTCGGGTCAATACTATTTCTCAATCACCAACCCCAACTACGGCTGGTCAAGGTGTGAAAGGGTTTGGAGGTTTTATTGCTTATGCTGATAAAATGTCCCCTCTTGGAAATGCAACAGCTCTCGATTGTGCGAATTATACAGTAGCCATGTTTAGTGACCTTACAAAACGCGTTACATTACAAAACTTATATAATGATGGAGGATTCAGTAATATGGGCGTTAGTAATGACGTTATGGACGCATTTATGAAAGAGTAAATTTTTGAAATTGAAATAAAAGAGGCTGTCTAAAAAGTATATATTAACCGTCATTGCGAGAAATTTTTATTTCGAAGTAATCTGTAAACCAATAACTTGTGATTTACAGATTGCTTCTCCCGATAGCTCCTAAAATCCGCAAGTTATTAACAAAATATACCGCAAAACCTTGGTTAAAAAGGTTTTGCGGCTTCGTGTTTTTCACTTAAATCAGTGGTTCTCACAAACACGTTATGAAAATAATAAACCGTAAGCAATTAAATGCGTTTGGTGGCATAAACTTTATATATGAGCATTTAAATGGACTTCAATGCCAATCCACATTGGAAAGCAACCTACCGCCATTGGCCAACCAGTCCCAATATAACTGGAAGGACATTTTCCACTCTTTTTTAAGTATCTATTACTGTGGTGGCGACTGTATCGAGGACATAAACATCAACCTGAAGCAGCACCTTGGTAAGAACCCGTTCTGCAAAATACCCAGTGCGGACAGGGTCCTGGACAGGTTAAAACAACTGGCCGTACCAAGTTTTACCTGCAGGACCGAAAGGGGCACCGTGGAGCACGATGTGAACAGAAATGACAACCTGGCCAAGCTGAACACCGAGCTACTGGACAAATTGGGCGCCTTCGACCAAGAAGAACTTACGGTGGACTACGACAACACGATTATCTTTGCCGAAAAGAAGGACAGTAAGCGCAACTACAAACGGGGCAGGGGCTACCAGCCAGGTGTGGCCACGATCAACACCGATAACATTTTATATATCGAGAACAGGAACGGGAACAGCGATGCCAAACCCTTTCAGGCCGAAACCCTGGAGAACATGTTCGGACAGTTAAAACAGAACAATGTTGGGCCAATTGACAATTTCAGGGCAGATGCCGCTTCATACCAACTGGAAGTTATAAAAACGGTCACCAAACATTGCACCAATTTTTTTATCGGGGGAAGGAACAGTTACGTTGAAAAATATTTCAACGCCATTACCGATTGGACGGAAACCAGGGACAGTAAGGGCAACAAGGTTTTTGTGGGCGAGACCGAACTCACACCTTTTGAAAAAGACAAACACAACCAAACTTATAGGTTGGTCATTAGGAAACAAAAGAGCAAAAGCAAGCAGACCGGCCTGTTTACACAGGACGACTACGAATACCGGCCCATAGTGACCAACAACAAGGGCAAGAACGCTGCCGAGGTGTACCGTTTCTACAACCAAAGGGGCGCTATGGAAAAACAGTTTGATATACTGAAAAACGATTTTGGGTGGGGCCATATGCCTTTTTCCAGCTTGGCAGACAACAACGTGTTTTTATATTTTGCAGCTATGTGCAGAAACCCCTACAACAATATCATAAAGGTATTCTCAAAAAAACATAAAGGGCCAAAGCCCAATTTCAGAATGAAAAAATTCCTGTTCAGGTTTATAATCTTACAAGCAATTGGATAACAGTGGGCCGACAGAAAGTATTGTCAATTTATGGCCACATACATTATAAAACCTAGTAAAACAGGCCACATTCAACAAATTTTAAAACAAAAAAACCCATGGGGCAATGGGATCCCTTTGCCCAAAAAGTCAAAACAGGCACTCTGGAACAGTTGAAAATCAATGTTTTCCAATTGAGGTCAAGATTTCTATATAAAAAAGTCAAATTGTCAATCACAAAAATGAAATCTAACCAAATCTCAACAAAATAAACGTGATTATTTAAGACATGCGGATTTTAGGAGCTATCGGGACTCGCAATGACGTTTTTTATTTGAGGTTTTGGTGAAGATTCATGAGATTGCTTCACTTCGTTCGCAATGACGGAAGGTTTCTTGTTATGATGTTAACAAAATACTTTTCGTCATTGCGAATGGAATACAATGAAATGAAGCTATCTGTTTAGATGGTTATAAGGCATTGTTTTATTTTTTTGTTTATGGCTGTTGAATCAACCATTCAGCATATCTTTTTGCCAGGAACTGATATCCGTCTTTATAATAAGTTTCAAAACCCACTGTAAAATGGTCACCCGGATAGTATGCAAATTCAAAATTTGAATTTAATTTATTCATTTCCTGTTCCAATAATATCACCGACTTATCCAGAAAAAAGTTATCATCAGTACCTACCGAAAATCTTATTTTGGAATCTAGGTCAGGTTTAAGTTCTTCCCAATGATTTCTCAAAATCAATGAAATATCATAATTTTTCCAATGAGATACCACTACAGGGTCAATATCA
This sequence comes from uncultured Flavobacteriales bacterium, assembly GCA_963976005.1. Lineage (GTDB taxonomy): Bacteria > Bacteroidota > Bacteroidia > Flavobacteriales > Flavobacteriaceae > Yeosuana. The sequence continues at coordinate 4,248 of CAXBJF010000039.1, read as the reverse complement.
CCAGTGTTGACATTGCAAATAGATTCGGGCACGCCGTCTTTTGTCATGTCGCCAAAAACAGCATTCCAGGACTGATACTGTTCCCCGCGGTACAACACATTTTCAATAAGGTAATCATCCTTCAGATAAACCCAGGGAATTCTTCCTGCAATGGTTCCATCCATTCTAATGTTATCTTCTTCATCATAATACATGTTTTTATCGTCATAAATATTCACTAATTGAAAGTTCCTGAAATCAACGGGGTCAGGAGCACTTGACCAGCAACCTGCAAATACTTTTGGGTAATTTACCTGAAGCCATGCCACGGTCCATCCACCACTACTGTGTCCTGTGAGGAAACGCGCGCCATTGCATCGGAAATTTTTTTCAATCAATGGAATCAATTCATTAACAAGTGCATCTCCCCACGGTCCGTTATTGGCACTGTTTGCATAAGTGCTATGCCCTGTAGGACAGTTTCCATCCAGAAAAACAGTAATACAATGGATAGAATCAATCGGGCTGCTTTTAGCATCTTTACCTGAATATGAATGATAATCTCCTCCAAAACCTGAAACTTTATAGAGTACTGGGAACATTCGGGTTGGTTCACTATAATATTCTGCCGGAAGAATAATGGCGGCATCAATAGTCATATCTTTTTTATAGAATGAAGACAGGAGAGTGGAAGGAGCTTTGAGTTCTTTCACATAATCAGTCTCTTCAAACTTAGGCATCGGTATTTTGGAGCTGCAGTTAATGGAAAAAGTTTCATCGAAATTTTTAGTAAGATTAATTTTTATAGGTTCATTATACATATTGTCCTGACTATTTCCAATATTTCTACCTCCGTTGTTTCTGTCCCAAACAGCCTGGGCATAATATTCACCTCTTTCAATATCTGATAGTTTTACAGGGTAGGCAATTGCCGAATCATCAATTAATATGGTTGCATTTGGTTTTACATTATTTACTGTTGTTGAGAAAACACAAAATAGTGGCATCCCGTAATTAAGGTCTTTTGGGGTTTTACCATATTTAGATAAATATAATATCACCTTGCCTGTAAATGGTCCTTCATAGGCGTCTGTGGTATATGACACTTTGAATTTTTGTGCTTCCACATTCATACTGAAAAGAAACACGAGCAACCCCAGAATTAGGATTTGCTGCTTTTGGATTTTACTCATAGAAACTATTTTTATATTGTTTATTCGAAATGAAATTAAACGAAGTTAGTGTTTTTTGGTTTTTAAAAGATATACACAGTTATATGTATTTTTATAATAAAACCAAAGTCATTACGAATGAAATATAATGAAATGAAGCAATTTGTTTATTGTGAGAAATATATTTGTTTTAGTAACGTAAGGTGAGATTGCTTTTCTTCGACAGTGCGCATTATAAACTTACTCTTCTCCATGACGTTTATAAGTATGGTGAGAGATTGCTTCACTTTAGGCTGTTTTGAGAGACAGTCGAAAGGTTCCCAATGAGGCTATTGATTTTCTTTATTATTATCAGGAACCGGATCATAACCACTTTTGCCCCAAGGGTGGCAGCTAAAAATGCGTTTTATAGCCAATTTTCCACCTTTTAACAACCCATGCTTTTCTAAAGCTTCTTTAGCGTAGTGAGAACATGTTGGTTGAAATCTGCAGGACGCAGGTGTTAACGGTGATATCAATGTTTGATATACTTTGATTAAAAATAAAAATGGTGCTATGGGTAGTTTTTTCATTTTGAAACGTTATAAATCTCTCTCTTTTGGAGAGGATTTAGGAGAGGCTAAAGGTAGTTCCTTCTTTACCATCATTCAACTGAATACCAACTGTTGCCAGTTCATCACGAATTTTATCGGATAAAGCAAAATCTTTATTTGCCCTGGCTTCTTGTCTTAATTTTATGAGTACGCTCACCACTCCTGATAATTTATCGGTTCCAGACTCCGTTTTAGTCATATTTTCAAGTCCTAAAACATCAAAAACAAAAGCATTTAGGGTGTTTTTCAGAGTCGATAAATCTTCAGCAGTTAATGTTTCAGAACCATCTTTAACTTGATTGATATATTTAGCTGCTTCAAATAAATTTGCAATTAAAATAGGTGTGTTAAAATCGTCATTCATGGCGTCATAACAAGATTGTTTCCATGAATTTATATCAATAGAAGACGTATCAGAAGATTTTAAGTCATCTAATAGATTAATAGCATCCATCAATCTATTAAATCCTTTTTCACTTGATAAAAGACCGTCATTGGTAAAATCCAGAATACTTCTATAGTGTGCTTGTAACATAAAAAATCGTGCAACACTTGGGGAAAAGGCTTTGGTGATATTGGAGTTGTCACCAGAAAATATTTCATCTGGTAAAATAAAATTACCGGTAGATTTAGCCATTTTTTTCCCGTTCATGATAAGCATATTGGCATGCATCCAATAATTTACAGGTGTTTGTCCTTTGGCGGCTTCATTTTGAGCAATTTCACATTCATGATGCGGAAATTTCAAATCCATTCCGCCTCCGTGAATATCAAAATGTTTCCCTAAGTATTTGGTGCTCATTGCAGTACATTCTAAATGCCAACCGGGAAATCCATCGCTCCATGGTGAAGGCCAACGCATGATGTGTTGTGGTTCGGCTTTTTTCCAAAGGGCAAAATCTTGAGGGTTTTTTTTATCAGATTGTCCGTCTAATTCTCGAGTATTGTGAACTAAGTCTTCAAGTTTTCGTTTGCTTAATTTTCCGTAATCATGGGTTTCATTGAATTTGTGAACATCAAAATACACAGAACCATTTATTTCATACGCAAATCCATTCTCAAGAATGGTTTTAATAAGCTCAATTTGTTCAATAATATGACCAGTTGCTGTTGGCTCAATACTTGGTGGTAAAAAATTAAAGGTGTTTAAAATATTATGAAAATCAACGGTGTAACGTTGAACAACTTCCATAGGTTCAATAAGTTCTAAACGTGCTTTTTTAGCAATACGATCTTCACCTTCATCAGCATCATTTTCTAAATGCCCTGCATCTGTAATATTCCTAACATAACGAACTTTATAGCCTAAATGCTTCAAATACCTAAAAATGACATCAAAAGACATAAAAGTCCTTACATTTCCCAAATGCACATTGCTATAAACCGTGGGTCCACAAACATACATTCCTATATAGCCTTGGTTAATAGGTGTGAATGTTTCTTTTTGGCCGGAAAGTGAATTGTATATTTTTATTTGGTTATGCTGATATAGTGGCATGCTTTGATTGTGGTTGTTTTAACTAAAATTTAGTTTCTAAATTAATATAATCTAAAAACTCCCTGCGGGTTGACTTTTCTTTGAATTTACCGCCAAATTCAGAGGTTACGGTACTGCTTTCAATATCCCGAATGCCTCTTGAATTTACACATAAATGTTTGGCATCAATAACACAGGCAACATCTTTAGTATTTAAAACTTCTTGAAGTTCTTTTACAATTTGTATCGTTAACCGCTCCTGTACCTGAGGTCTTTTAGCATAATAGTCAACAATTCTGTTCATTTTTGACAAGCCAACCACGGTGCCATTTGAAATATAGGCAACATGGGCTCTACCAACAATAGGAAGTAAATGATGCTCACAAGTAGAATAAACCGTTATGTTTTTTTCAACCAGCATTTCCCCATATTTATATTTATTTTCAAAGGTAGAAGCACTTGGTTTTCGTTCTGGGTTTAAGCCCCCAAAAATTTCTTTAACAAACATTTTAGCGACTCTATTGGGCGTGCCACTTAAACTATCGTCATTTAAATCAAGGCCTAAGGTTTCCAAAATATGCCGTACATCATCCTTGATAATGTCTATTTTTTCTTCATTTGAAAGTTTAAACGCATCCTTTCGCATGGGTGTGCTGGAAGATGTGCCAATATGGTTATTTCCTAAAGATTCAAATTCTTCTAATGTTTTATCAATTTTCATTTATCAAAAAATATCAAGTTTTGAGGGTGTAAAGATAAGTAATTCGGTTTTGTTATGATTTGTATAAACAAAGAATTAACAAGAAAGGGTTTATTTCATCTTTTTTGATAATAAAAGAGGCTGTCTAAAAAGTCAATTCCTATGTCATATTGAGCCTGTCGAAATATTTAACTTACTGATAATCAATATCGGTTTCGACAAGCTCAACCTGACAAACTGAATATAAAAGACTTTTTAGACAGCCTCTAAATTAATTAGGGTTTCCTCAGAAAGTCAAAATTGGAAATTATTCAATTCGGCAAATTT